>NC_014033.1:657500-1315000 GCF_000025925.1 Xylanibacter ruminicola 23 | reverse complement strand
TCCTCTTTTTTACATTAACAGAAATAAATATAAGTATGATTTGGTCAATATATAATTATCTTTTTGAATTAGGTAGTAACATTTACTTATATAATTCATACACAAACAATCTGATGCGCTTTGATATTGACGACAAGTACAGATTAGAGTCTTGTGCAAAAGGTGAATTTGCAGATGTCGCGTCGCCTTTTCTTGAAGAATTGAAAAAGCAATATGTTGTCATCGACAATGATATAAACATCTACAATCGTATCAAATTGGAAAGGACATTAGCAAGATATGACAAGAACTATTTATCCTTAACAATCGCACCTACTACTGCATGTAACTTTAGATGCTCTTATTGTTATGAGTCCGGTATTAAAAGTAAAAATGTATTGGACGAAGAAAAGATGGCAAATAGTATCATTAAGTTTACTAAAATTTTCAAGAAGACAAATTATCTGAGAGTTACATGGTATGGAGGGGAACCTCTTCTGAAGTTTGGATTTATTGAAAGGTTGTCAAAGATGTTTATGCAAGAGTATCCTAATTATCAAGCCTTTATGATAACCAATGGGTATCTCCTTGACGATGAGAAAATTTCAAAACTGAAACATCTAAAGATAATGGGATTGCAAATCACCATAGACGGATTAGAGCAAGTTCACAATAAACGCCGTCCCCATTACAAAAATGCAGACAGCTATAAGAGAATCGTTCACAATATAGATAATTTGTTCTTCAAGTATCCTGATGTCAGAGTTGCGTTAAGAGTTAATATAGACAAGTCCAATTCTGAGGAATACCATAAACTGTATAATTTCATGACAGGAAGATACCATGACTATAAGATAAACATACACCCTGGCTATGTTACGGATGATTTTTCCTCAAAAGCCAATTGCAATTGTATGGATTTTTCTGATAGGGGCAATTTCGTAATTAAACAACATGATTTGTATGGTATCCCAATATCATTATATCCTAAGCCTTCATTTGGAGAATGTAGCGCAAGACACTTGAATAGTTTTGTAATTGGTCCATCTGGAGAACTCTATAAATGTTGGAATGACATAGGATTACAAGATAAAGAGATAGGCAACATTTCTGATTTTTCAAATTTAAATAGTCTTTGCTTAAAATATCTTTTAGCAAATGACCCTTTGGAATCTGATAAATGTAAAAAGTGTTTTTGTTTCCCAATATGCGATGGAGGATGTCCGTTTAAGAGAATTTTCTCGGCAGACTCTTTTTTAGAGGATTATTGCTCGAAACGTGAAGCATACATAAAAGAACTTATAATAAAGCATACAGAGGATCAAATTAAGAAGGAATAATGAGACATATTATAGTATTATTTGTAACATTATTATCTACAAATTCAGCAACTGCACAGCAGCAAACAACAGGCAATGATTCTATTAATCATATTATTCAGTTACAAGAAATCGTTGTTAAAGGAAATAATTTGGTGTTAGAAGATGACCATATCATATGCATTCCAACAGAGTTACAACGTAAACATACACATAGTGGTTTTGACTTGTTATATCGGATGATGATACCGAATGTGTCTGTTGATTATCAGAAAGGAGAAGTTGTTACACCAGCAGGGCAAGCAACACTCTACATAAATGGACGTAAAGCTACTTATCGTGAGATAGAATCGTTACGACCTAAAGAAGTTGCAAAGATAGAGTATTTTGATTCTCCTTCAGGAAAATATTCTATCGATGCCTCATCCATAAATTTTGTTTTAAAAGAACCTACGTCTGGAGGATATACTTTGCTGGAAGGTAAACAAGGCATTGGCTATCTTATTGGTGATTACAATCTTGTTTCAAAATACTCTTTCAACAATTATAATATTAATGTATGGGGCGGATACAATGTTTGTGGTTTAAATGACAATGATGAAGAGGCTGAAAGATATGTAAATTTCAAAACAGGAAACTTAATCAAGAATAGCAGTTACTCTCTAAATAATCGTCTGGAAAACTTGTATGGGATTGCAAGTATCAGCAAAATTGATAAAAAGCAGATGTGGATGATAAGGGCTGGCATCGAACGCCAAAAAACAGGTAAAGATACCAATGAAGGCTTTATTTCTTACTCTTCTACATACCCATCCGCAAGATTTTTAAAAAAAGAAAATGAGAGATACGTTAAACCGACGACATATTTATATTATTCAAAAGATATTTCTGATTCTAGACATATAGATGTGGTTCTTGACGGTTACTATTCAAAGCGTAAATACGAAAGGTACTATGATGAATTGGACTACACATTCCAGTCAAATGCTTCAGAGGACTATTTATATACCAAAATTAATGCGAATTACAGTATCTCACTGAAAGATAAGAGCAGTATAACATTCAGCTTGCATGAATATTTTAGAAATAGTCAAATTGCTTATGAATTAAGTGAAAATAGGAAACAGCATCTATATTCCTCTGAAACAATTTTATTTGCTGATTATTCTAAAAGAATATATGGAAATATACTATTAAATATTCATCCAGGACTTTCTTATATGACATATCAATTGTCAGGAAGCCCATCTATAAGCCATTTAACTCCTCGACTTAATTTGATGGGTGCATATATGATTAGCAAGAAAAAAAGATTGCAATTATCATTAGCATTAGGGAATACATATCCTAGTCCCAATACAATAAATAATGCGGAACAGCGGATAGATCGTATTATGATTCGTCGTGGGAATCCGAAAATGGACAACAGCATCCTTCTGATGCCTAGAATTAGTTACAACTGGAGTCTCGACAATATGTCTTTTTCCTCAAACTTCCAATACTATTATATAAATCACGCAATTGCCAATGTTTATCATTACGATGGAGACAACCTCATTAATACTTTTTCCAGCGAAAACAGATATCAACGGACTTCACTTGATTTATCTGCTGTTTACAAACCATCAACTAAAATTAATATAAAAATAAACGGAGGCTATAAACATACGAAATTGGCAGGTGATGTCAGTGAAAGTGTGCATACATTGTGGAGCAACTTTCAAGTAGACGTGTCAAGAAAAGACTTGTACGCATCTTTCGTAGTGAATACTCCTCAAAAACAGATTGTTAACAACCAAATCATCCAGAAGATTCCATGGCAATATTCAATAACGATAGGATGGGACTATAAAATGCTTTCTTTGAAAACAAATATAAATAATCTATTCTTTATGCATCGAGAGGTAACTAGCTCTGCGGTGTCTGATGTATATTCTTTTTCATATTCAAACAATAATCAAACATATAATCAAAATGCATCAATAAAAGTAGTATATACATTTGAATATGGGAAAAAGGTAACTCGTTCATACAGGTACAATTCTGTTGGTAGTGAGAGTGCTATATTAAAAGGGAAATTGTAAATAGTTGCGGACATGGCAAATATGGCATAACATATAATATAAAAGGGAAAGAAATAGAAATGACATGTTGCAATTGATAGCTGATGATAAAAATGGCATTACTATAAGACATTACAAAGAATGAGGGACAAACGCCCCCTATCCTCATTACTACAATTTTAATTGACTCGTCTTCTTTTTCTTACGCTGCATCTGGCGACGAAAGGCTTCATCTTCTGGGTCATAGACAGGATTAGTTGTATCGAACAATCCCAATGATGGAATAGGAATGGATGAACTGGAAGAGTGCTGCTGAGACTCTTCATGATGTTCTTTTTGTTCTGGTCTTTGTGCTTGCCTGGGTTGTTCGCTTTGGCCTGTCTGCTGCTGACAAGAGGCTTTGGTATCCTGTTCCTTATGTGCATTCCTCTTCAGAATATTGTCCATCTTTGTGTATGTCATTCCTCTTCGAATCTGCGAAGCCTTGAAGGCCTTACCGTCTTTGGTGACGCGAAGACCCTGTATGTCGGCAATCTTAGTACTTCCATCTTTCTTCATCACAATGTCCATCGTAACACCGTTTCGCTTTAGTTCATCTGTGAATTCTCGCCATGAAGTGGCCTGTGCCAGTGTGTTCATAATAATGTGATAAACCTCGTATCTCGTCTTTTCATTTCCTCTTAATCGCTCGGTTTTAGTGGTTCCCTTGCCATTGGAAAAAGTGAGTCCGTACTTCCGTTTAAGCAGTTTCGTCACCTGTTCGTTCCGTCTAAAATCGTTCTGGTCTGAGATGGTCTTGCCCTCGTTGTTGATACGGTTATAGACCAGATGGCAGTGGGGATTGCCATTATCAAAGTGGCGGACAAGGATAAACTGAGTGTCCTTGATGCCCATCAGTTCCATATATTCCATTGCTATCCGGGCCATCATCTCGTCTGTCAGTTTGTCCTTGTCCTTTGGCAGAAAGCTCAGAGCGATATGGCCTACGGGTTTGGAGATCCTGGGATTCAACTGCCGCTGGAACTCAAAGCTGTCAATGATGTCCTGCGTTGACATCAGCAACACACCGTCGGAGGCAAGGATTTTCGCATCTTCCTTGCCTGTCACGTATTGGACGCACCGCTTGAACGATGCAGCCTTCATAATCTTTCCTATCATCTTTTTCTCTTTTTGTCGGCGTCCTGTTTATACTCTCTTACGATATGGCTGATGTCACCCAGCAGACTGTTTAACGGAACATACAGATATATGATTCCTTCTTGGTGAGCCATCTTCGTGAGTTGGTTGAGGTTGTTCGCCATGCCTACAAGCATACGGTAGTCCTTTGTTACCGCCTCTAAAGGCTTCTGTGCTACATCAGGGTTTAGGGTAGAGTCTCGGATGTACTCGGCCATGTGTTTATTTGCCTTCTTGCTCCTGACTTTCAGGATTTCGTAATCCTTCTTGGAGAACTTGACCGTGACTGCCCTTGTCAACCGTCTTGCTTCAGCAACTGTCGGTCTGCCTCCGTGCTTCTTCGTGTTTTGAGTGCCTGTAATTATCATTGCTTCAGTGTATTCACTTTAGTGACTGGACTGACTGAATCTGCGACCAGTGGGGAGCGGATTTCCCTCGCAACGGGAGTGCGGGCGAGGTCGTTTTCGGGATGCCGAAAACATAACCTCGCCGCACTCAAAACGTAGTTTCCAGACGATTGTGCCACCTTCGGTGTCAAACCACGCCTGTCTGGTCACAGACTCCAGTCTTATCGCTCACAGTTTAAACCATTGTTCCATATCCTCCCCATAGATGCCTAAGTGGTGCTTGACCATGTTCTCTACGATGCCTGATGCACTCATCCGCTTGCCTCCGAGCCTACGTGCCACCTTGTCAAGTTCGTCGCGTAGTGACTCGCTGATGAACACGGGCTTTGGGTGGTCAATCTTGGGTACAGGGAGAAAGACGGTGCCATACTCATCGAGTGAAAGTCTACGCTGCTTGCTGCTGACACGGTGGGCAGGTGACTGCTTACCAGCAGGAAAAGAAACAGGCTTCGGCTCTGGTTCTTCCTCTTGTTCATTCTTTGGTGAAGTTTCTTGGCCTTGGGCTTCTTCTGTTGTAGGGGGTGGAATCACTGCATTAGTGTCAGTGGAGATGGCGGAGTTATCGCTCTCTTCAAGATCTGGGTAGCGTTCTTCCATGCTGATAGATGAGCGAAGTCTGTCACCATACATGAAGGTTCTCAATGCCTCGTCTTCTTCCTTTGTCGGAGGCACATTCTTGGTCTTTTTTGCTGTCATTTGATTTTGGTTTAATTGTTACTACTATGGCCAAAGCTGTCGCTGATGACCGTTTTTCTGGGCAAAAGTAAGATGATTGAAATTACCCTCCAAGCGTTTGGGTTATGTTGCCCCATTCTGCATACATCATAGAGGATGTGTGGTATTTCAGGTGATTGGTTCCCTGTTTTTCCGAGTGGCTATAGTGGATACGTTGTATCAAGTAGATAAGGTGAAGCAAGTGGCTATAGTGGCTTCAATGGCTTCTATATATAATAAAGGTGTACCATGTCCTTTGTGAAATTAGTCCATCCGTCAGTCCATCCATTAGTCCGTTGTGCTGTCAGTCCTTCAGCCAATTGGTGAATTGGTGAGTGTGTTTGCCAATCAATTTCAAAATCAACTTCTCATTTGAGCAATCAATCAGCTGACTGATTTAGCAATTTATCAATTTATCGTTTTATCATTTTAATGTTTTAACGGTATAGTTGATATTGTGCCTTTGGTGAAGTTACTCGCTATAGTGATGTGATTTCAGTGAAAATGGTGGCGTTCGTGGCACCCATTATCGATGCCACGAGTGCCAACTGCCTCTAAAAATTTGGTGGTTACATCAGGAATATGTAATTTCGCACCGCAATTGAACAGATGGATGATGCCTTGCTTGCGCTGATTGCGCCGATTTTGAGGGCAAAACTGCGCAAGTTGTCTGAGAGATGTAGCAGTTAGGCATGGAAAACGTTACTTTTGCACTGGAATTGAAGAATCAGTGTCACCAATGTCACCGTTTTAGTGGGACATTCGGTGACACATGCTTTGGAAAGGCGATAAGAATGAAGTGGATGTAGTACCTTCGCATTGACAAATAGGAAAATGGCACAAAGGTGCTTGCACCAACCCGCAATAGGGGTAGCCTACTACCCCCTGTTGCTTGCAATGCCGCAAAGGGATGCCATAGAAGGGTGTAGCCTAATACGCAGCTGGTGGCGGAGTGCCACACAATGCTGCGGGTATCTTTCCTGATGAGCAAGCTCTGAGGGCATTAGAATAAAGAAAGGCTGAATTGTTAATTCAGACAAGAAAACTTCCAAACAACAGGCAACAGGAACTTTTGAAGTACCTTTGCCGACGGTTCCGAAAAGAGCCATATAAACATGAAGTATAACTTAAAAATATAATAATGATGGAGATTGTGAATATCGAAAAAGATGCCTACGAGAAGTTCGCAGGGAAGTTTGATCACTTCGTCAAGAAGATGATGGAGATGGGTAAGCGAGGCTCAGACAAGCGTCTGGGCGAGTGGATGGATAATCAGGAGGTATGCGACAGGTTGCGCATCAGTCCGAGAACGTTGCAGACGTTGAGGGACAACGGCACTCTGGCATATTCACAGATTAGCCACAAGACTTATTACAAGCCGGAGGATGTAGAGAGCATCATGAGGGTGGTAGCAGACAGGAAGAAGGATGCGGCATGGCGAAAGCCTCGAAAGCCCAGAACCAACGGGGCTGTAATGGTTTAGTGTGGAATGGAATAATAAACAAAAGTAAAACATGGAGAATTATCTGAAAGAGTTGATTACTTTGAGAACTGACGGCTTGGTGGATGCCATGAAGTCGATGAAGGAGATTGAGACGCTGTTTGACAAGGTTACATACAATTATCGTCCTTTGTTGAACGGAGAGCGGTACTTGTCGGATTTGGAGGTGTCGCACCGCCTGAAGATAAGCCGTCGCACATTGCAGGAGTATCGTGACAGCGGCATTGTACCTTACATCAAGTTAGGTGGAAAGGTGCTCTATCGTGAGAGTGACCTTGAAAAGCTGTTAGAGGAATGTTACCATCCTGCATACCGTAAAGATTAGAAAAATGTTTGTTCTTGTCTTTTCTTTGGATTTTCTGTGTCATTTCACTTGGAATGGCATGGAAAATCCTTCTTTCTATCATTCCCCCAGAAAAAAATATGTTCTACATTGCTCTCATTTAAGAAAAATGTATTATCTTTGCAGTCGAGAACTAACAAATTTTGCAAATATTTGTATGTTGACGAATAAAAATATCATAGCATAAATGACAGTAAAAGAGCATATTATAAATGTGATTAACAGAAGTCAGGACGGAAGTCTGTTTTTCAACAACAGTTTCCCGAATTATGATGATGTCTATGTAAGACAGATATTGTCTGAGTTATGTGGACAGGAACTGATTTCGCGAATCTCCTACGGAATCTATGTCAAGCCTATGCGGAGCAAGTTTGGCGTTGTCTTTCCTCCTGTGGGCGACATCATAAAGGCTATCGCTAAACGCGACAAAGCCAAGATCCTGCCAACAGGCAACACGGCCATGAATCTGTTAGGTCTGTCAACACAAGTACCTATGAATTCGGAGTACATAACCAGTGGCTCTGCAAGGGAGATCAAATTAGGGAATCGTACTATCCGGCTCAGGCGTAGCGTTCCCAAGAACTTTGCCTATAAAGGTGAGTTGATGCCCGTTCTTGTACAGGCACTGAAGGCTATTGGCAAAGAAGACCTGACAGACGAACATATCGGCATCATACGCAAATTGTTGACAGAGCATCCCGAAGAAAAGACATGGCAGAAGGATTTGCAACTTGCACCTGCCTGGATTCGAAAGATAGTAACAACTCTGAAAAAAGAGATTAACCATGAGTAGATGGATAGATAACAACTTGGCAGACCGTCTTTATATGGTCAACCGTATATCGGACTTGAAGAACATCGACCAAGAATCGGTAGAAAAAGATTGGTGGGTGACAACCGTATTAAAGGCATTGTTCGAACTGAGCACATCAAAGTACACTTATTTCAAGGGAGGTACAAGTCTGAGCAAGGGCTGGAACATCATCAACCGATTCAGTGAAGACATCGACATTGCTCTATATCGTGACTTCTTCCTAATAGAAAAAGGTGTTGCGTGTGCCAGATGCGAGAACAACAACCAGATAAAGATGCTACGAAAAGCATCACGTGACTTCGTACATGGTGAACTGAAAAATGAACTTGAAAAGAAACTGGAAAGTATAGGTTTTAACGTGAAAGTGGAAGCAGTCACAACTCACATGACTGCAGAGGGTGAAAAGCCTATTGACCATGACGCAGACCCGACAGTGCTATTGGTACATTATCCCAGCATCTTTAATTCCGGTCATTCATATGTGAAGCCCGTGGTGAAAATTGAGATCAGTTGTCTGTCAATGAAAGAACCATTTGAGGTGAAGCATATTTCTTCGTTGATTTCTGATGAGTTCAAGGATGATGACGGTGAGACAATGACCGATATTGCTACCATATCCCCATCGCGCACCTTTCTTGAGAAAGCCTTTCTCTTGAATGAAGAATACCAGCGCAGACATCCCAGAACACTTCGCATGAGCCGACACCTCTACGACTTGGAGAAACTGATGGATACAGAATACGCGAGATCTGCATTGCAGAATGTGCTTCTATATACCGAGATTGTGGAGCATCGCAAAAAGTTCTATCATGTCGGTGGCGTTGACTATTCACTGGATATGCCAGACAAGATTTCGTTTTGTCCCGTTGGCGAAATACAAAACAGATTCCGTAGTGACTACGAGAACATGAAGTCGAGTTTTATCTATGGCAATCCTTTGGACTTTGATGCACTGTTAAAGCGGCTTGAAGAGTTACAAAATCGATTCCGGCAAATGGTGTTATAATATCTATGCCATTAGAGAATTATCAGGAGTGGATGGCTGAACGGCAACAACTTCTTGAACGAATCAGGAAGCTGGAAGTCGAAAATGCCGAGTTGAGGAAACGACTTGGTGAAGATTTTGTGCCTGCTGTTCAGGAGCCGACAGCCATGCAAAAATTGTCGCTACAGGAAAAGATTGAACTGTTTCGGAATCTGTTCAAAGGACGTGAGGATGTCTTCGCCAGACGCTGGTATAGCAAAGCAAGCGGTAAGTCTGGTTATCAGCCTGTTTGTCAGAATGAGTGGAACCGTCTGCTTTGCGACAAGAAAGCTCATAAATGTGCAGAATGCCCAAATCGTCAGTTCTTGCCATTGACATACGATGACTTTTACCATCACTTGGAAGGAAAGAATGTCAATGGTGAAGATGTTATTGGCCTATATGTCCTCAAGGAGGATAATACATGCAACCTGTTATGCACCGACTTTGATGACAAGAACTGTGAACACGGCTATCAGGAAGACGTATTGGCATTCGTCGATGTGTGTAAGAGTTGGGGCGTTCCTTGTTCAGTCGAGCGTTCCCGTTCTGGCAATGGTGCTCATGTGTGGATATTCTTTGGGACTCCTGTACTGGCGGTGAAAGCCAGAAGATTGGGTAATGCCATCCTTACAGAAGCAATGAATAGAAACGGGAAGATTGATTTCAAGTCATATGACAGATTCTTTCCTAATCAGGACACATTGCCAGAGGGAGGTTTTGGTAATCTTGTAGCCCTTCCCTTACAAGGCAATGCTCGCAAAAAAGGTAACAGTGTGTTTGTGAATGAATATTTCGAGCCATACGATGATCAATGGGAGTATTTATTGAATGTGAAGAAACTCTCAGAGGATGCGTTGGAAATGATATTGAGGCAGACTTCTAACATCCTTCCACTTGGCGAATTATCAAAGACTAGCGAGATCAAGCCTTGGGAAGTCCCCGTTGCAACCAAGATTGAAAAATCAGACTTCTCGTCAGAGGTTGTTATCACTCGTTCGAATATGCTCTATATACCATTGAGCCAATTGTCATCAAAGGTTCTTAACCACCTCAGACGTATCGCCTCATTCCGCAATCCTGAATTCTATAGCAAACAGGCAATGCGACTCTCCACCTATTCAACACCACGTATCATTTCGTGTGCTGACTTAACGGATGAGTATCTTGCTTTGCCTCGTGGATGTGAGGATGTCGTCACTACATTGCTTAAAGAGAAAGGAGTTACTTATCGCTACGATGACAAGACTAATCACGGCAGACCTATTTCTGTTCATTTCATCGGCACACTCCGGGATAATCAGCAAGAGGCGGTTAATGCTTTGGCTGCAAATAGCACAGGTGTGCTCTTTGCAACGACTGCTTTCGGAAAAACGACGACAGGTATTGCTCTTATTGCCAAGCATGGCGTAAACACTCTGATATTGGTTCATACCAAAGCCTTACTTGACCAATGGGTTCAGAGATTGGAGCAATTTCTTGTAATAGACGATGTTCCTGAAGTTGAGGTTGGAAAACACAGACGGAAAAAAGTTCTTTCGCCTATTGGTACTCTTTCGTCAGCAGGAAACAGGCTTCACGGTATCATCGACATAGCCCTTTTGCAATCGTGCATGACGGATAACGAAGTAAAATCCTTTGTGAAAGACTACGGTATGGTCATAGCTGATGAATGTCATCATATATCGGCTGTAAATTACGAACAAGTTTTGAAGGCTGTAAACGCCCGATATGTATATGGTCTGACTGCGACACCATTTCGCAAAGACGGGCATCACCCCGTTCTCTTCATGCAATGTGGCCCGATCAGATATGCTACTGATGCCAAAGCCCAGATGCAGAACCAGACCTTCCAGCGGTTGCTTGTGCCTCGGTTTACTCCATTCAGACCTGTAAGTGGTGAAGCCCTTTCGTTTACTCAGGTCGCTCAGCAACTGTCAGAAGACGAATATCGTAATTTGTTTATCGTCAAGGATGTTATTGAGGCCCAAAAAGAAGGTCGTTCGCCAATAATATTAACTGACAGGACTTTGCATGTTACAATATTGGCAGAACTTCTGAAACCTCACTGCCCTAACGTGATTACTCTTGTTGGTTCTGAAAGCATCAAGGAGAAACGCCAGAAGATGGAGCAACTGCATTCTATTCCTTCCACTGAGCCACTTGTTATTATTGCCACAGGCAAGTATGTCGGCGAGGGCTTTGACTATGCCCGTCTCGATACGCTGTTTCTGGTATCGCCCATAGCATGGAAAGGCAGACTACAACAATACACTGGCCGACTGCATCGTGAGTTTGAGGGGAAAAAGGATGTGCAAGTCTATGACTATATCGACATACGAGTTCCTGTTTGCGAATCCATGTATCGTAAACGTCTGAAAGGATATGCCTCAATCGGCTATAGAATCAGAAATAATGAGATGTTTGAAAGTCTGTTCCCAACAGCAGACTTAATCTATGATGGTCAGAACTTCGTGCAACCATTTATCTCAGACTTGACTCAGTGCAAACGTTCTATAGTTATTTCATGTCCCAGAGTAAAGATTGGTAGGAACACACAAATAGCAGAGCGACTTATTGATTTAACTGCAAATGGAATAGAAATTGTACTCTATACAAAAGAAGAGAACGATGATACTCTTCGTTTGCTACATCAAGGGATGCAGATTATCACAATTGACCGTCTTTCCCTACATACTGCTATTATCGACAAGAGCATTATATGGTATGGCAGCGTCAACATCCTTGGTTACCACTCTATTGAAGACAATCTCATTAGATTCAAGAATGCTGAGATAGCCACGAATTTATTAGCCTCTATTATTGAGAAATAGAATTGTTGCCAGTTCCTCCATATAGAAGTAAACTGGCAACAATATCTTAATCCAAATCGTCCCTTTATTGGAATTGTTTACGGCCTACATTCGTAAATATCACCTCAAACGGCTTGTGGTCTCGTTCAATTCGTACCATCAGTTCCTTGCGGACAGCCCTTGCCTGATAAGAGTTAAGACGGAAGGCAAGTAACAGAACCAACTCCATGTTATATACGGTGAGGTACAGGTTTCGGCTTTGTTTGATAGTCCGCTCTGTCTCATAGGGTTTCACCAGTTCCTCTTTGTAGAGTGTTTGGATGGTGTTCCTTAGTTTCGGGATGAACACTCCGAAAAGGTCAACCAGTTCGGACTCGCTCATCCAAATCTCTCCACTCGGTATAGTCAGTTCCCTGTACTCACTATGCTCACTCCACTCAATGATGTTTCTCTGTTCCATGTGTCTATGCTGTTTTGATGTTACTGAATGATGCGTTAAGCTTGTTACCCAACATTGTCAGGTCATTATCCAGCTTCTTGGTCGTGATGCGGGCATAAATCTGAGTTGTGACAATGTTCGTATGACCCAGTACACGGCTCACGCTCTCTATGGGCATGCCATTGGTTAAGGCCATTGTGGCAAAGCCGTGTCTTGCACAGTGAGCGGAGATAGGCTTGTCTATACCGCATTCCTTCATGACCGTCTTCAGTTTCTTGCAGACACTCCAGTAATTGACCTCACCGAATACTGACTTCGGATTCTCCTTGGGGAAGTTGCTGTAACGCTCGATAATTTGCAGTGGAACGTCTAACAGCTTCACTTGATAGGGTACGTCGGTCTTGTGACGCTTGCCAATTATCCACTTGTCACCGTCTATCTCTACAATGTTGTCCGTAGTCAGTTCCTTCAAGTCCACGAAAGATAGTGCCGTGAAGTTCATGAATACGAACAGGTCGCGGATAAAGGCGAGATTGGCATCTTCAAACTCATGTGTCATCACCGTCTTTAACTCTTCTTCTGTCAGGAATGTGCGTTCCTTGCATTTGGGGCTGATATGGAACTGTGCGAAGACATTGCGCTGTATCTTGCCATTATCATGTGCTCTGCCTACCACTCCCTTCAGGTGCATGCACGACAGCCAGATGGTGGAATGCGCCAAGCCGCGTTCATTGCTAAGGTACACACTGAACTCTTTGATAAAGTCAGGTGTCAGTTCTTGCATGGCAATGTCGTTCCGCTTGTAATTTGTTCGAAGGAAATCTGCAATGTAGTTCCTCGACCTCATCTGTATCTTGTAGGTCCCTTCTGCCCTGTCCTTGCCTACACGACGTTTCAGATTGGCAATATCTTTATCAAAGGCTCCGAGCAGCGTTTCATACTCGCTGCCCAATCCCTGATATGCATTTCTTACCATCTCAGCCGTTACGAATCCCTCGCGGTCAGACAGACGCTGATAATGCTTGATAATCTGCGCTTTGATATTATCAAGGTCACGGTTAATCTGCAAAGCCTCCTTGCTTCTTCCCTTGGCACAATTACCCTTTACATCCCACATGGCCAGTGGGATATTCTTCTTACAACTGAACTGCGACTGCGTTCCGTTGATTGTTACTCGTCCCATGATAGGGACAATTCCGTTTTTCTCCTTGCTCTTGTTGGCATAGAAGAGAATGTTGAATGTGCTTCTTGACATACTTCATCCTTTTTTAATTCGGGCTGCAAAGATAATACCAATTTCCGAATCGCTTTTTCGGCAAAACCATGCAGTTCGTGTCATTGAAAACCAATCGGAGTGAAGTTCGTTATTCTGCGATTTTACACCCTACGGATTTAGAAAAGTTTAACTGTCAACGAGGTCGTAAACGGGTTACGATTTGGCAACCTAACTCCTTCATCAATCCTCCCAAATTTGCACACCATCATTTTTCAAAATTCCCCATTCTTATTCGTATTGCCCTTATTTTAAGGCCGATTTGCGTTAATCTTCTAAAATTACTTTGCCACGTCAGCATTATTTAGTAATTTTGCACCCTGAACGCTGATAACAACGGAACAAAATTATAGAATGAAAAAAAAACTATTAACTATTGCTATATCAATAGCCGGTGCATTCCTTTTGCCGATATCTCTAACGGGATGTCATGATGCTGAATTTAAGGAACGATGCGAAGACGCCGAGCACATGGTGTACGATGCTTATCTGGACAAAGATTACAACCGCATAATTGAACTGACCGACAGCGTGGAGCAGTTGGGACTCTTTTCGGAGGGAAAAGCCGACTATTGGATGGGCTATGCCTACGACCGCTTGATGCAGAAGCGTATGGCCGAGCTGTATTGGAAACGGGGACTTACGGCTGTTGAGAATTCGACTGGCGACGAGGATGTCAGGGTGTATGCTGGTATTGCCCAGCGATTGGCAGGCCTGAAGTATTTGTGGGGAGAGTATGAGGCGGTACTGAAGATAGCACAACCAGCCATCGACCGACTGGAGAAACTGGGATGCGACACCACGAGCGAATACACCAATCTACTCATCTATGCAGGTTGCTGTCAGACTCGTCACGGCATCAGCGAGGCAGCTACAAACAAAAATTTTAATCGCGCATACGATTTTCATCTCGACTATATCAAGCGTCACAATTATGCCACATCCTATCGCGATGCCATCGTGGGCGTTATCAGTATCAGCTATAATTATATCGAGATTCACGACTACGAGAAAGCCCTGATATGGCTGGATCGTATGGCCCAACTGATACGAGGCTATGAGTCAGCAAAAGATGCACGTAAGGATTATGCCGAAAAACAGTGGGCCCGATACCATATCTATCGTGCCATCACCCTCGAGGGTCTGCACCGTTCAGCCGAAGCTGCCGAGTGCTATCAGAACTTTATGAAAACAGGTATGAGCCGTACACCCGAAGGTAGCAACTTGAGTGGAACCTATCTGGGCGTGGCAGGCCGCTGGCAGGAGGCTGCCGACAATTTTAAGGACCTGAATGAGCTCCTTAAAGAATACAAGGTAAGCTATACGCTCGAGATGATTCAGAAAGTGATGCTAAAGAAATACGAGGCCAACCGTAATGCGGGTAGGTTGGACTCTGCGAAGGCTATCAGTATTGACATCATAGAGCATCTCGACTCGGTCATCAACATATCGAGACATGCCGATGCACTAGAGCAGGAGGCTGTGCATCAGAAGGAGCTTGAAATGGCAGCTGAACGTGAAAAGAATCTGCATACCCGTCAAGCCTGGCGCCTGGTTTCGCTGATCATACTGATTGTTATCATGCTGATATACATTGTGTTGCGTCATCGTTCGCAGGCCAGATTGGCCAAGGCGCTGGAACATGCCAAGGAGTCGGACCGTATGAAGACGGCATTTGTTCAGCATATCAGTCATGAGATACGTACTCCGCTTAATATCATCACGGGGTTTGCGCAGGTGGTGAGCAATCCCGACTACGATCTGAGCGACGAGGACCGCAACCGCATTATGGCCGACATCAGTCACAACACCACCGAGATTACCAACTTTGTGAACGAACTGTTGGAGTTGTCGGAAAGCGAGAGCCAAAGTATGTATCAGCTTGCCGATGAGGTAGATGTGACAGCCATCTGTCAGGAGGCTATAGATGCCAGTGAGGCTGATAACCAAGGGCGACTGGCACTGAGTGTGAGCAGCAAGCTGCCTGCCGATTATCGCTTAAAGAGCAATGCCACAGCCATCCGCAAGATATTGGACCGACTGATGAGCAACGCTTTGAAGTTTACCACTAAGGGTAGTGTAACCATCAAAGTAAAAGCTGATAACAAACAGTTGCAGATAGCCGTAGAGGATACCGGCAAGGGTATTCCTAAAGACCAGCAGGAACGCGTGTTTGAGCGATTCTATAAGGTGGATTCGTTTGTGCAAGGCATCGGTCTGGGTCTTACCGTAGCCCGTCGTTCAGCCGAATTGCTTGGCGGCACGCTCACTATCGATCCAGATTACACCACCGGATGCCGCTTCGTTATCACCCTGCCAGTGAATAATTAAATACGACAGAATTCAACAAAAGTTAAATCCCAAGGCAAAACAATTGTGCTTTGGGATTTTATGTGTACTTTTGCAGCCGAATATATGAAACTAGCGAATAAACGACATATGGCGGCTTGGATGCTATTGGCAGTTTTTGTGCCAATACTGCTGCTGTCGTCTATTCACATTCATGAAACTGGCGACACAACAACTACCGAGTGTAGCGACTGCGTACACCATAGTTGTCATGGTCACCTTTCGTCGGTGGCCTCGTGGGATCACGACTGCGTGCTGTGCCAGTTCCTGACGCTGACTATGTTGGCAGCCGCTGTAATGGCTGTTACGTTATATGTTCATGTATGTATCAAGAGTTATGCTCAGCCCTTGTGCGGATTTCGCACCTACAGCTGTGGCAACATCGTAACCCGAGGTCCTCCAACACTCTGATTACCTCGGATTATTTACATACATATTTATATAACATACAATTAATTACAAAACAGAATGAAAGCAAGATATATCATTCTGCCATTGTTGTGCGTATGCATGACCTTGGCAGCTCAGGATAATAGTAAACATCACCATATTGAAGATTCAACAGATGTGTTTTTCCGCCATCTGAACTTAAACGAAGTAACAGTAACAGGCGTAACGGGCGATACAAAACTGAAACACGCTACAGCACCCGTGAGCATTGTTACACCACAGATATTAAAGGCCACGGCCTCTACCAATATCATCGATGCCATCGCCCACCAGCCAGGTGTGAGTCAGCTCACTACCGGTGGTAGCATCTCGAAACCCATCATCCGCGGACTGGGTTATAACCGCGTGGTAGTGATGAGCGAAGGTGTGCGCCAGGAAGGACAGCAGTGGGGCGACGAGCATGGCGTTGAGGTTGATGGCAGTAGCGTGGGCAGTGTCGAGATTCTGAAAGGTCCTGCCTCACTGATGTACGGATCGGATGCCATGGCAGGCGTGGTTATCCTGCACGCTCAACCCACATTGGCCGAGGGCGAGCTGAAAGGCAATATCAGTACCGAATACCAAACCAACAATGGTTTGTTTAATTACTCGTTACAAATGGCAGGCAACCAGAAAGGTTTTGTGTGGGACGCCCGCTATAGCGATAAGATGGCACATGCCTATAAGAATAAGTACGACGGCTATGTGCCTGGCTCACAGTTCCGCGAAAGAGCAGGACGACTGATGCTGGGACTGAACAAAGGGTGGGGGCACTCGCGCTTGACGTGGACCGCCTATCACTTAACACCGGGAATCGTTGAAGGAGAGCGTGATGCCGAGACTGGTGAACTGGAACACGAAGAGGGTTGGACCGGACATCAGTACTCGAAAGCACTCCCATTCCAGCAGGTAAAGCACTACAAGGTGGTATGGGACAACTCGCTGAACCTGTCGTCGGGCTACTTGAAGGCCATCATCGGCTACCAGCAGAACCGCCGTCAGGAGTTCGAGGAGGAAATGGATGAGTACGAGCTGTATTTCAAGTTGCACACACTGACATACGACCTGCGTTACGTTACCAACGAGTTTAACGGTTGGAAACTGTCGACTGGTATTGGTGGTATGTATCAGAAGTCGGATAATGAGGGCGAGGAGTATCTGATTCCCGACTACCGACTGTTCGACTTCGGTTTCTATGCCACCGCCACCAAGAGACTTGGCGACAACTGGACACTGAACGGTGGATTACGCTACGATCATCGCCGACTGCACGGTTACGAGCTGATGGAAGATGGCGACGTTCGTTTCGCCAACTTCAGTCGCCATTTCAATGGTGTAACAGGTAGCATCGGTGCTGTATGCAACATTAACGAGCATTTTAATGTACGCTTGAATCTGGCCCGCGGTTTCCGCACACCAAACATGAGTGAACTGGCTTCGAACGGTGTACACGAGGGTTCTTTGCGCTACGAGATTGGTAACCAAGATTTGAAAGCTGAATATAGTATGCAGGCCGATCTGGGACTGGAGTTTACTTCGCAATATGTATCAGCACAGTTGGCACTCTTTGCCAATCGCATCGATAATTACATTTTCACCCATCGATTGGCCGAGGAGATTGAAGAAGGCTACCTGACTTATGCCTATACCCAGGGCGATGCCCGCTTGTTAGGCTTCGAGGCTGGCGTGGACTTACATCCTGTACACAGCGTGCATTTCTCGAACACCTTCTCGTATGTAGATGCACAGCAGATGCATGCCGATCCTGGCACCAAGTATCTGCCCTTTACGCCAGCACCCAAATGGGCTTCGGAACTGAAGTGGGAGCTGTTCCACCACTCGCATACCACGGTAAATCATCACCATACTACCGATGCAGCCCACCGTTCGGTGCTGAACAACCTCTATATTGCAGCTGGTCTCGACTGTTATCTGAAGCAGTCGCATATCTATAGCGCCGACGAAACCGAAACTGTCACACCCGGCTATGCGTTGCTGAATCTCTCGGCAGGAACCGATATTCAGGTAAAAGGTAAGAAGATAGCAGAGTTATACATCACCGCCGATAACTTGCTGAACAAGGCCTATCAGAATCACCTGAGTCGTTTGAAGTATGCCGACGAGAATGTGGTTACCGGTCGCCGAGGCGTATATAACATGGGCCGCAACATCACCTTCAAACTGGTAGTGCCCATCTCTATGTAACGCGAATACCTACTTATAATTAATCCGTTTCTGCATACGTGGTAAGTGCGCCGTGCTTAAAACCCCGTGTTTTAGGTATTGCGCACTTCTTTTTTTCGCCGTACCTTTGCAGCGCAATTTTGTTAGTTATTAGTTATAATTGTAAGAAGAAAAAATGAAAATTGAAAAGATTCATGCGAGAGAGATTCTCGATTCAAGAGGTAATCCAACAGTAGAGGTAGAAGTAACACTTGAGAATGGTGTAATGGGTCGCGCCGCTGTACCTTCAGGTGCATCAACCGGCGAGAACGAAGCCCTGGAACTGCGCGATGGCGACAAAGAGCGCTATCTGGGCAAGGGCGTTTTGAAGGCCGTTGACAACGTAAACAAAGTGATTGCACCTGCGCTGAAGGGAGACTGCGTACTGGAACAGCGTGCCATCGACTATAAGATGCTGGCTCTCGACGGAACTCCCACCAAGTCGAAACTGGGTGCCAACGCTATCCTCGGTGTATCGTTAGCTTGTGCTCAGGCTGCAGCTAAGGCACTGAATGTACCTCTTTATAGATATATAGGCGGCTGCAATGCATACACCTTACCCGTGCCTATGATGAATATTGTAAATGGTGGTGCACACTCTGCAGCCCCTATCGCTTTCCAGGAGTTTATGATTCGTCCTGTGGGTGCCAGCAATGAGCGCGAGGCCATCCGTATGGGTGCTGAGGTATTCCATAACCTGGCCAAGCTGCTCAAGGCACGTGGACTGTCAACAGCTGTAGGTGATGAGGGAGGCTATGCGCCTAACTTCGACGGCATTGAGGATGCACTCGACACCATTGTAGAGGCCATCAAGAAAGCTGGTTATGAGCCTGGTAAGGATGTAAAGATCGCTATGGACTGCGCCGCATCGGAGTTTGCTACCTGCGAGAACGGACAGTGGTTCTATGACTACCGTCAGCTTAAGAATGGTGCGAAGAAGGATCCTAACGGCAAGAAGCTCTCAGCCGATGAGCAGATTGCTTATCTGGAGCAGCTCATCACCAAGTATCCTATCGATTCTATCGAGGACGGACTGGATGAGAACGACTGGGATAACTGGGTAAAACTGACCGAGAAGATTGGCGACCGCTGCCAGTTGGTAGGCGACGACCTGTTTGTGACCAATACCAATTTCCTGGAGAAGGGTATTAAGATGGGCGCTGCTAACTCGATACTGATTAAAGTGAACCAGATTGGTTCGTTGACAGAGACCTTGGAGGCTATTGAAATGGCTCACCGTCACGGCTACACCACAGTGACTTCTCACCGTTCAGGTGAAACAGAGGACACTACAATTGCCGACATCGCAGTAGCCACAAACTCTGGGCAAATCAAGACTGGTTCACTTTCTCGTACCGACCGTATGGCCAAGTACAATCAGCTGATTCGTATCGAGGAAGAGCTGGGCAGTACAGCTGCTTACGGCTACCAGCGACTGAAATAAGTGAATTAACTTTTTGAGTAAATCATTTATAATAAAACAACTTAAAAATGCAGATAAGCTGTGAAGCTTGTCTGCATTTGTATTTCCTATATAATCTTAAATCCCATGGTAAAGTACCCAGTTGGCATCCGAGTATTTTCCAATCAGCTCGGCATCGCGGACTGGATGCAGTTGACGCATGAGAGGGTTACGTTTGGTAGTATCTACAGGATATCCTTCGGTATCGTGACTGTTAAACTCGAGGATGGTGGCTGTTTGGGCACCATTATCAATCACGCCCCAGCCTCTTGCAGGGATGTTCTCGAGTGTGCAGTTGAGTAGTACGCACTCGGCATGGGGATAGTTACGCCCCTTATTGTCGGGTAAACGACCCAATTCTGCGTAATCCGACAAGCCTTTGAAGTGACAATCAACAAACACGTTACCATGGTTTTCGGCAGTGTTGCGTATCCACATAAACGCACCATAGCTGGTTATCGTACAATGATTAAAGAATGAAGGACCTCGACCTAATATCGTATCGCCGCCACCATCAATCTGGCAGTTTAACCAGTAACAGCTACCATTGGCCTGCAGGGCATCGCCGTCGCCGATAACATGAACGTTTTCAAAGTAGTTCCGTTCGCCATTAACCAAGAGTCCTTCGGCCTGACCTTTACAATCGGTCTTAATGGTGATATCCTTGAAAATCAGATCGCTACAGTTGTCGGCTGCAAAGGCTGCTCGTCGTGATGGGAATGTGCCACGCACCTCGTTGGTCTTGATATCAGATGGATGAGGATTAAACACCTCGTTATTGGGGTAATGGATAACCACGCTATCGCGTGTTTCGCCTTGGATGGTTACAAAGCGCTTGTTGCGGAAATATACCAACTCCTGATAATCGCCATTTTTTACCTGCACGCAATAACGGCTGTATTCTGTAGCTAGCGAATCAGGGATAAAATCCATGGCACCTTGTATCGTAGAGAAATCACCTTGTCCATCGGCAGAAACTGTTAGCGTGCGTTTATTTGCATCGGGAGCTTTACTTTTTGTCTTGAAAGACCACGCATTTTTTCCTTTTATACCTTTAAAACCTTTAATGACGTTGTTATCAATGGTTACGTAATATTCGTGCCCGTACTCCAACATGTTATGATGTAGGTAGATGGTAAAGCGGCGCTCGTGAGCGATGATGGGGTAGAAGTGGAAGGCATCGGAGAATCCGCCAATGATATCCAACTGATAGCGCGACCTATCGATAGCGTTTACGCCCGATGGTGTTCCGGCTTTGGTGTTGCGGTTGGTGATGTTTTGTGATGCCTTATACGTATAAGGTATAGACGTGTATTGTGCTGCAGGATTACGCGACTGTCCTTGTGTAGGACCGGCAGGTATGCTTAAGTCTAAGCGATCAACCAGTTTGCCCGATTGTTTATCGTAAACCGAGATGAAACCTTTCTGGCCGATCGAGGCAGTGTCGGAAAGTGTGAGCTCCAAATGGGTATCGATATTTACATCCTGTGCCCCACATGCGGGTTGCATTTTTACCATACTTACCTGAGCCAATGCGCTATTACTGGCTCCAATCACCAGTGCAAAAATCAGTTTTTTTATCATCTTGATTGCTGTTTGTTTTTGATATTTATTGTTTGTTTTCGCTGACAAAGGTACATATTATTTTGTTTACCACCAAATATTGCTTCTTTTTTTATGCTAATTACCAAAAAACGCTAATATTTTTGGGCCTTTCAGAAATTATGCTTAATTTTGCAACAGATAGGATTATTTAAAAACGCTATTTTATGAAACTGTTATCAACTATCATACTTGCATTAAGCAGTCTGAATGGCTTGGCACAGAATAATGCCAACGATAATACGATGCCGTTTGTGTATCATGGACATATCTATCTGCAGACTATCATTAACGATAAGCTGCACGTAAATACGCTGTTTGATACAGGTGCAGCTAACATCTTTGGTATCGACAGCGTAGCGCTTGCGCAATCTTTCTGGCATCCACAGAAAGTAGGTAAGGCCAGAGCTGGTGGTGCCGCAGGATCGACCATGGTACGTGTGATAGCCGATGGCACCAAGGTACAGATGGGAAATGTGGTGCAGCAATATCAGATAGTGCCGATATTTAAGTTGCGCGACATTGTAAGTCGCCATGTGGATGGTATCTGGGGTATCAAGGATATCTCGAAATATCCGCTCGAGATCAACTTCGAAAAGCAGTATCTTAAGCAGTACACCAGCACCAAGCCCAATACCGAGGGCTATCAGCAGTTACCCATAAAATACGAGAATAATAGGATTATGCTGCAGGCAGAAGTACAGTTGGGTGGCAAGAAGATACGTGGCTGGTACTTGATGGATACGGGCAGTGGTGGTTCGGTTACCTTTACGTCGGGTGCCGTGACCGAGTTCGCTCTTGATAAGATTGAAGGCAAGCGCTACCTGGCAGATATGGCTCAGCCTGGCATTGGCGACAAGGCGATGGAGACATCGGTTGAAATGATGAGCGACCATATATTGATAGGTGGCGACACCATCCGTTATACTGATATCAGCTATGTACCCGAGGGGGTAGGGGCTATGAGCGACCGACCTTATCTGGGTATTATCGGTAACGACGTTTGGGATAGGTTTAACATTATTATCGATGCCCAGAACCTGAAACTTTATCTGCGCCGGCATAAGGCTGATGACCCCATCGGTAAGAGATATGGTTACGGCTGGCGAAACCGTACGGATATCTGTCGCGGTTGGGTGGTGTATTATATGAACCACTCGAGCGAGGCCCATGAGGCTGGTGTAGAGATCGGCGACACGATTACCACCATTAATGGTCGCGATGTAAAGGATTACACCTGGGACGAGGAGGAAGCCTTGCACAAAGCACCACGCCACGAACTTGATATCGTGACGCCACAGGGCCAGCAGAAACATGTGATACTTGACGCAAAAGAATATTGGTAATAATAACTTAAATTTTAAAATTATGGTACTTTCAACAACTCCAACAATCGAAGGTCACACTATCCGTGAGTATAAGGGTGTAGTGACAGGTGAAACAATCATCGGTGCAAACATGTTTAAAGACCTGTTTGCTGGTATTCGTGATATCGTAGGTGGTCGCGCCGGTAGCTATGAGAAGGTGCTGCGCGAGGCCAAGGACGAGGCTATGCGCGAGATGATGGAGCGCGCCCAGATGTTAGGTGCTAACGCTATCGTAGGCATCGACCTGGATTACGAAACCATTGGTGCTAACGGCTCTATGCTGATGGTAGCCGCCAGCGGCACTGCAGTTGTGCTATAGCTTAATCTACTTGAGCTTATTTATTTGTTCATCATCTGTTCTATTTCTTCGCGGTGCTCAAAGAGGGTACAGCCGCCTGTGTGCTCCCAACCTAATGCACGGGCAGCTCTAATCTTCTTGAATAAAGGTGATTTAAGTGCCTGTCGTACACCAAGTTCTAATACATTACTATCGCTAAATGGAGAGAACGGACAGGGCTCGGCCGATCCATCTGGACCGATATGGAAGAAGCCGCGACCTGAGGCCAGACAGCCACCTAAAGCCTTCTCGTCACCGGGGAACGACAGGAAGATAATATCCTGATACATCGTGCGGCGTTCTTCGAGTACCTGCTCCATCTGGGCCACATGTGCATCGCTAAATGCCAAATGCTCAGTGCCTGGTTCTGTGGGCACATACTCGATATAGAACACGATCTTACAACCATAGCCGCGTAGCTGATTAATGAAATCAGCAGATGTTACCAGCTGCATGTTCTCGGTAGTAACGGTGATGCTGGTACCAAAGAAGAGATTCTCGGTCTTCAGCATCTCCATCGACTGCATAGCACGCTTGAACACACCCTGACCTCGACGCTCGTCGGTACCGATGGCAGTACCCTCAAGACTGATGATAGGCACCATGTTCAGATTCTTACGCAGAAACTCCATGTACGATGGACCAATCAGTGTGCCATTGGTAAAAATGGGGAATATCATGTCCTTAACCTCAGCCACCTGCTCCAGAATATCCTTGCGCATCATAGGTTCGCCACCAGCCAGCAGCGAGAAGTTGATACCCATCTCAGCAGCCTCCTCAAAAATGTGGCGCCACTGCTCGGGAGTAAGTGTGGCCTTGCGGTCGGACTCTTTATCCTCGGCTATTCCGTTGGAGCGGGCATAGCAACCCTTGCAATGCAGATTGCAGGTGGTTGAGATACTACTAATTAAGAAAGGTGGCACATCTAAACCTTCGCTTTCTGCCATCTTCTTACGGCGTTTTTCCGATTTCTCGAACAGGCGCTGCATCTTGAAGGCAAACTTCGCTTCACGGGGATTACTCAGCACATTCTTATAGGCTGTAGCCATGATATTGCGAATGCTGCCATTCATGTATTCTGCCAAATTGATGGCACTCTGACTATCCATACTGATTTACTTTTTATACTTGCTAATCAACTCTGTAAGCGTATCACCATGATGACGTTCCTGCTTGGCAAACACATCCATCTCGTTGGCTGCTTCATCCAGTCCTACAGCACGTAATGCCTGAGCAAACTGGTTTACCTGCTGCTCGCCGTGATATTCGCCCTTGGCAAAGTTCTCGGCAATCTTCCAGATATCGCTATCGTACTTAGCCATCAGGGTAGCATAGAATCCTGCATGTACTGCCTCTTGATTCGCCATCTCAATAAACGTAGCTGAAACTTCTTCGGGATAGCCCTGTTCGCGAGCCATTCGAGCCAGCGCATAATAAACCATTACTCCCTGCGCCTCGGCCTTAGCAGCTCCGTCGCACAGCTTTTCAAAATCGGTACCTTTCGTTTTTCCGTAAATCATTGTACTTAATATATATTGTTGTTTTTGTGATGTTATCAACTTAAAAGCGGTGCAAAGGTAATAAGAATAATTTATATCGCAAGCGATTTAGATAACACTTTAAGAAGAATTAACTAAATATCGCTTGCGATATGAATAACAAATAATATGTATTATCTTCTTTTCTTTGGTGCTACTTTACGTTTGGGAGTAGCTTTGGGAGCAGGTGGGGCAGGGAGGTCCTTTGTAACGGTGGCCTTCAGGATGCGGATATCCTCTAAGGGGCGGTCGTTCTTATCTACGGCCACACCTTGGATAGCTTCGACTACATCCAAACCCTCGATAATCTCACCAAACACGGTGTACTGACCATCCAGATGGGGCGTGCCACCGATGGTTTTGTAAACTTCACGCATCTCAGGTGTAATCTTTACCTGGCCATTGGTAATCGAATCGATCTTCTGCTGGGTATAATCCAGTCGGCGATCGTCGTACACCTTACCCCAAACCATGTAGAACTGACTGGCACCAGAACGGCGCTCGGGATTCTTTTCGTCGCCTTCGCGTGCAGCAGCTACCACACCTCGACGATGGAATATCTTAGGTAAACGGAACTCAGCCTCGGTAGTATAATCGTAATCACCCGAACCTAACAACTGTCCGGGTTTTGCTTTCTTACTGAAGATATCGCCCGTTTGGATCATAAAATCCTTAATCACACGATGGAACAGCAGCGAATCGTACGAGCCCATTTTGGTAAGCTTCAAAAAGTTGTCGCGGTGCTGTGGTGTCTCGTCGTAGAGTGCGATACGGATGTTGCCCTTGGTGGTTTCGAAGAGCACTTCGGCTGTAGTGGTCTGAGCGCAGAGCTGGCTCCAAGCCAGACCTAAGGCGCATGCTAAAATAGAAATTCGTTTCATATTGAATGGTTTTTGGCTGTAAAAGTAACAAAAAGTAATGAAATAAGCGAAAAAATAGCGTATTTTTTTGCATTTTACGTATTATTACTTATCTTTGCATCTGTTTTCGCGATGATAACAACAATAAACAATAAATAACGACATGAAAACAAGTAAAATGCTTTTGGCTGCCGGGCTCCTGATGACGGGGCTGAGTGTGCATGCCGAAGAAGGACCGCTGTGGATGCGGTACACGGCCATCTCGCCGGATGGCAAAACGATTGCCTTTGCTTATAAAGGCGATGTCTATACGGTAGCTGCTTCAGGCGGAAAAGCCCGACAGCTGACCACTAATGCGGCTTATGATGCCTGTCCCGTGTGGAGTCCTGACGGCACCAAGTTGGCCTTCGCATCAAGTCGCGAGGGTAGCATGGATGTGTATGTGATGGATGCCCAGGGCAGCGAGCCCGTGCGACTGACCACCAACAGCACCGACGAGATGCCTATGGTTTGGCGAGGCAACGAACATGTGTTGTTCTCGGCTTCGTGGATGCCATCGGCACAGTCGATTCTGTTCCCTGGCGAGAATCAGGTGTACGAGGTGAGCATCAAGGGCGGTCGTCCTCGCATGTTCTCAACACTGCCAATGGAGGATATCAGCTTTGCCAAGGATGGTCGTATATTGTATCACGACTATAAGGGTTACGAGGATCCTTTCCGCAAGCACCATCAGAGTCCTATCTGTCGCGACATTTGGATGATGCAGGATGGACACTACACCAGACTGACCGACTTTAAGGGCGAGGATCGTACACCACGCTGGGCTGATGCCAACTCGTATTATTACACCAGCGAGGAAGATGGTACTTTTAATGTGTATCGCCGAAATATCGACGGCACAGGTAAAAAGCAGCTCTCGCACCACACAATGAATCCCGTACGCTATCTCTCGGTAAGCAACGAGGGTACACTCTGCTACAGTCAGAATGGCGAAATTTATACCTTGAAGGAAGGTTCTGAGCCACAGAAGGTAAAGGTAACTATTACCGGCGACCGTCAGGACAAGGACCTGATTCGTCAGTTGCGTTCGAGCGGTGTCACCGAAATCAGTCTTTCGCCCGAAGGCAAAGAGGTGGCCTTTATTCTGCGTGGCGACATCTTTGTGACATCGGTTGAGTATAAGACCACCAAGCAGATTACCAACACCCCACAGCAGGAGCGCAGCGTGAACTTCAGCCCCGATGGTCGCAGTCTGGTATATTGCGCTGAGCGCGGTGGCGTATGGCAGATTTATCAGACCAAACTGAAGAATAAGAACGAGAAACTCTTTACTTACGCTACCTCCCTGCAAGAGGAGCGTCTGACACAGAGCAATGAGACTTCGCTGCAGCCACAGTACAGTCCCGATGGCAAGGAGGTAGCTTACTTCAAGAACCGTGCCGAGCTGTGCGTGATTAACCTGAAGACCGGACTTGAGCGCACTGTGCTGGATGGTAAGTACAACTACTCGTACAGCGATGGCGACATCTGGTTTGAGTGGAGTCCCGACAGCAAGTGGCTCTTGGCCAGCTATATCGGCACAGGCGGTTGGAACAGTAATGATATTGCCCTGATTAATGCCAGCGGCAATAGCGAGGTGCACAACCTGACCGAGAGTGGCTACAACGAGGGTGCTGCCCGCTGGGTGCTGGGAGGCAAGGCCATGCTGTTTGAGAGTGACCGTGCCGGCTATCGCAGTCATGGCAGCTGGGGTGCCGAGAGCGACTACTACGTGATGTTCTTCGACGTGGATGCCTACGACCGCTTTACCATGAGTAAGGAGGATAAGGAAATACTGGAAGAGGCTGAGAAGGAGGCTAAGAAGAATGAAAAGGCTGACGATAAGGACAGCAAGAAGAAAAAGGACAAGAAGAAGACAGCCGAGAAGCCCAAGGCAGAAAAACTGCTCACCTTCGACCTGGATAACCGCCTCGACCGTATCATTCGTGTGACTGACAATTCAGGTCAGATGGGTGATGCCATCCTGAAGGGCGACACCTTGTACTATCAGGCTTCGTACGAGGGTGATAACGACCTGTGGGTGCACTACATCCGTGAGGATAAGACCGAACGGCTGATGAAGGGTGTCGGTCGCGGACGTATGCAGGCTGACAAGAAGTTCGACAACCTGTTCCTGGCCACACGCGGTGGTATCAAGAAACTGGAGCTGGGTAAGAAATCTACCAAGAATATCGATTTCGAGACCGTGTTCAACTATCGTCCTTACGAGGAGCGTGCCTACTTGTTCGACCACATCTGGCGCCAGGTTAAGGATAAGTTCTATGTAGAGAATCTGCACAATGTAGATTGGGAAAGCTATCGTGATAACTATCGCCGTTTCCTGCCATATATTAATAATGAGTACGACTTCAAGGATATGCTGAGCGAGATGCTGGGCGAGCTGAATGCTTCGCACACCGGTGCACGCTATTATCCCGCCGGTGCCGCACTAAGCACTGCTTCGCTGGGCGTGTTTATCGACCAGAACTACGAGGGCGACGGACTGCGTATCGAAGAGGTTATCAAGCGCTCGCCACTGGCTCAGAAGAAGACTGGTGTGGTGGCTGGTTGCGTGATTGAGGCTATCGACGGTGTAGCCATCAAGGCTAACGACGACTACTTCCCACTGCTGGATGGAAAGGCTGGAAAGCGCGTACGTTTAACCATTCTGAATCCTTCAACCGGTAAGCGCAGCGACGTGACCATCAAGGCTGTCGGCCGCGGCACCATGAGAGAACTGCTGTATAAGCGTTGGGTGGACCGTCAGCGTGAGATGACCGACAGTCTCTCGGATGGCAAGCTGGCCTACGTGCATGTAAAGGCTATGGATAGTCACAGCTTCCGTACGGTTTACCGTGAGCTTCTGAGCGACAAGAACCGCAATCGTGTTGCTGCTGTAATTGACGAGCGTCACAACGGTGGTGGTTGGTTACACGACGATTTGTGCACCCTGCTGAGCGGTAAGAAGTATCAGGAGTTTGTGCCTCATGGTAAGTATGTAGGCTCTGATCCTTATAACAAATGGCTGAAGCCATCGTGCGTGCTGATTTGCGAGGATGACTACAGTAACGGACATGGTTTCCCATGGGTATATAAGGAGCTGAAGATTGGTAAGCTGATTGGTGCACCTGTAGCCGGAACAATGACTGCCGTTTGGTGGGAGACCCTGCAGAACGGAATGATTTTCGGTATTCCTCAGGTGGGCTGTCGCGATATGCGTGGTGTGTTCGGCGAGAACACTACACTGAATCCTGATATCGAGGTGTATAACACACCCGAGGATTACATCAACGGTCGCGACCGTCAGTTGGAGCGTGCTGTAAAGGAAATGCTCCGTTAAAAATACTTGGTGATATTGGCGTTCTCGAAGTTGTTCATCTCGTTCATCATCCGAACGGCTGAATCAACTATCGGGAATGCACAGAGAGCACCAGTGCCTTCGCCTAATCGCAAACCCAGATGCAGCAAGGCATTTGCACCCATCGCATCGAGCATGCGCTTGTGGCCGCTCTCATCACCACAATGTGCAAAAATCATGTAGTCCTGAGCGGCAGAATATAGCTGAATAGCAGCCAACGCACAGGCCGTCATAATAAAGCCGTCGACGAGTATCACCAGATGCTTTTCGGCGGCTTTTAGCATGGCGCCGATAGCAGCTACCATTTCGAAACCACCAAAATAACTGAGAGGTGAGAGGTGAGAGTTCTCGCCTTGCGAGCGACCTGAGGTCGAGCGGAGATTTGAGAGGTGATAGTTGTTGACGGCTTGCGAGAGTACTTGATATTTATGCTGGATGCCGGGGGTGTCTAGGCCGGCTCCGGCACCGATGCAGTCTGCTAAGGGAATGCCCGTGAACAGGTGCATCCAGATGCTGGAAGGCGACGTGTTGGCAATACCCATCTCACCGATACTGAGCACACGACAGCTTTCGGCCACGCAGTCGTCAACCAAGTCGCTGCCTATCTGGATGGCGCGGTCGAACTCGGCCTCACTCATCGCGGGTTCATAGAGGAAGTTCTTGGTGCCGCGGGCTATCTTGCGATCGATGATACCATCGATGCCCGATAAATCATAATCCACACCCACATCCACAATACGCAACTTGAAACCATGCTGCCTACAGAACATGTTCACACCGCCACCGCCATGGGTGAAGTTGATCATCTGCTGCCAGGTGACCTCGCGTGGCGACACGCTCACGCCTTCGCGCTCGATGCCATGATCGCCGCCCAACAGCAGGTGACAGGGGTGGGCGAGACTCGGTTCCAGCGTCTGCTGAATCAAACATATCTGTAGGGCCAACTCTTCCAATCGGCCCAGTGAACCTTTGGGCTTGTTCAGGTTGTCAATCTTTGCCAGAATACTTGGCTTAATCGTTTGGTCAACGGGTTGAATTGCGAATGACTTCATTTTTTTAGGCACGGATTAACAGGGATTTATTTGATTTTTACTGGGATGCCGCTGACCATGAGGATAACCTCGTCGGCCTTCTGGGCGATGTATTGATTCATCCAACCTTGCAGGTCGGTAAATCGCCGCTGCAGTTGGTTGGTGCTCACACCACCCAGTCCTATCTCGTTGGTCACGAAGATATAGGTGGCATCGGGAGCGGTGAATTGGTCGAACTCTTGTTTCGCTGCTGTTAGGATTGTGTCGATGTCGGTGGTTTCAGTCGAAATCCAGTTCGTCAGCCACAGCGTCACGCAGTCTATCACCACCACACGCCCCGTGAGGTCGTGCTTCGAGAGGTATTTCTCCTCCTCGATATTCGTCCACTCCGGACCGCGGCGCTCTTGGTGCTTACGTACTCGTTCACGAAACTCATCGTCCCAGATATGGGCGGTGGCTAAGTAAACGGGATTCGCGCTCATTTGCAGCGCTAGTTCTTCGGCTTTGGTGCTCTTACCCGAGCGCTGACCGCCTGTAATCAATATAATCTTTTTCATTGCGTACAAACAACCAAATAAACACTCAACTCAACCAACAGGCAAACGGCACCGCAGCAGTCGCCGGTATAGCCGTGAATCTTGCGCCAGATGAGCAGATAAAGGAAATACATCACGAGGGCAGGAAGGAAGATAATCAGATCCCAGCGCATGCCCGTGTACCAGATGTAAGCCGCCATTGGCAGGAGCCCTTGAATGGCTAACCCTATACCAGCCTTTACACTGATTTTACGATATACGGTACGAGCTTTCGACTCCTCGATATTGCGGGCATATGGCATCATAATGATGAGTTGCGAAGTAACCATTTTGGCATATGGATCGGCGACCAAGATGGTGAGTGCAGCCAAAGCGGGAGGCATGGCGAACAAAGCAGCAAATAGCAACAGTTCGTAGCAAATCAAACCGATAACGCCATAGGTGCCGATATGCGAATCTTTCATGATGGCCAAGATACGTTCGCGGTTACTGCCGCCACCACCAAAACCATCCAGAAAGTCGGCCAATCCGTCTTCATGAAGCGCGCCTGTCAGCAGGAGTCGTACCACGATGGCCAGCAATACGGCTATCGAATAAGGTAGATACCAACTGCCGAAATAGAGCGTGGCAGCCATGGTGCCGCCGGTGAGCCAACCTGTCAGTGGCCAGTGTTCCACTACCGTGGCATAACAAGCCTTAGGCGGCTGATGCAATCGCCAGAAAGGCAACCGCGTAAAAAATATCAGTGCCGCCCATATCCTGTCGTACCAATGTGTCTGATCAATATTTATCTGCATAATTTTCGTTTTTGAGGGCAAAGATATGAAAACTTTTTGTACTTTTGCACACACGAAACCAATAAAATGATAAAAAATGAAGAAAATAGCATGGATGATAGTGGCTGCAGCACTCTTTGTGGGGTGCAAGGGTAAGGGTGTGCAACAGGCGCAGGGCGATGGTGAGGCCGACTCTACCGCTGCTATCACAGTGAAATATGCCACAGGGTTCAGCGTGAAGGATTCGGCCGGCGTGCGACTGGTGAATATCGGTGAAAAGTATCATTTTGCACTGATGAAATCGGATGCCGACGCGCCTGAGGGCTATACCAGGATTCAGGTGCCCATCACGCGCACCATCTGTATGACGGCCCTGCAACTGTCTAACTTCACCGCCCTGGATGCGCACGATGTGGTGAAGGGCATCACTGGCACCAAGAACCTCTATAACCAGGATATCCTGCAACGCGTGAAGGAAGGCAAGATTGTAAAGATAGGTATGGAGGGTAATTTTGATACCGAAATAGTGCTTGCAGCAAATCCTCAGATAATCCTGATATCTCCCTCTAAACGTGGCGGTTATGACGCAATCAAGGAGACGGGTATCACACTAGTGCCCCATCTGGGCTATAAAGAGCTCGACCCACTGGGACAGGCTGAATGGATCAAGTTTGTGGGTATGCTGATAGGTAAGGAGCAGCAGGCCAACGAGGTGTTTGCCGGTATAGAGAGTCGGTATAACGCTCTGAAAGAGAAAACACAGAACGTGACAAAACGCCCCACCGTGCTGAGTGGTGAGATGCACTACGGCAACTGGCATGCGGTGGGCGGCAAGAACTATCTGGCTCAGATATTCCGCGATGCAGGAGCCGACTACGTGATCGACGATGAGGAGACCAGTGGCGAAGACTTGGAGTTTGAGAAGATGTATGCCTTGGCAGCCAATGCCGACTACTGGCGCATCTTGAATAGTTATCCTGGTGAGTTCTCGTACGAGGCGCTGAAGGCATCTGAACCGCGCAACGAGCTCTTCAAGGCTTATAAGGAGAAAAAGGTGATCTACTGCAACATGAAGCAGACGGCCTATTACGAGATATCGCCCGTGAGGCCCGACGTGCTGCTGAAGGATTTTGTGGCTATCTTCCATCCAGAACTGGTGGAGTCTGATTATAAACCTACATTCTATCGCTTGCTGAAATGAAAGCACCGAAGTTCATAGCACTGTTGCTGGGTATCGCTGTGCTGGCGATTGTAAACCTGCTGCTGGGGTCGGTAGAGATTCCGGTGGGGGATGTGTGCCGCATTCTGGCTGGTGATACCTCCAACGAGATATGGACGAATATTATCTGGCAATCACGACTACCACAGGTGATGACGGCTGTTGTGGCTGGTGCCGGACTGGCGGTGAGCGGACTGCAGATGCAGACGGTGTTCCGCAATCCGTTGGCAGGACCTTCGGTATTGGGTATCTCCAATGGTTCGGCGCTTGGTGTGGCTTTCGTGGTGCTACTGTCGGGTAGGATAGGTGGCGTGGCACTGAGCCGACTGGGTTATCTGGGCGATGCTGCCATGAGTGTGGCGGCTATCATCGGTGCCCTGGCGGTGATGATGCTCATCGTATGGCTCTCACAGAAGGTGAAGGGAAATGTGACGCTGCTGATTATCGGTGTGATGATAGGTTATCTGGCCAATGCCATCATCGGTGTACTGAAGTTTCTCTCGCCCGAAGAGGATGTGAAGGCATTTGTGGTGTGGGGCTTAGGCTCGTTCTCGCGCGTATCGGGCGATGAAATGGTGCTGTTTGTGGTACTGATGTGTGTGCTGCTGCCGCTGGCCTGCCTGCTGGTGAAACCGATGAATCTGCTGCTTCTGGGCGATAGATATGCTGCCAATCTGGGACTGAACATCAAGCGTGCCCGACTGCTGGTGATTCTGAGCTCGGGTGTGCTGGTGGCCATCGTCACAGCTTATTGCGGACCTATCATGTTTATCGGATTGGCGGTGCCCCATCTGGCGCGCGCCTTGTTTGGCAGTAGCGATCACCGCGTGCTGATGCCTGCCACGATGTTTTGTGGGGCGGCCTTGGCGCTGGTATGCAATCTCATAGCCCGTATGCCTGGTTTCGAGGGTGCACTGCCCGTTAACTCCGTGACGGCACTGGTTGGTGCGCCGGTGATAGCGGTAGTATTGTTCCGTCGTCGGCAATCAGAAGAATAGTCAACTCGCCATTGGGCAGTAGCGGTTGACAATAAGCGGCGCAATGGCTGATGATGACGTCGGCAAAATCCTGTTGTTGTTCTGGGGAGAGTCTCTCCCATATCTCGCGTGCCAAGGTGATATCGCTGATGTCGATATCGCAATGGGCCTCGTGCAGCATCTCACTGATAAACGCTTTATCCATGGTGGCGCGTTTGCTATGCGTGTCGAGATGACCAGCCGCCAGTTTGACAGCTTTGCCTATCATCACGCCGAGTGTGATGCTGCGTATATCCAGTTCGTGGGCTATCTTGAGCGTCTCGCCAATATAGTTGCCATACTCCACAAACGCCTGTTGGGGCAGCTCGGGGTAGAGGGCCTTCACAAACCGCTCACTCTTTCCGCCGCTATTGATCACCACTCTTGCCGATTGAGACGCCTTAGCCACCGTCATACACTTACGGATACTATCCACAAACGCCTCCTCGCTAAACGGCTTTACGATGCCCGAAACACCAATGATGGAGATGCCCCCTTCAATCCCCAATCGCGGATTAAAAGTCCTGCGCGCAATCTCAGCCCCCTGCGGCACACTAATCACAATCTTCAATCTTCCATCTTCCATCTTCAATCTTTCTAAGTTCTGGCGAATCATCTCCCGTGGTGCCTTGTTGATGGCAGCCTCGCCTGGGGGATAATCGAAGCCAGGCAGCGTAAACCTGCCAACACCCTCGCCACCAAGAATCTCAAAGTGATCGGATTCGGTGACCTGGGCCCTGACCTCGATGCCATTGGTAACATCCGGGTCGTCGCCGGCTTCTTTGATGCAGGCGACATAGTCGTCGCCATAGCTCACTGCTACATGGATGGTCTCGCCGTTAGGCAGCATCACAGGCACTTCGGCAGGCATCTCGCCTGAAGTCAGTCGGATGCAGGCTGCCACCGCTGCTGCTGTGGCACAGGTGCCCGTGGTGAGTCCGCTATGCAGGGGATAGAACTCTGGCAGTAGCTTCTCTACCATTCTCCGTAACCCGTAAGGACCGTCAACCACGATGAATGATTTGGGCTGTTCTGGGCGCTTGATGGCTATCACACGCATGCCGCAGGCTTTGGCTGCTACTACCTTTTCTGTAAATCCGCCTGATAAACCGCTTTCTTTCAATAAGATAGCGTCTGCTTGAACGGGTATATCATTGGGGTCGTCGTAATAGCATAGCTGCGCTTGGGTGGCACCTTGTTTCAGAGCTAAGGCGATCGACGACGGTCGGTTGAGGATGCGATAAAAGATACTGATTCCATCGGCCGCGAGCGGTTTCAGTTTGCTGATGCTCTGCACGCCGGTGGTGGCGAGAAGGCTATGGATGTCGTGTGGTATCTGGGTGTAGTCGTCAATCCAGGTGATGGCAGGGTCGCATGGCGGGTAGATGCGTTCAAAGCGTACTACGGGCAGCGAGAGTGCGCTGGCAGTCTTGGCAATGGTCTGGTGCAACAGTGCTGCAAAGGGGTGGGCGGCATCCACTATCATCCGGATGCCGTGCTCGGTGCAAAAGTGCATCATTGCTGCCTCATCGAGTGCGCCGTCTATGCGCACACCATGCTGCAGCGTGATGTCCTGCTCGCCGGTCTTTGTGCTGTAGAAGTAGGGCGAACCCCCTTCTTCCAACACCTCCACGGCTTTGCGTCCCTCTGTTGTTCCACCAAATACCAGTATCATGCTTTGCCTTTTCGGAATAGATGAGTGAAGTTTTTTGAATAGAGTTCAGACAGTCCTTGACGGTTGTCGATAGCCTCTCCAACAACGAGCATCGTGGTGAGCGTCAAGTGGTTATCGTGAACTATCTGAGCTAAATCTTTAAGTACTCCGCGATAGATCTTCTGGTCGGGCCAGGTAAGGTGATAGCAGGCAGCTACGGGCGTATCCTCGGGGTACTCCTGCAGCAGTTCGCGCTGCACATCATCTACGATACTGGCTGAGAGGAAGATGCACATCGTGCTCTGACTCTTGGCCAACAGGTGCAACTGTTCTTTCTCGGGCATGGGTGTGCGTCCTTCGCCACGGGTCAGAATAATCGTCTGACAGCGCTCTGGAATCGTGAACTGACTCTGCAGTTCGGCTGCTGCCGCCAGAAACGAGCTGATGCCTGGAGTGATATGGTATTCCATGTGGTTGGCATCGAAGAAGGCCATCTGTTCCTGGATAGCGCCAAAGATACATGGGTCGCCTGTATGGAGGCGCACGATGAATTTGCCCTCGTCATAGAACTTCTTCATCAGCTCGCATTGTTCCTCGAGTGCCATATCAGCTGACGAACGAACTACTGCTCCTGGCTTGTGGCACTCCGTCAAAGCCTTTGGAACAAGTGAGCCTGCATAGAGTATCAAATCAGCCCTTTCGAGCATCTTGCGTCCTCGTACACTTACCAAATCGGGATCGCCAGGGCCTGCGCCTACAATCTCTATGTGTCCTTTCTGCTCGCGCAGGTATTTGTGGTCGATGGCCAAGGCCGCCGTCCAGTTCTTACCTTTTATCTTAGGAAGAATCAGTTTGCCGTGGTTGGAACCGAGAATAGCCGCTGCCTCGCAGACTGAGGGCGTGCCCACATGTTTCTCTACGGTTTCGCTGGGATTGGGTACTTCTACTTTGGCCAACTCCTCGCCGGTGTAATATACCACCTCGCTATTTGTTTCTTTTTGGAGTTTGGCGCAGAACTCCTCATCCCGCTTCACATCGATGGTGCAGAAGCGCTTGTAGCAAGGCATGATATCGTTGTCAGTGATGGCCTCGTCGATTTCTTCAAGGATGTGCTCGTAGTTGGCTGGATGACTAGCCAGACCAAATCCCAGTACGCCTACCTTTGGCACATAGCACACCTTGAGTACGCCTGGTGGGGTGTCGATGATGTAGGGCGTCACCTGGATAAGCAGTCTGAATCTTTTGGGGGTAACCTCATCTATGCTGTTGACGATGGTGACATGGTCGGGCAGGGTGCGCTCCAGAAAGTCGGTACCTGCGTCGCGGATATCCATGAGCAGTGCAGTGGGCTCGCGATTCACGAAAGCGCTGATGCACGCGTTGATATCGTCAAACCCCACCATATTCCAGTTGAACTGCTTGTCCAACGTGTCGAGTGCCCACAGTCCGGCATTGTCGCTCTGGGTGGTGATCACTTCGTGCGCACCAAGATGGGCGGCAATGTGGCGTGTCAAGTCGTTGGCGCCACCGATATGGCCGGAGAGAACGGAGATGACGTTGAGCCCAAAACTGTCGATGCAGACCACGGCCGGGTCGGTATGCTTGTCTTCGATGTAAGGGGCGATGGTGCGCACGCAGATGCCCATGGCACCGATGAAAACGAAGGCATCATAGGCTGCCCATTGGTTACCAACATCGGTTCGTTGGATGAGTTCGGCACCGAGTTCGCACTGCAACTGACTGGCGATTTCGCTGCCAGCATCGCTAATCTGTATGATGGCTATTTTTTGCATGATAATATCTCTATGGGGTTATAATCATTTAATTGTATGTGTTGGGGTGGGAATTGCTGCAAACCGAGTTCGGCACAGGCTTCATCCCAAAGCTGATGACTGTCGGTGGTGACCTTCGGTGAGGTGACGCTATTGAATACAATGATGCCGTTATCTGATATGACTGTCAGCAACTTAGCTATGATTTCTTTAAGTTTTCCTCCATGACCGCCTATGAATACAGCATCAGGTTGGGGCAGGCCTGATACGTCTGTCTTTAGGAAGTCGCCTATATGGGTATGGATGCCTGGCGCGCCAAACTTCCGAGTGTTCTGCTGGATGATGGATTCGCACTCAGGACGAATCTCGAAAGCCTCTATTTGCAGGTGTGGGAACTGCAGGCGCGCCTCGATGCTGACGCTACCTGTGCAGAAGCCGATATCCCAGAGCACATGGCGACCGGTCAACTGGAGGGCCTGCAGCGTCAACAAGCGGATGGGCATCTTGGTGATCATCTTTTCGCGCCCGTCGAGGAGTGTGAAGGCTGCATCGGGAATGCCGAATGGTCGTGGTGGCACTGCGCCACGGTGTTCCAGGATGATGCAATTAGGCATGGCAAAATCACGATGGATTGCCTCTTTCGGCGAAAGCGTAGAAAGGTGCTCTTCCGATGGATTGCCTAATTTCTCGCCCACGTGCATGATGAAATCGGTATATCCGTAGTCGGTCATGCGCTGGGCTATCGTGGCAGGTGTATGTTCACGGTCGGTTAGAATACCTATCTTCGGTGCGCGCTCGATGAGTGCTCTGTCGAATTCTGCCCAGGGGCGCCCTGTGAGCGACACGATACGCATGTCGTGATAGGGCATCACCAATCGGTGGGCCAGCAACTGCAGCGAGTTGAAGGTAGGATAGACGATGATTTCAGCATCTGGAATCTTCCTACGAATCGTATTCGCAAACCCAAAGAACAGCGGATCCCCAGAAGCAAAGACGATGATTTCTGTTGAGTTTCTAGTGTTCTCGCTTTGCGAGCGACCAAAGGTCGAGTGGAGTGATGCATGTTGAGAGTACTTATCAAATACGGCATCGAGCGGTACAGTGATGTCTATCCATTCGGCATCTGCAGGCAGCAGCGGGGCTACAATCTCATGGTGGCGCTTGCCGCCAGAAAACACCTTTCCATCGCGTATGATGGCCATCACCTCAGGGGGAAAATAGGGGTTGGGGTTGTCTGTGATACCGATGACGATGAATTTCATAGGATGCTGGGTATTTGATAAAGGTGCGTGTAGCTGGCTAGTACGTTGTGATATCTGAAAATTGGCGTTGGTACAGGCTCACCTTTAGCGTTATAGACTTGGGTGATACTCTCAGGGGTATCGCCGATGAATTGCGTGTAATGGAATTCGTGCCCTCGATAGGTCTTGCCATCGAGGGTGAACTGGCGGTAGCCTAAGGACAGCTTGCGATCAGCTTTGCGGGCAGTGATCGAGTAGGGCAGTACACCGCACATGGGGAAACTTCCATCGTCGGTAATGATGGCTTGACAGAGGTACATCATACCGCCACATTCGGCAACAATCCTGCCGCCATCTTCCGCAAATTTTTTGATAGCATGCAGACAAGCCTGATTGGGCACTAATGCCTCCAGGTGCTTCTCAGGATAACCGCCTGGCAGATAGAGCAGGTCGATGCCATCAAAAGTTGGCACATCTTTCTCAGGATCGAAGAAAATGACGTCGCCAAACTGGTCTAAAGTCTCCTGATAGATGAACGAAAAACTTTCATGATTCCTGGCTATAAGCGTTTTCGTTTCCAGATGCCGGAACTCGCAGTTTCTTGTTTGGGACTTTACCTCGTCATGGAGCGTGGTAGTGAGACTTTTGAGAGATGGGAGGTCGATATTCTCCTCTAAAAGGGCAGTCAACTGGTCTGACTCGGGTAGTTGTGAGAAATCGAGCCCCAGATAGCGTGAATTTTGCTCCAGGTCGGGCGATTTAGGCAGGTAGCCCAGGCACTTGACATGGAGCTCATCGCACACTTCGCGCAGCATGTTGAAGTGGCGCTGCGAACCAACTTTGTTAAATATTATACCAGCGATACGAACGTCGCCGCGGAAGTGGATAAAGCCCGATAAGAGGGCTGTCATCGAGTAGGCTGCCGATTTAGCATCGACCACCAGAATCACGGGAATATCAAGCACGCGGGCGATGTCGTACGACGAACCCAGTTCGCGATCGTAGCCATCATAAAGGCCCATCATACCTTCGACGATACAGATGTCAGCATCAGTCCCGTAGTGCGCAAATAGCGCGCGTACGTGTGCGGGCGTAGTCATAAAGGTATCGAGATTGACCGACGGGTGCCCACAGACAGCTGTGTGGAATTTAGTGTCGATATAATCGGGCCCGCACTTGAAGGGCTGCACCCGGTAACCGTTCTGGGTGAACCACTGCATCAGGCCTCGGGCAATGGTTGTCTTGCCTGAACCACTGGTGGGTGCTGCTATCATAAACGCTGTCTTGTTCGACATCTTCTGAAGTTGATTTGGGTGCAAATATATAAATTTTCTGCTAAATATGTGTGGTTAACCGAAAAAAGTTGTACCTTTGTCGCCAAAATAAGGTCATCTGGTGGCCGATGCCACTACGATGAAAAGGGAATACGGTGAGAATCCGTAACTGTACCTGCAGCTGTAATCCTCGCAAAAAGGGTTTGCCTGTATAACGCCACTGAGCCACAGGCTCGGGAAGGTAAGACAGACTGAGGAAAGTCAGAAGACCTGCCGAATGTCAATTGAAGATTGACAATTTAACTTTAGACCGTTCAGGAGTTAGCGGTTGTGATAATTTGATAGTAATGAAACTAGGGAAGCAATTGGCAATAGGCCTGAGTTTGCTTGCTATTGGTGCAAATGCCCAGACCGACATTTGGCGTGCTGATAGTTTGCAGGAGGTGGTGGTGACAGGTACTGGTACGCAGCACCTGCTGAAAGATGCGCCCGTGCAGACCGAAGTAATCAGTCGCCGGCAGTTGCAGCAGTATGCCGGCAAGAGTATCGAGGATATCCTGTCGGGACTCACGGCATCGTTCGATTTCAGCGAGAACGATATGAGTAGCAGACTGCAGATGAATGGTCTGGGCAACGCGTATGTGCTGATACTGATAGACGGTAGGCGCCTGCATGGTGATAATGGTGGCGAGAACGACCTGAGTCTTATCGACCCGCATAATATCGAGAAGATAGAAATCGTGAAGGGTGCCTCGAGTGCCCTCTATGGCAGTGATGCGATAGCTGGTGTGATCAATATCATCACCCGCAAGCATCGCGAACAGGGCGTGATGGTGGAGAACACCACGCGCGTAGGCACTTATGGCGACATCAGGCAGCATAACGGCGTGGCGCTCAACTATGGTAAACTGTCGAGCTACACCAACTTCCAATTGCAGCACTCCGACGGTTGGCAGAACACCGCCGAGGAAGCTATCCAACAAACGGAATACCACATCACCGACTCGCGCAACAAGACGGTGAACCGGCATACCAACTGGCAGATAGCTGAGCGACTGACTTATCAGCTCACGCCTGCCATCGAACTCTATGCCGACGGTAGCATCTACTGGAAGCGCATCTATCGCCCCTGCGGTCATCATCCCGGTGTGGACGTGAAGACATGGGATCTGCAGTACAACAATGCGTCGGCGTCAGTAGGTGGTAAGTGGAAGCTGAACAAGACCGACGTGATTACGCTGGATGCCGACTGGAAGAAGCATGCCTATAACTACGCCTATACCGACACCACGCTGACGGATGGCTATGTGAACGGCCGTTTTACCAATTATTTCCCTTACTTCCCCGGTGATAAGGAACTGCAGAGCGACCAGCGACTGACTAACATCTCGCTGAAAGGAATCTTTGCGTTGCCCTATGAGCAGCAGTTGAGTGCCGGACTGGAGTATCGCTACGACTGGTTGAAAGCGCCGATGCGTGTGGCTGGCGGAAAAGCGACTGACAATACCGAAGCACTGTATGTGCAGGACGAGTGGGCACTGCTGGATCCACTCCACATCACAGGCGGTTTGCGACTGACCCGCAATGAGGGATTCGGCACCCGACTGACACCCAAACTGTCAGCCATGCTGAAGTTGGGCGACCTGCGACTGCGAGCCACCTGGAGTCAGGGTTACAAGACACCTACGCCTAAGGAGTTGCACTATCAGTATATCAAGAATATGAATGGTGTGTATCTCTACCTGGGCAATGAAGACCTGAAGGCACAGACCTCGAATTATTTCGGTGCCAGCGTGGAATATACCATCGGGCACCTGACGCTGACCTTGGCGCCTTATATTAATAAGGTGGACCGCATGATCACGCTGGTGACCATACCTACCAAGCAGGCTCCGGGCGAACTGATTACGAAATACGACCCCATCCGTGTGCGTCAATATCAGAATATGGAAGATGCCAAGACCTATGGCGTGGATTTCACCGTGCGCTATCAGGGTAAGCACTTCACCGCTGGTGGTAGCTACAGCTATCTGGACACCGAAGCCAACCAGTATGACACTGAGAACGACGTGATGCAGAAGGTGACCATCGACGGTATGGCGCATCACAAGGCTAACGTATATGCCACCTGGAATCATCAGTTCTCAAAGAAATACCAGTTGGGCGTGGGTATCTACGGACGCTTGAGCAGTAAGCGCTACTATCAGATAGACGGCGACGGCAAGGGTTATCAATTGTGGCGACTCTCAACCAATCATCAGATAGGCCGACTGCTGAAAGTGGATGCCGGTATCGACAACATCTTTGATTTCGTGGACCGCACGCCTCACGGACTGCATTTGGGCACCACCTCGCCAGGCAGAACTATCTATGCCTCGCTCACGCTGAGATTCAATCAAGGTAAGAAACTATCAAATAAGTTTAAGTCTAATTTTAATTACAACAACAATGAAACAGATTAAGTTTTTGATGCTGGCCATGCTGACAGTAGTGGGCAGCGCACTGTTTACAGCTTGCGACAGCGATGATGACAACAAATCAACACAGTCGAACTATGACAGGTATCAGCAGGCTGTGAACCAGACAGTGAATGCACAGAAGAAGAGTGACAAGGTGATCCTGCTGGTAGCCTTCGGTTCTACCTGGGAACAGGCCTATGACACCTTTGATAAGGTGGTGGATGACTACAAGGCTCAGTTCGGTGGATGGGATGTATATCTCTCATTCTCTTCGGCCATCTGTATCAACAATGCCCGTGCGGGTGAGAATGTGGAACCTAAGGACTATTACGACCCCGAGCACTGGCTCACCGCTATCGGTCTGGCTGGTTACAAGCAGGTGGTGGTACAGTCGCTGCAGGTAATCCCTGGTGAAGAGTATCGCCGTGTGCGCGACAGCTATGTGAAGGACTTTATGAACAACCGTAATGGTGACTTCACTGATGCTTACATGAAGAGTCTGGACCGCCAGGTGGTTGTAGGTACCCCACTGATGGCTGAGGAGAGCGACGCCAAGACACTGGCTACCACACTGAACAACGAGGCTGACGTGAAGGCCGCTGTGGCTCAGGGTATCGTGGCTTTCATGGGTCATGGTAATCCAGAGGGTTACGACTACTATGGTGGTAACGTGCGCTACCTGCAGCTCGAGGAGTATCTGCGCGAAATCAATCCTAACTTCTATGTAGGTACCGTTGATATGGACGAGACTTATGCCGAGGATGTTCTTAACCACATTGCTGGTGGCACATTCGACTATCAGATTGGCGATGTAACCAAGACCATATCTTATCCTGAGAATGCAAGCAAGAAGGCTCAGCTGTTTGTGCTGATGAGTATCGCCGGTGATCACGCCCACAACGATATGGCTGATGATGAGGATGATGAAAGCTGGTTCTCTATGTTTAATGCTGCAGGCATTGAGACTGCTGCCTATGAGACCAACTACACTGAGGCTTGCTGGAAGAAGTATAAGAGCGGCGAGGAGTATATCCCCGGACTGGCTGAGCGTAGTGCCGTGCGCAAGTTGTGGATGAACCACACCCGTGAGGCTATCGCCAAGCTGGGCACCGACGACGCCCTCTCGACTCCTACAACAGCTGCCGAATAATTAAGATTAGTTTTGTTAAATGAGGATTAAATATTTCTCGTTCCTGGTGGTACTCCTTTCGGGGAGTACCGCCTTTTCACAAATTCATAAGACGGACTCGAATGCTGTCCGTCGTTCGTATAACCTAAATCCTGTGGTTGTCACTGGCTCTGGTCATCACCAGCGCCTGAAATCAACAGCCACACCAGTAAGAGTGCTCTCCAGTCAGGAGATGCGTGAACAAGGTATCACGACCTTCGACGGCGCACTCACACGCATGATGCCGCAGGCATCGATGGCTCCCAGCAGCATGGGGAGCTTCCTCAGACTGAACGGACTTGGCAATAAATACATCCTGATTCTGATAAACGGTCAGAAACTATCGGGCGACATCTCAAACAATGTGGATCTGAATCGTATCAACATGTCGCGCGTAAAACGTATCGAGGTGCTTGATGGGGCTGCCTCGTCACTCTATGGTAGTGATGCCATCGCGGGTGTCATCAATATCATCACCGATCAGCCTACACAGGATATGATGAGCGTCAGCAGCGACACGCGTGTGTCGGGGCATGGCGTGCTCACAGAGTCGGTTGGTCTCGACATCTTCAAGAATGGCTTCGGTTCCTACACCTCGTTCATGCATGATAGGGCCGACAGTTATCGTAACAACGACCTGGAACTGGTGAAAGGTTCCGACACAGAAACTCAGGCGTCGATAGCCCCGCTGTTCACCGGCTATCGCTCTGATATCATCGGACAGAAATTTACTTATACCCCCAATAAGCATTTGGCGCTGAATGCGGGTATAGACTATTCATATAAGATAACCGATCGCCCAGAAACACGCAGCGATATCACTGGCGGTACCGACTACGAGATGCGCTACAAAGGACTGCGATGGAACGTGGGCGGAATCTATAAGTTTACGGCCAAGAACTCGATTCAGGCCGATTTCGTGGTGGACCGTTTCCGTTATGGCAAGGAGTATGATGTGGCCACGAAGACCAATGCCATTGGCGACTACGTGCAGTCGAAGAAGCAGCGCATGATGGAGGGACAGTTGAAAGCCATCCTGGGACTGACAGCGCACTCTACCACCATCTTCGGTGCCGACTGGCGCAAGGAGTATCTCAATGCCACCAGCGGTAATATCGACAGTCATGTGTATTCGCTCGCTGCCTATGCCCAGCACGAGATGACGCTGCTGAAGAACCTGACGGCGACACTGGGATTGCGACTGACGCATCATGAGACGTTTGACCAGCATCTCACACCAAAAGCCACACTGATGTATGCACCGGGAAACTTCAGATTCCGAGCTACTTACTCTGCCGGTTTCCGTGCACCTGGGCTCGATGAACTCTACTACCACTATTTCTCAGTGAATCGTGGTAAGGCACAGATCAGCTTTGGCAATCAGGACCTGAAGCCTGAGAAGAGCAACTACTTCGCACTGAATGCTGAATATCGTACACAGGCTCTGGCTGTGAGTGTGACGGGCTATCTGAACCGTATCAACGATATGGTGGTGAAACAGAATGTGGATGTGGATGATGCCAGTAGGCAGATGCTCATGACAGAATTCCCGGAGATGACACAGGACCAGGCCGACAAGATGGTGAGCTACGCCCTGTATCAGAACAGTGATAAAGGCGACGTGAAGGGTGTGCAGATGAATGTGTCGGCTAATCTCTTCAGTGGTTTCAACCTCTCAGTCAACTATGTTTATACGTATACCCGCACCCATAGTGGTGAGGTGTGGACGGTGCTGGAGCGCAGTATGCGCCACGCTGCTACGGTGGCAGCCAACTACCATCATGCCTGGGGCAAATATGCACTCACCGTGAACCTGAATGGACGATTGCAGTCGAAGACTTATTATACGGGCAGTTATGAAGATGCGCCTGGTTTCGGTTTGTGGAACCTGCATACCACGCATGCCTTTGATGTGGCCAAGTGGGCTTATCTGGAGCCTAGCATCGGTGTAGATAATATCTTCGATAAGGTTGACCGTCGCTTAGACTCTTCTACGCGCAAGTATGCGCTATACACACCAGGACGCATGCTGGTGGTAGGACTGAAAGTAAAATTCAAAAACTAAGAGGATATGGGAAAGATTATCGTAGCTGGCATTGGTCCTGGTTCGCAGCAGGACATCACACCTGCAGTGCTCGAGGCAGTGCGACAGGCCGACGTGATAGTGGGCTTTCAGTATTACTTCCAGTTTATCATGCCTTATGTAAAGGCCGACTGTGAGTGTATCGACACGGGTATGAAGAAGGAACGCCAGCGCGCTGCACAGGCTTTTGAACTGGCCGAACAGGATAAGACGGTGGTGGTGATCTCTTCGGGTGATGCCGGCATCTACGGTATGACGCCCTTGATCTATGAGATGCGCCGCGAACGTGGCTCGGATATCGAAATCGTGTCGCTGCCGGGCATATCCGCCTTCCAGAAGGCTGCCTCACTGTTGGGTGCGCCTATCGGGCATGATATGTGTATCATCTCGATGAGCGACCTGATGACGCCTTGGGAGGTGATAGAACGTCGCATAGTGGCGGCTGCGATGGGTGACTTTGTGACGGCGGTCTATAATCCCAAATCGCATGGGCGCTACTGGCAGCTGTATCGCTTGCAAGAGATATTCCTGCAGCATCGTTCGGCTGAAACCCCTGTGGGCTATGTGCGCCAGGCGGGTCGCGACGACGAGGTGGTGAAGTTGACGACTCTCGGCGCTTTCGACCCTGAGGATGTGGATATGTTTACCGTCATCATCATCGGTAATTCCCAGTCCTATATAGCTGACGGCCGCCTGATTACGCCACGCGGTTACTACCGTGAGGTGGTGGCTGAAGGCGAGAAAGTGGGGCAGAACATCATGATAACCTCATTCCTCACCATCGCAAAGGAACTGAAACGACAGGACTATCCGCTCGACCATAAATGGGCACTGCTGCATGCCATCCATACTACAGCCGACTTTGATATGGAGAATATCCTGTATTCTGACGAAGGGGCTGTAGAAACGCTCTATCAGAAGGTGAAGGATGGCACACTGAAGACGATCATCAGCGATGTGACGATGGTGACCAGTGGTATCCGCAAGGGAGCGGTAGAGCGACTGGGTCTTGAGGTGAAATGTTATCTCTCAGACCCACGTGCTACTGAGATGGCAGAGCACTTGGGTATCACGCGTACGCAGGCTGGCATTCGTCTGGCCGTGGAGGAGCATCCTGATGCACTGTTTGCTTTTGGCAATGCACCAACAGCGCTTATGGAACTGTGTGAACTGGTGCGCAAAGGCAAAGCGCATCCAGCCGGTATCATCGCGGCACCTGTGGGGTTTGTGCATGTGTGCGAGTCGAAACACATGGTGAAACCTTTCCGCGATATTCCCAAACTGATAGTGGAAGGACGTAAAGGCGGTAGCAATCTGGCTGCGACACTCTGTAATGCGATTCTGACTTTTGATGATGCTGCACAACTAAAACCTGGTCGCGACTTATGAAGAAGTTACACCCCCTGATGTTCGTTGGTACAGGCAGTGATGTGGGTAAGAGCATCCTAGCTGCAGCCTTCTGTCGCATCTTCCGTCAGGATGGATATGCGCCAGCGCCTTTTAAAGCACAGAATATGGCGCTTAACTCTTATGCCACACCCGACGGTTTCGAGATAGGACGTGCACAGGCTGTACAGGCCGAGGCGGCTGGCATCCCTTGTGAGACGGATATGAATCCGCTACTTCTTAAACCCAGTTCTGACCATACGTCGCAAGTGGTGCTGCATGGCAAGCCATTGGGCAACAAGCATGCCTACGACTACTGGCGGCGGGGCTGTTCCGATATCGATTACCGACAGGAAGTATGCGGAGCCTTCGATCGCTTGGCGGCTCGCTATAATCCCATCGTGATGGAGGGCGCTGGCAGTATCTCGGAAATCAATTTGCGTGCAACCGACTTGGTGAATCTGCCGATGGCACGCCATGCGCAGGCGGATGTGATACTGGTGGGTGACATTGATAGAGGTGGCGTGTTTGCATCGGTCTATGGCAGTATTGCACTGCAGACACCTGAGGATAGAAAACTCATCAAGGGTATTATCATCAATAAGTTTCGTGGTGATATGCGTCTTTTCGACGAGGGGCGACGGATGCTCGAGGATCTGTGTGGAGTACCTGTGTTAGGCGTGGTGCCATACTATAAGGATATCTATATCGACGAGGAGGATTCGGTGGCGCTGGAGCAGAAGCGCCGGCAGTTGATAGCTGGTAAGGTGAACGTGGCAGTGGTGCTGTTGCGACATATCTCCAATTATACCGATTTCGACACCCTGGAGCGTCATCCGCGTGTGAACCTGTTTTATACCAATAATATCTCGGATCTGGAGCAGGCTGATTTCATCATCCTGCCTGGCACGAAATCAACCCTCGACGACCTGTTGGAGTTGCGTCGGAACGGTTGTGCACAGACTATCATGCGCGCCCATCGCGATGGTAAGATGGTGATAGGTATCTGTGGTGGTTATCAGATGCTGGGACTTTCGGTGGATGATCCTGATGGTGTGGAAGGTTCGATAGCCAGTCTGCCTGGTCTTGGACTGCTGCCCATCCACACCACCATGAGCGCAGAGAAGACCACCCGTCAGGTGAGTTTCCAGTTTAATGGTCAGACCTGTCAGGGTTACGAGATTCATCAGGGCGTGAGTGATACCGATGAGATGATCATGCAGACGGATCATTGTATTGGTACATATATTCACGGTTTCCTCGACAATCAGTCGGTTATCGACTATCTGTTGGGTACTAAGCAGACTTTCACAGCGCAGGATGCCGATTCTTTTAAGAACGAGCAGTATAATAAGTTGGCAGCCCACGTGCGCCAGCATGTTGATATACAGCGTATTTATGAGATAATGAGTCATGATTAATCCGATAGCATTATTGATAGGTTGGCTACTCGATTTGATATTCGGCGACCCAGTGAAGTTGCCGCATCCCATCGTGTGGTTCGGACGAATGATTGCCTTTGGCGAACGGCATCTGAATCATGGTAACCATCGCAAACTAAAAGGTGCTTTGATGGCTATTGGATTCATCGTTGCGATATTTGCTACTACGTGGTTTATCCGTAAGTGCTGTTTATTGGTTAACGTTTATTTGTTATTGGCGTTCGACGCCATCGCTGTGTTTTACTGCTTGGCGGGAACGACACTTATCCGTGAGGTGCGACAGGTGTTTCTGGCCTTAGACAGATCGTTAGACGAGGGTAGGGCGCAGGTGGCCCGTATTGTGGGTCGCGACACCTCGGAGCTGTCGGCACAAGAGGTACGTACGGCAGCACTCGAGACGCTGGCCGAGAACCTGAGTGATGGAGTAATAGCGCCGCTGTTCTGGTTGATGTTGCTGGGCACACCTGGTATGCTGGCTTATAAGATGGTGAACACACTCGACTCGATGATTGGCTACCATACCGAACGCTACCTGCAGTTTGGCTGCTGGGCTGCCCGTATCGATGATGTAGCCAACTACATCCCCGCGCGCTTAACTGCGTTACTGATGGTTATTTGGTGCCCAAAGTGCCTTGGTTTCGTGCGCAAATACGGTTGCTGTCATGCTTCACCAAATAGCGGTTATCCTGAGGCTGCATTAGCCAGCATTCTGAATTGCAGGTTTGGTGGACCACATAAGTATTTCGGCGAAGTATTCGATAAACCTTATATTGGTGATAACGATCGCGAGTTGACTACAGCAGATATGAAAACAGCTGTACGAGTAAATCGCACAGCTGAAATCATCATGGTTGTTATCGTGTTAGCAAGTAGTCTTATTAGCCTACTTTAATCTCGATAGTCTTACTCAGTTTTCTGCTCTTATCGGTTACCTTCAAGATGGCTGTTCCTGGCTGTTTAGCACCACGAACAATAACTACCAACTGACCTTTAAACAGCTTCATGGTTGGCTCTTTAAATGGCTCTAAGCTGGTGGCATCGCCATTGCAGACAGCCTCGAAGGTACCTGCACCAGTCACCTCAAAAGTAAGCTGATCGTCGGCCTCTGGAATCATGATGCCATTCTTATCAGTAAGTGATACAGTAACGAAGGCTAAATCGTCGCCATCAGCCTTCAGACATGGGGCATCGTGCTGTGTCCAAACATCACAAGCGATGGCTGATGGTTTGCCTGCTGTACGGATGGTCTGCTCGCCAGCCTTGTTGCCTTGGGTGTCGTAAACCACCACTTTTACCTCGCCTGGCTTGTAAACCACATTGTTCCAACGCAGACGATAACGGTCCAAACGCTCGGCTGGATTCTTAGTTACCTTACCCTGACTCTTACCATTTACAAAGAGTTCGCCTGCAGGATAATCGGTGTAGCAATAAACTGGTGTTACCTTGCCAACACGTTCCTTGCCAAAGCTCCAGTGAGGCAGCAGATGGATAGTATGCTGATCCTTGTTCCACTTAGAACGATACAGGAAATAACGATCCTTAGGCAGACCGGCCAAATCGCAGATGCCGAAATAGCTGCTGCGCGAGGGCCAGTACTCATCGTATGGGGTAGGCTCACCCAGATAGTCGTAACCTGTCCAAACAAACTCACCAATCACCCAAGGCAGATCGTCCTGCATCACCCAATCGTCGTCGGGCAGATTACTCCACGAGCAATGCTCCACATCATAAGCCGAACACTGTCCGTCTTCTTTCAGTACGGCACCAGGAATATAACCAGGCGACCATGAGGCATACTGCGAGTTGTCCTTAATCTCGACAGGGAACTTATATACGCCGCGACTGCTGACGGTTGAAGCCGTTTCGGAACCTAACAGGAATCCCTGTGGCAGCTTTTCGTAATACAGTTTATATTTAGGCAGTCGGTAGTTGTAACCTGGAACATCCATGACAGCAGCAAAACCATAGTTTACGGCTTCATCTACACGGTCCATACCTTGTGTAACGGGACGTGAGGGGTCGAGCTGATGACAGAGATCCTGCAGGGCCTTGGCCATCTTCGGACCTTCGACTTTATTGCCTTGTTCAGGAATCTCGTTGCCGATACTCCACATGATGATGCTGGGATGATTACGGTTGGCAAGCACCAGGTTGGTGATATCCTTCGCCCACCACTCATCGAAGAAACGTGCATAACCATTCTTGCACTTGGGATATTTCCACATGTCGAAGCTCTCGGCCATCACCATCATACCCAACGAATCGCAAACATCCATCTGCATCTGACTGGGCATATTGTGCGATGTACGAATTGCATCACAACCCATCGCCTTCATCATCTTGATCTGTCGGATAAGTGCACTCTTGTTGATGGCGGCACCCAACGGACCAAGGTCGTGATGCAAGCAAACACCCTTAATTTTGCGCGATACGCCATTAAGCTGGAAACCACCATCCTTTGAGCATTTGATGGTACGGATACCAAACTTCTGTGTTACTTCATCAAGCAGTTCGCCACTCTGCGAGTATTTGATGCGAGCAGTATATAAATAAGGTGACTCAGGGCTCCACAGCTGGGGCTGATTAACGGTTATAGCCATTTGTGCAATGCCTTCGTTGTTCAGGTCGTCACTACTGCCGCTTGCTACTACTTTACCAGTAGCATCGCAAATCTCCACATCGAATTTTAAACCACCATCCAGCGCACTGCCGATACCCACGTTTACATCAAGTACAGCCAGGTTGGCACTCAGTTCGCGGGTGCGGATATAAGTTTTCCAAGGATCAATCCATCCGTATTTTGTAAGTACCAGTTTTACAGGACGGTAGATACCAGCGCCAGGATACCAGCGACTGCTCTCTTCTACATTCTGCAGATCAACCTCCAGCAGGTTGTCGCCTGTTTGTATAAATGGGGTGATATTCACGCGGAAGGTATTGTAGCCGTAGGCCCAATAGCCGGCCTGCATGCCGTTGATGCTTACTGTAGGTTCGGACATAGCCCCATCGAACACCAGCATTGCATGCTTGTAACCTTCTGGGATAGTGATGGTTCGCTTATAATGTCCTTCGCCAATCCAGGGCAGGGCACCCGAACGTCCACTCTTTTCGGTTGCTTCGGTTTCGCCATTCTGTTCGATAGCCACCTTCTGCAAGTCCCATTTCTTATCAAACGGTCCTGCAATAGCCCAATCGTGAGGCACACAAACGGTTTGCCAATCAGATTTGTTTTGTGAGAAGAGCCAGTTATCACTCAATGTGATTTCCTGTCGCTGTTGGGCAAACACCGATAACGGGGCTGCCAACAGCATTGTAATTAGTCCCTTTTTCATTTCAATTTGTTATTAGTAATCATTATTTTGCTGCAAATTTACTAATAATTTTCCGAAATAGTTGGCTATTTGATAGTTTATTTGTATTTTTGCGGCTAAATTTCGGATTTTAAAAGTAAATAGGTATATGAAACACCAGTTACGCAGCGCAGTCTGCACAGAAGGACGTAGAATGGCTGGAGCCCGCGCATTGTGGGTGGCCACGGGTATGAAACACGAGCAGTTTGGCAAACCCATTATTGCCATTGTGAACTCGTTTACCCAGTTTGTGCCCGGTCATACACATCTTCACGAGATTGGTCAGATTGTGCGCGAGGAAATCGAAAAGATGGGCTGCTATGCTGCCGAATTCAATACGATTGCTATCGACGACGGTATTGCTATGGGTCACGATGGTATGCTGTACTCGCTGCCCAGTCGTGATATTATTGCCGACAGCGTAGAGTATATGGTAAACGCCCATAAGGCCGATGCCATGATTTGCATATCAAACTGTGATAAGGTTACACCTGGTATGCTGATGGCCTCAATGCGACTGAATATTCCTACGGTGTTTTGTAGTGGTGGCCCGATGGAGGCTGGTAAATGGCGCGGCGAGAATGCCGACCTGATTACCGCCATGATTAAAGGTGCCGACCCAAGTGTGACCGACGACGAAATCAAGGAGATAGAACAGTGTGCTTGTCCTGGTTGCGGTAGCTGCTCGGGTATGTTTACAGCCAACTCGATGAACTCGCTTACTGAGGCCATCGGACTGTCGCTGCCTGGTAATGGTACCATTTTGGCAACTCACACCAATCGTATCGAACTGTTCAAGGCTGCTGCCCGTCAGGTGGTAAAGAACGCCTTTGCTTACTACGAGGATGGCGACGAGAGCGTATTGCCACGCAATATTGCTACCCGCAAGGCCTTCATGAATGCGATGGCTCTGGATATCGCTATGGGTGGTAGTACCAATACGGTGCTGCACTTGTTGGCTGTGGCTCAGGAAGCTGGTGCCGACTTCACCATGAAGGATATCGACGCTCTGAGCCGCAAGGTTCCCTGCTTGTGTAAGCTGGCTCCTAACACCCAGAAGTACTCGGTACAGGAGTGCGGTCGTGCAGGTGGTATTCTTGGTATTCTGAACGAGCTGAATAAAGGTGGATTGATTGATGGCACAGCCCCACGTGTGGATGGCTTGACACTCAACGAGGCCATGCAGAAATATAGTATTGTGGATGGTGCTGTAGATGCCGAAGCTAATCGCATTTATCAGACGGCTCCTGGCAATCGCTTCTCAACCAAGATGGGATCGCAGAGCGAAGAGTGGGGCACACTTGATACCGACCGCGAAAACGGTTGTATCCGCGACTTGGCCCATGCTTACACCAAGGATGGCGGACTGGCCGTACTGTTTGGTAACATTGCCCAGGACGGTTGCGTAGTTAAGACCGCTGGTGTAGATGAGAGTCTGTGGCACTTCGAGGGCCCTGCTGTGGTGTTCGACTCACAAGAGGATGCCTGCGAGGGCATTCTGGGTGGCAAGGTAAAGAGTGGCGACTGCGTGGTGATTACCCACGAGGGACCAAAGGGAGGTCCTGGTATGCAGGAGATGCTGTATCCTACCAGCTATATTAAGAGCATGCACCTGGGTAAGGAGTGTGCGCTGATTACCGATGGTCGTTTCTCGGGTGGTACATCAGGTTTGAGTATCGGTCATATCTCACCCGAGGCTGCCAATGGTGGTAACATCGGCAAGGTAAAGGATGGCGATATCATCGTGATTGATATCCCCAGTCGTTCTATCAGCGTAAAACTGAGCGACGACGAGCTGGCTGCACGCCCACAGCAGCCACTTAAGCGTAACCGCGTGGTTAGCAAGGCATTGCGCGCCTACGCCCAGAGCGTATCGAGTGCCGATAAAGGCGGTGTTAGAATAATCGACTAAATGGTCAATGATCAATGTACAATGAATTATGAAGGATAGAATAACAGGTGCAAAGGCGCTGATGAGGGCGTTGAAGGCCGAGGGTGTAAAAACCATTTTTGGTTATCCCGGCGGTTCGATCATGCCTACCTACGATGCGCTCTTTGATTATACACGAGGCGAAAAGAAATGTTTCGACCATATATTGGTGCGCCACGAACAAGGTGCAACCCATGCCGCTGAGGGCTATGCCCGCGTTAGTGGCGAGGTAGGTGTAGTTTTGGTAACCAGCGGCCCTGGTGTCACCAATACGTTAACAGGTATTGCCGATGCCATGATGGACTCTACACCTATTGTGGTGATTGCCGGTCAGGTGCCAACAGGCGCTCTGGGTACTGACTTCTTCCAGGAGGTAGATTTGGTTGGCGTATCGCAGCCTATCTCAAAGTGGAGCTACCAGATTCGTCATGCCGAAGATGTTGCCTGGGCTGTAAGTCGTGCTTTCTATATTGCCCGTACGGGTCGTCCTGGTCCTGTGGTACTCGATTTTACCAAGAACGCACAGGTAGAGGAGATCGACTGGGAGCCCATGAAGTGCGACTTCATTCGTTCGTATGTACCTTATCCAAAGCTGGATAACGAGGCTGTACGCAAGGCTGCCGAACTGATTAATAATGCCAAGAAACCTTTGGCTCTTGTTGGTCAGGGTGTAGAGCTGGGTAATGCACAGAAAGAGCTACAGGCATTCCTCGAAAAGGCTGATATCCCTGCTGGTCGTACCATGTTAGGCCTCTCGGCATTGCCATCAAATCATCCACTCAATGTGGGTATGCTGGGTATGCACGGTAACTATGCCGTGAACCTGAAGGAGCAGGAGTGCGATGTGCTGATTGCTATCGGTATGCGTTTCAGCGATCGCGTAACTGGTAATTTGAAAACCTACGCCAAACAGGCCAAGATTATTCACTTGGATATCGATCGTAGCGAGATAGATAAGAACGTAAAGACCGACGTAGCTGTAGTAGCTGATTGTAAGGAATCGTTACCTGCTATCACAGCGCTGATTGAGGCCAACGACCATCAGAAGTGGCGCGACTCGTTTAAGGAGTTAGACGCTATGGAGCGCGAAAAGGTCATCGAGCCCGCCATCCATCCAACCGAAGGTCCGCTGAAGATGGGCGAGGTAGTAAACGTGGTAGCCGAGATGTCTCCAGACGATACCATTCTTGTTACGGATGTTGGTCAGAACCAGCTGTTTGCAACCCGTTACTTTAAGTATCACCACAAGCGCAGTTTGTGTACCAGCGGTGGTTTAGGAACTATGGGCTACGGTCTGCCCGCAGCCATCGGTGCTACGTTTGCCGACCCTAACCGTACGGTATGCTGCTTTATGGGCGATGGCGGATTCCAGATGTGTATTCAGGAACTGGGCACCATCATGGAGCAGCAGAAGCCTGTAAAGATGATTGTGATGAACAATCACTACCTGGGTAACGTACGCCAGTGGCAGGATATGTTCTGGATGCGCCGTAAATCGTTCACCAAGATGATGAACCCTAACTACGAGCTCATTGCCAAAGGTTATGGTATTAACTATGCGGCAGCAGTCGATCGTAAGGATCTGCCCGGCCTTGTAAAGAAGATGCTTACTACCGATGGCCCATTCCTGCTGGAGTGCGCCATCCTCGAGGAGGATAATGTTCTGCCAATGACACCTCCAGGTATGGACGTTGACAAAATGCAGCTTGAGATTTAATAGTTTTGATAATTATGGAAAATAAGAAGAAATTATATACACTGCTGGTTTACTCGGAGAATGTGGCTGGTATTCTGAATCAGATTACAGCTGTGTTCACCCGTCGCCAAGTAAATATCGAGAGCTTGAATGTATCGGCATCAAGTATTCCTGGCGTACATAAGTACACCATCACTGCTTGGAGCAACGAAGATCAGATAGTAAAGATTACCCGTCAGATTGAGAAGAAGATAGATGTGGTAAAGGCCAACTTCTTTACCGACGAACAGCTGTTTATCCGTGAATCGGGTCTTTACAAGCTGTCAACCCCGATGGTGCTCGAGAATCCTGAGATATCGCGTACTATCCGCAGGTTCCAGGCCAGCATGATCGAGGTGAATCCCACCTATACCATTGTACAGATGCATGGTGTAACCGAGGATATTATTTCGTTGTTCCGCGCCCTCGACACGTTTGGTTGCGTGCTACAGTACACCCGTAGCGGACGTATTGCCGTAACCCGTGGTATGCAGGAGCAGGTTAGTGAATTCTTAGAGTCGAGACAGGAGAATGGATAAAGTAGGAAAATATGAATTTTTAGCAGAGCCCTTTCACTGCGACTTTTCGCAGCGATTGTTTATGGGCCATATGGGCAATCACATGCTGAATGCAGCCGATTATCACTCGTCGGCACGTGGTTTTGGCATGAAATATCTCATGACCATCAAGCGTTCGTGGGTACTCTCACGACTGGCCATCGAGATGGACGAGATGCCACAGATGTACACTAAGTTTAATGTTGAGACATGGGTTGAGAGTGCTATGCGTTTCTTTACCAGTCGTAACTTCCGTGTAGTAGGCGAGGATGGTAAGGTATATGGCTACGGACGCAGTATCTGGGCCATGATTGATACCGAAACCCGCCAGCCAACCGATATCTTTGCGATTGACAACGGTGCCATCAACAACTGGATTGTAGATGACAAGGAATGCCCCATTGATAAAGGCGGTCGTGTAAAGATGGACGATAGCGCCCAGCTGGTTGGTACAGTAGAAACCAAATATAACGATGTAGATATCAATGGGCATATCAATTCCGTGAAGTACATCGAGCATGTGCTCGACTTATGGGATTTGGATTGGTATCGTGAGCATCAGATTAAGCGTTTCGAAATAGCTTACGTAGCCGAGGCCCATCAGGGTGATACGCTCTCGTTCTACCGCATGCAGACAGGCGAGAACGAATATTGCATCCGCATCTGCAAAGATGGCGATACCGAATGTTGCCGAAGCAAGGTAATATTTAAGTAAACAACAAAAAAGGTTAGCAACTCGCTAACCTTTTTTGTTGTGATTCGGTTGGGGCTCGAACCCAAGACCTACTGCTTAGAAGGCAGTTGCTCTATCCAGCTGAGCTACCGAACCAGCCTTGTTTGACTTCTTTTTAAGAAATCGGCTGCAAAGGTAGTTATTTTTTTCGAACCTACCAAACTTTTCCTTGAAATCTTTGCAAAGTTTATACCAAACTACTTCTTAGCTGGCTTCCAGTTGCCGAAGATGATGCGACCGTAAGGCGAATTCCTGGATACCTGCACACCTACATAGCTTGAGAAACCACCTACATAAAAGTCCTGATAGTTATAAGTAACGCTGTCGATCTCTACGCTCTTGCAGCTGTCGTTACCAGCCTCGATGCTCTTAGCACGCTCTTCGAACGAGCGATAAACAGAGTCGGGGATACCCTTGTAGAAATACACAATCAGAGTATCGCGGAACTGTCCACCTTCCAGATATTCGCCAGGTTTGTGCTCCTTAATGCGGAACTCCGGGAACTTCAGTCCAGTATCTCTGCTCACTTTGGCGGCCGTATCGTAGATACCTTTACGATTCTCTGGATTGGCCATATGGTTTCGCGCTCCCTGAGCGCCTGCAATTGACGTAACAGTGATGGCTAATAGAATAATAAAAATACAAAGCGCAATAACTGCGTAACCCAATAAAAGATATTTCTTTTTCATGCCCCAAATAGGTTATTAGTTGATAAATACGATGCAAAAATACTAAAAAATCTGTAGTTTGCAAACATTTTAAGCATTTTTTTATACCTTTGCACCCGCTTATATATATAATAAGGTATAAACTGGATGAAGAGATTGATAATTATGGCCATAAGCTGCGTGATAATGAGTGCCCCTATGAGCGCTCAGCGTAAGCAGATTGGCGAAGCACGAACCATACTGAAGAGTGGGAAGAATTTAGAGCAGGCAGAGAAGCTGATGACCGACTTGCTGAAGGATTCTGCCAACCAGCAGAACGTACGTATATACGACATCTGGTTGCAGTCGGTTGAGAAGCAGTATCTGGCCATTAACGAGAAGATGTATATCAAGCAGAAGGTTGATACAGCTGCCTTCTTTAATCTGGCTAAGCGTATGTTTACCGTAGCCGAGAAATTGGATTCTATCGATGCCATACCCGACAAGAAAGGTAACTCGCACCCCGAATATCGCAAGGATAACGCTGCCAAGATGAATGGTTATCGCCCCAATATCTATTACGGAGGCGCCCACCATCTCAAGAAGGGCGATTTCATGACCGCACTTGAATTCTTTGAGACCTATCTCGACTGCGACCGACAGCCGTTGTTTACAGGCTACGACTATATGTACAAGGACCCCAAGATGGGCGAGGTGGCTTACTGGGCTACCTATTGCGGCTATCGCTTGAACGACCCTGTACTTACCCTGCGCCATGCAGCTACAGCCCAGCGCGACGAGCAGAAGCTGGAGTACACCTTGCAGTATATGGCCGAAGCATGGGATAAACTCGACGACGACTCGATGCATATCGCAACCCTTTGGCAGGGCTTTAAGAAGTACCCCAAATCCAACTACTTCTTTCCCCGACTGATGGATGTTTACAACACTCGCGGCAACTATCAGATGGCTGACAGTGTGGTTAACGAGGCATTGGCTATCGACTCGCTCAACGAGCTGTATCTGTTTGCCAAGAGCACCGTGATGCTGAACATGAAGAAGTATAACGACTGCCTGAAGTTCAGCGAGCAGCTGATTGAGGTAAACCCAGAGCAGCCCGACATTTATTACACAGCCGGTTTGGCCTGCTTGAACATTGCCCAGCGCATGGATCCCCGAAAGAACAAGAAGCAGATTCTGAAGATGTACGAAAAGGCTCGCCCCTATATGGAAAAATATCGCGAAATGGCTCCAAGCGAGCTCGATAAGTGGGCGCCCGCATTATATCGCATCTACTTCAACCTGAATATGGGTAAACAGTTTGATGAAATCGATAAACTGCTGAAGAAGTAAGATAAGAAGAATTAATTAGTTAATGAATTATAAAACGAGAGATGATTTAGGTCGTTTCTCGTTTTATTTTTGTAATTTCGCAAAATAGAATTTATTTATAATCTAAAGAAATAAAACAGAAAGATTATGGCAGACAACGCTCAACTGATTGCTCAGTGCGAGGCACGGGCTAAGGAATGGCTTTCTCCAGCCTTTGATGAGGAGACACGTAAGGAAGTACAGGCAATGCTCGACAATGCTGACAAGACAGCGCTGATCGATGCTTTCTATCAGAATCTTGAGTTTGGTACAGGTGGCCTTCGTGGTATTATGGGTGCTGGTACCAACCGCATGAACAAGTACATTGTAGGTATGGCTACACAGGGTTTTGCCAACTATATCCTGAAGGCATTCCCAGGCAAGCAGAGCTCGGTTGTTGTAGGTCACGATTGCCGCAACAACGGTCGTATGTTTGCAGAGACTGTAGCAGACATTTTCTCGGCTAACGGCATTAAGGTTTATCTGTTCGAGAGCCTTCGCCCAACACCTGAGATTTCGTTCGCCATCCGTCAGCTGGGCTGTCAGGCTGGCGTAAACGTAACCGCATCGCACAACCCTCGTGAGTATAATGGCTACAAGGCATACTGGGACGATGGTGCTCAGGTGCTGGCTCCACACGATAAGGGTATCATCGACGAGGTTAACAAGGTAAAGATCGAGGACGTTAAGTTCAATGGTAACAAGGAGCTCATCGACATCATCGGTGGTGAGATGGACTGGGATTACCTGCAGGCTGTTAAGGAGGCTATGGTTGATCAGGATGTCATCCTGCGCCAGAAGGACCTGAATATCGTTTACAGCCCCATGCACGGAACTGGTCGCGTCATTATTCCTGAGGCTCTGCGTTCATGGGGCTTCCAGAATATCCACGTGGTTCCCGAGCAGATGGTTATCGATGGTAACTTCCCCACAGTAGTTAGTCCTAACCCCGAGAATGCCGAGGCTATGACACTGGGTATGAAGCTTGGTACACGCCTGAATGCCGACCTGGTAATCGCTTCTGACCCAGATGCCGACCGTTTGGCTATCGTTTGCCGCAACGCTAAGGGCGAGTGGGAGATTCTGAATGGTAACCAGACCTGTATGATGTTCTCATGGTACATCATCGCCAACAAGAAGAAGCTCGGTCAGCTCAAGGGCAACGAGTTCCTGGTAAAGACCATCGTTACTACCGAGGTGATTGCCGAGATTGCTAAGAAGAACGGCGTAGAGTATCGCGACTGCTATACAGGCTTCAAGTGGATTGCCAACGAGATTCGCATCTCTGAGGGCGTTAAGAAGTACATCGGTGGTGGTGAGGAGAGCTTCGGATTCCTGCCATTCGATAAGGTTCGCGATAAGGATTCTCCAGCATCTATCTGCTTGATTTGTGAGATTGCTGCATGGGCTCGCGATAACGGTATGACTCTGTACGACCTGCTGATGAATATCTACAAGGAGTACGGATTCTCTAAGGAGGTAACCATCAATGTGGTTCGTCCTGGTAAGACCGGTGCCGACGAGATTAAGCAGATGATGGCCGACTTCCGCGCTAATCCTCCAAAGGAGCTGGGTGGTAGCAAGGTTTGCCTGTGGAAGGACTACAAGACTCTGGAGGCTAAGAAGGCCGACGGTAGTGTTGAGAAGTTGAATATGCCTGACACCAGCAACGTTCTGCAGTGGTTCTGCGAGGATGGTACAAAGGTATCAGTTCGTCCTTCAGGTACCGAGCCAAAGATTAAGTTCTACACCGAGGTGAAGGATGCCAGCTTTAAGGATGCTGCCGATTACGAGCGCTGCACCAAGGCTGCCGAGGAGAAGATCGAGGCCCTGAAGAAGAGCTTGAATCTCTAAAGCATATAGATAAAAAAAGAAGCCCTCGTCACATCGGCGAGGGCTATTTTTATACCTTTTAGTAGAATATCATTGAAAGCAGATAAGCTACTATCGTAGAGGTGAATACGCTAATCAAGCCAGGCATCATGAACGAGTGGTTCAGCAGGTATTTACCAATCACCGTAGTGCCCGAACGGTCGAAGTTAACGGTAGCGATATCCGATGGGTAGTTAGGGATAAAGAAGTAACCGTAAACGGCTGGCAGCACACCCAGCAGTACGGGACCAGGGATACCCAGCTTATAGGCCAACGGCAGCATGGCTACAACCACCGCACCCTGCGAGTTGATGAGCACCGAAACCAGGAAGAATACGATAGCAATACTCCATGGATATTCCTTGACAATGTCGGCCAGCATCGACTGCATCTCGCTCATGTAGTTCGAGAAGTATGTGTCGGCCAACCAGGCGATACCATAGATGGCAACTACCGCAACCATACCTGATTGCCAAACCGGACCAGCCACCGCCTTCTTAGGTTGAGCCTTACAGAAGATAATCATCAGCGCAGCTGCCGAAATCATCACAATCTGAATCACCAAGTTCATCTTCAGGTCCACCATACCTTTCTCGGTAAATCCTTCGGCCACAACACCAGCTTTGGCCAGCGCCGAAGCCGTGATGGTAACACCGCTTGCAAGCGTCAGGTCGCCAGCACCCTTAACCGCCTTAACGGTGGGGTAAGAAGGCAGCAGGTCGGGTAGGGCAGCAAACACTACGATAACAGCCAGCGCACCCAGGAAGATAAATACAGCATTCTTTGCCGACTGTGGAATCTGTCTGTCGAGTGTGGTAGCGTTCGAACCGTAGATATACTCGCGCTGAATAGGATCGGCAATCTTCTTCTGGAACTCAGGATCCTTATCCAGGTCAAGTCCGCGATGATACGAAGCGGCAGCAGCTGCCATCAGTCCGCAAAGACAAGCAGGAATGCTGATCATGAGTACACGAGGAATGGTGATGTCGAAGTGGTTGGCATTAGAAATGGTGACGAAGGCCACCACAGCCGCAGCAATAGGCGAACACGTGATACCAACCTGCGAGGCAATAGAGGCAACACCACACGGGCGCTCCGGACGGATACCTTTCTTAAGCGCGATGTCGCAGATGATAGGCATCAGCGTGTAAACCACGTGACCTGTTCCTACCAGCACCGTCAGGAAGAATGTGCATAGCGGTGCAAAAAACGTGATGTGGTCAGGATGCTTGCGCAGCAGCTTTTCGGCTATCTGTATCAGCCAGTCCATACCGCCCGAAGCCTGCATGATTCCTGCACACGTTACAGCAGCAATGATGATGTAAATAACATCTGTTGGTGGCGTTCCTGGTTTAAGTCCGAAGCCAAACACCAGAATAGCCAATCCAATTCCCGAAATAGCTCCCAAGGCCAGACTGCCATAACGGGAACCAACCCACAGCGCACCAAGTACGATACAGAGCTGCAGAACCATTGTAAATGTAATCATACGTTAAAATTCGATTGTTTTAAGTTGTTATTATTAGAATTATGACGGCAAATATAGGCAAATTATTTGGATATACGAAATTTTTGCGCATTTTTTCGCGGATAAATCTTAAAATTATTTATTTCTTTGGTCAGGTCAGATAATTTCACTACCTTTGCACGCTAAATAATAAAGGTTAAAATATAGAAGCTAAAAAAGTAGGATATGGCAAAGAAGTTTGCAGAACATAACGGCTTGAATCTGACCCAGGTTAACAATGATATCCTGGAGATGTGGCGCGAGAAGAACGTATTCTGGCGTTCGGTTGACGAACGTGAGGGATGTCCACAGTTTGTATTCTTCGAGGGTCCTCCCTCGGCTAACGGTCATCCAGGTATTCACCACGTGCTGGCTCGTACCATTAAGGATACCTTCAACCGTTATAAGACCATGAAGGGTTATCAGGTAAAGCGTAAGGCTGGTTGGGATACCCACGGACTGCCCGTAGAGTTGGGCGTTGAGAAGGAGCTGGGCATTACCAAGGCTGATATCGACAACAAAGCATCAGAGAAGTACATCTCAACCGAGGATTATAACAAGAAGTGCCGCGAGAACGTGATGATGTTCACACAGGAGTGGCGCGACCTCACCGAGAAGATGGGCTATTTTGTTGATCTGGATAATCCTTACATTACCTACGACAACAAGTATATCGAGACACTGTGGTGGCTCCTGCAGCAGTTCTACAACAAGGGCCTGCTTTACAAGGGTTACACCATCCAGCCATATTCGCCAGGTGCCGGTACTGGTCTGAGCTCACACGAGCTGAACCAGCCTGGTTGCTATCGCGATGTAAAGGACACCACTGTTACAGCGCTGTTCAAGGCCCTCGATCCTAAGGAAGAGTGGACCAAGTGGGGCGAGGCTTACTTCGTAGCCTGGACAACCACTCCTTGGACATTGCCTTCGAACACCGCACTCTGCGTAGGTCCGAAGATTGATTACGTAGCAGTACAGACCTACAACGCCTACAACGGCGAGAAGATGACCATCATTCTGGCCGAGAGCCGACTGAATGCTTATCTCTCACCCGAGGGTAACATCACCGATGGCGACGAGATGCCTGAGTACAACAAGGGCGAGAAGTTTGTACCTTACCGCATCGTAGGCCGTTATACCGGTCAGGAGCTGGTAGGTATGAAGTACCAGCAGTTGATGCCTTGGGTAAAACCATCGGCTAAGCTCGATCAGAATGCTGCCGACTATGTAAAGGAGTATGCCGCAGCACATCCTGAGAAGGTATTCGCCAGCGAGAATGGCAAGGATCAGTTTGTTGAGATGGAGAGCGAGGCTTTCCGCGTTATCCCTGGTGATTACGTAACCACCGAGGATGGTGCAGGTATCGTACATATTGCGCCTACCTTCGGTGCTGATGACGCCAAGGTAGCTAAGGATGCTCACATCCCAAGCCTGTTCCTTATTAATAAGAAAGGTGAAACACGTCCAATGGTCGACCTCCAGGGTAAGTACTATGTAATGGACGAACTGGATAATAACTTTGTTGAGAAGTGTGTAGATGTAAAGGCTTACGGTCACCACGCTGGCGACTACGTAAAGAACGCCTATGCACCCGAGTTCAACAAGGATGGTAAGTACGACGAGCAGGCAGCCGCTAAGGCCGAGGACCTGAACATCGTTATCTGTATGGAGATGAAGCAGGAGGGCACCGCACTCAAGATCGAGAAGCACGTGCACAACTATCCTCACTGCTGGCGTACCGATAAGCCCGTACTCTATTATCCATTGGATTCTTGGTTCATCCGCTCAACTGCCAAGAAGGATCGTATGTTCGAACTGAACAAGACTATCAACTGGCAGCCCGAGAGCACAGGTACAGGCCGCTTTGGTAACTGGTTGGAGAACCTGAACGACTGGAACCTCTCTCGTTCACGTTTCTGGGGTACACCACTGCCTATCTGGCGCGACGAGGATGGCAAGGAAATCTGCATCGGTTCGGTTGAGGAGCTCTACAACGAGATCGAGAAGGCTGTTAAGGCCGGCTTCATGACTAGCAACCCATTGAAGGACAATGGCTTTGTTCCTGGCGACATGAGCAAGGAGAACTACGATAAGATCGACCTGCACCGTCCATACGTTGATAACATCATTCTGGTATCAGAGAGCGGTAAGCCCATGAAGCGCGAGACCGACCTGATCGACGTGTGGTTCGATTCTGGTTCTATGCCATACGCACAGATCCACTATCCATTCGAGAATAAGGATTTGATTGATAAGGGTATCGCATTCCCTTGCGACTTTATCAACGAGGGTGTCGACCAGACCCGTGGTTGGTTCTTCACCCTGCACGCTATTGCTACCATGATCTTCGACTCAGTAGCCTTCAAGAATGTAATTTCTTCAGGTCTGGTGCTCGATGCCAAGGGCAATAAGATGTCGAAGCACGTTGGTAACGTAGTAAACCCATTCGATATGATTGGCAAGTACGGTAGCGATGCTGTACGCCTGTATATGATGACCAACTCAGAGCCTTGGGACAACCTGAAGTTCGACCCAGAGGGCGTAGATGAGGTACGTCGTAAGTTCTTCGGAACACTCTATAACACCTATAGCTTCTTCGCACTCTATGCTAATGTGGACGGTTTCGACCCCGCAACAGCACAGGTGGCATTCGATAAGCGTCCTGAGATCGACCGCTGGATCCTCTCATGCCTGAACACCCTTATCAAGGGCGTCGAGGCCGAGCTGGATGGCTACGATCCTACACGTGCCGGTCGTCTGATCGATGCGTTTGTAAACGACGACCTGAGTAACTGGTTCGTACGTTTGAACCGCAAACGTTTCTGGGGTAAGGAGATGAGCGAAGATAAGCTCTCGGCTTATCAGACTCTCTACACCTGCTTGATGACCGTTGCCAAGCTGCTGGCTCCATTCGCACCATTCTATGCCGACCAGCTGTATAAGGACCTGGGTGGTGAGCTCGACTCAGTACACCTGGATAAGTTCCCAGTAGCCGACGAGGCACAGATTGATAAGGATCTCGAGGCTCGCATGCAGATGGCACAGAAGATTACTTCGATGGTTCTGGCCCTGCGCCGCAAGGTTAACATCAAGGTGCGCCAGCCACTGCAGGCCATCATGATTCCTGCTGTCGACGAGACTCAGAAGAAGCACATCGAAGCCGTTAAGGACCTGATTATGAACGAGGTTAACGTTAAGGAGTTGCGTTTTGTTGAGGGTGCTGGCGTGCTGGTTAAGAAGGTAAAGTGTAACTTCCGTACCATGGGTAAGAAGTTCGGTAAGCTCATGAAGAGTGTAGCTGCCGCAATGGACGCCCTGACACAGGAGCAGATTGCCGAGCTCGAGAAGCAGGGTACCATCGGTATCAATGTCGAGGGTCAGGACATCACTGTCGAGGCCGTAGATGTTGAGATTATCAGCGAGGACATTCCAGGCTGGCTGGTAGCCAACGAGGGTAACCTTACTGTAGCACTCGAGGTTGAACTCACCGAGGAGTTGAAGAACGAGGGTATGGCCCGCGAGCTCATCAACCGCATCCAGAACATCCGTAAGGAGAGCGGTTTCGAGATTACCGACCGTATCAGCGTGGTACTTGCTCCGAATGCCGAGGTTGAGAAGGCTGTAAGCAGCTTTGCCGACTACATCAAGACTCAGGTTCTGGCCGATGATATTACTCTACAACCCAATGACGGTCAGGAGGTTGAGTTCGATGACTTCAAGTTGAACATAACAGTTACAAAGAATTAAAAATAATCAATAACTAAACAATTAAGTATTATGGCAGAGAAGACTCGCTATACTGACGAAGAGCTCGAAGAGTTCCGTCAGATTATCAATGAGAAGATGGCTTTGGCCAAGCGTGATTACGAACAGATGATGCGCGTACTGACCAACGAGGACAGCAACGACGTCGACGATACATCACCCACCTACAAGGCATTAGAGGAGGGTAGTGCTACCCAGTCGAAAGAGGAGTTGATCTCGATGGCCGCCCGCCAGCAGAAGTTCATTCAGGGCCTGAAGGCTGCATTGGTTCGCATCGAGAACAAAACCTATGGTATCGACCGTATTACCGGTAAGCTGATACCAAAGGAGCGTCTGCGTGCCGTTCCTCATGCAACACTGAGTGTAGAGTCTAAGCTGAACCAGAAAAAGTGACGCACGGACCTCTGATTACAAAAGGAAGATTGGCGACATTAATCATAGTCGCCATTCTCCTTATTGACCAGGCTATCAAGATCTGGGTGAAAACGTCGATGACGCTGCACGAGAGTATCCGCGTTACCGATTGGTTTTACATCACGTTTATCGAGAACATGGGCATGGCCTTTGGCATGCAGTTAGGCAGCAAGATCGTGCTGTCATTGTTCCGTGTGGTTGCCATCGGTGTGCTGGGTTATTACATCTGGCAGCAGGTAAAACGTAATGCCCGCACAGGCTATATCGTGTGCCTCTCGTTGGTGCTGGCCGGTGCTGCAGGCAATCTCATCGATTGCATGTTCTACGGCATGATGTTCAACGAGTCGTCGCCCTACTATCTGTCATACTTAGTTGATTTTGGTACGGGTTATGCACCTTTCCTCATGGGTAAGGTGGTAGATATGTTCTACTTCCCGCTGATCGAAACCGAATGGCCCACATGGATGCCGTTTGTGGGCGGACAGCACTTTGTATTCTTTAGTCCGGTATTTAATTTTGCCGATGCCAGCATCAGTGTCAGCGTAGTGCTGCTGTTGCTGTTCTATCGTGAAGAAATAAGTAAGATTACACTTAAGAAAGAAACGAATAACGTTGAAGAGTAAGGCTTTACATATTGTTTTGGTGGCCGCAGCTGCGTTCATGATTAGCTGTAAGCCATCGGTGCCATCGGAGTATATCCAGCCCGACGATATGGAGGATTTGATTTACGATTACCACGTAGCGCAAGGCATTGCCGCGCAGCAGGAGGGTAATCAGGATTACAACCGCCGTTTGACTTTCGAGTTAGTGCTCAAGAAGCACGGACTCACACAAGCCGAATTCGATTCGTCGTTGGTATATTATTATACCCGTGCCGACCGATTCCAAGAGATTTACAAGCATGTACAGGAACGCCTGAATACCGAGGCCGAGAAATACGGTGCCGCTGTTGGCGATGTGCAGATTGCAGCTGCCTCGCTCAGTGGCGATACGGCCGATGTATGGAAAGGCAACCGTGCACTCCTGCTGTTCAACGATCGTCCGTATCATCTTTATCAGTTTGCTCAGAAAGCCGACACTGCCTATCGTGCAGGCGACAGCTTTATGCTGAGTATGAACACCACATGGCTTATGCAGCAAGGCAATCGTCAGGCCTCGGTGTATATGGCCGTTACCTATGCCAACGATAGTACTGTTAAGCAGTATTCTACCGTTTCGTCGTCGGGCATCACAAACCTGCGCATACCTTATTGCAAGGAGCGTGTCAAAGAGATCAAGGGCTTTGTGATGTGTGGCATGCGCCCATCTACCGACCCCACCAGCAATCTTTGTCTGCTGTTTGTCAACAACATCCAGCTGTTCCGCTTCCATAACAAGCTTACCAATCAGCCCGTTGTGCCACAACAGCCCGACAGCATCCATGAACTGCAGCCCGATACGGCTCAGTACGATTCGCTACGCCGCCCAGGCCGCCATGTAGCCGGACGCCCGTTAACCATTGGCGATATCCAGAAGATGCACAAGAAAGAAACCAAAAAGTAAAACCAAGTATCTAAGTAATAATTATGAATCTGAAATTCCGTTTGTCATTGATGAACTTCCTGGAGTTCGCAGTTTGGGGAGCTTATCTTACATGTATGGGAAATTACCTCGGAGTGGCCGGACTGGGCGACAAGATTTCCTGGTTCTATGCTATTCAGGGTATTGTAAGTATCTTTATGCCCACATTGATGGGTATTGTAGCCGATAAGTATATTCAGCCACAGCGCTTGCTGGGCTTGTGCCACTTGGCAGCAGGCGGCTTTATGCTGGGCTGCTGGTGGTTAGGCCTCCAGGCAGGCTTCGGCAACGAGTTGGCCGATAAGTCGCTGTTCATCACCCTTTACACCCTCAGTGTGGCATTCTTCATGCCCACCATCGCGCTGTCTAACACAGCCGCGTTCACCATTCTGAAGAACAACGGCCTTGATACCGTTAAGGACTTTCCACCTATCCGCGTGCTGGGCACCGTGGGTTTCATCGTAACCATGTGGTTTGTTAACTGCGCCGTATGGCAGGATGGCAGCTTCAGCATGACGCTCGCCGACAGCGCCTATAAGTTCCAGTACACCTACATGCAGTTCTTTGTATCAGGCATCCTCAGCATTGTGCTCTGCTTCTATTGCTTCACATTGCCCGAGTGTAAGGTGGTGGTAAGGGAGAAGGTTTCGCTCATCGAGAGCCTTGGCCTCAATGCCTTCAAGCTGTTCAAGAGCCGCAACATGGCCCTGTTCTTTATCTTCTCGGCCCTGCTGGGCATGTGCCTGCAGGTAACCAATGGCTATGCCGGTCCGTTCATTACCAGCTTCAAGGGTAGTGCCGATGCAGCCATAGCCAGTTCGTTTGCCGCTAACAATGCCACCCTGCTTACCAGTATCTCGCAGATTAGCGAGGCCCTGTGTATCCTCATGATACCATTCTTCCTCAAGCGTTATGGCATCAAGACTGTGATGCTCATGTCTATGTTCGCCTGGGTGTTCCGTTTCGGATTCTTTGGTGTTGGTAACCCCGCCATGCCAGGTGTTATCATGTTCATCCTCTCTTGCATCGTTTACGGTGTGGCCTTCGACTTCTTCAACGTGTCGGGTGGTATCTTCGTCGATCAGGAGTGCGAACCCAGCATCAAGGCATCGGCTCAGGGCTTGTTCATGATGATGACCAATGGTGTTGGCGCTACCGTAGGTACGCTGGCAGCCGGCGAGATAGTAAACCATTACTGTTATTGGGAGAATGGATTCCTGCAGGGCGAGTGGACCACATGCTGGTTTATCTTTGCCGCATTTGCACTCGCAGTAGGTATATCGTTCGCCCTTGTTTTCCATCCGGAAAAGAAATAACACAGATTACTCTAAATAGAATATGAAGGAAGCAAGATATTTTTTTGTGCCTGATGCCGAGAACCAGACCGAGCTGCCTACCGACGAGGCCATGCACGCCATGCGTGTGCTGCGCCTGAAGAGTGGCGACGAGCTGTTTCTGATGGATGGGGTAGGTAACTACTTCCGTGCGCAGGTTACGGTTGCAGCCACCCATCACTGCTATTACGAAATATTGGAGAAGCTGCCACAGGAGCCCCAGTGGAAAGGCCACCTGCACTTAGGCATTGCGCCCACCAAGATGATGGACCGCATGGAGTGGATGATGGAGAAAGCCACCGAAGTTGGTATCGACGAGGTGTCGTTCCTTAACTGTAAGTTCTCCGAGCGCCGCCTGGTAAAGCTGGTGCGCCTGGATAAGATTGTAACCGCTGCCGTTAAGCAGAGCCACAAAGCCTGGAAGCCCCAGGTCAACGAGATGGTACACTTCAACCATTTCCTCGAGCAGCCCATTCAGGGTCGTAAGTACATCGCCCACTGCTACGAGGAGGTACCCCGTGTAGAGCTGTTCGACGAGCTGCGCAAACCATCCGACAGTCAGGATGCAACCGTGCTGGTAGGTCCCGAGGGCGATTTCTCAATCGACGAGGTGAAGGCAGCCGTAGCTGCCGGTTGGGTATCAGTAAGCTTAGGTTCAGCTCGCCTGCGCACCGAAACGGCCGGTTTAGCCGCCGTGATGATGATGCAGCTGGCACAGAAATAACAATTACATAGAACGATAAACCAAATAAACTATAAGATATGACTGACGAGAAGATTATGGCTACCATCAAGCCCGATGGCGAGTGCTGGCAGCCCGAAATCGAGAAAATGCCAAGAGAGCAACTCCAGCAGTTGCAAGTTAAGAAACTAAAGGACACGATCAACGTATGTCTGAAGTCGCCTTTCTACAAGAAACGATTAGGCGAACTGGGTATCACGGCCGACTCCATCAACAGTCTGGACGATCTGCGTAAGATTCCTTTCACCACAAAGCAGGACCTGCGCGATAACTACCCCTACGGACTCGTTGGCGGCAATCTCGACGATGCCGTACGTATCCACTCTACCAGTGGTACAACCGGTAATCCATGTGTGGTTGTTTACTCCGAACACGACATTTGCTCGTGGGCTAACATGATTGCCCGCAACCTGTATATGGTAGGATGCCGCAAGAGCGACGTGTTCCAAAACTCTTCAGGTTACGGTATGTTTACCGGTGGACTTGGTTTCCAGTACGGCTCCGAGTGGTTGGGCGCTATGACGGTACCAGCCGCAGCCGGAAACTCTAAGCGTCAGATCAAATTCATTAAGGATTTTGGTACCACCTGCCTGCACGCCATTCCATCCTATGCCATCCGTTTGGCAGAGGTGTTTAAGGAGGAGGGCGTCGATCCTGCCACCACCAAGCTGCGCACCCTTTGCATTGGAGCCGAACCCCACACCGAAGAGCAGCGCCGCCGCATCGAGCGCATGCTGGGCGTAAAGGCCTACAACTCGTTTGGTATGACCGAGATGAACGGTCCTGGTGTAGCCTTCGAGTGTAAGTATCAGGAAGGTATGCACCTGTGGGAGGACAACTATATCGTTGAGATTGTAGATCCCGACACCCTCGAGCCAGTGCCCGATGGCCAGATGGGCGAGATGGTTCTTACCACACTCGACCGCACCATGATGCCTATCCTGCGTTACCGTACGCGCGACCTCACCCGCATCATCGCCGAGCCATGTAAGTGCGGACGTACCCACCGTCGTATCGACCGTATCAAGGGCCGTACCGACGATATGTTCATCATCAAGGGTGTAAACGTATTCCCCATGCAGGTCGAGAAGATTCTCGTGCAGTATCCTGGTTTGGGTAGCAACTACCTCATCACCCTCGAGACCATCGACGATAACGATGTGATGACCGTTGAGGTTGAGCTCGACAGCCTTGAGACCGAGATCTATCCCGAGATGCAGAAGATGATGAAGGACATCCAGCGTGCACTCAAGGACGAGATTCTGCTCACCCCAGTAGTAAAACTTGTTAAGAAGGGCTCGTTGCCACAAAGCGAGGGCAAGGCCGTTCGTGTAATAGATAAAAGACCCAGTCGCGGATGAAGAAATTCATGATGGCCCTTTTGTTGGCCACAACACTTAATCAGGCATCAGCTCAGAGCATCACCCTGCGTGATGTGTTCAGGCAGATGCCTGACTCATTGATGCCTTATCTCTCCAAGAATAATCGTTTGGATTTTATCGACTTTTTGGATTCAGGGATGAAGGCCGAAGTAAAGAATCAGTTAGGCGGAACCAGCCAGATGATTGCGCTGGGCGATGATAGTCTCACTATCCGCATGAACCCGTCGTTGCGAACCGATATGTTGCTGATGGACAGCACCGTAGTGATGATCGAAACGTTTACCGTCGATTCCATCTACGGACAGAGTAGGGTACACTACTTTACCACCGCCTGGCAGCCCATCGCAGCACCCCAATTTACCGAAGCACAAAGCCAAAGAATTAAGCGTTTCGAAATGCAAAATATCCTGAAGCGGGACGATGAATTGCTAAACAAACGTTAAATTAATGTAGTTTATGGCTTCTGATTTTCCACTTTCAGAAGAAATGAATTACCTTTGCACATGTGTTTTTCATGGTATTAGATTATTAAGGTTAATTAGAAATGGATTTATCGTGAGGTAAGTGATATTTCGGCCTCCATAAAGTAATGTTTGAATATATTTTTTTAGAACATTAGTTTATGGTTAAAAAAAGAGGAACCTGAGAAGGTTCCTCTTTTACTTTTATCATTAAATCTTAAATGTTTAATGTTTAATCTTTAATGTTTAATGTTTAATAGCTTCTAGCTATAATCACGCGAGCCTTCGCTGGCTTACCAGTTACCATATCCACACCAGGAGTCTGCTCTACGCCAAAAGGCACGCAGCGGATAGTGGCCTGAGTCTCCTCCTTAATCTTAGCCTCGGTCTCGGCAGTACCGTCCCAGTGGCACAGGAAGAATCCACCGTCCTTCACCTTCTCCTTAAACTCCTCGTAGTTCTCGCACTCGTAGATGCGGGCATCACGATAAGCCTTAGCCTTCTCAAAGATATTCTTCTGGATATCCTCAAGCAGCTGCTCTACATACTCGGTGATACCGTCAATCGAGCGAGTCTCCTTCTCCAGCGTATCGCGGCGCATTACCTCGATAGTGCCGTTCTCCAAGTCGCGAGCACCCAGAACCAAACGTACGGGAACACCCTTCAGCTCGTAGTCGGCAAACTTAAAGCCAGGACGCTTGTTGTCAGCATCGTCAAACTTCACGGTGATACCCTTAGCGCGCAGAGCCTCTATGATAGGTGTCACCTCCTTGTTAACCTGCTCCATCTGCTCAGGCTTGGTAGCGATAGGAATAATTACCACCTGGATAGGAGCCAGACGTGGAGGCAATACCAGTCCGTTATCATCACTGTGAGTCATAATCAGCGCACCAATCAGTCGGGTCGAAACACCCCACGATGTAGCCCATACGTACTCTGGCTTGTTCTCCTTATTCAGATAAGTAACCTCGAATGCCTTGGCAAAGTTCTGACCCAGGAAGTGGCTGGTACCGCTCTGCAGTGCCTTACCGTCCTGCATCATAGCCTCGATGGTGTAAGTATCCAGCGCACCGGCAAAACGCTCAGTCTCGCTCTTCACACCCTGTACCACAGGCACAGCCATCCACTCTTCAGCAAACTTGGCATATACCTTCAGCATCTTCTGTGCTTCCTCCTCGGCCTCCTCACGAGTAGCGTGGGCTGTGTGGCCCTCCTGCCAAAGGAACTCCGATGTGCGCAGGAATGGGCGGGTACGCATCTCCCAACGCATTACGTTACACCACTGGTTGCACATCAGTGGCAGATCGCGCCATGAGTGAATCCAGTTCTTATATGTATTCCAGATAATAGTCTCCGAAGTAGGACGTACAATCAGTTCCTCCTCGAGCTTAGCTGTTGGGTCAACCTCAACACCGCTCTTATCCTCCTTTGCGCGCAGGCGGTAGTGTGTTACCACAGCACACTCCTTAGCAAAACCCTCAACGTGCTCGGCCTCCTTCGAGAGGAACGACTTTGGGATAAGCAGTGGGAAGTATGCGTTCTGAGCACCAGTTTCCTTAAACATCTTGTCGAGCTGCTGCTGCATCTTCTCCCAGATGGCATAACCGTAAGGCTTAATAACCATACAGCCACGTACAGCGCTCTGCTCTGCCAAATCAGCCTTAACTACCAGGTCGTTAAACCACTGACTGTAGTTGTCGGCTCTTTTCGTTAATTCTTTTAATTCTTTTGCCATATTTTTCTTCTATGTTTCCTAATTTGCGTGCAAAGGTACTGAAAATCGAGCGAAATACAAAATAAAATACTAAAAAAATCGCAACGGCATCACTCCGTCACGACTTTTTTAATTTTCAATCTGCCATTTTTTGCATTCTTACATTTTTTCATTTTTACATTGCTCCCATGCACGATGTGGCTCCCAGTGCCGTCACAATCGCCGTAGCGATCGATGCAATCATCTGCACGATAAACTTTAATGTCTCTTTCTTTGTCATAGTTTAATGTTTAATGTTTAATGTTTCATGTTTAATAGGAGTAGGCTGGGGCCTAAGCCCCAAGCCCTTAATCACCAATCGGCTCGTTATGATTTCCGCCGCCACCAGTGTTTCCACCGGTATTGCCACCGCCATTGCTTGGCTCGTCGGGATCCTCAACCGTACCTGGGTCTGTCGAGGTTACACGCTTAATCTCCTTACCATCGCGGTCGTAGCAGGTAATCTGGATGGCTGTGCCTGCCAGCTCCTCCTTCAGATCCACCGCTGGGGTGAAGATGATTCGGCGACTGGTTACCAGTCCGGCTTTCACCTCATCTACCTTGGCCACACTCTTGGCGCGGATACCGAATCGCATGGTTCCCAAACCTGGCAGCGCAACCGAGTGACCCTCAGTGGCCCAAGCCTTAATCACCTCGCCAGCAGCATCCCAGCAGGCCTGCATAATGCCTTTACTTACTCCGCTACGCAGGGCAGCCTCCTTAATCACCTTTTCCTGAGAGAGCGAGGTGTACAACTCCGGCATCATGATGTAGCGATAAGTGCCCTCATACTTGCCAATCTTCTGCAACTTTTCCTGTGCTTTAACTTTCAATGCCATAATTCTAGTTTAATTTTTGTGTTGTTGTAAATAAATTTTTAATTATAAATGTTTAATGTTTAATGTCTCAATGTTTAATGTAGATTTGCGCTCACGTGAGGTAGATTTTCTTAGTGCACGTGGGAGAATCTTTTTCCTCGTGTGGGAGCATCATCTCCATCTTCATCTTGACAATGCAAAGGTACGAAATTTTCGTCATATAGAGAAGTATCAACTGTTAATGAATTGTTAAAATCTTAAGAGCTAACCAGCAGTGGTTACGGATTACAAATTACAGATAGGTATATGAGCCAAAAATATATCAAACTAAAATTTTACTATATATATAATTAATTATATATATAGTAAAATTCAATACACCATTTTTCTCACCATTACCAACCTCACACAAACCTAACTGTAATCTGTAACCGTAATCAAATCGGTTTCTTTATCAGAAATAGGCGAATATTCCCTCATAAAATTGGCAAAACATTTGGAGGTTTGTCCAAAAAAGTGTATCTTTGCATGCAATAATACAAATAAAAATAGTGAACAGAAACTGCAATATAGTAGAATACCCTCGCGCCAAGAAAATCGTAGTTAGTGGCGATATTCATGGTGATTTTACTCAGCTCGTATTTAAGTGCTGCGTACAGTATGAAATGACCGATACACTTATCATTGTAGCTGGTGATTGTGGATTCGGTTTTGAAAGGCCCGGCTATTATGAGGCTGTTTACAATCGTTGTCGCGACCGGCTTTCAAAATCCAATAACTGGATAGCTTTTATAAGAGGAAATCATGATAATCCAGCTTATTTTAATAGACTACCAATCAAACACCAACGCTGGCGTACGCTAAGCGACTATTCGGTAATTAAAGCTTGTGGCCATACTATTCTCTGTGTAGGCGGAGCAACTTCCATCGACAGAACTCTTCGTATGGCTTCTAATAAATTTCATTTGCCCAATCCGGCTGATCCACTTATGCCAAATCTTTATTGGTCAAACGAGCTTCCTGAATTCAACAAGGAGAAGCTAAATGCGATAGATCAGCAATGTGCTGTTGACACCGTAATAACCCATACCTCGCCGTCATTTTGTGAGTTGTCATCTCACAATTTCTTGGAGAGTTGGGCTACACACGATGCTGATTTGTTAGACGATGTGAGATATGAGCGCCAGGTGATGGACCAGATCTATGATTATCTTTATAGCAAGAATCATCCTTTAAGTAATTGGTATTACGGACATTTCCACGAGAGCTGGCACGCCGAAATAGATCAGGTAAGATACCACATGCTCGATATAATGGAGTTAAGAGAGATTCTTTAAGAAATATGGGACTTTTCTAAAGAAAAATACGAAAAAAATTGGATTCTATCCAAAAATGATGTATATTTGCAACGATATATCCCATTGGGGATTAACCGCTTATAAAAGCTAATACAAAATATTACTACTAATAAATAAAACAATTAAAGCTATGGTAGGAAGACTGAGTAAAATCCTGAAAGAACTTAATATAGGCATACAAACAGCTCGATCAATTTTGGGGAAGAATATTTCTCTGAATTCTAAAATTACACATGGACAGTTTCTTGTTCTCAGAAATTATATCAGCAATCTAACACAAAAAGTTAGTACTCCCAAACCTATATCGCCTCCATCTGAATATTTAAATGGAGTACCAGAAGATGTTTATGCTAAGTCTGTTCTGACAAAAACGAGTAAAAAAACACGGATAAAACAAAAGTTGGGCAATCTCGTACCAAAAACTTCCAAAGCAAAAAAGGGAACTGCAAAATATAGCGATCCTTATAAACTACAGTTGATGAAAGATCATCTCGCAAAGAAATATGAAGGCTATATATACGGGTTGTCCGACTGGTAAATCTATAACAATGCAACATATGGGGCGGAGAATGTTATCGTTTTCTCCGTCCTTTTTTCTTGTATATTGTATTTTTTAGCCTTAATATTGTATTTTTCCCCAAACTTTTTGTACCTTTGCAAGCAAAGACTAAAAATAATGAACTGAAAATGACAACTATACAAGAACTGATAGCTGAATGTACAGCTTACGACTATAAAGTTGCACTCGAGGAAAGCAAACCTAAAAGCTGGCTTAAGAGTGTAAGCGCTTTTGCCAATGGCATGGGTGGTAGTCTGTTCTATGGTGTAAACAATGAGGGCATCGTAGTAGGACTAGCCGATGTGCAGCATGTGTGCGAAGCTATCAGTTGCAAGATTCGCGACTATATGGATCCTTTGCCAGATGTAGAAATGATTCCGCATAGGATAGACGGGATGGATGTACTACAGCTGAAGGTAAAGTCCGGTAATTACACACCATACTACTACGTGGGTGATGGTCAGCGCATTGCCTTTATACGTGTGGGCGACGAAAGCCTGCCAGCCACCTCCGAACAGATGCTACGTTTGGTTTTGAAAGGTACCAACAGGACTTACGACTCGCTGCTTACCGACTATAAAGTTGAGGACAACTCTTTTGCTTTCTTGGCAAATACTTTTAAAAAGCGAACCGGTCAGGAATGGGATAAAAAGTATCTCCTGTCTTTCGGACTTGTAACTGAAGAAGGTCAGCTTACCAATGCAGGTGCATTGTTTGCCGATTACAGTCCGATGTCGCAGTCGCGTCTGTATTGTACACGATGGGATGGCAAGGAGAAGGGCGATGCCATTAACGATGCTGAGTACACCGGTAACGTACTGCTATTGCTTAATGAGGCTATGAACTTTGTGAAATCTAACACCAAGCGTGGCTGGGAGAAACTGCCTGATGGTCGCAAAAACAAACCCGAGTATGCCGAGCGTGCCGTGTTAGAGGCAATGGTAAACCACTTTATCCATCGAGATTATACCGTGATGGGGTCCGAGGTACATCTGGATATTTACGACGATCGCATTGTTGTAACCTCGCCTGGCGGTATGTATAACGGCATGCTAATTCAGAATCTGAATATTGCCGATGTGTCTTCCGAGCGCCGCAACCCCATTCTTGCCAATGTGATGGCCCAGCTCGACTACATGGAGAAACGTGGAAGCGGATTAACCCGAATCTGCAATGAAACAAAGGCGCTGGAGGGCTACAGGGACGAATTGAAACCTGTATTCAAATCTACTCCCACTCAGTTCCAAACCATCATTTATGCCAATGCTGAGGAGGAAGTTGGCGTAAAAGATGTCACCAAAGATGTCGGAAAAGATGTCGTAAAAGAACTATCTGAGCGTCAGATAGTTATACTGAAAATATTGTCTCTTAATTCCAGGATTTCAGCAAAGGCCATGTCGGAAAAGATGTCGGAAAAGAATCTTAATGTAGAAAGAACTATCGAAAGAGATTTGGCAAAGTTGAAAAAGTTGGGCATCCTAACTCGAAAAGGTGGCCGCAAGGATGGCGAATGGGTACTAACAGATTTAGGTAAATCGGTATTTGATAAGCTTACAAAATAAGACACCATGAAGGTGTCTTTTTTGTAGCAAAGATAAGCAATCGGCTCTGCCGCTTGCTAAAAAGCAAGAACATTTTCAATAAGTTCCAAATATTTTGGGACTTTTTTGATGTATATTGCATTTTTTTAGCCCCATTCTTGTATTTTTTACAAAACTTTTTTGTACTTTTGCCCCGCTTAACAAACTGAATAAATGAAATGATAAATTTAAATACTCCATCAGACGTTATGTGGGCCACCTTGGCCAAAGAATACGAAAAAGCTAAATACTGGATGATTAAACAGTTCGGTGGCGAAAAACGTTATGAAGCCATGCGCGACGATTTGCTGCGTAAGTGTGCTTATTCTCAGCGTCCAATGCTCTCTAAGCCAGTCTATTACACTTCGTCAGAAGGCAATCGTTGGATATGCTTCGAAAATGCCTTTTACTATCCTGATAGCTTGGCTTCTAATTGCATGCCTAATTGTTTTTGTTATTTCGAAACAGCCAGCTCTATTGGTGTTTTCATGGTAGGTTTTAACGAACTGATTCATGGTGGCGACATGAATTGTGTTCTCATTTTTACCCCTCATTTTTTTCAGCGTTATGCCGAGCGTATGGGGGTGAGTGGCGATAAGAACGAACTCTTGATGAAATTTATTACTTCAACAAGATCGTTCACTGTTAGTCCGATGGAGCCCGATGAAAATGGTGTAGAACGCATCACGGTCCGTATCACAACCGATTGTACTGGTCATGGTATTCGTCGGTCGGGAAAAGAGAATGTCTTCGAGGTTCGTACCATCCTTACAGATGCTCAGCTATCTAAGGCACAAGCAGCCCGCACCGAACATGTTCGCTCGCTTGGTGATCTTACCCGTTTTGAACCGCTTGAGGTTACCGAACACCGTTTAAATAATTGTGGCGATATAAAAGATGTAGCCAAGGCTTTTTATGATAAGATTGATAAGTTGGAGTCGCTGGGTGTAGATACAAGTTTCCAGACTAGAGGTTTGAAACTAAGTATGACCTTTAGCAAGATTTTTATGCAGATGGGCATCGCTACTATTTACGATTCCGATTTTTGGACTAAACTCGGCCGTGAATCCCACGCGTCTATTTTACGTTATCTGCATGGCTTAGACGAAAATGATAAAGATTTTGATCCATTTAAGGAACTTGTTAAGGTTGCGCGCGAGATTGCTGCACGTATGGGAGTAAGAAAATTTGCCTGGCGCGAATGTGCCAAACTGTTGTTAATGGATATATACCAATATAACGAAGCTACAGCTGCCGAAACCATAAGGGAATTATACCCTATGTGAGCAGAAAAAATCATAGGGACTCGGCAGTACCTTTTAAACCCATCTTTTCCCATTCATCAGCCATACGTCGTTCAGCGTTACGCCTGATTTCAAGCGAACGCTTAAAGCGTGCTAATGCCTCTTCGTACGTTATCTTCTTAATTTCCATTGTCAATCGAATTATTCCTTTCACTCTGCAAAGCTAGGAACTTTTTCTGATAATCCAAACTATTTTGCTATTTTTTCAAGAAAATCCTCGTAAAACTGCGCAGATTTCACTTTTTATTTGTACCTTTGTCCCTGCATTGTGGAAACTGCTAGATTGAGCTCTGTGCTCTGTGATGGCAGAAACCTATCTCTAATGTGAGTGTGGACCACTTTGCAGGACATTGCGGGACAGAAATTGAGTATTCAAAATTCTGATGAGGTTTACATCCAAATAGTCGGCAAAACTAGTTTAGAAACACGACCTCTTGGGATTGGGATACGCCTGTATAGGCGTACCCTTTCCTTGTGTATCGTGTTAGGGCCTGTTTGCCGACGGCTCGGATGTAAATATACAAGGGATGAGGGTGCGCTTTTTTTATTTCCCCTATAATTTATGAACTAAAGACAATGAATGCAAGTAATAAGGCAAAAGGCGTGAAATACGCGTTTTCTGGTCACGAGTCATTCCCTTGTAAGTCGCTTTGGCTAAAGAAAGGGTATGATTTTGTCGTGTCAGGTAACGACTTTAATAGTCCAGAGGCTGTTATCGGATTGGGAGTTGGTAAGAATATGGTTGCTTCTATTCGATTCTGGCTAAAGGCTTTTGGTGTTACTGCGAGCGATAAGATAACCTGGCTTGGTGACTACCTCTTCGATGAAATAAGTGGTAAGGATAAGTATCTAGAAGATATTGCAACCTTGTGGTTACTCCATTTTAATTTGGTATTTTCTGAGGAAGCAACATTATATAAAATGTTCTTCTGTGGTGTACAGCGAGAACGTACAAGCTTTGAACGTGAACAGGTTTTGACCTATGTGAAGTTGAAAATGGCTGAAGCAGGGAAAGCTACATTGTATAATGAGAATACAGTTAAAAAGGATGTAGGTGTTTTGCTTCAGAACTATTGCTTACCCCGTAAGCCACAATCAAACGAAGACTTCTCATCATTGTTGATAGATCTTGATTTAATTCGCCAAAATTCAGAAGGTAAAGGTTATTACTTCAATGTAGATGGTAAACGTAAGGTTACCAAAGAGATATTCCTTTATGGCCTGTTGATGTTGAAGGAGCAAGAAGGTGATAATACCATCTCATTTGATACGATTCAAGAGAGAGTAGGACTTGTGTTCTGTATGCAGGACTATGAAACGATTGAGATGCTGAAGCTTTTGGCAAACGAGTATAATCAGTATTTCGCTTATAGCGATGTAGCTGGTATCAAACAAGTTCAATTCATTAAAGAGTTGGATGTTAAACATGTATTAGATAATTATTATGGCACGGACATTTAGTTTATCCGCAAATATAGAAAACGGCTTTGCTGAGGGTATGCAATACCTGGTAACGCCTAATGCTAAGAATGCGATTCACAACATTGTGAACGATTTCCATTCTGGCATTCATTCTTTTACTATCATTGGTTCGTATGGTACTGGAAAGTCGAGTTTCTTGTTGGCACTTGAAGCCGATTTAAAGAAAACAAGCAAGAAGAGATATCTTTTGGATTCCAAGAATCTTTCAGACGCAAAGGCGTTTGAAATAATGAATATTGTTGGCGATTATGCCGAAATGTCGACACTTTTGAGCCGAGCTCTGAATATCGAAGGTAACACCGACAGTATCCTTGATAGTTTGAAGGATTACTATAATCAATGCCAGAAAAAGGGAAAGTTCTTACTGATTGTTATTGATGAATTTGGCAAAGTTTTAGAGCATGCTGCAAAGAACAATCCTGAAAAAGAGCTGTATTTCTTGCAGAAGTTGTCGGAATTGATAAATGTTCCTACTCGTCAGATAATGCTTTTAACAACCTTACACCAGAATTTTGGTGCTTATGCTAAAGGTTTGACGAAAGAGCAAACTAATGAATGGACAAAGGTGAAAGGTCGTTTTAAGGAGATAACCTTTGTAGAACCGATCGAACAGCTGCTTCATTTGGCATCGATACAGTTACAAGAGCAGCAGAGTCATAAGGCTACCGATAATATATTAAAGCTTGCAGAGTTAGCAAAATCTACACGTTTTGTCTCACAGGATTTTTCGGTGGATACGGCTATGCAGTTGTACCCATTAGATTTGTTCTCTGCTTATACAATTACGTCGGCTATCCGTCGATATGGACAAAATGAACGATCGCTTTTTACATTCCTTGCAGCAAAAGGAAGTAATTCAATCTCGGAGTTTGAAGCCGATGACCATCTTACATATAATCTTCAGAATGTTTACGACTACATTCTGTACAACTTCTATTCGTATCTGAAAGATGCAAATGCCGACTCTATGAGTTGGGGGGCTATCAAGGTTTCGATAGAGCGAGTTGAGGGCCAAGACTGGAGCGATAAAAACGAGATGCTTAATGCTACAAAGCTGGTTAAGGCAATAGGTTTACTTAACTTGTTCGGTACAGCAGGCTTCAAGCTTACTGAAAGAAACCTGACTGATTATGCTCGTGAGGCGATGGCAATGGATAATGCCAAAGAGATTATTCAGAAGTTGTCAGCAAAGAAAATCATTCGATATGCTGCATATAAGGAGCGTTTCGTTTTGTTTGAGGGTACTGATATTGACCTCGAAGCAGAAATTATTGAAGCAGGAATGAAGGTTGCACGACCTGATTCTATTGTTGATGAATTAAGCGTGTTCTTTAATCGAAGAATATCTCCAGTAAAAGCCCATTTCTATCAGAAGGGAACACCACGATTCTTTGATTATTTGATTCGCGAAGAACCCTTAGATGTTGTGCCTACTGGCGATACTGATGGTTATATAGAGTTGATTTTCTCGACCAACAAAAAGGTATTGGCCCAAATCAAAGAGTTCAGTTCAGAAAATGATCATGCGTTGATTTTTGCCTACTTTACTAATACAGAGGCTATCATAGAACATCTTTATAATATCAAGAAATATCTGTACCTTTTGGAACGAGTAATTGATAAAAGTGATAGGGTGGCCTTTACTGAAATTCAAAAGCAAAAGGAGCATGAAGAGAATCTTCTGAATAAAGCAATTAGTGATAATCTATTCTCGTATCAGGATCGGGTTGTTTGGGTGTTTGATGGAAAGGTGCAAAAAGTAGCTTCGCATCGTGATTTCAATAAGTTGCTGTCAAGAGTCTGCGACAAGGTATATAGCCAGACACCCGTGATGATTAATGAACTGTTCAATAAGCATAAGCTTAGTGGTACTATATCATCTGCTAGAAAGAGTTATCTCACCCATTTGATAGATCACAACTCTGAAGTGGGGCTGGGATTTGCTAACGACAAGTTCCCACCAGAAAAGACTATCTATGCATCGTTACTGCAGAATACAGGATTGCATCTGGATGGCGATTTTGCTGATATGCCTACCAACAAAGGTTTTATGCCTTTATGGAATGCCTGTGAGGAGTTCTTAAATAGTTCAGAGAATAAAGCGCGAAAAATCTCTGAATTAATAAAGATACTATCAGCTCAGCCTTATAAGCTAAAGCAAGGATTCCTTGAATTCTGGATTCCAACCTACCTATATATTAAGCGTCAGGATTTTGCTTTGTACAATGTGTCAAATGGTGCTTTCATGCCAAATGTCAACATGGAGTTCTTTGATTTGTTGCAGAAGCATCCTGGTGATTTTGCAGTTAAGAAGTTTGCTGTAGATGGTATGAAGATGGGCTTCTTCAACCAATATCGCCGATTCATTAATCTTGGTGACGAGCATGCTATTACAAATTCGAATTTTATTGAGACAATCAAGCCGTTCTTGAGTTTCTATGTTCGTTTGAACGAATATACCAAACATACTCGTAAATTCGATCATGAGTCAACAATGAGATTCCGTGATGTACTTGCAAATGCTAAGGATCCAGAAAAGGCTTTCTTTGAAGATCTGCCTGATGCATTAGGCTTTACTCAGGAAATATTGAAACAAGAAGAGTTTATTAACGAGTATGGAAGAATCATTCAGCGAGCCATAAAGGAACTGCGTACATGCTACACTCAGTTAATAGATCGTATTGAAGCGAGACTTGTGGAAGGTTTTGGCTTACAGAGTTATGAATATTCTGAATATATAGTTGAAGTACGTGAGCGACTGGCCAATGTTAAAGACTATCTGTTGACAGGTAAGCAACGTGAGTTCTATCACCATGTAATGACAGAGTATGATAATCGCACTGAGTGGTACCAGTCAATCTGCTATACCATTCTCGAACAGCGACTTGATGCATTGCGTGATGAACAAGAAGATAAATTAGCTGATGATTTGGTATATCTATTACGCGAATGCGAGAAATATTCCGATATATCAAAGAAGGTTGGCGATAAAGAACAGAATGAGGCATATTCATTCGATATGGTAACTAGCAAAGGTAGTAGTGTTCGTACTCAGACCTATGTTCTACCAGAGAAAGATAAATCGAAGGCTGCTGATTTGGAGAAGAAAATCAATCAGTTGCTTTCAGGTGATAATAACGTCGACGTATGTACATTACTGTCGATATTAAGTAAAAAAATGAAATGACAAAAGTAAGACATATATTAGGAATTTCAGGTGGTAAGGATAGTGCTGCTCTCGCCATCTATCTGAAAAAGACGTACCCATCATTAAAGATTGAGTACTATAATTCAGATACCGGTTGTGAGTTGGCTGAAACCGAAACGCTGATTAATCGCCTGGAGGCCTATTTGGGTAAGATTGAAAGACTGAGAGCTGCCGAGGGTAGTCCTGAGCCAACACCATTCCACCATTTCTTAAAAGCTATGGGTGGTTTCTTACCTTCTCCCCAGGCTCGTTGGTGTACCAAAAAGATGAAACTCGATAAGTTCGAGGAATACGTTGGTGACGATTATGCAGTTTCGTATGTTGGTATTCGAGGCGATGAGGATCGTGATGGTTATATCTCTTCTAAGCCCAATATCCAAGCTGTATTCCCATTCCGTAAAAATATATGGAGCATTGACGTCATCAACAAGTTCTTGCACAATGAGAACCTGGAACAGATAACGGAAATATACGAGCGTCTTTGTCCAGAAGGGTTCCTCAAGGAAGAGATTATGGATACGGTAAAGAAACCGATTACCAAGCAGTTCTTTTATTCTAAGAAAATGAATGCATTACTTGATTACGACGTTAAGTTGTTTAATCATGCGGTGTTCGAGTTTCTTAAGACAACTGATTACCCAGTGGGGAAACTGGATGAGTTCCCCCTGCTTGATAATACCGACATATTGGTAAAGGACGATATTTTCAGATTACTGAGAGAAAGTGGAGTAGGAGTACCTGCCTATTACGAGGAAATACCTTTCGAAGTAGATGGCGAAACGGGAACCTATTGCCGCAGTCGTTCTGGTTGTTACTTCTGTTTCTTCCAGCAGAAGATAGAATGGATATGGCTCTATGAGCAACATCCCGACCTCTTTAAGAAAGCGATGGAGTTTGAAAAAGATGGATACACGTGGAATCAGAATGAGAGTTTAGCCGACCTCATTAAACCAGAACGTATCCGCCAGATAAAACTCGACATCATCCGTCGCCAAAAAGAAAGCCGAGCAAACAACAAGGGTACAACCCTTGCCGAGATCCTTGGTGATGATATCATGTGTACGAACTGTTTTATATAAAGAAATCGCCAATGCTGAAGAATGATGTAATATGGCCAAGTCACAGGCAATTTGATTCCAGAACAGAGTGGGAACCGGTAGGTTTCTTTTCAGAATGTCTGTGCAATGCTACATCGTTTGATTTGATGTTAGGCTTTTTCTCCTCTTCTGCCATAGAAGTTTTGGCTGATGGTTTTGCTTTGTTCTTATATCATGGAGGGAAAATGCGTCTTATCATCAATGATGTACTTACGCAAGCAGATAAGGATTTTATAGCTAAAGGAAAAGAAGGAAGTGTTCTTGATTTCTTTGATATAGACAATTTGGAGAAAATTAAAAATACACTTTCAAAGAGAAATCGGCATTTTTATGATTGCCTGTCTTTTCTAATACAGGAAAATAGATTGGAAATTAAAATCATCCGTCCTCGAGACAGTGTTGGCATATCACATCCTAAGCAAGGAGTGTTTAGCGATGCCTACAATTCCATTTGCTTTAATGGATCATGTAATTTCTCTCGGAATGCACTTATTGAAAATATTGAAAGTATATCTATAGACTGTGATTGGGATGGTAGTGTTGCAGAGAATAGGGTTCGGCACAATAAAGAATTATTTCAAACCGCTTTTGCTGAGCAGAATCCTAATTACGTATATGTTGATGCATCCAAAATTAGGAGTAATATACAAAATTGCTTCAGAAAGAAAGAGATAGAAGAGCTTCTCGAAGAGGAAGAAGAAATAATTCGAAAAGAAAAGAAAGAATATCCCATCAATAACAATGTTGCGTATGCATTAAAACGTACCCGGGAAAAAGTTAACAACGTTATTTCCTTAATTAAGGAGAAATATAATCATAGTGAGGAAGATCAGGATTTGCCTGCGTTCCCCTATGTCACAGGTCCACATGAATACCAAAATAAAGCCTTTGAAAAATGGGTTGCAAATAAGCAGAAAGGTCTATTTGCAATGGCTACTGGTACTGGTAAGACAATAACTTCTTTGAATTGTCTTCTTAATATATATAAAGGAAAAGCTGGTTGTTATAAAGCAATAATACTTGTACCAACTACCGTTCTTGTTGACCAATGGGCTGTCGAATGTAAAAAGTTTCACTTCGATAGCATAATAAAGGTTTACTCAAAAAATGTTTCTTGGAAGAAATCACTTGACAACATCATTTTGCAAGAGAAAATTAATGATGATAACAAACTTAATTATATCATAATTTCTACATATGCCTCATTTGCGCGAGATAATGTTTTTACAATTCTGACGCAACTCCCAAGAAAAAAGGTTCTATTTATAGCAGACGAGTGTCACAATATTGGGGCGGGTAAGATAAAAGTAAGATTACCATACATACCTTATGGTAGAAGGATTGGTTTATCTGCTACACCACAAAGGCAGTTTGATGATGCTGGAAATAATGCGATTAACGATTTTTTTGGTATAAAAGAAGATTATACCTTTGAATATACTATGCAGCAAGCTATACAGGAAGGTAAGCTGTGTCAATACTATTATTATCCTCATGTAGTATATCTCAATTCTGAAGAGATGCAAGAATACAATGAACTTTCCGTTAAGTTGGCAAAGTATTATTTAGTTGATAGTGACCGATTTAAAAAAGATGACATACTTATGTCGCTATTGTTGAAGAGAAAACGTATTATTCATAAAGCATCTGGAAAGAAGACTGTATTTTACGACATATTGAAAGATAGAATAAAAACTAATGGCTCTTTGAAATATTCTCTCATTTATGTCCCTGAAGGTAATGAGCCTGCGGAGTACTTTGATAATGACAGCGATAGTCAAGACACAATAAGTGATGATGTTGAAACTCAGCACCTTATTGATGAATATACTCGTATTGTAGCAGAGGTTGACCCTCATACAACTGTCATGCAGTTCACAAGTGAAACAGCTAATAGAGACGGGATACTCGAAAAATTTTCGAAAGGACAATTAGATGTCTTGACATCAATGAAATGTTTGGACGAAGGTGTTGATGTGCCTCGTAGCGAGATGGCGATATTCTGTGCTAGTACAGGAAACCCAAGACAGTTTATCCAACGTAGAGGACGAATATTGCGTACTCATGAAGATAAGAAGTATGCGATTATCCATGATCTGGTAGTTGCGCCTAAGATTGATTACGCTATGTCTTCTTACAAAATGGAACGCAATCTTTTGAACAACGAGATGAAAAGGGTTCGTGAGTTTGCTAATCTTTCACAGAATAGCAGTGATACAGTAAAAGAATTAGAAGATATTTTGACATATTATAATTTACCAATATTTTAACGTCTATGGAATATAGAGCAAAAGACAAATTACTTCAAGCAGTTTTGAAAGAACCTATACTTTGTAAGTATGGCGAATATGACCCAGACGATTATCTGACCGTTGATGATGCAATAGAGTCAGATAATGAAGTTGTAAGTGCTGTTGGTCGTATTATTGAAAGGCAATCATCTAATGTGTCTGACAGGGACATTTATAGAGAAGTGTGTAATCATTTAAGCTGACGGTTATGATTTTAAAAGAACTTGAAATACGTAACTTTCGCAGTTACTATGGAAATGAGAATCGATTTGAGTTTAATCCAACAGGACTCACATTAATTATCGGAGACAATGGAGATGGTAAAACCACTTTCTTCGAAGCCTTAGAATGGCTGTTTGATACAACGGGATTACGTGAGAAGGATGAAATCTTCAATATATCGGAGATGCGTAAGTCTCAAATGATTGTAGGCGATGAAGATGAAGTTCGTGTTACAATTAAATTTGATCATGAGGGCGAAAAGGAATTGACGAAAGCTTTTTCCTTTAGAAAGACCGATGCTAACGCGGTTGAAATTGTGTCAAGAGAATTCTATGGTTACCGTTTCAATGGTATCGAACGTGAGCAAATTGATGGTCGACAGATACTTAATTCGTGCTTTGATGCAGAGATTCGTAGATACAGTATGTTTAAAGGCGAAACTCAACTTGATATTTTCCACGAAGATACTGAAGCATTAAAGCGATTACTAAGAACCTTCTCAGATATAACTCGACTTGACAAGTTTGCTGAACTAACTCTTAGTTTAAAAGAACAAGCAAGTAAGGCTCATTCAAACGAGTTGAAGAAAGATAAGAAAACGGCACAGGAGGCTCAGCGTTTAGAACATGTACTTAATAGAATTGAGAGTGAAATCTCAGATACACGTCGGCAAATTAAAGATCAAGAAGAGAACTCTCGAGTCTATAAGGGTAAACTCGATAAAATGGTTGACAATCGTGAAATTAAAGAAAAGCTTGATTCTATCAATGAGAGAATAAAGGACTACGAGGAGAAAGTCAGAAGAATGAGGAGCTATACTAATGTAGACTTTAATACTTCTCTATTAGATAATCAGTGGATATTGTGTGCTTATCCAAAGATTTTTGAGGAATTCAAGAAAAAAGTTTCTTTATTCAGTAAAGAGCGTCGTAAACAACATGACGAATATTTAATTGAAAAAGGTAAACAACAGCAATTGGCTGCTTTGGCTCTTCCTGAAGGTAAAACAAAACTTCCATGGTTCGTTCCAAATGAAGAATATTTGGTGGAAATGATTGATGATGAATGTTGTAAAGTTTGCGGAAGACCAGCTCCCAAAGGTTCAGAAGCATATGAATTTATGGTTCAAAAACTTCAAGAAGCGTTAAAAAATAGACAGAAACAACAGAAGACTGAGGATGAGGATATTTTTAAATTCAATTATGTTGAAGAATTACAGCACCTCAGTATAAGTTATGGCGGTCCAAAAGAACGTTCTGTCGCTAATCGCACCGATACGATTCAACAGGAATTGGAATTTATTGCTGACCGTACCAAGGAAATGCAGAAATGGCAACAAGCGCTTGATGATGCTAAGGACGAGAAGTCTCGGACATTATCACAACTGAATGGCATTTCGGAGGAAGATATTAATCGTTCTGCTAAGGATGTCCGCGATTTTATGAATAGGCATGAGTCTGCCCAGCAAAGATTAGGAGAATTGCGTGTGATACTTGAAGGTCTACGTAAAGAGAAGGAAGAAACTGAGAGTGAGTTGTCTTCTTTGGATACTGGTAACAAGGAAGTAACCAGACTTGGGCGTATACACAATATCTTTGATCATATCTATAAGGCTTTTGTTTCTGCACGCGAGACCAATCGTAAGAATTTTATTTCTCACCTCAAAACACTCTCTAACAAGTATTTAGCAGAACTAAGTGGTAACGATTTCCATGGAATCATTGAAATGATGCGCAGTCAGGAAACTGAAAGTATAGATGTTGTGCTCAGGAGTGAAAATGGTACTATAGTGACCAGTCCGTCTGAGTCGCAAAAGACAACGATGTATATGGCGGTCCTCTTTGCTATAGCTAAAGTTACTGCAGAGAAAAGAGAAACTGAATATCCACTGATCTTTGATGCGCCTACATCTTCATTTGGACAAATGAAGGAAACAGAATTCTACGAAATAATCAATAAAATCCAGAAACAGTGTGTTATTGTAACCAAAGATATGTTAGAATTTGATGCGGCTACCCAAAAAAGCAATATCAAATCTGCTGCGTACTCTCTTTCATGTCCAATCTATAGAATAGAAAAGGATAGGGTGGGCTTTAACAAAAACGATCTTTCTACAATTAGAGTAAGAACTACAAAAATTAAGTAATTATGGCAGAGACTTTATATGATCTATGGGCAAAAAAGAACCCAGATTTCGAGGTTAGATTCGAACCGTTATTACGTCAATATTGTGACTATGGCAAAGGCTATAACGAGTATACTGAGTCAAAAGCTAAAATTCTTGGAGCTGGCTACGAGTTGTACATCGTTGCATTCTTCATTGGATTATATGCAGACAACCCAAAACCGTTAAATCCTGATCCGATTAAGCGAAAAGGACTTGGTCAACCAATAATGTATTGGGGAAACATTGAGAATCGAAAGATGCGAAAGGCTTATCCCCAGCTTCGATATTATATGTTTATCGCATTGTTAGCTCGCACGAACATAGATTTTATAGCTTTGGACAAAGGCGAACTGACTGTCCAACGGGCTGTTGCTGAATTGAAGAAGAAAATGGAAGAGTATGCAAATTTTGGGTTTGATTATATTCACGAAAAGCTAGAGGAAGATTCGAATTGGCTTTCTCGAAATTCTTCTCTTCTTGATACTTTTCTCTCATTTGCTGTTGATAAGAAAGAAGATTTGACTGGTGGGTCTGATGACGATGAACCTGAAGAAATTTAATTATATCGTAGATATGTTATAACTTTCCCTATTTTTTTGTAACTTTGCGCCAACTAAAGGCGTAAAGTTATGAATAGGGTTATAAGCTTTTTTAGCTATGAGCAATGCTTTAAGCATTACACAAAGCAGATAATGAGTATTAGACAGGCTAAGATTCATGGTGAGATTATTGTGGCTAAGCCTGTCCTGTTGCTGGCAATTATTGATGGTGTTGAGGCTAATGTGTTCCGGAATAATCAGTTTGCAATAAACGATTGGCTCGAAGGACGATATAAAATGTTGATGTCGAAATATGCTAAGGAATCTCAGTTTGACAATCTAACTGGTATTGAAAAACCATTCTGGCATTTGGAATCTGATGGGTTCTGGCATTTGAACTATCAGGGTGAACGACTCTGTAAAGGGCGTACTCCATCAAAGGCATGGTTGAAAGAAAGTGTAGATTATGCCTATTTTGATGAGGCTCTGTGGATATTGCTGCAAAACAAAGAATGGCGTCTGAAGTTGCGAGACTACATTATAGAGCATAAGCTAACGGATGGTTTCTGGAATAACAAGGATACAGCTGTTAATCTTTGTGCTCTAGCAGCTATCATTCTTGTGGCATAATGTTGGTAAACAAAAATAGAATAATTATGGGTGCTTTTCCTTATTTATGGTTGCTGTTTAACACTACAATAGGCAGGGTAATTCTTGTCTTGCTTGCAATATATGTTATTATTTATGTATTCAAATGGTGGTCGCTTCTTATTGTTGCGGTTATCCTGATTCTTTTTGCTTATGTTGTGTATGTGGCGCATGAAGATTCTAGAAAGTTGAGAAAGATAAGGAAGGCTAGGTCACAAAGAAAAAAAGATTCATGATTACTCTTTATATGAATGTTGTAGATGTTTCAAAATAAATGTGGTCGCAAATTGCGACCACATTATTTTGATTCTATAATGAAACGGCAGCTAGATCTGCGCTCATTTTTTGGATGGCTACCAAGATTTTTTCTTTGGTCTTTTCGCCTGCATAGGCAGCACCTATCTTGTATTGGCGCATTTTACTTTCGTTGATACCTGCAAACTTGGCAAATTTGCTGATGTTAATCCATTCGAAGTAATTGAAAAAGGACTGTAGATCGTATTTGTACTCAATCTTGATTTCCTGAAGATTCTTGGGAAGACTGCCGTGTTCTTTCACGTATTCTTCCTGAGCTTCCTTCACGATAGCTGCCATGTCGGCTTTGGCTTCGTCAACACTGTTTCCATACCCACCCAAACAGAAGTTTCCAATCTGGGCATCGCATGCAATGGAGTAATAACCATTGTCTGTTCTTTCCACAATTGCTTCAACCTTCATATTATTCATTGTTTTAAACCATCTAAAAGCCCTCCAACACTAGCAAAAGTAACGATTTTGTTGCTAACATACAAACAAAATAGTAACAATATTGTTATTGTTATACATATTTAACATAAAATGATCGCTTGATGTCAATGATTTGCTGATTAGTTTGTCTTTAGGTCGATTTTGTAAGGTCGGAGATTGCAATTTGGGATTTGGCTGAAAATATTTTTGTTTGGTGGATTTTCTATGTTTTATTTACAAAATGTGGGCGGATTTTGGTGGGGTGCTGCGACTCGCAGCAGGTAACTGTTGTAATATAGTGAATCTATTGGAAAAACCAAGGAAATACACTAAAAATTTAGTGGTGCTCGCGAATAAAAAAGATTAATATTTTTGCTTTTGATTACTGGAGAAGTATTATATTTGCAGCCGAATAATTAACTAATAAACGTTGTTATATAAAAACTATAAGTATGGATACAATTAACAATGAGCTAGAAAGAGCTCAACTTGGGGCAGCTTCGGCTGCTGGCTGCGGAGCGCCCCTTGATTACCTGCCAAGCTTAAAAATTTACATCAACCTTGCCAGGGAAATAGCCAGCCAATATTGTGTGGTATCTATTGAAAACAGTAGAATTAGAGCCTTTGTTGCTCGGTTCTTTATGCGACAACTGAAGGATGCCGTGAAGTTACTACCGGGGTATATCGAAGACCTGAAACGTGGTAAGTGCATGGAGGCTTTCAGCATCTCGTCGGGGTTGCATCGCAAAGAATTGTTCTGGCTGTGGTGCGAAAGAATCTGCAGCGACATGGAAGTGGAAAGCTTTTACGAGAGTCTGAAATGCTGCATCGAAGAACTGAAAACGCTATTGGCTGAGGCTGAGAAAGCGTTGATGCATTGCGATTCTGCCATGTTTGAGAAATTCTATTTTGCCAAAAAGCAGAACTACAGTGGCGATGCGATATCGAAGAGATTTGAGAAATGGCGGTACGAGAACCTGTGTGTAACCATCGACAAACTGAGAGAACTGCAGGCCAAAGTGGTAGCCGAATCGCTAACAAAAGGTATCATGAGATTTGCGCCTGTGCCGTCGCAGAAAGAACTAAACGAGGTGCAAATGGACTATCTGAAAGGATTTCTGCCTTATGATTTTGTGATGAGTGACGATTTTTGTGTGTCATGTGCCCAGTGGCGGCAGTTTATACATTGGAACGACACCATACTTATTATCGACTACAAGAAATACGGGAAATACATCCAGAACCATTACTACGACTTTAGCGATACGCAGCTGCAAGCCATCTTTGAACTCGACATGAAGCTGTATCTGATACACAAGGAGATGGCTCGACTGAACCCAGAACTGATAAATGTGCTACAACCTACAGAAACAGGACAGTTGGAAGATACTATTTTATTTGCACCTTATAATACCATCACTAGGATGCTGCAGCAGGATTGGTTTGATGCAGTTTCGGTTGATAAGGAGAAATATACTGCCACGTGGCGTGATGAGCTGGTGAGCTGTCTGATGAAATCGGAGATAGGGCATGTGATAGCCGAAGAGTGGCAGAAAACCAACAAACGACCACAGCTGAAGGCTGCTGTGGTGGGTAGCCTGAAAAAGGCTGGCGTAATACAAGGCAGCGATTTGGGTATTGCATCGGCTATTGTGGGCGATGATAAAAAAGAAAGTAAGAATTTTGCCATCTATATGGGAATGGGGAAGAAAGGGCCCATTGCTGATTGGATTTGTAACCATGTGAAAGACTGAATTAAGCCTAAAATTCTATTAAAAAGTTCTACTGGCATTCTATAGGAATGTTAGTAGAATTTTTTTTTAATTTTTTCTTGCCTGTAAACAAAGACGTTTGCGGGCATTGGGGGCTGTTCTATTGAAAACTCTATTGAAAAAGATTTTTGAATAGAATAATAGAACTCTACTTTTGCCGTCGGAAATCAGATGATAGTCGTCTGATAAAAATTAAAGTATTAAAATGGAAAAAGTAAAAATTAAAATTAGATCAGAAGGCCGGGTGAAACGGATAGAGTATCTGAGATACCTGGCTGATGTGAGAGCTGAAGAGCAACAGGCGGTGGATATGGGATACCGTATTACCCGCAAAAGTATCGAAGAGATACGAGAGGAATTCGTAAGAGTTTCAAATTTTGATTCAATCTATTTGGAAATTTAAAAATGTAACAATGAAATAATGTAACAATTAAAAAGTAAAAGAATTATGAACACAATGATTTTAAGAGTGAAAAAGTGCGGTGTGATGACTACCGTACAGAGTGAGAAAAGTGAGAATGGCGTACTTGACAAGCGTACACTGGTACTGCAGATGTTGGGTGGCAAGTATGAGGACAGCTTTGTGGTAACAGCCCTGGGCAGTTTGGCCACCATCGAGTGGACTGAGGGCGAGCTGGTTGCCTGTAGCATGAGCTTCAGAACCCACGAACACAACGGACAGGTGTACATGGACGTGATTGCGAACGAAATCCAAAAGATTAAACATTAAAGATTAAAAAAGTTATGTATTTAAGTGAAGCAATTAAAGCAATGGAGATGAACCTCCGCAGCACATGTATGATGCTGGAGGCTGTAAAAAACAATCAAGTGGACAAGGCTATAGACTACGACTGGCTACCTATGCAGGACCATCTTGCCCAGTGTGTGCCAACCGTTACTATTAGTCGGGATTCAAGTGTAGAAGACTGCTTGACTTATCTGGGCGAGCTGTATAAAGGGCTTACCAAAGCATGGAATCACTACCAGAAAGGTAATAGAGTGCTTGGAGTTTTGGAATGCGAAGAGGCGTATATGATTGACATGCTGTATGGCTTTATAGGTCACCAGTTTAACGAGGACTATGTGAAATGTGCCCGAGAGTGCGTTAAGGCATATAACCAGACGCCGATTAATCCTAATGAAGAGAAAAACGACGAGAACTTCATTAAGTGGCGTCGCACCGTACTCAACAAGTTCAATGAGATTCTTAAGAAGTATAAGATCGACATCACAAATAAAGGTGAATGGAGTATCCGCGTAGGCTATCTTGAAGAGTGGCTTGGAAGAAAGTACTGGAAAGATTAAAACATTCCTTATTTCATATTATTACTAGTTATTTGAGTTGAAGCTGAGGAGGATATTCTCGAGTAAATGGCCAAAGAATCCGAAACTTCTTCTCGCTTTAAAAACTCAAAAACAAAATGAAAACAAATAACAAATTAAACAAGACCGTAACTGTTAACGGCATGATGGCCGTTACAAAGAGTGATTTGGAAATGGATTATGTGCAGTTTTTGCCAGATAATCCGAGTATAGGACAAACAGACGCATTTTGCGGGCGAGGCTTAGGCCGGTTGCTTAGCAATGGATCGTTTGAGTTTACTCGTACCAAGCGATTGCGCCATAAACCTGAATTTAAAGGTGGTTACGCCAGTTTGTCGTTTGGTGCAGATGGTAATGATCGTGTAACTTTTGTGGTTCCTAACGAACTGCGCGCCCAGTTGCCCACCATCCTGCGAAAGGGTATTTGCCCAATCATTAAACACCTGCAAAAGAAAGGATTTAGTAAATGATTTACCGCATAGTAAATAAGGGTAAGAAGTTTGCTTATCTGGTAAAGAATCGTGAAGATTTCTTGGCGCTCAGAAACACCAAAGAGAATCTGGAGAACTTAGCTAAAGCGCGCAAAGGCGACGAGAAAGCTAAGGCCCAGTTGGTGCAGTTCGCCTACAATATCGGTGTACTGAAAAGCTCGGCTTTGGCTGGTTGCAAGAGTATCGGCAGCTACTTTTTCCACGATGTGGATTGCTACGATGCCGAACAGAGTGCAGCAATGGCGCAGCAGGTACTGGCTAAGAAGGATGAGATAGGCCTGATGATGCTGGAGAAGAGTGCGAGTGGAGGATATCATTTGGTTTGTAAACGCCAGCCTGGTACTACTATTCTCGAGAATCAAGTGCGTATTGCTACTATTCTGCAGATTGAGATGGACACCAATGTGCATGATTTGCAAAGGGTGGTTTACTCAACAAGTGGTAATGAAAAAGATTTACTTTATCTTGATGACGAGCTGTTTGATGAACCCATGACGGTTGAGGAGTGCGAGGCGGAATATGCCCGATTGAAAGACCGTGAGCGCAAAGGTGAAGAGCAGGTGCCGGCTGGGGCTAAAAAGGCGAGGAAGCACTATAAGCCGTGGGAAGATGATTTAGCAACGGATGACCGCGCGATGGGGCGTGACAAGGGACAGGGCCCAGTCACATCCTGCGACAGGGACCAGTCCCCAGTCACACCAGTCGATGAGAGGGTGAGGTTTGTGATGGAGGCGGTTTTGAAGGCTAAGGGGCTGGAGAAGTCGGACTTTACGGATATTGGCGGTAGGCATAATGCGGTGAAGATATTCCTGAGTGGCTGTAACCAGTTGCTAAGTAAGGAGGAGGCAAACGGGGCATTGGCTGAACTGATGCCTGAACATTGGGCTGATGAGAATGTACAGAAATGCCTGAGTGATTTTTATGCCAAGTATTACAATCCTGAACGAAAACTGAATAAGGACGAGGAGGCGATATTTACGAAGAGTAGGAGACTGGGGGATGATAAAGAAGCAGAAGTGAGTGATCGTTCTGCTCCTATTCCTCCTGAGATGCCAGCAAAGCTACCGAAACTGATTAAACTACTTACCAAGAATACCCCCAACCAATACAAAGCTGCGGTGGCGCATGCGGTGTTTCCATCGCTTGGCACACATCTGAAAGAGGTGGAATTTGAGTACACGGATTACGTGAAGCATGAGGCCACGCTGATGAACTGTCTGATGGCGCATACGGGCGCAGGTAAAGGCTGTATAGATGAGCCTATCCGTCATATTATGGCCGATATCAAAGCCCGCGATGCCGAGAATACCCGACGTGAGGCTGAGTGGAAAAAGGACTGTCAAAAGAAGGGTGCTAATAAGGATAAGCAGGTACGCCCCGAAGGACTGGTGATACAAGAGATTGATCCCGATATGACTAAGCCTGCATTGGTTACCCGTATGGACGAAGCCGAGGGCCACTTTGTGTATGTAAAGCTGAACGAGATTGATTTGTTTGAACAATTGAAAGGTCAGACTGGCAAGCAGCATTTCCAACTGATGTGCTTGGCTTTCGATCCAGGTGCTGAGTTCGGACAAACACGTATCGGTACCCAGAGTGTAACAGCAAGACCAAAGTGTAGGTTCAACTGGAACGCCTGTACTACCATCCAAAAAGGTCGTCGTTTTTTCAGTCGTGTTCTCACCGATGGTCCTATCAGCCGTATCAACTTCTGTACCATCCCAGAGATGGAGATTGGTGCTGAGCAGCCCATCTACGGCAAATACGACGAGGCATTTGATGCTGAACTGAAAACGTATATCGACAACCTTGTGTCGGCTCATGGTGTGGTGGATTGTCCGCAGGCATTCAAACTGGCTAAAAAGCTACAGGAGGAGTGTGCAGAATTTGCCCGATTGTCGCAGGACGAAACGTATTGGAACCTGTCGCATCGTGCCATCGTAATAGCCTGGTTAAAGGCTTGTGTGCTGTACGTAGCCAACGGCTGCCAATGGGAAAAGACGATTGAAGATTTTGTCCGTTGGAGCCTGCAGTACGATCTATGGTGCAAAATGCAGTTCTTCGGTGCTGATATTGAAAAGGCAAACCATGAAGGTGAATATAGAGAGCAGCCCGGTCCTAAGAATCTGTTAGATTTGCTGCCCGATGAGTTTACGCTTAATGATGCAATGCAGGCACGTGCTAAACAAGGTCTGCAAACTGATAAGCGCAAGTGTGCCAGAATGATACATCAGTGGGTATTCAGAAAGTATGTATTACAGATTACAGATTACAGTTACAAAAAGAGCGATAAATACAAGGAAAAATGTAAAAATTAAAAATGAGAAAATGTAAATATGGAAATAGTACAGTTAAATAGTAAAGCAAACCTCTCCGAGCATTTTGTGCTCGGGGAGTTCACCAGGAGCAAGTATCCTGAAGTGTATAATATCCCAAGTCATGAGGCGATTGCAAATATGAAGCGATTGTGTGTTTGGCTGGAAGAGTTAAGGAAGCGGTATAATGAGAAATATGGAGTAGGCGAGGAGCCCATCCATATAAACTCGGGGTATCGCAGTCCGCAGTTAAATAAAAAGGTTGGCGGAGTAGCTGGCAGTAACCACCTTACGGGGTGCGCCGTTGATATCCGGGTGTTGGGCACAGAGCAATTAATACGCTATGCAAATATACTGCTGGATTATGCGGATGAGAGCCATCAGGACTTCGACGAGCTACTGATTGAGAAGAACCGCTACGGTGCCATCTGGCTGCACTTTGCGGTACGTCCATTCAGTAATCGACGCAAAGTGAACTTTATTAATGCATAAAAAGAAAAACTTACGGAGATGTCATAATGTCTCCGTAAGTTATATGCATTTTTTACATAATTCTTTCAAAAAAAGCAAGTTAGAAGAAACTTTTTTGTATCTTTGCAGCATCAAACATAAATTTGAAAACGTTAATTATAAACTATAAACTAATGAAGAAAGTATTGAAAATTGCGCTATTCAGCGTCATGGGATTGGTTGTATTACTGGGAATTGCCGTGTGGTTGGAGTTCGGCCATCTGGTTAAAGGTGCAAACTCGTGTGTGAAACTGGACGACGGATTGTACTACATGGAGTACAAGGGCGACGACGGGTTTGACGGACTGATGGCCAAGGGTGGCATAGCTAAAGCCGACGAGCTGGCCGGATATGCCATCGAATTCCTGTCGAAGGGTCATTACAAGCCCGAAATCAGTACATCGAAGCAGACATACGGATGCTCGGCACTGACCGTAAACACGCCTGAGGGCGACATTCTGATGGGGCGCAACTTTGATTTCACATCGGCCATTGGCGTGATAATGCATTGCATCCCCGACAAAGGCTACGAAACAATTACCACCTTTAACGTGGAGTTCTACAACTTTGGCGAGAACTATAAACCCGAGGGATTTAAGAATCAGTATATGGCGCTTACAGGACTATTTGTGGCGCTGGACGGTATTAACGAGAAGGGACTGGCCATTGCCGACCTGATGGCTGGCGACACTGTGCAGACGCACCAGAACACCAGCAAACCCGACCTGACCACAACGGCTGCCATACCTTATATGCTGAAAAATGCTGCTACCGTTGACGAGGCGCTAAAACTGCTGGAGGGGATAGATATGCACTCGGACATAGGTTCGGCTCACCACTATGCGATGGCCGATGCTACGGGCAAAAGGGTAGTAGTGGAGTATGTGGACAATAAAATGGTGGTGGTAGAATCGCCTGCTGTGGCTAACCACTATCTGTGCGAGCAGAAACTGAATGCGGGTTTGGAGCCTGGCGATAAGCGTTACGACATGCTATGCGAGCGATATGCCGAAAACAACGGTGTGATGAACATGGAACAGCTTACAAACGCGATTGCATCGGTATCGCAACCACAGCGCGAAGGGTTCCTGGGCACAGCCTGGACCATGGTGATGAACCTGAAGCACCCTTCGGTTACCTATTATTCGCAGCGCCACTATAACAAGCCATTCTGCTTTAGTCTGAAATCGACTGCTGAGTAAAATCCTGCATCTCTCTACATAAAAATCATTAATCGGAACAAAAATACAAAAAATTATCGATTTAATGATACTCGCTTTAAAAAAATGTACTATCTTTGCAGGCAGAAACAATAGTAAACGATTAATTAACAAATTTAGAACGAGTATGAAAAGTATGAAATCAATTGCCGTAGCACTGTGCGCTTCGATGGTGCTGGCTGGATGTAACATGAGTAACACAGCTAAGGGTACAATGATTGGTGCTGGTGGCGGTGCTGCCCTGGGTGCTATTATTGGCAAGATTGCTGGTAACACAGCTGTTGGTGCCGCTATCGGTGGTGCTGTAGGTGCTGGTACTGGTGCAATCATCGGTAAGAAGATGGACAAGGCTAAGAAGGAGGCTGAGGCCGTTAAGAACGCTCAGGTTGAGACTATCACCGACGCTAACGGACTTGAGGCTGTTAAGGTTACATTTGATTCGGGTATTCTGTTTGCTACTAACAAGGCTGACCTGAATGCCTCGTCAAAGAGCTCACTGCAGCAGTTTGCTACCGTACTGAAGAACAACAGCGCTTGCGACGTTGCTATCTACGGTCACACCGACAATACTGGTAGCGATGCTATCAACAATCCTTTGTCGGTTAACCGAGCTAAGAGCGTATCTAACTATCTGAAGTCGCTGGGTGTTCCTGCTTCACAGATTAAGTCGGTTGACGGTCAGGGTTCTACCAACCCAGTTGCTGACAACAGCACAGCCGAGGGCCGCAAGCAGAACCGTCGCGTTGAGGTTTACATGTACGCTTCGGAGCAGATGATTAAGGATGCTAATGCTGAAGCTTCTAAATAATTGAACATTGAACATTGACAATTGACCATTTTCAATTGAAAGTATTTAAGAGCATAATAAAATGGATAGTGGTGGTATTTTTTGCCTCCACTATTCTTGCTGTTATGGCACTACGTTTCTTGCCGGTTTACTTTACACCTCTGATGTTTATACGCTGTTCGCAGCAGATTAGCGAGGGTAAGGACCTGAAGCTGAAACACCACTGGGTATCGCTGGACAAGATATCACCATCGTTGCCTATGGCGGTGATGGCGAGCGAGGATGCTAAATTCCTGCAGCATCACGGTTTCGACTTCCAGGCTATTGAGAAGGCTGCCAAACGTAACAGCAAGCACCCAGAGAAACGTAAGCTGGGTGCATCTACCATCTCGCAGCAAACGGCTAAGAATGTGTTCCTTTGGCCTGGACGCTCGTGGGTGCGTAAAGGGTTCGAGGTGTATTTTACAGCACTCATCGAACTGATGTGGAGTAAAGAGAGAATTATGGAGGTGTATCTGAACTCGATTGAGATGGGGGATGGTATCTATGGTGCACAGGCCGTTGCCGAAGAGCACTTTAATACCGATGCATCGGAGCTAACAAAGGCCCAATGCGCCCTGATTGCAGCTACACTGCCTAATCCACGTAAATTCTCGAGCAAGAATCCTTCGGGCTATATGTACAAGCGCCAAGGAAGGATTATGCGCGAGATGAAATACGTAGATAAACTATCTGATAAATAAGTACTTACTTTCTGAGTTCCCAGAAAGCCACTGCCGCTGCCGCTGCCACATTGAGTGAATCAACTTGGTGTGACATCGGTATGCGCACGGTGAAATCGGCGTTGGTGATAGTCTGCTGGGGCAGACCGTCGCCCTCGGTACCCATGATAAATGCCAGGCGCTCCTGCTGCTTCAGCACAGGATCATCGAGCGAGATGGATTTATCGGTGAGGGCCATTGCGGCTGTCTGATAGCCCAATGAGCGCAGGGTATCGTAAGAGTCGAGCCAAGTCCAGGGAACTAAAAATACCGAACCCATCGATACACGCACAGCGCGGCGATTCAAGGGATCGCAGCTGTTACGGGTAAGTAATACGGCATCGATGCCCAGAGCGGCTGCACTACGGAAGATGGCACCGATATTGGTGGTATCAACCACGCCATCGATCACCACGATGCGATGTTTCTGTCCGCTGGGAATGCTACCCAGCACCTGTTGTACGCTCAATTCAGGTTTGCGACGCATGGCGCAGAGCACGCCACGGGTGAGGGTATAGCCGGTAAGTTGGGCCAGCAGTTCGCGCTCGCCAGTATAGATAGGAATATCGCCACAGGCGGCAATAATATCGGCTGCATCGCCTGTAATATGCTTGCGCTCGCAAAGCAGCGCCTGGGGCTGATAGCCAGCCTGCAGGGCCACACGTATCACTTTAGGACTCTCGGCAATAAACAAGCCGCGTTCGGCATCAAGTTTGTTTCGGAGCTGCGCTTCGGTGAGCGTCCCAAACACCTCAATGCCAGGCTGTTGTAAGGATTGTATTTCAGTAATCATTTAGTATAAAAATCAATTAAACGTTGCAGGGCCTGCTGGCAAACCAAGCAGAACTCGGGTTCCTCGTTGGTGCGCATGCGACAGTTCTCGTAACCACGCCAAACACCCTTTGAGAGGTAACCGCCGCCCTCGATAAAACCGGCCTTTTTATCCTTAATCAGGTTCTCCCATTTGCCGTTGAAATCGTGCTTTGTTGTGAGATTAGGCTCCCAAGGCTCGGTATCGGCAAAATACATAGGATCGTCGTCGCCGTAAGGATACTCATCCCCCAGACCGCCAAACGAATGACCAAACTCGTGAACCACAACGGGACGGAAGTGCTTGCCGTGGGCATAAGTAAGGTTGTAAGAGTTGTAGATACCGCCGCCACCATAGCGATCGGTGTTTACCAGCACGATGATGTGCTCGTAAGGGATGCCTGCCAGCACATCGTGCAGCTTCTTCAGGTGCAGGGTAGTGAGGTAGCGCTCGCTATAGAAGGTGTCGAAATGCGAGCCGAGTGGGGTATTCTTCCAAATGCCCTTATTGGGCTCGCTGGTGCCGCTCTCAACAGATGGCGGCATCACAGCTATCATATTGAACTTCAGCTGGTTCTGCTTAAAGGGCTCGTGCTCGAACAGCGATTCCATCGCTATACGACAATCGTTCAGGAACACGTCCATCTCCTGCTGCTGATAGCCTTCGGCCACAAAAGCCACACGAATGCAGCGTGCGGTATCGGCAGCCTGCTGCAGGGTGACATGGGGTGTAATCTGGCGCTCGCCAGCCTTACGAATCAGAATATCCTTAGGATCTACCTTGTGGGTAAGACGGCTGATGACCTGATCGTGGTAATCAAAGAGCTCGACCTTGATTTCGACGGGCGATTTGGGGAAGGGCACCAGAAACACGTTCTCGAACGATTTCTGCGTTTGTTTGGCTTCGGCGGTAGATACCCACTCCTGGAACAAACTTGAGAACGAGTGGCGATAAATCACCATTCCATCGGCGAGCGAACGCACGGTAATCTGTCCGTTGCCCTTGAGTGGCAGCTCGGCCAGATGCTGCTTGCGCCCGTACCAGCGGGGCAAGCTTATCAACTCGTCGACAAATATCTGCTGACGGGTAGCATCGCCTGCAAAAGTATAGTCTAATCGCAGGGTTTTATCTTCGAAATAATCGTCGAAGTTCTGTGCTTGTGCGCTAAAAGATGACAAAAGTAACGCACTGATAATAAACAATTTTCTCATAATTCGTTAATTAAGTCCTTTACGTAGTTTCGTTCCCAGTCGCGATGGTGAAAACGCTCGCCATCGTACTCCAGCAAATCAAGGTCGACGGTTACAATACCATCCTCGTTATGCGTGCGACCCAGACGTTTCTCAATCTCCTTCAGCACCTCGTTCAGCAGGTTCATACCCAAGGCAGTGGTGCCTTTGCACAACTGATTAAGATATTTGGGCCATTGACCATTGACCATTGACCATTGACCATTTCCTACGGGTTCGGTGTAGATGGCGGAGGTGAAATGTACCTCGCTGAGCAGCTGGGTGAGCTGGGTGCGGGCAGCCTCTAAGTTGGCCTCGTGATTGATATTCGAAGCCAGACTGATAATAATATGATGTTCTTTCTGTATCATAACGATTGCAAAGATAGCTATTTTAAGGCACGAATTACACGAATTTCACGAATTTTAAAGAATTAATAATTATTTTCGTGTTAATTCGCGTAATTCGTGCCAAATATTCAGTATCTTTGCAACGTCATAATATATAATAAGGTGTAGCAATCTATCAAAAGCGGTAGAAAAATGCCATATTGAGTTGACAAAATGAAAGAAAAATAGGAAATATTGTGAATTTCTGCTTAAATATTTGGTGGATTAAAATAAAAAGTGTAATTTCGCAGCGTTTTTCAAAGACATAGAATATAAACCATTTAATAAATAAACAATCAAATGAAGAAGTACAACTTTAACGCCGGTCCCTCGATGCTTCCTCGCGAGGTGATTGAGAAGACCGCACAGCAGTGTCTTGATTTCAACGGCTCAGGTCTCTCTCTGATGGAGATCAGCCATCGTGCAAAGGACTTTCAGCCTGTAGTTGACGAGGCTGTAGCTCTCGTAAAGGAACTCCTTAACGTTCCCGAGGGTTACTCCGTGATTTTCCTTGGTGGTGGTGCCAGTCTGGAGTTCTGTATGATTCCTTATAACTTCCTGATTAAGAAGGCTGCTTACCTGAACACCGGTGTTTGGGCTAAGAAGGCTATGAAGGAAGCAAAGCTTTTCGGTGAGGTAGTAGAGGTGGCTTCTTCAGCTGATGCCAACTATACCTTCATCCCTAAGGATTGGACTGTTCCCGCTGATGCTGACTATCTGCACATCACAACAAATAATACTATCTATGGTACTGAGATCCGTAAGGACCTCGACGTTCCCGTTCGTCTGATTGCCGATATGTCATCAGATATCTTCAGCCGTCCTGTTGACGTTGCTAAGTACGATGCCATCTACGCTGGTGCTCAGAAGAACCTGGCTATGGCAGGTGTTACTATCGTGATTGTTAAGGACGACGCTCTGGGTAAGGCTCCACGTGAGATCCCAACCATGCTCGACTACCGTACACACGTAGATAAGGGCAGTATGTTCAATACTCCTCCTGTAGTTCCTATCTACAGCGCTCTCGAGAATCTGCGCTGGATCAAGGCCCAGGGTGGTGTAGAGGCTATGGATAAGCTGGCTCAGCAGCGTGCAGAGATTGTTTATGGCGAGATCGACCGCAACAAGATGTTCGTAGGTACAGCTAAGGCTGAGGATCGTTCGCTGATGAACATCTGCTTCGTAATGGCCGACGAGTACAAGGAGCTGGAGAAGGACTTCCTCGACTTCGCAGTATCAAAGGGTATGGTTGGTGTTAAGGGTCACCGCTCAGTTGGTGGTTTCCGTGCATCTTGCTACAACGCCCAGACCATCGAAGGCTGCAACGCTCTCGTAGCTTGCATGAAGGAATTCGAAGCAAATCATTAAGTCATTGACCATTGAGCATTGACAATTGACCATTATGAAGGCGGACAATCAGGTGCTGAATGACAGTAAAGCTTTTGCTCTTCGAATTATCAGATTATATAATTATCTGAAAGAAGAAAAACAGGTATATGTCCTGTCAAAGCAAGTACTGAGAAGTGGCACAAGCATTGGAGCCAACATTCGCGAAAGTGTTAATGCTCAAAGTCGAATGGATTTTATTAACAAGTTAAATATTGCTTTAAAGGAGGCAAACGAAACTGAATATTGGCTGGAGTTGCTCCATGAGTCAGAATATCTGGATAAAATGCAATTTGAATCTATTTATAATGATTGTGGAAAAATCGCAGCAACCCTGACCAAAATTATCAAAACAACAAAAACTGTCGATGAGAAATAATGGTCAATGGTCAATGTTCAATGTTCAATGAGTAAAATGAAAGTATTAGTTGCAACAGAGAAGCCATTTGCAGCAGCTGCTGTTAATGGTATTAAGGCAGAGATTGAGGCAGCCGGCAATGAGCTGGTACTGCTCGAGAAATATACAGAAAAGGCTCAGTTCCTGGCAGCCGTTGCTGATGCCGACGCACTCATTATCCGTAGCGATAAGGTGGATGCTGAGGTACTCGACGCTGCTAAGCAGTTGAAGATTGTGGTTCGTGCCGGTGCTGGTTACGACAACATCGATCTGGCTGCTGCTACTGCTCACAACGTAGTAGCCGAGAACACCCCAGGTCAGAACTCAAACGCTGTAGCCGAGTTGGTATTCGGATTGCTCGTGATGGCCGTTCGTGGTTTCTACAACGGTAAGAGCGGCAGTGAGCTGCTGGGTAAGAAGCTGGGTATCCTGGCTTTCGGTAATGTAGGTCGCAATGTGGCTCGCATCGCCAAGGGTTTCGGTATGGACGTTTATGCTTACGATGCTTTCTGCCCTGCAGAAGTGATCGAGGCAGCTGGCGTGCATGCTGTTTGCTGCCAGGAGAAGTTGTTCGAGACTTGCGACGTGGTTTCACTCCATATCCCTGCTACTCCTGAGACCAAGCAGAGCATCAACGCTGCTTTGGTTGGCAAGATGAAGAAGGGTGGCGTGCTTGTTAACACAGCCCGTAAGGAGGTTATCAACGAGCCCGAGCTGATTAAGCTGATGGCTGAGCGTGAGGACCTGAAGTTCGTGACCGACATCATGCCAGATGCTAACGATGAGTTCGCTAAGTTCGAGGGTCGCTACTTCTCAACTCCTAAGAAGATGGGTGCTCAGACAGCCGAGGCCAACATCAATGCTGGTATCGCTGCTGCCAAGCAGATCAACGCATTCTTCAAGGATGGCGACACCAAGTTCCAGGTAAACAAGTAATATACTTACATATCAGGTGCACAGGAGGGTTTAAGCCCTACTTGTGCACTTTTGTATTTTCCTAAAACCTATTTTAATTATGCAAAGTGATCCCAAACAGTGCTTGTATTGCACGAATAATCAGACGCTTCACGACCTGATGATTGAGTTTGCTCAACTGTCGGTGTCGCGAGCTTTTCTTTTTAAGGAGCAGACCTATCGCGGTCGTTGCCTGGTGGCCTATAAGGACCACGTTAACGACCTGAACGAGTTGAGCGACGAAGATCGCAACGCCTTTATGGCCGATGTGGCCAAGGTGACTAGTGCCATGCAGAAAGCATTCAACCCCGAGAAAATCAATTATGGTGCCTATAGCGACAAGCTGTCGCATCTGCACTTCCACCTGGCTCCCAAATATGTAGATGGCCCCGATTACGGCGGCGTGTTCCAGATGAACCCAGGCAAGGTATATCTTACCGACGCCGAATATGCCGAGATGATCGAAAAAATCAAGGCCAATCTTTAATCTTTTAATGTTTAATCATTAATGTTTCATATATAACATGGCTATTATCAAACCATTCAAGGGTATTCGCCCACCAAAAGAACTTGTAGAGCAAGTTGAGAGCCGTCCTTACGACGTGCTCGACAGTGAAGAGGCGAGGGCAGAGGCTGGCGACAACGAGAAGAGCCTCTATCACATTATCAAACCAGAGATTGATTTCCCCGTAGGCACATCGGAGTACGACCCACGTGTGTACGAGAAGGCTGCCGAGAACTTCCAGAAGTTCCAGGATAAGGGTTGGTTGGTACAGGATGCCGACGACCACTATTACATCTATGCGCAGACCATGAACGGAAAGACGCAGTACGGACTGGTGGTTGGCGCTTATGTAGATGACTACATGAAGGGCAACATCAAGAAGCACGAGCTGACCCGCAGAGATAAGGAAGAGGACCGCATGAAGCATGTTCGTGTGAACAATGCTAACATCGAGCCTGTATTCTTCGCTTATCCCGACAACACTGTACTGAACGAACTGATTATGCGTTATGCTGCTACCGAGCCCGAGTACGATTTCGTTGCTCCTATCGATGGTTTCCGTCATCAGTTCTGGGTAATCAGCGACGCTAAGGATATGCAGACTATTACTGAGCAGTTTGCCCAGATGCCATCGCTGTATATCGCCGATGGTCACCACCGTTCGGCTGCTGCCGCTCTGGTTGGTGCCGAGAAGCAGAAGCAGAATCCCAACCACAATGGTACCGAGGAGTATAACTACTTTATGGCAGTTTGCTTCCAGGCATCGCAGCTCACCATTCTGGATTACAACCGCGTAGTGAAGGATCTGAACGGCATGTCATCAGAAGAGTTCCTGGCTGCCCTGCAGGTAAACTTCGAGGTTGAGGATAAGGGTACCGAGATTTACAAGCCCCAGCAGCTGCACGAGTTCTCGCTCTATCTGGACGAGCACTGGTATAGCCTGAAGGCCAAGGAGGGTACTTACGACAATACCGACCCAATCGGCGTGCTGGATGTAGATATCTCGAGCCGCCTGATTCTGGATGAGATTCTGAACATCGGCGACCTGCGCTCATCACAGCGCATCGACTTTGTAGGCGGACTGCGCGGACTGAAAGAGCTGAAGCGCCGTGTTGACTCAGGCGAGATGCGTACTGCGCTTGCTCTCTATCCCGTATCTATGCAGCAGATTATGGATATTGCCGACAGCGGTAAGATTATGCCACCAAAGGCAACCTGGTTCGAGCCAAAACTGCGTTCAGGTCTGGTGATTCACAAGTTAAGCTAAGCCGATGAAGACTAAGCATATACAGTACGAAACTCAGGGCACATGTTCGAAACTGATCGACGTGACTGCCGATGAGAACAACGTGATACAGCAGGTGTTTTTCCTTGGAGGTTGCAATGGCAACCTTCAGGGAATAAGCCAGTTGGTGCGCGGACAGAAGATTGACGATGTGATACCCAAGATTAACGGCATTCGTTGTGGTGCCAAAGGTACATCGTGCCCCGATCAGTTATGCCGGGCACTTGAGAAACTCAAAGATGCTCCATTAGAGGGATAATAAAGAAATAAGGCTCCGGAAATTCCGAAGCCTTATTCTTTTCTTTGCGGAGAGTGAGGGATTCAAACCCCCGATACCCGAAAGGGGTATACCGGATTTCGAGTCCAGCGCGATCGATCACTCTGCCAACTCTCCAATCAAGCTTAAGCAAATCGATGTACTCGTTTTATATTTGCGAGTGCAAAGGTAATGCTTTTTTAGGAAACCACCAAACATTTTTTGCGGAAAATGCGATTTTTATTCGAATGACAGCTTAGAGAGTCGGTTGCGTAGTTGTTCGGCTTCCGATTTACGAATGCTGAGCTTGATTTCGCAGGTATTATCATAGGTTTGCGAAACAATACGTGGCTGCATCTCTTTCACAATTCGCATCACATCATTCATCAGCGGATAGGCGAAAATGTAGGTCACAATCTCCTCAACCTGACGGGTTTCAAACTCGGAGTGGGCTAGGGCATCGGCAGCTGCTTCGCGATAGGCCACAATCAAACCCGATGTACCTAAGTTCACACCACCATAATAACGCACCACTACTATCAGGATATCCGTTAACTCGTTGCTGTTAATCTGTCCCAGAATGGGTTTGCCGGCTGTGCTCGATGGTTCGCCATCGTCGTTAGCGCGGAACTCCAATCGTTCGGCACCTAACATATACGCATAGCAAACATGGCGGGCATCGTAGTACTTCTTACGATATCCGGCTAATAATTCCTTGATTTCATCAAGGGTTTCTACATGATGAGCGAAGGCGAGGAACTTGCTACGCTTTTCAGTGTAATATCCCTCACCTCCGCTTTTTAGTGTTTTATACTCGTCAATCATTTATCATTGAACATTGACCATTGAACATTGACCATTTATCATTGACCACTGACCATTTATATTGTACTGTCTCTAAAGGCGCAGCAATAATGGTCAATCGTCCGCTCCAGCTCTGCTGGCTTGCAAGGCAAGAATGGTCAATGTTCAATCAATTATTATACTCCTGCCATGATTTGATCTTCACATCATCGATGCTCATAGCGGTAAAGGCCTCGATAAATGCCTTGGCTAAACGCACGTTAGTCATCAAAGGAATGTTATGATCGATGGCACCACGACGGATCTTGTAACCATTGGTAAGCTCGCGACTGGTGTGATTCTTTGGTACATTGATAACCAAACCAACCTTGTGCTGACTGATAAGATCCATCACGTTAATCATTGAACATTGACCATTGACCATTGAACATTCTTCATCGGGCCATGCTACAGCTACAGCCTTTACACCGTTATCGTTAAAGAACTTAGCGGTTCCAGCGGTGGCGTAGATGGTGTAACCCTTCTTGGCCAACTGCTGTGCTGGCTCCAGCAAGCTTACCTTACCCTTGGCGCCACCAGAAGAAATCAGAACGGCATCCTTAGGAATAGAGTAACCGGTTGCGATGAGCGAGTTGAGCAGGGCCTCGTTCAGGTCGTCGCCCAAGCAACCAACCTCACCAGTTGAGCTCATGTCGACACCCAGAACTGGGTCGGCATTCTGCAAACGGGCAAACGAGAACTGACTGGCCTTCACACCAATGCGGTCGATGTCGAACTCACTCTTGTCAGGCTTCTGATAAGGTGCGTCGAGCATGATTTTGGTAGCTGTTTCGATAAAATTACGTTTTAAAATCTTTGACACAAATGGGAATGAACGGCTGGCACGCAGGTTACACTCAATAACCTTAACCTCGCGGTTCTTGGCGAGGAACTGTATGTTGAACGGTCCAGAGATGTTCAATTCGGCTGCAATCTTGTGTGCAATTTTCTTTATCTGACGGATGGTAGAGAAATAGATGTTCTGAGCGGGGAAAACCATCGTGGCGTCGCCCGAGTGAACACCTGCATACTCCACATGTTCAGAGATAGCGTACTCGATTACCTCGCCCTTGTCGGCTACAGCGTCGAATTCTATCTCCTTAGTCTCTGTCATGAACTTAGATACTACTACAGGGAACTCTTTTGATACCTCGGTAGCCATATTCAGGAAGCGTAGCAGCTCTGCTTCGTCGTAACAAACGTTCATGGCGGCACCCGAAAGAACGTACGAAGGACGAACCAGAACGGGGTAACCCACCTTGGCCACAAAATCCTTCACATCGTCGAAACTGGTGAGTGCCTGCCATGCTGGCTGATCGATTCCAAGCTTGTCGAGCATGGCCGAGAACTTGTCGCGGTTCTCAGCGCGGTCGATGTCAACAGGCGAGGTTCCAAGCACGGGAACTCCCTGTCTATGCAATTTCATTGCCAGGTTATTAGGTATCTGACCACCTACTGAAACGATGACACCACGTGGCGACTCGAGATCGATCACATCGAGCACGCGCTCCAACGAAAGTTCGTCGAAATACAAGCGGTCGCACATGTCGTAGTCGGTCGAAACGGTCTCAGGGTTGTAGTTAATCATGATAGATTTGTAACCCAGCTTGCGAGCGGTGTTGATGGCGTTAACCGAACACCAGTCGAACTCAACCGACGAACCGATACGGTAAGCACCCGAACCGAGTACTACCACCGATTTCTCATTATTATAATAATTAATGTCGTGTGCAGCTACATATTTCTCACCCTCGGGATTTCCGAATGCTGGAACATGGGTGTAGGTGAAGTAGAGGTAGTTGGTAAGCTCAGGATGCTCAGAGGCAACTGTTGGGATGCGCTTAACCGATGGCACTACGCCACGCTGCTTACGATACTTGCGAACAGCCAGATTCTCCTTCTCCATATTTCCACCCTGTGGCTTGAGCACGAAGCGGGCAATCTGGAAATCGCTGAAACCGCAACGTTTTACCTCCAGCAGCAGCTCATCGGGCAGTTCCTCAAGCTGATTGTACTTCAACAGCTCGTGCTTCAGGTCGACAATATGCTTCAGGCGCTCCAGGAACCAAACGTCAATCTTGGTAAGCTGCTCGATACGCTCGATGGTGTAGCCCTCTTCGAGAGCCTGAGCGATAGCAAAGATACGCAGGTCGGTTGGGTTAGCCAACTCCTCGTCGAGGTTATCAAACTTGGTGTGGTCGTTGCCCACGAAACCGTGCATGCCCTGACCAATCATACGCAAGCCCTTCTGAATCATCTCCTCGAAGCTGCGACCGATACTCATAATCTCACCAACCGATTTCATCGACGAACCAATCTGACGGCTCACACCAGCAAACTTTGTCAGGTCCCAACGAGGAATCTTACAGATCATATAGTCGAGACTTGGTGCTACATAAGCACTTGATGTAGTGCCCATTTCGCCGATTTGATCGAGTGTATATCCAAGTGCAATCTTGGCAGCAACGAAGGCGAGGGGATAGCCAGTAGCCTTAGATGCCAAAGCCGAAGAACGGCTCAAGCGCGCGTTGATTTCGATGATACGGTAGTCGTTGGTCTCAGCGTTGAATGCGAACTGAATATTGCACTCACCTACAATGCCCAGGTGCTTTACACACTTAATAGTGATTTCCTGCAGCATTTTAACCTGCTCCTCGCGCAGCGAGCAAGTAGGCGCAACTACGATGGATTCGCCAGTATGGATACCCAGTGGGTCGAAATTCTCCATCGAGGCAACGGTAAAGCAACGGTCGTTAGCATCGCGGATGCACTCAAACTCGATTTCTTTCCAGCCCTTCAGACTCTCTTCAACCAGAATCTGTGGAGCGAAAGTAAAGGCCGACTCGGCCAACTCAATGAACTTCTTCTCATCGGGACAGATACCTGAACCCAGACCACCCAGTGCATAAGCCGAACGGATCATGATGGGGAATCCAATCTCGTGAGCTGCCTTCAGGGCATCTTCCATCGACTCTACAGCGTGGCTTACAGGAACCTTCAGATCAACCTCGCCCAGTTTCTTTACAAACAGGTCGCGGTCTTCGGTGTTCATAATGGCTTCTACACTTGTACCAAGTACCTCAACACCATACTCTTTCAGAGTTCCGTTCAAGTAAAGCTCAGTACCGCAGTTAAGCGCGGTCTGTCCACCAAATGCCAAGAGGATGCCGTCGGGGCGCTCCTTCTTGATAATCTCAGTTACGAAGTGTGTATTTACCGGTTGGAAATACACCTTGTCTGCAATACCCTCGCTGGTCTGGATGGTTGCGATGTTAGGGTTTACGAGTACACTCTTGATACCTTCCTCGCGAAGTGCCTTTAGGGCCTGAGAGCCTGAATAGTCAAACTCTCCTGCTTGTCCGATTTTCAGGGCACCTGATCCGAGAACCAGCACCTTTTTCAGTTCTTTTTTCATATTCGTATTGGTTTTTATTTTGAAGATTGCATAAAATCGCTTGCAAAGATACGAAGTTTATTTTAAACTTCCAAAAACAGCGTCTTGTAAAGTGTTAAAAAAAGGGCCCAACTTATTAAAAAGTGAGCCCTTTAGATATAAACTAAATGTTTATGCGTTTTACTCGTAATAAGTAATGGTACGGGTCATTTCCATTTCCTGTCCCATCATACTCATTTTGCGGCTAATCCAGTTACCTTTATCGTCGAACTTATAGTCGGTGAGGGGTACCTCAACATCCTGACCCATCATGTTCATCTTCTGAGCCTTTACCAGTCCGTTCTCGTCGTAAACTAAGACCTGTTTAATCTCCTGACCCATAACGTTTGTGGTCTGGCTGACAAGCTTGCCATTCTCCCAGGTGAACTTAACCTCAGCCTCCTGGCCCTGCATGCTCATCTTGGCGCTCTGAATGTAACCATTCTCGTCGTACTTGGCATCGGTCAGACCGTCCTGCTGCATCTTACCGTCCTCGGTAAAGGTGGTGTTACGTGGCATACCCATCACGGTCATGCTGATTGATTTAACGGCGCCCTTAGCCTCGTTAGCTTCAACGTCGTGGAACTTGGTTTGTGCCTGCATAGTCATAGCCATTGCAAGGGCAGCAATCATCATTGTTAGTTTCTTCATTTCTGAAAAGTTTTAATTGGTTGTACAAAATAGTTGATAAATGAATTATCGGCGACAAAGATAAGGCAAATTTTGCTAACCGCCAAACGAAAATGCGTTTTTCTGCGATTTTTTATAAAACAAAAAGAGGCGAGCATTCACTGCTAGCCTCTTTCGTTAAAAAACTAAATTAATCAACCATAAACCTTAACCATTAAAATCGAGTGCAAAGGTACTGATTAAAAATGTAATCACCAAATGTTTCGGTGTATTCTTAACAATATTTATATTATCTGCATATTAATGCTTCAGTACTAGGCAAGCCCAATCATGGTCGGTAGTCTTCGATACCAACTTTAGTCCGATGGAATGGGCTTTTTCTATCAGAATTTCGCAATCGTCTGAGTAGAAGCCACTTAGGATAAGCAGCGAGTCCTCGTGCATCTTGCTAACAAACATCGGCATGTCGGCCAAAAGGATATTTCTGTTGATGTTAGCCAGCACAATATCGAATTTTTCGTCGATATTTTCGAGTATTTTAGCGTCGCCCAAAAGCGAAGTGAATCGATCGTCAACACGATTAATCACGGCGTTATGGCGGGCATTATCTACGCTCCATTCGTCGATATCGTAACCTACAGCCTCGGTTGCACCCAATTTCAGGGCGCAGATAGAAAGGATACCCGTACCTGTGCCGCAATCCAGCACGCGACCTTTGGCCAACTTCAGCAGCTGGGTACAAATCATACGTGTGGTTTCGTGGGTACCGGTACCAAAGGCCAGCTTGGCATCGATTTCGATCTGTACCTTACTATCCACCTCGGGCAGATGGCGACCGTCGTGAATCACCAGTTGGTCGGCAATCACGATGGGCTCAAAACCCTCCTGTTCCCATTGCTCATTCCAGTCGCGATCCTCGGCCTCGCGTACATTATATATAATAGAGGTACCCTCGAAAGGGAAATCCTCGATACACTCGCGCAGTGCATCTTCATCGAAGAGCGACTGCTGCACATAACCCTTCAAGCCTGTTTCGGTTTCCTCGAAAGTTTCGAAACCAGCCTCGCCAGCAAGCGATGCAAACAGGTCGGCAGCATCGGCCGAATAGGGTGAAATGGTGAATTCTACCTCAAAATACTTCATATAATCGTTAATTTTTGAGGCAAAATTACAAAAATTAGGGAAAATCCTATCATAAGTTAGGGTTTTTCCCTATTTTTGCACCAAAATTCGTTGTATTTTTGCAACGTGAATCATTAAACTTAGAAGAAAATGAAGAAACTGTTACTAATTTCAATGCTGATCGGAGCCATGCCTCTCTCGATGATGGCTCAGGACGACGACCTCTACTTCGTACCAAAGAAGAAGGCACAGGTAGAGCATGTGAAGGATATCGCCCCCGTGGTGGCTCCGCAGTCAAAAGCCAAGAGCAGCTACGAGGTGATTGACGGTGATACTACCAAGTTAGATGTAATCGACTTTACTGATGGAAAGGGTGTTTATCCTGCCGACACGCTAGAGGCTGAGGATTTTGCCCTGACCAAGAACATGGTTCGCTTTGATGACTACGACGTGAGCAGCAATGCTGCTTTCTGGGCTGGTTATCGTGCTGGTTCAAGCACTTGGGGTTGGCACTCACCTTGGTACTACAGTCGTTACGGCTGGTACGATCCCTGGTACTATGGTTCATGGTATAGCAGCGTAATGTGGAACAATCCATACTACCTGAGCTGGTGGGATCCTTACTACTACGGCTGGTACGATCCATATTGGAGCACATGGGGTTGGCCATATTATGGCTACTACGGCTACTACAGCTGGTATTCGCCTTATCGCTACTGGGGTTATCCCTATTACTATGGTGGTGGCGGCGGTGGTCGAACACACTACTACGGTCATACAGGCAATGCCGGTTCTATCGACATCAAGGGCAGCACAGGTCGTCGACCTTCATACCGCAACTCTGTTGCCAACAGCAGTTCGCGTATGGGCAGCCTGAGAGATCGCGCCAGCAGAATGGGTGGCGACCGTGTATATAGCAGCGGTAACACACAGCGCAGCAACTCTGGTAACTTCAGCGGTCGCCGTGGTGGTAACAACTCTAATTATAATTACTCGTCACCAACTCGCTCTAACTCTACTTACAGCAGTCCATCACGCTCAAGCAGCGGTAGCTTTGGCAGCAGCAGTAGCAGTGGTAGCTTCGGAGGTTCTCGTAGCTCTGGTGGCGGTGGCGGCGGTGGTAGCCGTATGGGAGGACGCCGCTGACATTGAACATTGAACATTAATACATTAAACATTATATTGCCATTATGAAGAAGGTTTTATTGGCAGCGATTGCTATGGGCTTAGTTTTGCCAGCAGCTGCACAGGATACATACGAGAGCGCCCGCTTGCTGGGTAGCGATCTGAACGGAACCGCCCGCTATGTAGGTATGGGTGGAGCAATGGAGGCTTTGGGTGCCGATATCTCAACCATGGGTACGAACCCTGCTGGTATCGGACTCTTCCGCCACTCAACAGCCAGTTTGAGTTTCGGCGTGGTTTCGCAGGCCGACGCTAAGGAATTCGACGGACTGAATAAAACCAATATGAGCTTTGATCAGGCTGGTTTTGTTTACTCGGCTCGCGTTAGTCCCACCTCTTTTATTAATGTGGGCTTCAACTACCACAAGAGTAAGAACTTCGACCAGATTCTGTCGGCTGCCAACTCATTGCGCGGTTGCTCACAGAACGGACTCACCTACGAAAAGGCCGCTCGCGGACTTTATGAGTTCGACGAGAACAAGCAAGGCGAAGTGATGGGATGGGAGGGCGACTATCGCTCATACCGCTATAATCAGGCCGACTATATGAACGCCAACGTGTTCCTGCTCGATCCTGATGATCAGTACTTTTATTGGAACGAGGCTGGTGCCTACAGCTTTGATCGTGCCCATCGCGGATGGATTGCCGATTACGACTTCAACCTGAGCGGTAACTACAACGACCGTTTCTTCTGGGGACTGACTGTTGGCGTACAGGATGTACACTATAAGGGTTATTCGGAGTATGCCGAGACCATCCTTGATTCGCAAGGTATTAAAACTGGTTCGCTGGCTTATGGCGACGAGCGTAAGATTACCGGTACTGGTATCAACCTGAAGTTTGGTGCTATCTTCCGTCCTGTCGAGGAGTCGCCATTCCGCATCGGTGCTTACATCCACACACCAACCTGGTACGAGCTTACCTCGAGCAACTCAAGCGCTATGGTTAACAACACCCCTTACGGTTCTTGGGATAAAGGTCAGAGTCAGGAGAGCTACGACTTTGCTTACCACACACCTTGGAAGTTTGGTTTGAGCCTTGGAACCACCATCGGTACCCAGTTTGCTCTGGGTGCAGGTTACGAGTACACCGACTACAGCGCCAGCCAGAACCGCATCATCGATGGTTACGACTATTACGACAATGCCGAGACCTCGAAGGATGTAGCCATGAAGGCCAATACCGAACGTTCGCTCAAGGGTGTATCAACCCTGAAGTTGGGTGCAGAGTACAAGCCCGTTCCCGAAGTAGCATTCCGTGTAGGCTACAACTACATCACCAGCGGTTACAAGATGGATGGTGTTCGCGATATGACTGTCGACAGCCCAGGCACTATGTACGCTTCTACAACCGACTATGTAAACTGGAAGGATACTAATCGCTTTACCTGCGGTGTAGGTTTCAAGGTAGGTAAGATGAACATCGACCTGGCTTACCAGCTGAGCAATACTGATGGTGAGTTCCACCCATTCCAGGACTATCAGAGTCTCGCTTCTTCAACAAGCGTTAGCACAGGTGTTACTAAGGTTAGCAACAAGCGCAGCCAAGGTTTGCTTACCATCGGATACACTTTCTGATAATGTAAAAATGTAACAATTAGAAAATGTAAAAATTGTAAGATTTTAGATTGTAGAAATTAAAAAACTGAAAGTTTATATGAATAAAAATACGGCTTATGCAAATTAAGCCGTATTTTTTTGGCTATTTGCGCAAAAATGCCTACCTTTGCCCCTGATAGATAATATCACATAATTGAAAATCGTAAAATTGTAAAATATAAATTAGTCAGATGAAAAAGCTTTTATTGGGAGACGAGGCTATTGCTCAGGGCGCTATCGATGCTGGTCTGAGCGGTGTATATGCCTATCCCGGCACTCCATCAACGGAGATTACTGAGTATATCCAGGAGTCGGCCATTGCCAAAGAGCGCAACATCCACCGCCGTTGGAGCACTAACGAGAAGACGGCTATGGAGGCTGCACTCGGTATGTCGTATATGGGCAAGAGGGCACTGGTGTGTATGAAACATGTAGGTTTGAACGTTTGTGCCGATCCGTTTGTTAACTCGGCTATGACGGGTACCAACGGTGGTGTTGTGGTTCTGGTAGCCGACGACCCATCGATGCACTCATCGCAGGACGAGCAGGACTCACGTTTCTATGCTAAGTTTGCCATGATTCCAACCTTGGAGCCCAGCTCGCAGCAGGAGGCCTACGATATGATGCAGGAGGCTTTCGATATGTCGGAGAATCTGCACCTGCCCATCCTGATGCGTGTTACCACCCGTATGGCTCACAGTCGTGCCGTAGTTGAGGTGAAAGACGAGGCCCGCCCACAGAACGAGCTTAACTACAATGCCCAGGCTAGTAACTGGGTACTTTTGCCCGCCTTTGCCCGCAAGCGTAATGTAGTAGTAACCGGTCAGCAACCTTTGCTGGAGCAGATGGCTGTTGAGAGCAAATATAACAAGTATATCGATGGCGCCGACCATAAGTTGGGTATCATCGCCAGCGGTATTGCCTACAACTACCTGATGGAGTGCTATCCCGAAGGTTGTCCTTTCCCCGTACTCAAGATTTCGCAGTATCCTATCCCCAAGAAGCTCATCCGACGTATGACCGACGATTGCGAGCAGGTACTGATAGCCGAAGAGGGTCAGCCATTCATCGAGGATCAGGTTCGTGGTGTGATGCCCGGCAACGCTGTCATCAAGGGTCGCTTAACAGGCGAGCTGCCTCGTACAGGCGAGTTGAATCCCGACTTCCTGAAGAAGACACTGGGTCTTGAGAGCAGCGAGAGCTATGCACCTTGCGAGGATGTAACTCCACGTCCACCTGCACTGTGTCAGGGTTGCGGTCACCGCGATGTTTACACCGCCCTGAACGAGGTACTGAAGGAGTATCCCAACGCCCGCGTGTTTGGTGATATCGGTTGCTACACACTGGGATTCCTGCCTCCCTACAAAGCCATCCACAGCTGCGTAGATATGGGTGCATCTATCACAATGGCCAAGGGTGCCAGCGACGCTGGTCAGTGGCCTGCTGTAGCCATCATCGGCGACTCAACCTTTACCCACAGCGGTATGACTGGTTTGCTGGATGCTATCAACGAGAATGCCGACATCACTGTGATTATCAGCGACAACCTGACCACCGCTATGACTGGCGGACAGGATTCGGCTGGTACCAATAAGTTCGAGGCTATCTGTAAGGGACTGGGCCTCTCAGAGGATCACCTCAAGGTGGTTAACCCCATCCCCAAGAACATGCCCGAGATTACAGCAGCCATCCGCGAGGAGATTAACTATCACGGTGTGAGCGTGATTATTCCTCGTCGTGAGTGCATGCAAACGCTGCAGCGCCACCTTAAGCAAAAGAAAGCCAATAAATAATAATAGCAGAAAATAAAAAATAAAACGATGAAAACCGATATAATTCTTTGTGGAGTAGGCGGTCAGGGTATCCTCTCGATTGCTACCATCATAGGCGAGGCTGCCATGAAGGAGAACCTCTATATCAAGCAGGCCGAGGTACACGGTATGAGTCAGCGTGGTGGCGACGTACAGTCGAATCTGCGCATCTCGAGCAACCCCATCAGCAGCGATCTGATTCCGCTGGGTGGTGCCGATGTGATTATCTCGATGGAGCCCATGGAGGCTCTGCGTTATCTGCCATTCTTGGCTAAGGATGGTTGGATTATCACTTCGAGTGCTCCTTTCGTAAATATTCCAAACTATCCTGATATCGAGAAGATTAAGCAGGATTTGGAGAGCGTAAAGAATGTGATTGTGCTGGATATCGAGCAGGCTGCTAAGGATAATGGTGTGCCCCGTTCGGCCAACGTGATTCTGCTGGGTGCAGCCCAGAAAGCCTTGGGTATCGAGTACGATAAGTTAGAGGATGCCATCCGTCGTGTCTTCGCCCGCAAAGGCGATGCCATCGTAGAGGCTAACATCAAAGCCCTCGCCATCGGTAAAGTAGCGCAAAAATGATTAATTAGGCACGGATTAACGCGGCTTTTAATAAATTAAAAGACACGGATTTACTGCGATAAAAACAGCAGTGTCTCTTTGAAAAAGAGCCGTGTTAATCCGTGCCAAAAAATAATTTTTATGGAAACTCCGATTAAAAGAGAAATAGTTGACTCGCTGGTAGCGGAGCTTGGCATTGAGGATTTTGCCAAGGCTACCATCCGCGAGGTGAAGCAGGTAGCTGCTAAGGCCGAGAAAGCGAGTGGGGTAGAGTTCATCAAGATGGAGATGGGTATTCCTGGTTTGCCCGCCGCTCAGGTAGGCGTTGATGCCCAGATAAAAGCCCTCGAAGGTGGCATTGCCCATTCGTATCCCGACATCCAGGGTGCGCCCGTACTCAAGGAGGCTGCTTCGCAGTTTGTAAAAGCCTTTATCGGCGTAGATATCAAACCCGAAGGCTGCGTACCTGTAACAGGTTCGATGCAGGGCACTTTCGCCTCGTTCCTCACCTGCTCGCAGTGCGACAAACAGAAGGATACCGTGCTGTTTATCGACCCAGGATTCCCAGTACAGAAGATGCAGCTGCAGGTAATGGGCGTGAAGTACGAGACTTTCGACGTGTATAACTATCGTGGCGACAAGCTGCGTGGCAAGCTCGAGAGCTACATGAGCAATGGTAACATCTGCGCTATCGTATATTCAAACCCCAACAACCCCTCGTGGATTTGTTTGCGCGAAGAGGAGTTGCAGATTATCGGCGAGCTGGCCACCAAATACGATGCCATCGTGATGGAGGATCTGGCTTACTTTGCTATGGACTTCCGTAAGGATCTCTCGAAACCCTTCGAGGCCCCTTATCAGGCCACAGTAGCCCGTTATACCGATAATTATATGCTGCTCATCTCAGGTTCAAAGGCATTCAGCTATGCTGGCGAGCGTATTGGTGTGGTTTGCATCAGCGATAAGCTGTTCCATCGCCATTTTCCCGATCTGGCTGCCCGTTATCAGGGCCTGCCCTTCGGTCCTGTATTCTCAACCCGTATGCTGTATGCGTTGAGTTCGGGTACCAGTCATAGCGCCCAATATGCAATGGCCGCTATGCTCAAGGCCGCTTACGAGGGTAAGTACGATTTCCGCAAGGAGATTAGCGTATATGGCGAGCGTGCCAAGAAACTGAAGGAAATCTTCTGTCGCCACAATTTCTATGTGGTCTACGATAAGGATTTGGACGAACCCATTGCCGACGGATTCTACTTTACCATTGGTTATCCCGGCATGACATCTGGCCAGTTGGCTAAGGAACTGATGTACTACGGAGTTTCGGCCATCTGCTTGATTACCTGTGGTTCCGAACAGGAAGGCTTGCGAGTATGTACCTCGTTTATCGAGGATCACCAATACGCGCAACTCGAGGAACGCATGAAGGTGTTTGAAATCAATAATCCCCGATAACAAAAAGGCCCCCGCAAATTTGCGAGGGCTTTTTTATTTAATCGTTACTCATATCTACGGCGGTGAACTTAAAGTCCGTTTCGGCTACGTTGCGCACATCGTAGGGTTTCTTGCTCTTAACCAGATATTTGTTCTTCATCTTGGTGTACTTCTTCTCAACCTTCTTGCGGTCAACGTTGGCCACTACCACACAAGTACGGTTGGGCAGGTTGCGCTGATTGGCAAAAAACTCGCGCAGCTGATAGCTGTAGTTATGTCTGCCAGCCAGCATCTGCTTTTTCTTGGTAACCCAAACGCTGTCAACCTTCTGGATATTAGTGAAATATACGGTTGAATCGTTGAACGAAGCAACGAATCCGAACATATACGCATGTGGAACCTTCACATTTTGTGCCTGCACGTTAGCGGTGCCGGCAGCCATCAGCACGATGGCAAGTGTAAGCTGTTTAAATAATCTCATTATCCTAAATATGTCTTTAAAAATTTATTCGCTTTGCTGTTTCTTAGCTTGCGGATAGCCTTTTCTTTTATCTGACGTACGCGTTCACGGGTTAATCCAAACTTGGTACCAATCTCCTCGAGTGTCAGCTCGGGCTGGTTAATGCCGTACGATGCCTCTACCACGTTGCGCTCGCGCTCGTTCAGGGCACTCAGGGCGTTTTGTATCTCCGATTTCAGCGACTCCTCAACCAACTGGTTATCGGCCAGTGGGGCATCGCTGTTGGCCATCACGTCGAGCAAGCTGTTGTCTTCGCCCTCAACAAACGGTGCATCCACACTAATCTGGTGCCCGTTAATGGCCATCGCCTCGTCAATCTTTTCTTGTGGCAAATCCACTTTCTCGGCTATCTCATCTACCGATGGGCGGCGCTCGTTAAGCTGCTCAAATCGGTTTATCTCACGATTGATTTTGTTTACCGATCCCACCTGGTTCAGGGGCAGTCGTACGATACGACTCTGCTCTGAGATGGCCTGCAGAATGCTCTGACGTATCCACCATACGGCATACGAGATGAACTTGAAGCCGCGTGTCTCGTCGAAACGTTCGGCCGCTTTCAGCAATCCTAAATTGCCTTCGTTAATCAGATCGGGCAGCGACAATCCCTGATTCTGATATTGCTTAGCCACAGATACCACGAAACGAAGGTTAGCCTTCGTTAATCGCTCCAACGCTTTAGTGTCTCCTTTTTTTATGCGCTGTGCCAATTCAACCTCTTCCTCAGCCGAGATCATGGTCTCCTTACTAATCTCTTGTAGATACTTTTCCAGAGCCGCACTCTCACGGTTGGTTATAGATTTAGTGATCTTTAGTTGTCTCATCGTGGTAATAATATGTTTAAGTTGGCCGCAAAAGTAAGACTTTTTCCTGAAACAACCAAAAAAAAGCCACGAATTTTAATCATTCGTGGCTCTTTTTTATCTATTTGTGCTTATTCGTTCTGCAGATATACTACAAAACCACCCTTTTTACCTGTTGGGAAGATACCGCGGATAACCAGCATCTGATCCTTAGAGTTGTTGGCCTCCTTCACGGCATTCTGCAGGTCGTCGAAGGTATGCATTGGCTCATCGTTCACGCGCTGGATGATGAATCCCTTTGGTACGCCGGCATCCTTCATCTTTCCGCCGTTAACCTTTACTACCTCCAGACCATAGTTAATCTCCAACTGCTTCTTCTGGGCATCGGTAATGGGTCGGAAGTCGGCACCCAGCACGTCGGTATCAGCATTCTTCACCACCTTGGTGTTGCCCTGCTCGTTCTTCAGTGTAAGAGTAGCGTTGTGGCTCTTCTTGGCGCGCAGATAGGTGATAGCCACCTTGTCGCCTGGGCGCTTCTTGGCCAGCACACCCTGCAGCTCGCCGAACGATGTCACCTTCTTGCCGTCGATAGATGTAATCACGTCGCCTTCCTTCAGTCCGGCAGCCTCGGCAGCACCGTCTTCTACCACCTTAGCCACATAGATACCTTCCATAGTACCCAGGTCGATCTCCTTGCCGTTATCCTTCTGGTTGTCAACGTAGCTCTTCACGTCGCTACCCTGAATACCAATCATGGCGCGCTGTACGTTACCATACTGCTTCAGGTCGTCAACCACCTTGTTCATGATAGCTGTTGGGATAGCGAATCCGTAACCGATGTTAGAACCAGTAGGCGAGGCCAGCATGGCGTTGATACCAACCAGTTCGCCACGGGTATTTACCAGCGCACCACCAGAGTTACCCTGGTTGATGGCGGCATCGGTCTGTATAAAGCTCTCTACGCCGTTGGCACCCAGTGTACGGGCCTTGGCCGAGATGATACCTGCAGTTACAGTGTTGTTAAGTCCGAGTGGGTTACCTACAGCCAGAACCCATTCGCCTACCTTTACATCGTCGCTGTTAGCGATAGCGATAGCAGGCAGGTTCTTACCGTCGATCTTAATCAGCGCCAGGTCGGTGGTCTTGTCGGCACCAATCACGCGAGCCGAATACTCCTTCGAACCCTCGTTCAAGCTAACGGTCAACTCGTCGGCACCATCTACCACGTGGTTGTTGGTTACGATATAACCATCGGCCGAGATAATCACACCCGAACCGGCAGCAGCGCGCTTAGGTGTCTGCACCTGGCGCTGGCGACGGCCACCGTTGCCCTGACCACGACCAAAGAAACCGCCGAATGGATCAGAGAAGAAATCCTCAAACGGATCGCTATACTCAACGGTCTCAATCTTTGAGTTCTGGGTGTTCTTGATGTAAACCACCGCTGGCAGCGCTTTCTCGGCTGCATAGGTAAGGTCTACTGGCTGACCAGCTGGTGCTGCTGGAGCCGATGTAACGATAGGAGCTGGAGCAGTAGCTGCGTTAGAGTTAGCGAATGCTACTACTGAAAGAGTCAAAGCAACAGCGCATACGGCGGGAGTTGCTGCATTTACGATCTTTTTCATATTCTCATTCATTTTTTTAATGTTTTAAATTCTACATTCAGGTTTCCTTTCACGTTTTGATGGTGCAAAAATAAGTGCATTATTTTAAATACTGACAATTTGACGCAAAGATTTGTCCCAATTTAACAATTAGGCATAAAAGCTTAACGAGCATTTGCGATTAACACTCAAAATCTTAAATTACTGACAAATTTAAGTATTTATTATGATTTTAATTGCTTATTTTTAATTATGAGTATAATTTTGTGCATATTATTCGTGATTTATGAATTTTATTGCTAACTTTGCACGCAGAAAACGCACTGCAACGGTTTGTCGCTGGCGCTTCTGAAAGGTCGCGCGAGAGGAAAGTCCGGGCAGCATAAGGCGCTCCACTTCTGAAAGTAGAAGCTATTGGTGACAGTAGGTGCCGGCAGAAGAGAACGACCGCCTCAGTTTTTTGAGGTAAGGGTGAGAAGGTGGTGTAAGAGACCACCAGCCAGCGGGTGATCGTTGGGCTGTGTCGACTGGAGGCTGCAAGTTCATGTATACCATCGTCTGAGGGTTGCCTGCCCAACGACGCAAGTCACGATGGAGGGTAGAACGCTTGAGCCATGGGGTGACTCATGGACTAGATAAATGACAAACGCCATGCCTGCATGGTACAGAACCCGGCTTATAGGGGCAGTGCTTTTTTTTGATAATTATGACACTCAAAAAGATATACCGTACACTTGTTCTCACCATTCGTTTCTTTACTACGAAACGAGTGATGACGCAGGCGTCGGCTCTTACTTACAGCACCTTGCTGGCCATCGTACCCATCCTGGCGGTTATCTTTGCCATTGCCCGCGGCTTTGGTTATAATAAGTATATCGAGATATGGTTTCGCGATGCCTTATCGTCGCAGCCGCAGGTGGCCGATATCCTGACCGACTTTGTCAACAGTTACCTCATCCACACGCAGAGTGGTATCTTCCTGGGTGTGGGCTTGCTGTTTATGCTCTACACGGTGTTGATGCTGGTAAACAATGTTGAGGAAACGTTTAACGAGATATGGCAGGTAAGCAATGCGCGCCCCATTATGCGATCGCTTACCAATTATATGGCCATGTTCTTTGTATTCCCCATCATCATTGTGGTGTCGATGGGTCTTTCCATCTTCATGGCCACCATTGCGCAGCATACCGATGGTGTGGTTATCTTGGGTCGCGCTGTACGCTATCTGCTCGATTTCTCACCTTATCTGCTGCTCTCTCTGCTGTTTGTAGGTCTTTACGTATATATGCCCAATACCGACGTAAAGATTAAAAGCGCCATTGTGCCAGGCATCCTGTCGGGTGTGGCCATGCAGCTGCTGCAGTTGTTCTACATCCACTCGCAGATTTGGGTAACAGGTTACAACGCCATCTACGGATCGTTTGCCGCCCTGCCATTGTTTATGCTGTGGCTGCAGATATCGTGGACCATCTGTTTGTTTGGTGCACAGCTCACGTTTACCAACCAGAATCTGGATCGTATTGGTATCAACCTCGATGAGATTAACATGCATCCGCTGGTTGATATGACCGATGACGAAACAAACGAAGCGGCCAGAGCATTATACTCCGACCGCCTCGATTCACTTTGATTTTTGGCAACGGACTACACGACTTTAGGATTTTTTTCTTAGGATAAATCCAACCTGTTAGTCCTGTTGTCCGTTGCTAAATTATTGATGCATGAGATAATCTTTAAAGTCTGCAAAGTCCTTACTCATGGCCACGCTTTGCTTTTCGCCACGCATAAAGGCAGCCAAGCGCTCAGGTATTTCTACGTCGATGCCCAGAATCTCATCCACCTTCTCCTTAAACTTAGCTGGGTGGGCTGTTTCGCAGAACACACCAACCTCGCCAGCCTGCAGTCCGTCGGCCAAAGCCTGATAGCCGCAAGCACCATGAGGATCCAGGATATAACCCGAAGCTTTGTAGCACTCGCGCATGGTTTCGCGAATCTGCTCGTCGCTATAGGTAGCACCGCTAATCAGCGCGCTAATCTTCTCGTGACTCTTATCGTACAGGTCGTAGATACGGGCAAAGTTCGAAGGATCGCCTACGTCCATCGCATTAGCCAGAGTCTGCTTCGATGGCTTAGGCTCGTATTTGCCAGTCTGCAGATACTTGTAGAAGATATCGTTGGCATTGTTGGCTGCGATGAATCGCTTGATGGGCAGTCCCATCTCATGGCCGAACAGCGCTGCACAGATATTTCCGAAGTTTCCTGATGGCACGCACATCACCAGATTATTTACATTATTACATTTTTCAATTTTTGCATTTTCTTTCATGCGGGCGTAGGCATTAAAGTAGTAGAATGCCTGGGGCAGAAAACGGGCCACGTTGATTGAGTTGGCCGATGTCAGCTTCATGTGCTCGTTCAGTTCGGCATCCATAAAGGCATTCTTTACCAGCGCCTGACAATCGTCGAACACACCATCCACCTCGATAGCGGTGATGTTCTTACCCAGTGTGGTAAACTGGCACTCCTGGATAGGACTTACCTTGCCCTTGGGATACAGCACGTACACGTGGATACCCTCAACACCCAAGAATCCGTTGGCCACAGCCGAACCGGTATCGCCGCTGGTAGCAACCAGCACGTTCACCTGCTTATGACCTGACTCCTGCTTGATGAAGTACTGCAGCAAGCGCGCCATAAAACGGGCACCCACATCCTTAAAGGCGAGGGTAGGACCGTGGAACAACTCCAAGGTGTAAATATTGTCTTTTACGTTCACCACTGGGCAATCGAATGCCAAGGTGTCGTACACAATATCATGCAGGGCATCAGGATCTACATCCTCGCCAAAGAAAGCGCTGGCTACGGTGTAGGCAATCTCCTGAAAACTCATTTTCTCGATGTTGTCGAAAAACTCCTGGGGCAACTTGTTGATACGCTCGGGCATATACAGTCCGCGATCCTCAGCCAGTCCCTTAACTACTGCTTTGTGCAGGTCGGCAATAGGAGCCTTGCCGTTGGTGCTATAGTACTTCATATCTTCGATATTTCGTTAATGTAACAATTTAAAAATTTAATAATGTAAAAATTAATTTTTGCATTTTATCATTTTTACATTTTATCAATGTTCATGAAGGTTTGCATAAACTCTTGGAGTTTTAGCAAACCGAATGAACCACTGACGCAGCTAACTTCGTCGTATTGCTGCACCTCGTCGGGGGCGATGCCTTTGTGCCAAATCAGGAATGGCACGGGCTGACCCACGTGAATGCGCATCTCAACGGGTGTCAGATGGTCGGGCAGTACTGCCAGGCATACGGGCTTGTTCATCTTAAGGATGTGCTCGTAGATGGGCTTGATGAGTCGCTGGTCCAGATACTCGATGGTTTTCAACTTCAGTTCCAGGTCGCCATCATGTCCGGCTTCGTCGCTGGCTTCAACGTGTACAAACACAAAGTCGTCGTGCTCCAGCGCCTCGATTGCTGCCTGCGCCTTTCCCTCGTAATTGGTATCGGCCAAACCGGTAGCACCTTCCACTTCCACAATCTTCAAGCCAGCGTAGTGACCAATACCGCGAATCAAATCCACAGCCGAAATCACCGTACCCGATTTAATCTCTGGGTACTGCTGCATCAGCGTTTCCATCGACGGACGATAACCACCGCTCCAAGGCCAGATGCTGTTAGCCTGTCGCTCGCCCTTAGCGGCCTTAGCCTGATTATAAGGGTGCTTAGGCAGCAGCTCCTGCGATTTCAGAATCAGCTCGTTCAGCAGTTCGGCTGTCTCCTGTGCCTCGGGTATATCAGCCTTTACCAGCAGTGGGCGCCACTCTTCGTTAGGATGATCATGGGGTGGGGCGCAAGTAATATGCTTGTTGCCGCCCTTGATTACCAGCAGGTGGCGATATTGTATGCCCGTAATAAACTTTACGCGCTCGCAGCCCTCCCTTTCATTGATGGGCTTGGCCAGAGTTTCGTTCAGATAGTCAATCAGCAGGCGGGCATCCTCTGTTTCCAGATTACCGCCGTTATGCGTAATAATCTTACCGTCCTGCAGGTTGATAATGTTACAGCGAAGTGCCAGATCGTCGTCGGCCATCTCGTAGCCTATCGAGGCTGCCTCCAGTGGTCCGCGACCCTCGTACACCTTATTCAGGTCGTAACCCAGAATCGCTGTGTTAGCCACCTCGCTGCCAGGAGGAAATCCCTCGGGCACCGTAATCAGTCGCCCGCAGCGTCCCTCCTTTGCCAGTTGGTCCATCATCGGCTTCGCCGCATATTGTAGTAGCGTCTTTCCCCCTAATCTTTCTACGGGCAAATCCGCCATTCCATCTCCAAGTATAATAATGTGTTTCATATCTTAAATTCGTGTTATTCGTGTAATTCGTGCCTAAATTAAATATTCGCGATGCTCATGATGTTGGCGAACACTCCGGCTGCTGTTACGCTGGCGCCGGCACCGTATCCTTGTATCAGCATCGGGTACTCCTTGTAGCGCTCAGTGGTTAGCAGCACGATGTTATTGCTGCCCTCCAGACGATAGAACGGATGGTTGATATCCACCTCGCGCAGCGCCACATTCGTTACGCCATTCTCCATCGTGGCCACAAAACGCCAACGCTTACCCTCGGCCTCCAACTTCTGTCTACGAGCCTCAAAGTCGGCATCTAGTGCAGGCAACTTCTTCCAGAAGTCATCCACGCTGCCCTCAAAGTACTCGTTAGGCACAAACAGGTGCTTCTCTACGTCGGCCTGTTCCACCTTGTAGCCAGCCTCGCGGGTCAGGATCACCAGCTTGCGAACCACGTCGGTACCACTCAGGTCGATACGTGGGTCGGGCTCGCTGTAGCCCTGCTCCTTGGCACGTCGTACCGTCTCCGAGAAAGGCACGTCGGCAGCTATCTCGTTAAAGATAAAGTTCAGCGTACCACTCAGTACAGCCTCGATTTTCAGGATCTTATCACCCGAGTTACGCAGGTCGTTGATGGTGCCGATGATAGGCAGACCAGCGCCCACGTTGGTCTCGTAACGGAACCACACACCACGGTCGCGAGCCGTCTTCTTCAGCTTCATATAGTTAGCGTAATCGCTCGAAGCCGCCAGTTTGTTGGCTGCAATCACGCTGATGTTATGCTCCAGGAACGATTGGTACAGCGCTGCAATATCCTTGCTGGCGGTACAATCCACAAACACGCTATTAAATATGTTCATGCCGATCACCTCGTCGCGTAGGTTCTTACCCTGCGCCTCGGGGGCCTTCAGCAGCTCACGGTAGTTCTCCAGGTCGATGCCATCGCGGTCGTAGATACCAGCCTTCGACGAGGCGATACCCACCACGTTCAACTTCAGTCCGTTGCGCTGCATCAGCGTTTCGTACTGACTGCGAATCTGCTCAATCAGCTTGCCACCCACTGTACCCACACCGCAGATAAACAGGTTAAGCACCTTGTACTCAGAGAGGAAGAACGAGTCGTGCAGCACGTTGAGCGACTTACGCAGGAACTTGCCATCCACTACAAACGAGATGTTGGTCTCCGAAGCACCCTGTGCACAGGCAATCACGCTGATACCGCTACGGCCCAGTGTGCCAAACAGTTTTCCGGCAATACCTGGTGTATGCTTCATGTTCTCGCCCACGATAGCGATGGTGGCCAGTCCGCTCTCGGCATGCATGGGGAACATGGCGCCCGTCTCAATCTCCTTGGCAAACTCGTCGTTCAGCACCTCTACAGCATCGGCAGCATCCTCGTCGCGCACACCGATTGAGGTTGAGTTCTCTGATGATGCCTGCGATACCATGAACACACTGATACCCTTATTGGCCAGCGTGGTAAAAATGCGTCGGTTCACACCAATCACACCCACCATCGACAGTCCGGTAACCGTAATCAGCGTGGTACCCTTAATGCTGCTGATACCCTTAATAGGCTTCTGGTCGTTCTCAATATGATCCTTAATCAGCGTGCCCGGGTGTTCGGGGTTGAATGTATTCTTAACCTTAATGGGAATGTTTTTTACGCAAACGGGGTAGATGGTTGGGGGATAGATTACCTTGGCACCAAAGTTACACAGCTCCATCGCCTCGATGTAGCTCAGTTCGTTAATGGTGTAGGCAGTCTTAATCACACGTGGGTCGGCCGTCATAAAGCCATCCACGTCGGTCCAGATCTCCAGCACCTCGGCATCCAGTGCTGCAGCAATGATGGCGGCTGTGTAATCGCTACCGCCACGTCCCAGGTTAGTGGTCTCGCTGGTGTCCTTATCACGGCTGATAAAGCCAGGTACCACAGCCACCTCGGGCATATCTTTAAACGCCTCGCGAACCAGCTGGTTGGTCAAATCGGCCACCAGACGGTGCTTGCCGTTCTTTTTTTCTGTACGGATAAAGTCGCGACTGTTCATGCGCTTGCCACCCTTAATGAGTGTGGCCACGATGTTCGACGATAAACGCTCGCCGTAACTTACAATCGCATCTTCGGTCTTTTTCGAGAGATCGTGAATCAGATATACGCCATAATAAATGCTCTTCAACTGGTCGAACAGCTGATCCACTTTATTGAATAAATCTACGCGCTTTTTGTCATCGGTAATGATGGTGTCGATCATTTGGTGATGTCGTGTCACCATAGCGTCGAATTCCTCGCGCCACTTGTCGTCACCCTTCAGGGCCATCTGCGATGTGGCAATCAACTTATCGGTGATACCGCCCAGCGCACTAACTACTACTACGACAGGTTGCGTCCGAGCCTCTGTCTCAACGATTTTTTTCAAGCTAAGAATGCTTTTTACGGAACCTACGGACGTTCCGCCGAATTTCAATACTTTCATATTCCTATGCAATTTATCTTGCCTTTAGCGGTACCCTTAAACAAGCAGGGCTTCATCCACTGGCGCTGCAAAGGTAAGTGTTTTTAAGCAAATGGCCAAATTTCTGAAAGAATTTTTAGCCATTTACTTTCATTTTATCATAATTCCCGTATAAATTCTTCCACTTTTTATACCCAGGCGCCTGGCCGAGAAAAATTGGTCGTAGTGCTCGTAGGTACAAACGGCGGCTGTTTCAATGTGTTTTTCATCTACGCCCGTCAGCTGCATATCCAGCGCGTTGGCCTGCCAAAGGTCGATGTGCCACTTGCCGTTACGCTTAAAGGCTATGCGGTTCATGTCGAAATCCGCCTGCGCAAAGGCGTCGTACACCTCGTCGCCCACCTCAAAGGCATCAGGACCGATGCTGGGGCCTATCACTATCTTCAGGTCTTCAGGTTTGGTGCCGTATCGCTGCTGCATGGCCTCGATGGTTTTGCGGCCGATACGTGCCACAGTGCCTCGCCATCCCGCGTGGGCAGCTGCTATCGCGCGCGTGCGTGCATCATACAAAAGTATAGGCACACAGTCGGCTGTTGATACGCCTATGCAGGTACGGGGCAGGGTAGTAATCAGGGCGTCGACACCCTCAAAGCGGTCGCCCAGGTTCTGGGCTGTTACCTCAGCCACCTTCGTGTCGTGTACCTGGCGTGGCAGCACCAGATGCTGGTCGTCTATCTCCAGCATCTGGCACATGTCGCGTCGGCAATCGGCTACGTGCTGCGCATCGTCGTCGGTATACCAGGTAATGTTAAACCCCTGGTAAGGTTCGTCCATATCCACAAAGCCTCGCTCAGTCGAGAAGGCAATGATGTCGTGTTCTTTCTGCAGATGTAGCATGCCGTTGGTTTTTATTCGCCAAAAATCTCCTTCAGTTTGTCCTGCAGTCCCTGTGCACGCAAGCCGCGAGCCACAATCTTACCCTGTGGGTCGATCAGCAGGTTATCAGGAATGCTGTTCACCTCGTACAGTCCCGAAGCCACAGTCTTCCAGCCCTTCAGGTCCGACAGATGTGTCCAAGGCATCTTCAGGTCGGTGATAGCCTTTACCCAAGGCTCCTTTCTGTTGTCGAACGAGAGTCCTACGATGTCAAATCCCTTATCGTGATACTTCTCGTAAGCCTTTACCACGTTAGGCATCTCAGCGCGACAAGGAGCGCACCACGAAGCCCAGAAATCTACCAGCACCCATTTGCCTTTGCCTACGTACTCGCTCAGTTTGTGCATGTTGCCGTCGGTATCGGGCTCCTCCAGGTCGGTAAACTGCTTACCAATGTAGGCAGCCTTCTTGGCTCTGTCGGCCTGCTCAAACTCATACTCCTTGATAGCACTCTGCACGGCGGGGTGATTAGCCCAAACAGGCTTGGTAGCCATCGTCTTCTGCAGCTTCTCCAGTCCGAATTCCTCCAGATACTGCTCCACAAAAGCCACAGGAATCATGGTGTTCACCTCGTCGGTATAAATCTTCTCCAGGCCAGCCTTTACACCCAGTTTGCCGTAGGCCGCATTCATGTCGATATCGTAGCGCACCAGTCGCTCGTTCTGGGCCGATCCAGTTACGGTAGTGTCGTTCAGGTTCACAGTGATAGGTGTACCATCGTTGATAATGGGCATCATCCAGCTAACGCTGCTGTTTCTGATTATCAGCAACGCATTCTTCTCGGCCGAACCGCTAATGCTGAACTTGCCGTTCTCAACCGTAGCGTTCTCCATCTTACGCGCCTGAGCGTCAATCACTACCACCTTGGCGCCATTATCCTTACTCACACCACTGATGGTGTAGTTAACCTGTTGGGCCTTAGCCCCTGCAGCCATCATGATAGCCGCTGCAAATAATACCTTTTTCATAACTTATGTCTTGTTAATACTACTAATCTAATTTTTGCCTGCAAAGATACAAAAAATCGTAATAACATGACATCATTCCAACTTTTTTTACTATTTTTGCACGCAAATTAATTTTATAACCATAATAAATATGAATAAGATTTTTAAATCGGCGTTAGTCGCCATCCTTAGTATCTACAGCACCCATGTGTTTGCTGAGGGTACCAACATTAACTACCGCTTAGCCTCGGCCGACGAGACACGTAAACTGATGCAGAGCAACACCGAATACTACGCCAAGATGAATCAGATGGATATCGACTGGCGAGTAAGAAAAGAGGGTAGTACACTCGCCGAACTGCAGACGATGGCCTGGCAGCAGACACGCGACTGGACCGATGCCGAACGTGAATTTATGGCTACCATCGTAGGTATGATTACCGACAGCCTGAACAGCATCGGCTGCCAACTGCCCGTACCCTCCGAAATCGTATTCGCCAAAACCACCCAGGCCGAAGAAGGCGGTTCGGCAGGATATACCATCAAGAACATCATATTCCTGAACGAGACGTATTTGGGCATGTGCCTGCCTAATGCCGAAAGAACAGCCGAAAAAAATAAGATTGCATTGATGCGTTTTACCGAGTTGGTGGCCCACGAGTTGTTCCACTGCGTAACACGCAACTCACCAGCATTCCGTCAGAAGATGTATGCCCTGATAGGCTTTACGGTCATGGATCACGACATCACGTTCCCCGATGCCATCACACAGCGCATGGGTATCAACCCCGATGTTGAGCACCTCGACAACTATGCCTATTTTACTATCAACGGCACCAAGCGCCGCTGCGAGCTCATACTGCTTTACGATAAATCATGGGCCGAAGCCAGCGCCGAAAAGGGCAACCAGATTGTATTCTTCCAATTTGTAAAGCCAGGCCTTGTGCCACTCGACGATATGAGCAAGGTTTACGATGTCACCGAAGCCAGCGACTTCTGGACTGTTGTAGGCCACAACACCGAATATGTCATCTCTCCCGAGGAGTGCATGGCCGATAACTTCTCGTATGCAGTCGTCCGAGGCATCAACTCTGCCACCCCCTATAACTCACCCCAACTCATCCAGAATATCATCACCGCCCTTAAGCGGTGATGTTTTATTTGATGTCAGGCATCAGCTCCTGGCAGCAATATTTTTATCCACAAAAACTTGGAACTTTAGAATTAATTCTTTATATTTGCGGCGTGATACTAATAACTGGAGGCGGTAAATTAGAATAATATCTCTGACAATGAAAAAACAACTGTTCACAATCATTCTAGCTCTGTGCGTGTGCTCGCTGCCGCTGATGGCTGTTGTGAGCGGAAGGTCGTTGACCAACACGCTGAAAGACCTTTGTACGGAGTTGCAGGCAACCTTTATGCAGCGCTCGGATGCGCAGAAGCGCTTTAACGAGGATTTTGATCGTCAGCATAAGCGGATGATCAACGTGATTACCGAGTCGAACGAGCTCTCGATCCTGCTCTACACCCAGGAACAGGAGATGACGTTCGATCTGGCCTACGCGCTGAAGAAGGTGACGGCCAACTACAAGGACTTCAGTAAAGACCGACGCCCGTACGACCGGATTGTGAACGGTTTGAACTACGAGATTGACCGCAATGCCCGACTGATTGAGGCCCTGCGACGACTGCCGCCGATGATGAAGGAGATAGAGATGGAGATACTGCCCGACAGCTTGTTGTACCGTAACGACTCGCTCGATGTGCATCTTTCCGACTCGCTCTCATTGCTGGAAAAAGAGGTTATCAGGATAGCCTTCAAGGATTCGCTATCTGCCCCCTTTGTGCTGGATTCGATAGGCGAGGCATATCGCGACTCGTGTATCTTCTTCGTGTCAGAGATACTGAAGATGAACGCCAGTAACCGTGCTACCATAGTGGCCGACAGTACGCACTATCAGGAGGCATACCTGCGACTGAAGGAGACCTACGACTATGCCGAGCAGCGCTATCAGGCACTGGAACGCTATATCTTTGTGGACGGACAGACGCCGTTTTTGGACATTATGGCCAACCCTGGTTATTATTGGAATAAAACCAAAGTTGACTTGCGGGGACAGTACAGCCTGAAGGAACTGAGCGACGGGATGGATGAAAGCGATTTGGATAACGACGACGAGGATGATATCGCGTTCTTACAACACTTTTCGAGTAAGGCCGAGAATACCATGCTGGTCGTCGTATGTATCGTACAGCTGGTGGGACTGGTATTGTTCTGGGCGTTGGCCCTGCTCGTACTATGGCTGCTCTACCGTTATACAAGGCTGAAGCGCTATGTGCCGAAGCGCAAGCTGTCTATCATCTCGATACTGCTAGGCACCTTTATTTACTTCGTGGTGTTCGGATTCTCGCTGTATGGCGACGAATATATCAATCTGGGTGTGGCGCATATCAACACCTTCCTGTGGCTGCTGATTGCCATCACGGGCTCGTTGTTGCTGCGCGTAAGGCCCGAGCAGTTCCGACAGGGCATCATGCTCTATTCGGCCACCTTCCTGGTGGTGCTGATGATTATCTCGTGCCGTATCACCTTTATGCCCGACAAGCTGATGGTGCTGCTGTTTCCACCCATCCTGCTGCTAATTGTTATCTGGCAGTTGTGCTGCTGTATCTGGTTGGGCAGTAAGGCCACATCAATCGACCGCACCTTGGGCTGGTGGGCATTGGCCGTTTATCTGGTGTCCTTTGGGTTCGCGTTTATGGGCTATACCTTTGTGGCATTGCTCATCCTGGTGTGGTGGTATTTCCTGTTGGCAGCCTGGCTCACCGTGGTGTGCATACGCGACCTGATGAGCCGCTACAAGGAACGCTGGATCGACAAGCGGGTTGACAGTCTGCGCAATCGTATCACCTACGTATCGGGCGACGACCGCGAACAGCTGTTGTTTGGTGCTACGTGGTTCTACGACCTGATCCGTCAGGTGGCCATCCCCTGCATTGTGCTGCTCTCGTTGCCGTTGTGTGTGCGCCTGTCGTTAGGCATCTTCGACTTCGACGATCTGTTTGTACGCTTCTACGAACGACCGTTTATCCATCTCACCGACATGAACGATGTGGAGACATTGAGCATATCGGCCCAGAGTATCATCTATCTGCTGATACTCTTCTACGTCTTGCGTTACATCAGCAGGGCCGTACACGCCATCTGGCAGTATGCCCGTTACGTTACTTTTATGCGCAAGCATAACCGTGATTCCATCCGTCCGAACGAAATCAACCTGTCGTTGGGCAACAGTATCATCAGTGTGTTTATCTGGATGGTGTTTGCTTTGGTGGTTATCACGGAATGGCAGATTCCTACGGGGTCGTTAGGACTGATAGCGGGAGGTCTGTCGGCTGGTGTCGGTCTGGCGCTCAAGGATGTGATCAACAACTTTATTTACGGCATACAGCTGATGGGTGGACGACTGCGTGTAGGCGACTGGATAGAGTGCGATGGTATCCGTGGTAAGGTAACGGCCATCAATTACCAGTGTGTGCAGGCCGAGACTATCGAGGGCACGGAGATGTCGTTCCTCAACTCGTCGCTGTTTGGTAAGAACTTCAACAACCTGACGCGTAACAACTCGTATGAGTTGACGATTATCACCGTGGGTGTGGCTTACGGAACCTCGGTGCAGCATGTGCGTGAGGTGTTGGTTGAGGCGATGCAGAAGATGTGTACCAAAGATAAATACGGACGGGATATTGTGGATCCCAAGTACGGTGTTTATGTGGTTGTGGGAAATATGAGCGACAGTGCTGTTGACATCAATGTGAAACAGTATGTGTTGGTGGCCGAGCAGATTGGTTATCGTGATCGTGCCAAGGAGGTGATCTACGAGGCCCTCAACGCCGCGGGCATCACCATCGCCTTCCCTCAGTGCGATGTACACTTGATTTCAAACGAAGAAAAATAAGTTTAACTAACCTTTTATGATTATGACTAAAAAGTACCTATTAACCCTTGCAGCCGTTCTTTGCTGCGTAATGACTATGACGGTGATGACCGCTTGTGTAAATGATGATAATTCTGCTGGTTCCGACCGTCCATCAGGGCAAACCGAGTATGCCATCCTGTTATATGGTTATGGAGGTCGCAATCTCGACATTGGTATCTTAGGCAACATGATGGATTTCTACAAAGCCAAGTCCGAAAGCTACGGTAAGGTAAAGATAGCCTGCCAGTACAAGTACTCGTCGGCCGAAGATATGCAGAAGTATTGGTTCGACATGCTTAACGAAAAACTGCCCGACGAGACCGTAAAGGCTATTAAGGATATGGAACTGCAGACCGTACGTTTCGTCGTCGACAATACCGTAAATGCCCCCGATGAAAATGTTCTGTTGAACAAGGAGTATATTTATGGCCCCAAGGACAACTACGTGGCCAATGTCGATTCGCTCACCAACTTCATCAACTGGGCCACCAAAGCCTGTCCTGCCAAGCACTACATCCTGATTGTGAGCGACCATGGTGGCGGCTATCAGCCACACGACGACCTGCCATTTAATGCGCCGTCACAAACCAGAGGCGTGCTTTACGACCAAAGCCACACCCCTAACGAACACTTCACCGCATCGTCATTAAAGTATGCCATCGGTCGTGCTAATGCTCACATGGACGTGATTTATCTCGATGCCTGCCTCATGAATACCATCGAGTATCAGTTCGAACTCAAGGAACTTGCCAACTACTTTATCCTGTCATCATTCACAGTGCCTGGAGCTGGCGGCAGCTATTCGGTACTAATCGACGAGCTGGCAAAGAACACTGGCGACATAGAAACAGCCCTGAAGAACTTCAACAAAGCCAGCGTCGATAAGTGGGACAAGGATGCTGCCCAACAAGCTGCACAGGGAAGTACAGATTCCAAGTGGGACTATCACGACATGACCGTTACCCGCACCAGCGCCCTCGATGCCTTTGGTGCAAAGTTCAAGGAGTTTACCGATAAACTCGTGGCCGCTTACGCCGACGAAAGCCATAAGGCAAAGATTGATACCATCACCAAATACGCCTTCAAGGTTAACAACGAGCGTCCGGGCTACGATCTGGTAGATTACGCCAAGAGCATAGTAGATGCACTGCCCGACGTTTACGATGATCATTTCGCTCTCGAGATAGGAACAGCTTTCAACAACTGTCTGGTAAGTCAGTATTGCAGCGATTTCCTGATGAACAAAGGTCTGTCGGTAGATTGCAGCATCATGTTAGGCGTAGAGGGTAACTACTATTTTTACGACTATGATAGGGAAAAACCTGAGATTCTGAAAGGACACAAAATTTACCATGCCGACGGCAAACTTGAAACTTACAAGAGTGGCGTAGCAGAGCCAGAAGTAACCACCTGGCCATCCACATTGGCAGATACCTACGAGCAGTTGTCATTCGACAAGGCTACCGGCTGGAGCCGCTGGATCAAACTCAACAAACAGCTGCCATGCAATAACAGTCCCGTAGAGATGCATTTTGCTATCGAATAATGCATTTACCTTATCAGGAATACAAAAACCCTCAGGCTTCGCAAAGAAACCTGAGGTTTTTTACATTCTTACATTGTTGCATTTTTACATTGTTGCAACGCAGCTCGTGGTGCCCAGTGCCGTTACTATCGCCGTAGCGATCGATGCAATCATCTGCACGATGAACTTTAATGTCTCTTTCTTACTCATAATCTCTTAATGTTTCATGTTTAATGTTTAATGTTTAATAGGAAGGGTGGGGCCTAAGCCCCAAGCCCTTAGTCTCCAATCGGCTCGTTATGATTTCCGCCGCCACCGGTATTGCCGCCACCGGTATTACCACCAGTGTTTCCACCGGTATTGCCACCGCCATTGCTTGGCTCGTCGGGATCCTCAACCGTACCTGGGTCGGTACTGGTCACACGCTTAATCTCCTTACCATCGCGGTCGTAGCAGGTAATCTGGATGGCTGTGCCTGCCAGCTCCTCCTTCAGATCCACCGCTGGGGTGAAGATGATTCGACGACTGGTTACCAGTCCCGCTTTCACCTCATCAACCTTGGCCACACTCTTGGCGCGGATACCGAATCGCATGGTTCCCAAACCTGGCAGCGCAACCGAGTGACCCTCTGTGGCCCAAGCCTTAATCACCTCGCCAGCAGCATCCCAGCAGGCCTGCATAATGCCTTTGCTAACTCCGCTGCGCAGGGCAGCCTCCTTAATCACCTTTTCCTGAGAGAGTGAGGTGTACAACTCCGGCATCATGATGTAGCGATAAGTGCCCTCATACTTGCCAATCTTCTGCAACTTTTCCTGTGCTTTAACTTTCAATGCCATAATTCTAATTTTGTTTTTGTGTTGTTGTAAAAATAATTTTTAATGTTTAATCTTTAATGTTTAATGTCTCAACTCCGATGTTGGTTTTGCGCTCACGTGAGGTAGATTTTCTTAGTGCACGTGGGAGAATCTTTTTCCTCGTGTGGGAGCCTCATCTCCATCTTCATCTTGACAATGCAAAGGTACGAAATTTTCGTCATATATAAAAATATCAACTGTTAATGAATTGTTAATTTGTACACTCGGCTACTTAGCGGTTTCAGTATTTCAGTTTCAGTTTCTTTTATGTGCTGTTAAAACTCAATACAAAGATTAACTATTATATATATTGTAATATATATAATAGTTATATTAAATAGGTTGATTTTTTGCAAATATGCATCTTGCTCACTAACAAAACTGAAACTGAAATTACTGAAATTTTTCTTTCGTGAAGTGATTATTTTTCTTGCTCAGTTCTTCTTTGTTTCATTTTTTAATGCCAGTGTACAGTCCATTGGGGATTTACCGATTATAAAAGCTAATACAACCACAGTTGATGAAAGATCATCTCGCAAAAAAATATGAAGGCTATATATACGGGTTGTCCGACTGGTAAATCTATAACAATGCAACATATGGGGCGGAGAATGTTATCGTTTTCTCCGTCCTTTTTTCTTGTATATTGAATTTTTAGCCTTAATATTGTATTTTTTCCCAAAACTTTTTGTACCTTTGCAAGCAAAGACTAAAAATAATGAACTGAAAATGACGACTATACAAGAACTGATAGCTGAATGTACAGCTTACGACTATAAAGTTGCACTCGAGGAAAGCAAACCTAAAAGCTGGCTTAAGAGTGTAAGCGCTTTTGCCAATGGCATGGGTGGTAGTCTGTTCTATGGTGTAAATAATGAGGGCATCGTAGTAGGACTAGCCGATGTGCAGCATGTGTGCGAAGCTATCAGTTGCAAGATTCGCGACTATATGGATCCTTTGCCAGATGTAGAAATGATTCCGCATAGGATAGACGGGATGTATGTACTACAGCTGAAGGTAAAGTCCGGTAATTACACACCATACTACTACGTGGGTGATGGTCAGCGCATTGCCTTTATACGTGTGGGCGACGAGAGCCTGCCAGCCACCTCCGAACAGATGCTACGTTTGGTTTTGAAAGGTACCAACAGGACTTACGACTCGCTGCTTACCGACTATAAAGTTGAGGACAACTCTTTTGCTTTCTTGGCTAATACTTTTAAAAAGCGAACCGGTCAGGAATGGGATAAAAAGTATCTCCTATCTTTCGGACTTGTAACTGAAGAAGGTCAGCTTACTAATGCAGGTGCATTGTTTGCCGATTACAGTCCGATGTCGCAGTCGCGTCTGTATTGTACACGATGGGATGGCAAGGAGAAGGGCGATGCCATTAACGATGCTGAGTACACCGGCAACGTACTGCTATTGCTTAATGAGGCTATGAACTTTGTGAAATCTAACACCAAGCGTGGCTGGGAGAAACTGCCTGATGGTCGCAAAAACAAACCCGAGTATGCCGAGCGTGCCGTGTTAGAGGCAATGGTAAACCACTTTATACATCGTGATTATACCGTGATGGGGTCCGAGGTACATCTGGATATTTACGACGATCGCATTGTTGTAACCTCGCCTGGCGGTATGTATAACGGCATGCTAATTCAGAATCTGAATATTGCTGATGTGTCTTCCGAGCGCCGCAACCCCATTCTTGCCAATGTGATGGCCCAGCTCGACTACATGGAGAAACGTGGAAGCGGATTAACCCGAATCTGCAACGAAACAAAAGCGCTGGAGGGCTACAGGGACGAATTGAAACCTGTATTCAAATCTACTCCCACTCAGTTCCAAACCATCATTTATGCCAATGCTGAGGAGGAAGTTGGCGTAAAAGATGTCACCAAAGATGTCACCAAAGATGTCACCAAGGAACTGTCTGAAAGACAATTGGTTATATTGCAAATGATATATACAAACGCATCAATAACAATATCTGAAATGTCACAAAAGACAGGTGTGGTGATTAGAACTATTAAACGTGATATTGAAAAATTGCAAACAAGTGGCATTCTCACTCGAAAAGGTGGCCGCAAGGATGGCGAATGGGTACTAACAGATTTAGGTAAATCGGTATTTGATAAGCTTACAAAATAAGACACCATGAAGGTGTCTTTTTTGTAGCAAAGATAAGCGATCGGCTCTGCCGCTTGCTAAAAAGCAAGAACAATTTCAATAAGTTCCAAATATTTTGGGACTTTTTTCTTTTATATTGCATATTTTTAGCCCCATTCTTGTATTTTTTTCAAAACTTTTTTGTACTTTTGCCCCGCTTAACAAACTGAATAAATGAAATGATAAATTTAAATACTCCATCAGACGTTATGTGGGCCACCTTGGCCAAAGAATACGAAAAAGCTAAATACTGGATGATTAAACAGTTCGGTGGCGAAAAACGTTATGAAGCCATGCGCGACGATTTGCTGCGTAAGTGTGCTTATTCTCAGCGTCCAATGCTCTCTAAGCCAGTCTATTACACTTCGTCAGAAGGCAATCGTTGGATATGCTTCGAAAATGCCTTTTACTATCCTGATAGCTTGGCTTCTAATTGCATGCCTAATTGTTTTTGTTATTTCGAAACAGCCAGCTCTATTGGTGTTTTCATGGTAGGTTTTAACGAACTGATTCATGGTGGCGACATGAATTGTGTTCTCATTTTTACCCCTCATTTTTTTCAGCGTTATGCCGAGCGTATGGGGGTGAGTGGCGATAAGAACGAGCTCTTGATGAAATTTATTACTTCAACAAGATCGTTCACTGTTAGTCCGATGGAGCCCGATGAAAATGGTGTAGAACGCATCACGGTCCGTATCACAACCGATTGTACTGGTCATGGTATTCGTCGGTCGGGAAAAGAGAATGTCTTCGAGGTTCGTACCATCCTTACAGATGCTCAGCTATCTAAGGCACAAGCAGCCCGCACCGAACATGTTCGCTCGCTTGGTGATCTTACCCGTTTTGAACCGCTTGAGGTTACCGAACGCCGTTTAAATAATTGTGGCGATATAAAAGATGTAGCCAAGGCTTTTTATGATAAGATTGATAAGTTGGAGTCGCTGGGTGTAGATACAAGTTTCCAGACTAGAGGTTTGAAACTAAGTATGACCTTTAGCAAGATTTTTATGCAGATGGGCATCGCTACTATTTACGATTCCGATTTTTGGACTAAACTCGGCCGTGAATCCCACGCGTCTATTTTACGTTATCTGCATGGCTTAGACGAAAATGATAAAGATTTTGATCCATTTAAGGAACTTGTTAAGGTTGCGCGCGAGATTGCTGCACGTATGGGAGTAAGAAAATTTGCCTGGCGCGAATGTGCCAAACTGTTGTTAATGGATATATACCAATATAACGAAGCTACAGCTGCCGAAACCATAAGGGAATTATACCCTATGTGAGCAGAAAAAATCATAGGGACTCGACAGTACCTTTTAACCCCATATTTTCCCATTCATCAGCCATACGTCGTTCAACGTTCCGCCTGATTTCAAGCGAACGCTTAATGCGTGCTAATGCTTCCTCGTACGTAACCTTCTTTATTCCCATTTTTCTCTAAATACTTATTCTTTGTAGCAAATATAGGATTGTTTTTATTTTATTCCAAATATTTTTGGACTTTTCTAAAGAAAAACATGAAAATAATTGGATTCTATCCCAAAAAGATGTATATTTGCTGCGATAATTTCTAATTAATAGATGAATGGATGTAGTTCTGAACGATTATCACAAGAAAATGAACGCTATCAAGATGGCAAAGGTTGCATATTGGAAAGCGCATCCGCTACCACGTGAGGGGGCCTTAAGAAGATTGAGGAACTTGCGAGAGCAACGGCTTGGTAATCTTTCCAGCTGATTAGTCTAAAAAGTAACATTGTTGCTCATTGACGATGAGGACCATCTGTACTTTATTGATACCATCATATACAAATCAGGTACTGGCGGTGTTGAGACATACAATAGCCTTTCGCCTAGAGTAAATCGAAATAGCAAGCATTATTGAAATGAGGAGTATTACCCAGGAACAGCAAGTAATTGAAGTGCTTCGTGATGCAGGAGGCTATGCTACACTACGAAGACTTAACGAACTTGTGGACTTCACGACATGGGGCACAAAGACTCCAGATGCTTCTATTCGTCGTATCGTTCAAAACAGCCCGAAGATTTTCAAAATACAGCCCGGTCTTTGGGCCTTAGAAGAAATGCGCGATGTTGTATTACAGCATTTTGATTTACAGCTAGGAAACAAAAAAAGCGTGGAACAATTCAGTCATGGTTACTATCAGGGATTGCTTGTTGAGATCGGTAAATTCCGCCACCATACAACATACGTACCAGCGCAAGATCAGAATAAGCTCTTTATTGATAAGAGGCTAGGAGAGATAACGGATACCACTGAACTACCTGACTTTACTTATGATGATTTGAAGCGTAGAGCACGTACGATAGATGTTATTTGGTTTAACGAACGCAATATGCCATCCGATTTTTACGAGGTTGAACATACAACTGACATCAAGAACTCATTAACCAAGTTTTACGAGCTTCAGGATTTCAATGCCGGTTTCTTCATTGTAGCAGATTCAAGCCGTAAGAAAGAATATGAAGACAAGTTGCACGTATCCATGTTTTCACCTATCGAAAATCGAGTCAAGTTTCTAAACTACAAGCAGGTCGTGAACTTGTACGAAGGTCTGAAAATGGTAGATGGGAGTATTTGGTAATGTATAGACACACTTTTTAAAGCAAAATTCATATTAAATTGCATATTTTCTGTTTAATTGGATGGAATCTCATAAACTTTTTGTACTTTTGCAACGTCAGTACTCACGCCTTCGGGATAGTGGGTTGAGACACGACATTACGGATTAAGCGTCATTGATGCTTTGTTTTGACCATTTGAACGTCGGAAATTCAAATCTCAAATCAAGACAAAAGCGGAGATGGATGCTGACGGGTTGTATATACATCCCGGAGTGTGCTGCGAGGGTAGCTAATACCCTCACGCACACTTTTGGGTGCATTGTATATTGGCCAGCGTGGGTATTCAGACTCTGTTGTTCTTTTGAGAGGGCTTCCGACGGCCTAAATGGGGAACGGCAGATGAGGATACCCCGTTTTTTTCGTATATATTGTCGTTGAATAGCTATGAACCCTCTGACTAACGGGTATCAGTCAGAACATAAACTGACCGATGCCTCAAAACACGGTAGTAAAGAAAAAGGCCATCACGCCCAAGCCTTTCGTAAAATGGGCAGGCGGAAAAGGAAATCTCCTTCAGCAGTTGGAAGCACTACTCCCAACTGATTTCGACGATCTTGAAAATGTAACTTACATAGAACCCTTCGTTGGTGGTGGCGCAATGCTATTTCACATGCTGCAACGCCATAAGTGTATCAAGCGGGCCGTTATCAATGATATCAATGCAGATCTTATCCGTTGTTATCAATTGGTTACCAACGAGCCTCAAACACTTATTGATAGATTGAGGAATATTGAAGATAACTACTTTAGAGTGGATTTCCTAGAAAGAAGAGATTTGTATTATTTCTATCGCGATCAGTATAATAGCGAAGGAATACATCCTGACGAAAGGGCTGCGTTATTCATATTCTTAAATCATACATGTTTTAACGGGCTACACAGAGTAAACGCGGCAGGGAGATTCAATGTTCCATACGGACGTTACAGGAAGCCCGTCATCTGCAACGAAGAACTGATAATGGCCGATCACCAGCTTCTTAATTCTGTTGATTTGGTGATTCGCAAGCCAGGAGATTATAAACAAGTAAGTCATAACCTCAGCAGAAATAATTCAAACTTTGTATATTTCGATCCTCCTTATCGTCCTTTGAACGAAACATCGTCTTTTAAGGAATATACGAACGAGCCGTTTGATGACAGACAACAGAAAGAATTGAAAGTGTTCTGCGATAGGCTTTATAATCGGAATTGCCTGATAATGTTAAGTAATTCTGATAGTAAAACTGATAATGGAGATTCGTATTTTGAAAACCTATACGAAGGGTATAATCTTAATCGGGTACTCGCTACGAGATTCATCAATGCAGATCCTGAAAAACGAAAGAAGCAAACCGAAGTCGTCATCAGAAGGTATTAAGCTATGGGAAAGGTTTTAATTCAAGCAAATAATTTGGATTTGGTGGTAGATACCTTTATGTATATCTATATGCATCCTGGATGTAGTAAGCAGGAACTGGCTGATTATTGCGGTTTTACACTCCGTCAAGCTGATTACTACACAAATGCTTGTAAATATCTTGACCTAATTAATGACGATTGGAGCAAAACTACTCTTGCTGTAGATATATTTACTAACAATCCCGCAGAGATATCAGAACGCATATATGCGAGAATAATATCAGATGAGTTGATGGGACAAATTTTTGCAAGAATCTATGTACTTCCTAACGAAGACCATTCGACATTTGCATTGGAACTAACAAAAGAATACTACCCCGGATATAGTGAGACTGTATATGAGAGGAGATCTGATAATATTGTGAAATGGTGTAGGAGGATTATTGAAGAAATGAATACAAAATATTAATGATATGGAACATCTGACAGAACTACAAGTGGAAAAAATCAAGTCGCATATGATGTGCGAGGAAGATGCTTTGAAAATTAAATTCAAGGCAAAGAACACAGAGTTTGATACTATCAGTAGGCCTCACAATGAAGTTGAAGACTACGAGAAGATGGGTTATTCTGTAGTGCGTTCTTCTGCCCGCAAAACAACGATGACTCGCAAAAAGGATCATGGTGTGCAGTTTGAAGATGATGTGTGGTGTATGTTCTATAAACTTGGATTCCGCATCTTAAATGGTGACGAAAAACTCGTGGTTCAATGGGGGGCTAACAAAGAAGATACTCTGCAACTTGATGTTGTTGCCGTAGGAGATGATGCTATATTTGTTGTAGAATGTAAGGCTGCTCAAACAGCAGTAAGCCATAGTTTTAAAACGGAACTCAACAAAATGGAGTTGTATATGGATGGCGTTGCTAAAACATTGCAACAAATATATGGAAAAGATAAACGTGTAAAATTTCTGTTCGCATCACGCAATTATCGCGTAAACGATGAAGATATAGCTCGTATGGCTAATGCAGGAATATTCCATCTGAATGATAATTCTTTTAATTACATCAATAACCTTATCAAGTCATACAAGGAATCTGTTATCTACCAGTTCTATGGTTTGATGTTTAAGGATGAACTGATCAACGATGAGGTTATAAAGATACCTGTATTGAGAGGTAAAATGGGAGAACGTAACTATTATATATTCTCCATAGAACCCAGTACATTGCTAAAAATAGGATTTGTGTTACATAGAACACGTGTTAACGATTCGATGGCACCGACCTATCAGCGCCTTCTTGTACCTTCACGTCTGAAAGGTATTACTAAGTTTATTGATGGTGGTGGTTATTTCCCAAATTCCATTATTATCAATTTTAGTGCCGTAAAGGAGGATTTGAAAGTAAAGTTTACCCCCATTAAGGCTCAGAAAGACTCTCAATCTGAATTTGGATTCCTCCGCATTCCAAACGCCTATGGTATTGCCTATATCATTGATGGTCAGCATCGTGTATATGGATATGCCCAGTCTCTGCATAAAGAGGATAGCACAATTCCCGTGGTGGCTTTTGAAAGTATGGAATCGGAAGAACAGTTAAAAATATTTATGGAGATTAACGAGAACCAGAAAGCTGTAAGTCCGAGTCTTCGCTTAGACTTAGAAGAAGATCTTTATTGGAAATCATCCCGTTTGGACTCTAGAATGAAAGCATTACGTTCATCCTGCATAAAAGCGTTGGCTGCCAATTCAAATCATGTTCTATATAATAAGATTTCAGTAGGAGAGGACTCCTCATTGTTGGCATTCAAACCGTTTGACACAGCATTAGGTCGATCTGGGTTAATACCTAAAGCGACATCAACTCAATGGACAGGTGATACGGATGTCTGCATTTACAATACAAACGAGACGGATATAGATAAGGCGATGAAGGATTCTCGTGCAAGAATCACAAAGTTCATTGATGGAGGCTATGCTATAGCTGACTCTATTATGACTGAAGAAGTGAAACAAGACTACCTTTTCTCTAACCGTGCCACTTTTGCATTTATTGCACTATTAGGATCTCTGCATACATATCTTATCAAGATAAACGCAATAAATCCACAATCGTCTATTCCTGATAGAATCGCAGCAATAGAACCGTACATTCAACATTTGGCTAATAGTCTCAACAATCTTTCTGATGAAGATAATCGTATTATTAAAGGAGTGTTGGGACAAGGTGCCGATACTTTTTGGCTTCGTTCTTATCAGAATATAATCAATAAAAAGTTCCCCGAATATGCACCAGAAGAATTGGTAGAATGGAAAGAAACACAAGACCAATCTTTACAGCAAGAAGGCGCAGATCGTAAAGCTGATATAAGAAAACAGCTTAGAACGCTTCTCTTTGCTAGGTTAGAAATGGTGTATGGTGCTAAATGGTTGAACAACGTGGCTGTTCTAAAGAATTCTGTTGAAGGTAGAATAATAAAGGAATATGGTGACAACGATGATTTCGACCTGTCTGAATATGATTGGAAAGATTACTTGGAGGTATCCGAATACCGCGACGTGATTGATAAAAATTTTAGCTATCAGGAGTTCGAAGAAGTATTCGCTATTAACATCGGGCTTGCATTCAAATCCAAGAAAGACAAACTTAATTGGATGACGCTAATTAGCGAGCCGAAGGGAAAGAAATCTTCTGCATTAACACGTTCAGATTTGAATCGTTTGGAACTCATCAATACTCATTTGGCTAACTTCATTGATGCAGAATGAACTACAAGGATATTTCGAGAATAGATAATTCGCTGCGTCCCTATCAGCAACAAGCAAAGGAGGCTATCTTCTTAGCATGGGACGAGTGTGACGCAGTTATGTTTCAGATGCCAACTGGTACCGGTAAAACTCGTCTGTTCTCATCTATCATCAGTGATATAAAAACTTGGGGTGTACAAAATGATGAGGATGTTAAGATTCTGATCATTGCACATCGCATAGAACTGATTGATCAAATTAGTGAGAATTTGGAACGATACAAAGTTTCACATGGCATAATTGCAGGAGGAAAGCAACGCGATTTGAGATACCCTGTACAAGTGGCATCAGTACAAACTATTACACATCGTAACAATTTAGATGTTGCCGGTGACTTGAATGTCAACTATATTATCGTAGATGAGGCTCATCATTGCGTAGCCAATTCTTATAAAAAACTTTGGGATATGTATCCAAATGCCAAGAAATTAGGCGTTACCGCTACTCCTTGGCGAATGAATAATGGTGGCTTTGAAAGAGTATTTGATAGAATCATCATTTCACAATCTATACAAAGTTTTATTGATGCGGGATGGTTAGCACCATATGATTATTACTCAATTAGTATAAACAGCGAAATCCAAAAGGAGATAAATTCTATCACTGAATTTGATGTAGAAGGTGATTATAAAATTTCTGCGCTGGAGAAAAAAATAGACACGACTCGAATCCGAGCACAATTATTGGATAGCTATCTTAAATATGCCAAGGGCAAGAAAGGTATTATCTATTCTATTAGCAGAAAACATAGTGACCATATCTGCCAGGAATATCGTGAAGCAGGTATAAATATTGTGCGAATAGATAGCAAAACTCCTAAAGATGAACGCAAACTCTATGTTGACCGATTCAAAAAGGGATTGATAGATATAATTGTTAATGTGGATATTTTCTCGGAAGGATTTGATTGTCCTGATATTGAGTTTATACAATTAGCTCGCCCTACAAAATCGCTAGTAAAGTATTTACAACAGGTGGGGCGTGGGTTGCGTCCAACTGCAGGAAAAAGTATTTGCCTAATCTTGGATAATGTCGGTTTGCATTTTCAATTTGGTCTTCCTAATTCAGAACGTGATTGGGAAAAGTGTTTCAAAGGTGATTCACATATTACAACTCGTAGAAGCGGTTCTGGACAATCACCAATGGGAGTGCAGAAAGAACGTAATTTCTCTGAAGGAACAGACGAAATGCAGCTTATAGTTGGTTCTCATAGGGAAATTGGTAAGAACAATAACCAATGGTCTGAAAAGGATTTGGAATTGCTGAAGACTTTGTATGAAGAGAAACAATGTTCTGTAGAAGTTCTTGCGACTATATTCAAACGAAGCGATGAGGAGATTAATAGCAAACTATCAGAAATAATATCAAAACAATAATGACTACAATCATACCATATTACCGTTCAACCAATAAAGATTTTACCCTCGTTGAGGGTGATTGTGTGTCGGTGCTTAATGCGTTCGACTTTAAGTTTGATATGATATTTGCCGATCCTCCTTACTTTCTGAGTAATGGTGGTATTAGTGTAAGTAATGGTAAGGTCGTATGCGTGGATAAAGGTGCGTGGGACAAAGCGCCTTCGTCAGAATATATCGATGAGTTTAATCACAAATGGTTATCAGCCTGTAAAGATAAGTTGAAGGATAATGGTACCATTTGGATTAGCGGTACACACCATAACATCTTTTCTGTAGCGGAGCAGTTATCTGAACTGGGGTTTAAGATTCTTAATGTGGTGACGTGGAATAAGACAGATCCACCTGATAACGTTTCTCATCGAGTATTCAAGCATTCTGCAGAGTACATTATTTGGGCCAAGAAATCGAAAAAGGCACAGCATCGTTACAACTATGAACTGATGCGACAGTTGAACGACGGCAAACAGATGACTGATGTGTGGCGAATGCCAGCTGTATCAAAATGGGAAAAATCGTGTGGAAAGCATCCTACACAGAAGCCTTTGAGTTTATTGGCTCGAATCATTATGGCATCCACAAAAGAAGGTGACTGGGTGTTAGATCCATTTAATGGAAGTGGTACAACAGGCGTCGCTGCATCGTTACTTGGTAGAAAGTATCTGGGCATTGATATAGAAAAATCTTTTCTTGAACTTGCTGCTAAACGTCGTGAGGAATTAGAAAATAAAGAGATTTGCCAGGCATATAAAGAAATGGTGCTGGTTGACTTCAATGGTGCAATCCAAGCAGAACAACCTCATCATGTGCTTGTTGGCCGAATTGGTTCTGATGAGCAATGGGAGTGGTTTGAAAAATCAAAAAACTATATATTGCCCATTAGTAAGGTGTTATCAATGCCAAAGTTGCTTGGTGCAGAATATGTATTGGCGTTTCTGGGAAAGGATTCGAAGAAAGCACAACTATGCCGTATATCAGGTTTGAAACCGCAGGTTAGAACTCGAGAGCAAGTTGCAGAAATGGCATCACATACTTCTGACTATAAACCCACACGCGACAATACATATTGGCTTATCCATTTAGAAAAACCTTTGGATGAAACGAAAGGCAAGGTGTTTAATAAGTCGTTATTGTTGAGTCTTCAGGAACAACGAGGGGCCTACTGGATAAAGAAATACGAAGAGGTCATTAAGGCTTTTGAGTGAACTTATTGATCGAATGATGATTGTCATTAAATGAAACTATTGGAGAAAAGTTTGTTTTCTCGGAGATTATTTGTATTAACTGCATTATTTTGATTCTATAATGAAACGGCAGCTATTATTAGTCAACTACTTCCACAAAGCTTCCTGCTGCCAAGATTGGGGGAATCCGAGAGCACCGGGGTAAACACTTGGATAGAGAGAAAAAAGTTGAATAAGATCTTGTGGCAACTTGTTGGATGGCTCGATAAGGTTGAGCCAATAGCGGATGATGGCAAGTACGAAATAGGTACGTTGTGTTCCTGAGGCTGGTTGCGGAATAAAGGTGTTACGAGGTTGACGTGGCATCAGGGGGCGCACACCCAAAGTTCTGTTCCAAAGGCGTGCGTGATGGGCACAGATGTTACGGACGTAAACCAAAGTGTGGAGCCATGAGACGAATACTGTATCGCTAACTCCAAAGGCGGCTGCCACATCACGCTTAGAACGTCCAGGTTTAAGATTCTGATAAAGGATAGACATTGTTCCAAATGATGTGATTTCGAGTGTTATCCAACTGGGAGGCAATGGATTGCTGTATTTTCGTCTGAACGACTTTACAAACTGTTCGTCACTACGGTGAAACTCATCGTGAATACTGGCAAGCGTCTTGGCATGCTGTGACGAATTTGTAAATAGATCGACATCAGTAAACCAGTAACCATCATGAGCTTGAGACATAACGTAGGCCATTTGGGTGCGAATAGCAATTTCGATACGCTCAATAGCAGAGAGCACTATACGACGCAGATGGCTATCGAATTCATAAAGCATCTTTGCCTGCTCAAAAGTGCTACCTGGTTTAAAGATGTGATTCTGTCTATCTTCCAAAAGTGGATACCAGTAACCGCTCATGCGATAGTAACTGACTTTACGGAGCCATTTTTCTGTTTCCTCTTCGTCGTTTATAGACAAACCACGCTGCTTAAGAATGCTAATTTGATTAGCAAACGTCTGAATATGTTTGGGATATGGTACTTTGTTCATGATTAAATAATAAAAAAGGCTCACCCTAAGCGCGCTGTTCTACGGGAAGCGGGGTAAGCTTGTTGGTTGCAAATTTACAACTATTTTCTGAATTTCCAAATAAAAAAGCATTTTTTTGATAGAAAAACTAAAAAATATCCTAAAGTTACTGCAAAATGCGACCACCTTGTTTGAATTTTAGGGCGATTTTGTAAGGTCGGAGTTTGCAATTTGGGATTTGGGTGAAAAATTTTTTGTGGAGGGGTTTTTCTACGTTTTATTTACAAAATGTGGGCGGTTTTTGGTGGGGTGCTGCGACTCGCAGCAGGTAACTGTTGTAATATAGTGAATCTATTGGAAAAACCAAGGAAATACGCTAAAAATTTAGTGGCGCTCGCGAATAAAAAAGATTAATATTTTTGCTTTTGATTACTGGAGAAGTATTATATTTGCAGCCGATTTTTTAACTAATAAACAACATTAAATTAATTTGAAAAACGATGGAAACTATCAACAATGAGCTTGAAAGAGCTCAACTTGGGGCAGCTTCGGCTGCTGGCTGCGGAGCGCCCCTTGACTACCTGCCAAGTTTAAAAAATTACCTCAACCTTGCCAGGGAAATAGCCAGCCAATATTGTGTGGTATCTATTGAAAACAGTAGAATTAGAGCCTTTGTTGCTCGGTTCTTTATGCGACAACTGAAGGGTGCCGTGAAGTTACTACCGGGGTATATCGAAGACCTGAAACGTGGTAAGTGCATGGAGGCGTTCAGCATCTCGTCAGGGTTGCGTCGCGAAGAATTGTTCTGGCTGTGGTGTGAAAGAATCTGTAGCGACATGGAAGGTGAAAGCTTTTACGAGAGTCTGAAATGCTACATCGAAGACCTGAAAACGCTATTGGCTGAGGCTGAGAAAGCGTTGATGCATTGCGATTCTGCCATGTTTGAGAAATTCTATTTTGCCAAAAAGCAGAACTACAGCGGCGATGCGATATCGAAGAGATTTGAGAAATGGCGGTACGAGAACCTGTGTGTAACCATCGACAAACTGAGAGAACTGCAGGCCAAAGTGGTAGCCGAATCGCTAACAAAAGGTATTATGAATTTTGCGCCTGTGCCGTCGCAGAAAGAATTGAACGAGGTTAGGCTCGACTATCTGAAGGGATTTCTGCCTTATGATTTTGTGATGAGTGACGATTTTTGTGTAGCATGTGCCCAGTGGCGGCAGTTTATACATTGGAACGACACCATACTTATTATCGACTACAAGAAATACGGGAAATACATCCAAAATCATTACTACGACTTTAGCGATACGCAGCTGCAAGCCATCTTTGAACTCGACATGAAGCTGTACCTGATACACAAGGAGATGGCCCGATTGAACCCAGAACTTGTAAATGTGCTACAACCTACACAAACAGGAACGTTGGAGAATACAACCCTGTTTGCACCTTATAATACCATCAGCCGAATGCTGCAGCAGGATTGGTTTGATGCGGTTTCGGTTGATAAGGAGAAATATTCTACCATGTGGCGTGATGAGCTGGTGAGCAGTCTGATGAAATCGAAGATAGGTAGCGTTATAGCTGACGAATGGCAAATAGCCAGCAAGCGGCCCCAACTGAAGGCTGCTGTAGTGTATGGTCTGAAAAGGGCTGGCGTAATACAAGGCAGCGACTTGGGTATTGCATCGGCTATCGTGGGCGATGATAACACAGATAGTAAAACCTTTGCCGTGTATATGGGTAGGGGTAAGAAAGGGGATATTGCTGACTGGATTGTCAACTATGTGAAAGACTGATTTAAGCCTTAAAATTCAACTGAAAAGTTCTACTGGCATTCAACTGGAATGTTGGTAGAATTTTTTTTTGTTTTTTTCGTGCCTGTAAACAAAGGCGTTTGCGGGCATTTTTGTCCGTTCAACTGAAAACTCAACTGAAATTAATTTTTGAGTTGAATAGTTGAACTCTACCTTTGCCGACGTGATCTTTGACATGCTGGTACAACATTCACCTTCCGAACGGCGGAGGGCGATAAAATGGCGTATATATACGCACATGTGCGCACAGAGGCGCACGTACATTATTAAACAATAACAATTTAAAATTTTAAAGATTATGAATACAATTACAATTTCAAAAACAACTTCAAGTTTTACAACCCGCATGCATGCTCAGTATAACCAGCAGCACATGACGTCGCTGGAAATAGCGGAGATTTGCGGGAAACAACACAATCACGTATTGCGCGACATTAGAAGTATGGAGCCTGCGTGGGAAAAAGTTAATGGGTCCAAGTTTGGACTCATTGAGTATAAGGATTTGCGTGGACGTTTAAAGCCATGCTATTCGCTCACCAAAACCGAGTGTCTCTATGTCGCCACTAAGTATGACGATGAGATGCGAGCAAAGTTGGTGCTGCGATGGGAACAGTTGGAAATGGAACGACTGGCACAACACCAGTCGATGCGATTGCTTACCACCAAGCAAGAGGTGCTGCACGAGTCGGAAGAGATAGTAGGCGAGCAGCTGGATGAGGTGAACGAGGAGAGCGACGGCTGCTTGACGGTTTCGGAGATTGCTGCCGTTTACAACATGACAGCGCACGACCTGAACTCGTTTCTGGTTGACATGAAGATTCAACGATGGCGATGCGGACAGTACCGACTACTACCCAAGTACGAAGGGTTAGGGCTGACGGCCGATCGATTGAATGTGAGTTACTCGCTGAAAGGCAAGCTGAAATACGAAACCTATCTGGTTTGGACTGAGAAAGGTCGCGATTTTATAACTAACCTGATTGAAAACGGTCATGGCTGGGATTAAACGAAAAGAATATCTGCTGTATCTGGCTAACGTGAGAGCTGAGGAGCAGCAAGCGTATGATCGCGGATATCGCATTACTCGAAAAAGTATCGAGGAAATCAGAAAAGAGTTCCAAGCTAAATACGGAAGCATTTATTTGGAATTTTAAAAATGTAAAAATGATAAAATGTAACAATTTGTTTAACAACTTAAAAAGTAAAAGAATTATGAACACAATGATTTTAAGAGTAAAAAAGTGCGGAGTGATGACTACCGTGCAGAGTGAGAAAAGTGAGAATGGTGTGCTGAACAAGCGAACCTTAGTGTTACAGGAACTTGGTGGCAAATATGCTAACAGCTATGTGGTTACAACACTTGGTAACCTGGCCACCATAGAGTTTGCTGAGAACGAACTGGTGGTTGCTGATTTGCGATTCCAAACTCGCGAGTACAATGGACAAGCGTTTATGGACGTTGTTGCGAACGAGATTTGCAAGATTAAACGTTGAACATTAAACATTAAAGATTAAACATTAAAGATTCTTGCTTAGGCAAGCGTACTAAAGAAACGATTAAAAGATTAAAACATTCCTTATTTCATATTTTACTAGTTATTTGAGTTGACGTGAGGAGGATATTCTCGAGTAAATGGCCAAGGAATCCGAAACTTCTTCTCGCTTTAAAACTCAAAAACAAAATGAAAACAAGTAACAAATTAAACAAGACCGTAACTGTTAACGGCATGATGGCCGTTACAAAGAGTGATTTGGAAATGGATTATGTGCAGTTCCTGCCAGATAATCCGAGTATAGGACAAGTGGAGGCTTTTCGTGGTCGTGGATTAGGTCAATTGTTGACCAACGGATCATTTGAGTTTGTGAGAACCAAACGATTACGCCATAAGCCTGAATTTAAAGGAGATTACGCCAGTTTGTCGTTTGGTGCTGATGGCAACGATCGCGTAACATTTGTGGTACCTAACGAACTGCGCGCCCAGTTACCAACCATCCTGCGAAAGGGTATTTGCCCCATCATTAAACACCTGCAAAAGAAAGGATTTAGTAAATGATTTACCGCATAGTTAATAAGGGTAAGAAGTTTGCTTATCTGGTAAAGAATCGTGAAGATTTCTTGGCGCTCAGAAACACCAAGGAGAATCTGGAGAACTTAGTCAAAGCGCGCAAAGGCGATGAGAAAGCTAAGGCGCAATTGGTGCAGTTTGCCTACAATATCGGTGTACTGAATAGCTCGGCTTTGGCTGGTTGCAAGAGCATTGGTAGCTACTTTTTTCACGATGTGGATTGCTATGATGCCGACCAAAGTGCGGCAATGGCACAGCAGATACTGGCCAAGAAAGATGAGATAGGCTTGATGCTGCTGGAGAAGAGTGCGAGTGGAGGATATCATTTGGTTTGTAAGCGCCAGCCTGGCTATACTATTCTTGAGAACCAGGTGCGCATTGCGACCATTCTGCAGATTGAGATGGATACTAATGTGCATGATTTGCAAAGGGTGGTTTACTCAACAAGTGGTGATGAAAATGATTTACTTTTTCTCAACGACGAGCTGTTTGATGAACCCATGACGGTTGAGGAGTGCGAGGCGGAATACGTCCGATTGAAAAACCGTGAGCGTAAAGGTGAGGAGCAGGTGCCGGCTGGGGCTAAAAAGGCGAGGAAGCACTATAAGCCTTGGGAAGATGATTTAGCAACGGATGATGGCCGCGAGAATAGCCGCGAGAGCCGTGACGAGGGACAGGGCCCAGTCACATCCTGCGACAGGGACCAGTCCCTGGTCACAGCAAAGTCCTGTAGTCCGTTGCAAAATAAACCAATTGATGAGAGGGTGAGGTTTGTGATGGAGGCGGTGCTGAAGGCTAAGGGACTGGAGAAATCGGACTTTACGGATATTGGTGGTAGGCATAATGCGGTGAAGATATTCCTGAGTGGCTGTAACCAGTTATTAAGTAAGGAGGAGGCAAACGGAGCTTTGGCGGAACTGATGCCCGAACATTGGGCCGATGCGAATGTACAGAAATGCCTGAGTGATTTTTATGCCAAGTATTACAATCCTGAACGAAAACTGAATAAGGATGAAGAGGCAATATTTACGAAGAGTAGGAGACTGGGGGATGATAAAGAAGCAGAAGTGAGTGATCGTTCTGCTCCTATTCCTCCTGAGATGCCAGCAAAACTGCCGAAACTGATTAAACTACTTACCAAGAATACCCCCAACCAATACAAAGCTGCGGTGGCGCATGCGGTGTTTCCATCGCTTGGCACACACTTGAAAGAGGTAGAGTTTGAGTACACCGATTACGTGAAGCATGAGGCCACGCTGATGAACTGCTTGATGGCGCATACGGGCGCAGGTAAAGGCTGTATAGATGAGCCTATCCGTCATATCATGGCCGATATTAAAGCCCGCGATGCCGAGAACACCCGAAGAGAGGCCGAGTGGAAAAAGGATTGCCAAAAGAAGGGTGCTAATAAGGATAAACAGGTGCGACCAGAAGGACTGGTGATACAAGAGATTGATCCCGATATGACCAAGCCCGCATTGGTTACCCGTATGGACGAGGCTGAAGGCCACTTTGTGTATGTAAAGCTGAACGAGATTGACTTGTTTGAGCAGCTGAAAGGTCAGACTGGCAAGCAGCATTTCCAACTGATGTGCTTGGCTTTCGACCCTGGTGCTGAGTTCGGACAAACACGTATCGGTACCCAGAGTGTAACAGCCAGACCTAAGTGTAGATTCAACTGGAACGCCTGTACTACTATCCAAAAAGGTCGTCGCTTCTTCAGTCGAGTACTTACTGATGGTCCTATCAGCCGAATCAATTTCTGTACCATCCCAGAGATGGAGATTGGAGCAGAGCAGCCCATTTACGGCAAATACGACGAGGCGTTTGATGCTGAACTGAAAACGTATATCGACAACCTTGTGTCGGCTCATGGCGTGGTGGATTGTCCGCAGGCATTCAAACTGGCTAAAAAGCTACAGGAGGAGTGCGCTGAATTTGCCCGATTGTCGCAGGATGAAACGTATTGGAACCTGTCGCATCGTGCCATCGTAATAGCTTGGTTAAAGGCCTGTGTGCTGTATGTGGCCAATGGCTGCCAATGGGAAAAGACGATTGAAGATTTTGTCCGTTGGAGCCTGCAGTACGATCTATGGTGCAAAATGCAGTTCTTTGGTGAAGATATTGAAAGAGCCAACCAAGAAGGCGAGCGCATGGGAACCCGTGGCCCTCGAAATCTGCTGGAGCTGTTGCCAGATGAGTTTACATTAGACGATGCAAAGCGCATGCGCCAAAAGCAAGGCATGGATGCAAGTAGGGCCATCAAAATGATAAGAATCTGGAAAAGCAGAAAGTATGTGTTTCAGATTTCAGATTTCAGTTTTGTTAAGAGCGAAAAGTTTAGGAAACGTTAAACATTAAATATTAAACATTAAACATTATGGAAGCTATAGTACAATTGAACAGTAAAGCAAATCTCTCCCAACATTTCGTGTTGGGGGAGTTCACTAGGAGCAAATATCCTGAAGTGTATAACATTCCTAGTCATGAGGCGATTGCGAACCTTGCCAACCTCTGTACTTGGCTGGAGGTTTTGCGAGAGAAAGCCTCACAACCTATTATCATTAACTCAGGTTATCGATCGCCGCAGTTAAATCGTAAGGTTGGTGGAGCACCCACCAGTAATCACTTAACGGGATGTGCGGTGGATATTCGAACCTCGGGGTATGAGCAGGCCATCTGCTATGCGGCGATACTGATTGATTACGCCAAGGAATCGGCACAGGAGTTTGATGAATTGCTGATAGAAAAGAATCGCTATGGCGCCATCTGGGTACACTTTGCGGTGAGGCCGAAAGATAACCGACATAAGGTGTTATTCATAAATGCGTAAAAAATAGAGCCGAAAGTTTTTTTGCTTTCGGCTTTTTTCGTATCTTTGCATCTGCAATACAAGAAAGGATAAGAATGAACATCGATATACTACGCGAACTAAATGACAGTCAGCGCGTTGCAGTGGAGTACTGCGACGGCGCGAGTCTGGTGATTGCTGGTGCAGGATCGGGTAAAACACGTGTGCTGACGTATAAGATTGCCTGGCTGCTGGAACAGGGGATGAAGCCCTGGCAGATACTGGCGCTGACATTTACCAACAAGGCGGCACGTGAGATGAAGGACCGTATAGGACGGCTGGTAGGCGAGGAGCAGGCTCGCTACCTGCAGATGGGTACCTTCCACAGTGTGTTTGCACGCATACTGAGGGTCGAAGCGGATAAGATAGGTTACAACGCGAACTTTACGATTTACGACCAAACGGATGCACGATCGCTGGTGAAGACCATCATTAAAGAGATGGGACTGGATGACAAGGTGTACAAGCCATCATCGGTGGCCGACCGTATATCGCTGGCCAAAAACCACTTGCTGTTGCCGCAGGCGTACCAACAGAGTGCCTGGGCTGCGGATGATGCCACACAGAAGCGCCCGCAGGTGGCCAATATATATATAAGGTATGCGGAGCGTTGCCGACAGGCGAATGCGATGGACTTTGACGACCTGTTGGTGCAGACATGGGTGCTGTTTGAGAAGAACGAGGAGGTAAGACAGAAATACGTAGAGAAATTCGGGTTTGTGCTGGTGGATGAGTATCAGGACACGAACTACGCGCAGCAATCGATTGTGTATCAGCTTACCAAGGAGCGACAGAAGGTGTGCGTGGTGGGCGATGATGCGCAGAGTATCTACAGCTTTCGTGGTGCCAACATTGATAACATTCTGAATTTCCAAAGCCAGTATAACAATGCCAAGCTGTTTAAGCTGGAGCAGAACTACCGATCGACACAGCTGATAGTACAGGCAGCAAACTCGCTGATACGACGCAACGAGCGACAGATACCGAAGAACGTGTTCTCGAAAAACGAGCATGGAGAAAAACTGCAGCTGAAGCCTGCCTACAGCGACCGTGAGGAGGCACTGATAGTGACTCAGGACATTAAGAAGCTGAAACGACAGGACAACTGCAACTGGAGCGACTTTGCGATACTGTACCGCACTAACTCGCAAAGCCGAAGCTTTGAGGAGCAGATGCGCAAAGACGGCATACCATACCGCATTTACGGCGGACTGAGCTTTTACCAGCGTAAGGAAATAAAGGATGTGATAGCCTACTTCCGCCTGATAGCGAACCCGGATGACGAGGAGGCCTTTAAGCGCATTATCAACTACCCGGCGCGCGGCATTGGCGACACCACGGTGGGCAAAATCATACAAACGGCGCAGGCTTACGGGGTAAGCTTGTGGCGGGTAATAAAGGACCCAGTGCTGTTCCCGATGGACGTGAGCAAGGGCACGATGACGAAGATACAGAACTTCCGCCAGCTGATAGAGGGCTGGATAGAGCGCCTGCAAACGGAGGATGCCTACACGCTGGGCCACGATATCATTATGAACTCGGGCATCAGCAAGGACATCTACAGCGGACGCAACCCTGAGGACATATCGCGACAGGAGAACCTGGAGGAGTTCTTAGGTGGTATACAGGACTTTGTGGAGAGTCGACGCGAGGAGGATATGGGCGACGAGGTGTATCTGCCTGATTTCCTGCAGGAGGTGGCACTGCTGACGGATCTGGACAGCGACGATGGCGACAGCAACGATAAGGTGGTGCTGATGACGGTACACGCTGCCAAGGGACTGGAGTTCCCAACGGTGTTTGTGGTGGGACTGGAGGAAAACATCTTCCCAAGTCCGATGTGTACCAATTCGATGCGCGAACTGGAGGAGGAGCGACGCCTGCTGTACGTGGCGATTACACGAGCGGAGAAGCACTGTATATTGACCTGTGCACAGAACCGATTCCGCTACGGACGTATGGAGTACGACACACCATCGCGCTTTATACGTGATATCGACCCAGAACTGCTGCAGGTACACAGCGAGGCGGGTGGGGCAGGCAGCTTTGGTGCGCCCCAGCGTAAGGCTTACAACCGCTACGATGGCGGGGCTTACGGCACTGGTACCACAGGTGGTTACAGCCGAAGCAGCAGGTATGAGAGCGAGGGCCCGGAGTGGATGCAGAACCCACGCCCGGTGGCCACGCAGTTTAAGGCCGACCCGAAGCCGAGAGCGGTGGCTCCACGACAGCCAGAAAAGCCCGTGAACCCGTTTGGTGCCAACTTTAAGCGTGTGTATAACGCGGTGGCACCACGACCCATGGCGAGCGACCCGAGTGCAAGCGACCTGCGCGAGGGGGCACGTATAGAGCACATGCGCTTTGGTGTGGGTACGGTGGTACGTATAGAGGGTACGGGTGAGAACACCAAGGCAACGGTAGAATTTACCAATGCGGGCACCAAGCAGCTGCTGCTGAAATTTGCTAAGTTCAAGGTGATAGGTTAAGGCTTACGCCAAGCATAAAAAATTAGAGCGACTCGTCATCGGGTCGCTCTATTTGTCTTTTACCGGCTTTCGGCAGATGCTTCTTCTTCCGGATCCAAGCCGCCTTGCGGGCTTCGTAATCCTCGTGATGCTTCTCTAAAAATCCGTCGGCCATATCTGTTTACTGCTTAAATTTGGCATAGATTACCTTTACCTCGATAGGCGAGTTAGCACCACCTACAAGCTTGGTACTTGAGAGTCCGAGCTGGTTGTGAACATCCGAGATAACTGTGGTGCTATAGCCGTAGCTATCGTAAGATGTCTTGCTGGTGGTAGCAACTGGTACCAGTACCACCTTGTTCCAATCGGGGTGCTTGGCCTCCCAGGCAGCATCGCTCTTCAGGCCCTCGGCCTTCTGGCGTGCCATCTGTGTAATCAGGTTACCAATATTACTAAAGGTGTAAGCATTGGAGCTGAGTGTGGCCATAAATGATGTGGTGTAATCGTACATGGTCTTATTCTCGAAGAACGAGTACAGGCTATCCTTCTGCACCATCAGAATATTCTGTGGGGTGCCGATGGGGTACTTGGTGTTCTGTACACCACTGTTCTCGCGCTCGAAAGTAACGCTTACCGACAGCAGTGAGTCGTTGGCATGAGCCAGCGAGATATCGTCAACAGGCAGTGTTACCTCGGTAAAGATGCCAGCAGGCGACTTGAGGTAAGTGCAGCTGTTGTCGGCTACCAGGCGGTTAAGCGCTGCCTTATCGTTCTCGATATGTGAAGTCTGCAATACCTCGGGAGTCGACGACAGATAGATAGAGGCTGTGTAAGTAGAATCTTCCTCCTTATAGCGGAACTGCGAAACCAGGTCGATCTGACTGATATTGGCCATCACACCCAGACCATCCGACACCTCGAAGTTGAAGCCAGGAACCAATGTGTGGATAAAGGTGTAGGCATTCTTGAACTTCTCAGGGTTAGAATAATACTGGCGCATGAGATAGGTGCCAAAGTTATTATAGGTATTGCCGTCCTTATCGGTATAAGGATCGTTGAGCGAAATGCTTGCAAACTCGGCGTAACCTGATGTGCTGCGAAGACTATCGGAGAAGTGCAGGTTTGAGAGTGCGAACGACGAACTCTTGTTGATGCCATCCTTACGTACATAGCCCTCGACAACGGGGTCGAAATTGCTGTAGTACGAACCATCCTCGACGGGCACAGCCAGCTCCTTAACCTTTACCTTGAGTGGTGTGAGCGAGTCGCCATAGCACTTGCTACGGTCGAAGATGAGCCAGATTTCGCACGAGTCGGCAGCGATATCACCATCGCTCTCGCTAAGAATGGTGCTCTTATCGGGCAGTGAAAAGCCTTCGAGCATATTAAACTGAGCCATAAACTCGTTCTTTACGTACGAGTTGGTCTCAGGATCCTTTACCTTTCCGAAATAGCAATCAAAGGTTTTTGAATATACCGAATCGGCCATGATGGAACGTGAGGTAGCCTGGTACACACCAGTAGAGAACACCATCTTATCGCTCTCGTTGGTAATCGACGAGCCGATAGTTTCGGTATCCTCGCTACAAGACGCCATCGCCATTGCGGTGATTGCAATCGCTGTAAACAATCTAAGTTTCATGTATCGTTGTTTTGGACTTTATTTCTCTTACTTGGCCTCGTCGGCATACAGCGACTCATAGAATGCCTCGTAGGCATCGCCAAAGTCCTCCTGATAACCGAGCAGTGGCTTGTTCTTGGCTGCTGCATAATCGCAAAGCACCTTGCTTGCATCGGGCACAGCCTGGATAACACCATCGCTATAGTCGATTGCCAACTTACCTAACTCGTCGAAGTCGAATGTATCCTTATAATCGGTAAGCAACTCGGGCTTGGCATCGCGGAACTCCATGAACTGCTTGAAATCAGAACCGAAATCCTTCTCGATGCTCTTATTGTAAAGCGAGGTTACAACCTTGGTCTCGGCAAACGAAGGCTCGTCGCGATAGGCGGTCTTTACATAGAAAGGCACTACGCCAGCCATCCAACCCTGACAGTGAATGATATCGGGCACCCAGCGCAGCTTCTTAACGGTTTCGAGTACACCACGTGCAAAGAAAATAGCACGCTCGCCATTATCGTCGTACTCTACACCTTGCTCGTCGCGCTCTATCAGGCGCTTACCAAAGTAATCGTCGTTATCGATGAAATACACCTGCACACGAGCAGACTGGATTGAGGCAACCTTGATGATAAGAGGGTGATCGGTGTCGTTAATGATAAGGTTCATACCCGAAAGTCGGATGACTTCGTGTAACTGACCACGACGCTCATTAATATTACCCCACTTTGGCATGAAGGTACGAATCTCGTGACTGCGTTCCTGCATAACCTTTGGAAGGTTCTTTCCCATGAGTGACAATGCATTGTCGGGGACGTAAGGAGTGATCTCCTGATTGATAAATAGTATCTTCTTTTTAGCCATCTTTGGATGATTTTACCATGCAAAGGTACTAATATTTTTGCACAAAAATGCGAATTTGTGCTCGTTTTTAGCAAAAATTAGGCACTTTATGCCCCTTTTTTTAGTTTCTTTGTTGCTTTTATTATAAATAAGGTGTAAAAAACGCCCTTAAACGTACTTTTGGATGAGCGATACAAAACGTTCGCCATACTTGCCTTTTTTGTGCTCGCCGATGCCCTGGATGTTGCCAAACTGAGCCAGCGAGGTGGGCTTGATGGTGGCCAATGAATGGAGCACCTTATCGCTGAAAACGATGTATGGAGGAAAGCCTTCTTCTTCGGCACACTGCTTGCGCAGCTGACGGAGGGCTTCGAACAGTTTGGGATCCTCGATACCGGTGGTTGGGGGCAATCCGGGGATGGTGATGGTGGGTATCTCCAAACGCAACTTGGGTTTCTTCTTAGGTGCCTCTTTGGCGCTATGATCTACCACACACAACTGGGCGGGTTTTCGACCGTAAAGCACATCGTCGCCAATGGCGGTTACCTTTACCTTGTTGCCATCGTTATAGGCTATCTCGATAAAGCCCATCTGCAGCATCTGCAACAGATAGTCCTGCCAGTCGGTCAGGCTCAGGTCATGTCCCACACCAAAGGTTTTCAGGCGGTCGAACCCCTGGCGCATCACAGCAGGCGAGCGCATACCTTTCAGAATCTCGATGATGGTTGAAATGCGGATATCCTCGTTGGCACGTTTGGCGGCGCTCAGGGCCATCTGCACATAACGGGTGCCGTCAAAGCGCTGGGGTGGGTTGTCGCACACATCGCAGTTGCCGCAGTCGTGGTCGGTCTGCTCACTAAAATAGTTCAACAGTATGCGGCGGCGGCACACGTTGGATTCGGCATACTCCTGCATGCGTTTCAGCTTGTCCATATTCACATCCTGCTGACCACTCTGACGAGCAAACTCAGTAAGTTGGATGATATCGGCCAGCGAGTAGAACAGCACGGTATCGGCGGGGGCACCATCGCGACCGGCACGACCAATCTCCTGATAAAAACTCTCGATGCTTTTGGGCATGTTGTAATGGATTACCCAGCGCACGTTGCTCTTATCGATACCCATACCAAAGGCGATGGTGGCGCATACCACCAGCAGCTGATCGTTCTTGAACTGCTCTTGCGTCTGACTGCGCTCTAACGACGACAAACCGGCATGATAGGCAGCGGCGTTGATACCTTTTTTACGCAGGTCGGCAGCTACCTTCTCGGTGGTTTTACGACTGAGACAGTAGATGATGCCTGCATCGTTGGGGCGCGCCTTGATGAAGTTGAGAATAAAGTGCATTTTCTCGGCCGATTTGTAGCCTCTTTTTACCGACAAACTAAGGTTGGGGCGATCGAAGCTTGACACAAACTCGCGCGCGTTCCTTAGTTTAAGTTGCGTAAGAATATCTTGGCGGGTAATCTTATCGGCGGTGGCCGTTAATGCCATCATGGGCACATTGGGAAATTTTTCGCGCAGCACACCCAACTGGGTATATTCGGGACGGAAATCATGACCCCAATGACTGATGCAGTGGGCCTCGTCGATGGCAAAGAGCGATATCTGCAGATGCTGCATAAAATAATCCATCTCGGCCAGCAGTTTCTCGGGTGATATATACAGCAGTTTTATCTGTCCGGCTAAGCATTTGCGACGAATCACGGTATCCAGCGTGGGGTCGTTTCCACTGTTCAGGGCTTCGGCCTCGATACCATTCGAACGCAGCGTCTCGACCTGATCCTTCATCAAGCTGATGAGCGGCGAGATAACGATGGTAATGCCAGGCAGCGCCAAAGCGGGAATCTGATAGCAAATACTTTTACCTCCACCCGTAGGCATGAGCACCAACGCATCATTGCCCGCAATCACGTGGCGGATGATTTCTTCTTGGTTCTGACGGAAGGAAGAATAGCCGAAATATTGTCGTAAAATGCCAAAAATATCCATATTTTTTCAATTTTTCGGCAAAGGTAATACTTTTTTTGCAAATTTTCGGTATTTGTCTTTGTTAAATGAAAAAAAGTTTTTATCTTTGCACATCGTTAAAAATAAAGGTCAAAAAAGCAAATGGCAAAGTACAACATTATTGAAAAGAAAGAGAAGGCAGCGGCTTACAGAAGTTTGGTAAGTCCCAAAATGATGGACGAGATGCAGGAAAAAATCATGAACATCATCGTCATGCAGAAGAAGTATCGCGACAAGGATTATTCGGCAAAGAAGCTTGCCGAGGATTTAGGCACAAACACACGTTACATCTCGGCTGTGGTAAACGTTCGTTTCCACATGAACTATACTTCGTTTGTAAATAAGTATAGAATCGACGAGGCTATGAGTATTCTGGTTGACAAGCGCTATCAGGATTTGCGCATGGAGGAGGTGAGTGATATGGTAGGTTTTGCTAACCGCCAGTCGTTCTACGCTTCGTTCTATCGCGTGATGGGTATGACTCCACGCGACTACCGTCTGCAGCACCTGGAGCAGCACCCAACCATGAAGGCAACAAACGTAAAACGTGGTCGCAAACCCAAAAATGCAAAATAAGCGTGGGATTTAACTATCAAGACGAGCGTTTTGCAGATCTGCAAATGCTCCGTTATCGTTTGAACGGGTTTGAAAAGCTATCGTTACAGCAGAAAAAGTTAGTTTACTACCTGTCGAAAGCGACACTGTTCGGACGAGACATTACATTTGATCAGTTTGGTAAATACAACCTCCGCATCCGCAAGATGTTGGAGGTTGTATATGTTGATATGAATATGCCGCACGATAACGATGACTTCAAGGCGCTTGAGGTGTATCTGAAGCGTGTGTGGTTCTCAAGTGGTATTCACCACCACTATGGTTGCGAAAAGTTCAAGCCAGGATTCTCGGCCGAGTATCTGCGCGAGGCACTGCATCAGGTTGAAGCATGCAAGCTGCCACTGAAATCGGGCGAAACCATCGACGAGATGTGCGACGAACTCTTCCCTTTGATCTTCGACGAAGAGGTAATGCCCAAACGTGTGAATCAGGCCGACGGCGAGGATTTGCTGCTGACATCGGCCATGAACTTCTACGATGGTGTGACACAGGCCGAAGCCGAAGCTTTTTACGAGCAGCAGAAGCAGCAGAACAAAATGCACGACACACCACCTTCGTACGGTTTGAACTCTACCTTGGTAAAGGAGAACGGCGAAGTAAAGGAGCAGGTATGGAAAGCCGACGGCAAGTATGGCAACACCATCCGCCATATTATATATTGGTTAAGAAAAGCCTACGATGTGGCCGAGAATGATAAGCAGAAATCAAGCATTACTTTATTGATTATGTATTATCTGACAGGCGACTTGCAGTTCTTTAATCACTATTGTATAGAATGGCTGCAGGATAAAGAGTCGAAAATCGACTTTATCAACGGATTCATCGAGGTGTATGGCGACCCATTAGGACTGAAAGGTTCGTGGGAAGGCTTGGTGGAGTATATCGACGAAGAGGCCACTCATCGCACACAGACCATCAGCCAGAACGCCCAGTGGTTCGAGGATCACTCGCCAGTAGATTCGCGTTTCCGCAAGCCTGTAGTAAAAGGTGTATCGGCCAACGTGATTTGTGCCGCTATGCTGGGGGGCGACGAATATCCTGCTACGGCCATCGGCATTAACCTGCCAAACGCCGACTGGATTCGTGCTGCTTACGGCAGTAAGAGCATTACCATCAGCAATATTACCGATGCGTATAACAAGGCTTCGAAGGGCAGCGGTTTCAAGGAGGAGTTTGTAAGCGACGAAGAGACGCTGCACCTGATTGAGAAATACGGCGACGTGTGCGACGACCTGCATACCGATCTGCACGAGTGCCTGGGTCATGGTAGCGGACAGTTGTTGCCTGGCGTTGATCCCGATGCGCTGAAGGCTTACAGCAGCACGATAGAGGAGGCGAGAGCCGACCTATTCGGACTGTATTATATAGCCGACAAGAAGCTGGTAGAGTTAGGCTTGGTACCCGATGAAGAGGCGTACAAATCGCAGTATTATACGTATATGATGAATGGCTTGATGACACAGCTGATACGTATTACCCCAGGCAACCAGCTGGAGGAGGCGCACATGCGTAACCGCGCACTGATAGCCCACTGGTGCTACGAGAACGGCGACGTAATCAAGCTGGTGAAGCGCGAGGGTAAAACCTACGTTGAGATCAGCGATTATGCCGAACTGCGCTCGCTGATTGCCCGCTTGCTGGCTGAGATTCAGCGTATTAAGAGCGAGGGTGACTACGAGGCTGCCCGCGATCTGGTGGAGCGTTATGCCGTAAAGGTAGATGCCGAGCTGCACGCTGAAGTATTAGACAGATACAAGAAGCTGAACCTGGCACCTTACAAGGGCTTTATCAATCCGCAGCTGATGCCCGTTTACGATGAAAACGGCGAAATAAGCGACATTACGGTAAGCTACAGCGAAAGTTATGCCCACCAGATGCTGCGCTACAGCGCGGAGTACGGAACGCTGATTTGATGAAACATTAAACATTAAACATTAAACATTAAACATTAAAGATTAAACATTAAAGATTAAACATTATACTTTAAGATTAATGGATTTAAACCAACAGATAAAAGAGATTAAGCAATCATTCCGCCTGATGATGGACGGAATGGTTGCTGCTTCTATGCGCAATAAAGGCGCCAACTACAAACTGAACTGGGGTGCCACCCTTCCCAGGCTAAGAGATAAAGCAGAAGAACTGAAACAAATGTTTAATGTTTCATGTTTAATGTTTAATCAATATGACTTAGCAATAGCGTTGTGGAAGGAGAACGTGCGCGAATGCAAGATATTGGCCACCATGCTGATGCCAGCCGACAAGATGCTGCCTGAAGTAGTAGATATTTGGATGGAACAAACTGATAGTCAGGAGATTGCAGAGCAAGCTTCATTTAATTTATATCAGTATCTGCCTTATGCTGCCGACAAGGCTTACACCTGGATGGCATCGGATAAGGAGCTGTATCAGCTGTGCGGATTCCATATTCTGTCGCGTCTGTTTATGAATAAACAGGAGCCCAACGAGCGTGGCATCAACGAGTTTATCGATCAGGCATTGGCCGCCCTCGAAGGCGACAGCTTGATGGTGAAGAAAGCAGCCATGAATGCCATGATTAGATTTGCAGAACTTGGATTAGTATACGAACGTCTTGCAAAAAGTGCATTAAAAAGGGCTAATTTAGAATTTTTTTAAATAAAGTTTCTTTTATCTGCCCGAAAATGCGTACCTTTGTGCGGTTTTCTTGATAGATTCAGATGAAAGAAAGTGTGATTGTGGCCGTAGAAAGGCTTTTGGACAACTATCTTGAGATGAACAATCATCGCAAGACACCTGAGCGATACACCATCCTCAGAGCCATCTACAGCATCAACGGGCACTTTACACTCGACGACCTGAAAGCCCGACTGGCACAGGAGATGGATTTCCCCGTTAGCAGGGCTACCTTATATAATACGCTGAATCTGTTTATGTCGCTCCGACTGGTAGTTAGGCACCGTTTTCAAGGTACGACCAAATACGAGGCCTGCTACGATAACCAAAGTCATTGTCATCAGATTTGCACCATGTGCGGTAAGGTTACTGAGGTTAAATCGCCTGAGATCAAAGCTGCTGTGGAGAATATGCATCTGAAACGATTCAGAAAAGACGGCTTTACGCTGTATGTTTACGGCGTGTGCAGTACCTGTCAGACTAAGATGACAAAGCGCAAGAAGACAACAACCACGACAAAAAAGAGTAACAACAAGAATAAAACTGAAAAATGAACAAAGGTAAAGTTGATGTCCTGCTGGGCTTGCAGTGGGGCGACGAAGGAAAAGGTAAGGTGGTCGACGTGCTGACCCCTAAGTACGATGTGGTTGCCCGTTTTCAGGGTGGTCCTAACGCTGGTCATACACTGGAGTTTGAGGGTCAGAAGTATGTGCTTCGCTCAATCCCTTCAGGTATTTTCCAGGGCGACAAGGTAAACATTATCGGTAATGGTGTAGTGCTGGCTCCAGACTTGTTTATGGAAGAGGCCAAGGCACTCGAGGCAAGCGGACACGAGCTGCGTAGCCGTCTGCACATCTCAAAGAAAGCCCATCTTATCATGCCTACCCACCGTGTGCTGGATGCTGCATACGAGGCTCAGAAGGGTAAGGATAAGGTAGGTACTACCGGTAAGGGTATCGGTCCTACTTATACCGACAAGGTAAGCCGCACAGGTTTGCGCGTTGGTGATATCCTTGAGAACTTTGAGGAGAAGTACGCTAAGGCAAAGGCTCGCCATGAGGCTATCCTGAAGTCGCTCAACTTTGAGTACGACATCACCGAGGTAGAAAAGAAGTGGCTGGAGGGTATCGAGTACCTGCGCCAGTTTCCCATCGTAGATTCAGAGCACGAGCTGAACAACCTGCTGAAGAGCGGTAAGAGCGTGCTGTGTGAGGGTGCTCAGGGTACTATGCTCGACGTCGACTTTGGTTCGTATCCTTTCGTTACATCATCTAACACCATCTGCGCTGGTGCTTGCACTGGTCTGGGTATCGGTCCCAACAAGATTGGCGACGTTTACGGTATCATGAAGGCTTACTGCACACGTGTAGGTGCTGGTCCATTCCCCACAGAGCTGTTCGACGAGACAGGCAAGAAGATTCGCGACCTGGGTCACGAGTACGGTGCTGTTACCGGTCGTGAGCGTCGTTGCGGTTGGATCGACCTGGTAGCCCTGAAGTACTCTATCATGGTGAACGGTGTTACCCAGCTGATTATGATGAAGAGCGACGTGCTGGATGGTTTCGACACCATCAAGGCTTGCGTGGCTTACAAGCAGAACGGACAGGAGATCGATTACTTCCCATACAACATCGAGGATGGTATCGAGCCCGTATATCAGGAGCTGCCAGGCTGGAAGACCGACATGACCCAGTTTACCAGCGAGGATCAGTTCCCCAAAGAGTTCAACGATTACATCAAATTCCTCGAGGCCCAGTTAGAGACTCCTATCAAGATTATCTCTATCGGCCCCGACCGCGATCAAACAATTGTAAGACATTAAACATTAAAGATTAAAGATTAAAAATTAAACATTATATAAGCGCATTAGACATTAAACGTTATACATTGTTATGAAGGCTGATAATCAGATACTCATCGATTCCAAGTCGTTTGCTATAAGAATTATACGACTCTATAAATATCTTTCGGATATGCAAAAAGAGTTTGTACTTTCTAAGCAGATACTTAGAAGCGGCACAAGTATTGGAGCTAATATCAGCGAAAGTGTGTTTGCTCAAAGCCGTATGGACTTTGTCAGCAAGATGAGCATATCATTAAAAGAAGCCAGCGAAACAAAGTACTGGCTTGATCTTCTGTATGAAACTAAGTATATAAGCCAAGAACAGTACGATTCGATGTCGGATGATCTTGGAAGAATTACAGGAACATTAGTTAAGATTGTGAATACCACAAAGCAAAACAATGTTTAATGTTTAATGTTTAATGTTTAATAAAATATGAAACCAAGTATTCCTAAAGGCACGCGCGATTTCTCGCCAATGGAGATGGCGAAGCGCAATTATATTTTTGATACCATCAAACAGGTGTATCAGCTCTACGGCTTTCAGCAGATAGAGACCCCCGCTATGGAAACCCTCGGCACACTGATGGGTAAATACGGCGAAGAGGGCGACAAACTGCTGTTTAAGGTGCTGAACTCGGGCGACTACCTCTCGAAGGTTACACCCGAGGAACTAGCTGAGCGTAACTCGCTGCGACTGGCAGCCAAACTCTGCGAAAAGGGTTTGCGTTACGACCTTACCGTACCTTTTGCCCGCTACGTGGTGATGCATCGCGAAGAACTGCAGTTGCCTTTTAAGCGCTACCAGATGCAGCCCGTTTGGCGCGCCGACCGCCCACAGAAGGGGCGCTACCGTGAGTTCTGGCAGTTTGATGGCGACATCGTAGGTTCCGACTCGTTGCTGAACGAGGTGGAGCTGATGCAGATTGTAGATACCGTATTCAGCCGTTTCGGCGTACGTGTTCAGATCAAGATCAACAACCGCAAGATTCTGACTGGTATAGCCGAGGTAATCGGTGCTGCCGAGAAGATTGTAGATATCACCGTTGCTATCGACAAGCTGGATAAGATCGGACTCGATAACGTGAACCAGGAGCTGCGCGAGGACGGCCTGAGTGACGAGCAGATTGAGAAGCTGCAGCCTATCATCTCGCTCGAGGGCACCAACGACGAGAAGCTGAACACCATTGCCGAGGTGCTGGCTACCAGCGAGACTGGACTGAAGGGCGTTGAGGAAACACGCTTTATCCTCGACACACTGAAGACACTCGGACTGAAGAACGAGATTCAGCTCGACCTGACACTGGCTCGTGGTTTGAACTACTACACAGGTGCCATCTTCGAGGTGAAGGCACTCGACGTACAGATTGGTTCGATCACAGGTGGTGGTCGTTACGACAACCTGACTGGTATCTTCGGTATGCCTGGTATCTCGGGTGTAGGTATCAGCTTTGGTGTAGACCGTATCTTCGACGTGTTGAACGCACTCGACTGCTATCCAAAGGATGCTACCAACGGCACCCAGCTGCTGTTTATCAACTTTGGCGAAAAGGAGACAGCTTACTGTCTGCCATCGGTTGCTAAGGCTCGCGAGGCTGGCATCCACACAGAGATATTCCCTGATTCGACCAAGATGAAGAAGCAGATGTCGTATGCTAACGCTAAGCAGATTCCATTCGTAGCACTGGCTGGTGAGAACGAGATGGCTGCCGACAAGCTGACACTGAAGAACATGGAGACTGGTGAGCAGAGCCTGATCACCATCGACGAGATTATCAAAACGATTCTTGCGTAATCGTTGATATAACTATCCAATCCCCCTCCGCACGTTGGAGGGGGATTTCTACTAAAACAATTAAAACAATGAAGAAACTTACCTTTTTATTCTTTTTGGGCGGATTGTTGCTCTTTACGGCGATGACTCCCGACAAGCATACCACCATTTTTGTGATTGGCGACTCGACAGCTGCCAACAAGGACACAACCGGTGGTAAGCAGGAGCGCGGGTGGGCCATGATGCTGCAGGAGTGCTTTGATGCCGATTACATTGTGGTAGACAACCACGCTGTGAACGGTCGCAGCTCGAAGAGTTTCATCGACGAAGGTCGCTGGGACAAGGTGCTGGAGCGTATCAAACCAGGCGACTATGTGATTATCCAGTTCGGACATAACGACGAGAAGCCCAAAGCCGACCGCCATACCGACCCAGGTTCTACGTTCGACTACAATCTGGCCAAATACGTGCGCGAAACCCGTGAACGTGGCGGCATTCCCGTACTGATGAACCCGGTGGTGCGCCGCAACTTTTTTGTGGTAGCACCTAAGAACGACGACGACGAGAAGCTGCGCACATCTACCTTTAAGGATGGCGTAAAAATGATTGAGGGCGACACGCTTTACGATACCCACGGCCTGTATCGTGTGGCACCAAAGGATGTGGCCACCCGTATGAACTGCCACTTTGTAGATGCCAACACCATTACCCACAACCTGGAGCAGGGTTTGGGAACCGAGGCGTCGAAGAAGCTGCACATGTGGTATCGACCTGGCGAAGAGCCATCGGAGCCAAAGGGCAAGCAGGACAATACACATTATAATATATATGGCGCCAGAGTGGTAGCCAATCTGCTGGCCGATGCACTCTGTCAAGAGGTTCCCATACTGAGTAAATATCGTAAGAAATAACATAATTGCGCAACATTTTAAAATAAATCCTGCAAAATACTTGCGGGATTTATTTTTTATGCGTATATTTGCAGCAGAAGAATATTGTACTAACAAAATATCATGTATTAATAACTAAACAAATTACAATTATGACAAAGAAATTTATTTGCGCTGTTTGTGGTTACATCTACGAAGGCGAGAATCCTCCCGAGAAGTGTCCAATCTGTAAGGCTCCTGCCTCTAAGTTCTCTGAGCTGAAGGACGATGGCGACGTAACTTATGCTACCGTTCATCGTATTGGCGATGGTAAGCCCGAGGGGGTATCAGAAGAAATGATTAACGATCTGCGTGCACACTTTAACGGGGAGTGCGGCGAAGTAGGTATGTATCTGGCTATGGCTCGTCAGGCCGACCGCGAGGGTTATCCTGAGATTGCAGAGGCATTTAAGCGTTATGCTTTCGAGGAGGCTGATCACGCTTCACGTTTTGCTGAGCTGCTGGGCGAGTGCGTATGGGACACCAAGACCAATCTGGAGAAGCGCGCTGCTGCCGAGGCTGGTGCTTGCGAGGATAAGTTCCGTATTGCCAAGAACGCTAAGGCTGCCGGATTCGATGCTATCCACGACACCGTTCACGAAATGGCTAAGGACGAGGCCCGTCATGGTGCAGGCTTTGCAGGACTGCTGAAACGCTATTTTGGCAAGTAATCTACACAATAAATTAAAGAATAATCCGTTTTATCATTAAGATGAAACGGATTTTCTTTTTTATACCACTGATATTAGGCCTGGTGGCCTGCGCCGATGACGACTCGTTCTCGACCAGTACAGGCTTGCGCCTCGATTTTCCTTCGGACACTATCAAACTCGATACCGTATTCAGTCGTACGGCGTCTTCTACCTATACCTTCTGGGTAAACAACCGCAATGACAATGGCGTAAAACTGCAAAGCGTACGCTTGAAACGCGGCAACCAGACCGGCTTTCGCGTAAATGTGGATGGCATGTATCTGGACAACAACAATGGTTCGCAAACCAACGATGTAGAGATTCGTAAGAACGACAGCGTTCTGGTGGTTGTAGAGATAACGCCGTATGAAACCTATCAGACTGCGCCCAAAGAGATTACCGATGAATTGGTGTTTTTAATGGAGAGCGGTACCGAACAGAGCGTTTGTTTGAAGGCATGGGCTTGGGATGCCATCAAGTGCGAGCAGCCTGTGATTGAGCGCGACTCGGTGATAGAATCAGATAAGCCCTTGGTGATTTACGAAGATTTCATCGTAAAGGAAGGAGCACACCTCACCATCCGTAACACCACACTTTACTTCCATGCCGACGCTGGGATGGAGATATATGGAACACTGCATACCGACAACTGCACCATGCGTGGCGACCGTCTGGATCGTATGTTCTCGTATCTGCCATACGATCGCGTGCCTGGTCAGTGGAAGGGTATCAGATTCTATAACACATCAAACAATAACGTATTGAACACCACACAGATACGTAATTCTAATCAAGGTTTGATTTGCGATTCTACAGCCATCGACAGCGTAAGTTATCGCCTTAAAATGCAGCAATGTGTGGTACATAATTGTCAGGGCGACGGCGTAAAGTTAACCAATGCGCACGTGCGCTTGGAGAACTGTCAGCTGACGAATGCGATGGGCGACTGCCTGAATATTAACGGTGGAATGGTAGAAATAGTGTATTGCACCTTGGCGCAATTCTATCCCTTTACAGGTGGGCGCGGGGCTGCCTTGCGTTTTACCAACCAAACATCACCTTTATATAATATAATGTGCGAGGGAACCATCATCACAGGTTACGACGATGATGTGCTGATAGGCGAACAGGCCAAAGATAGTGCAGCGTTTAACTATACGTTTGCCCATAGTCTGCTGCGAACACCAAAGATTGACGATACAGCCCATTTCAACGATATCATCTGGGAATCGCCCAATGATGAGATTCAAGGAAAAGCCCATTTCATCAAGATTGATGAAGACAACCTTGACTACGATTTCCACCTCGATGCTTTATCTACAGCGGCGGGATTGGGATGTTATCGTTAAAACTCTGAGAAAGTGAGCGGCATCAGCTCTCTTACGCCATCAATCACATATACGTACTTCTTTCCGTAAAGCAGAATGCGTATGGGGGCTTTGGCACGGGTCTCAGATTCGATGATGACCTGACGGCATGAGCCACAAGGACCAACGGGTTCTTCTTCCAGATCGCCATGAGTACCACGAGCGGCAATGGCCAGCATACGTACGGGCTGATCGGGATACTGAGCGCCGGCTGCAAACAAGGCGGTACGCTCGGCACATAAGCCTGATGGATAAGCTGCATTCTCCTGATTGCAACCTATAATTTCAACACCATTGTCCAAACGTACTGCTGCACCTACACAAAACTTAGAGTAGGGGGCATAGCTGCGGCTTGTAGCCTCGATAGCAAGCTCTACCAAGTGGCGTTCTTCAGCACTCAGTTCTTCCATGGCGTACACTTTAATAACCGACTTTAGCTCCAGTTCTCTCATAAAAATCCTATATTTTTCTGCAAAAATACAAATAATTCGAGAGAAATCATTACTTTTGCACAAATAAAATGCATAATATGAGAAAATTTATAGTCTTCATAGCTTTTTTCCTGTCGGTTTCGGCGTTTTCGCAGATCAGATGGAATCAAGCTTATCAACAATATGTAGATCAATATAAGGACATTGCCATCGAGCAGATGCAGCGTTATCGCATACCTGCATCGATTACTTTGGCGCAGGGTTTGTTGGAGAGCGGCGCTGGTAGAAGCGAGCTCACCCGCACCAGTAACAACCACTTTGGTATTAAGTGCAATAACGGTTGGACGGGTCCACGTACGTATCACGATGATGATGCACGTAACGACTGTTTCCGTGTGTACAGCAATGCCTACGAGTCGTACGAAGACCACTCGAAATTCCTGGCAGCCAACCAGCGTTACCGTTCGCTGTTTAATCTGAAAACCACCGATTACAAGGGTTGGGCTCGCGGACTGAAGGCTGCCGGTTATGCCACCAATCCTATTTATGCCGAGAAGCTGATTGAGATTATACAGATGTATAAGCTCTACCAATACGACAGCGCCAGGGGCTACGATCACTTTATGGCTCAGCGCACCAAGGATCAGGAGGTGGGCGGTGCTTCGCTGCATTCCATCAAGATATTTAATAAGAACTATTATATGATTGCCCGTCGCGGCGACACCTTCAAGTCGATAGGCGAGGAGGTTGGCATCAGCTACCGCAAGATAGCCAAATACAACGAGCGTTATCGCAAGGACAAGTTGGAAGAGGGCGAGATTATCTGGTTGAAGAAGAAACAGCGCAAGGCACCAAAGGATTACAAGGGTCGACTGCACTACGTGCGCGATGGCGAGTCGATGTACACTATCGCCCAGAAGTACGGTATCCGTTTGAAGAATCTGTATAAGATGAACCATCTGACGCCCGACTACCAGATTCGTGTGGGTGATGGTCTGCGCTTAAGATAAAAAAATAGTAGGGGGCTCAGTGCCCTCTACATCTATGAGCGGAATACGGGAATCGAACCCGCCTCCCAGGCTTGGGAAGCCCGTGCACTACCGATGTGCTAATTCCGCAATGCTGAATAAGATCTCTGATTTTGCTGAGGAGAGCCGATAGCCGGACTCGAACCGGCGACCCACGCATTACGAATGCGTTGCTCTACCAACTGAGCCATATCGGCAGGTCTCCTTTAGCGGGTGCAAAAGTAACATTTTTATTTGGTACCTGCAAATTTTACGCCCTTTTTTTTCGTTTAAGCCTGATTTTTTGTGTATTCAGCACACTGTTGAGATAAATCAATGTTTTGATTTTGGTCAATAAAAGGACTGTGTTCGCACACAAAACACACAAAGTATGCTCAATCTATCAAAAAACGTCGTACCTTTGCATCGTCGAAAGACATAAAGGATAACTACAATAGGTAAAAGTAGGGCGGCAAAAAAGACCGTTCCGAGTAAAGAAAAGAAAGGGTAAAAAGATGAAAAAGATATTTTTGACAATGATTGCTTTGCTGTGTATGACTACAGCTTTTGCAAAGAACGAAGCAGCTGCCCCCGAGGCAACAAACGTTGCTGCTTATGATTTGAACATCAATATCAACAGACTCTCAGACGCTCTGAATCTGACAAACGATCAGAAAGAGGCTGTAGAGAACATCTACAACATGTTTAATACTGAGATGAGTTATGCTACACAGTACAGCAGTAGCGAGCGCGAGATTATGGTTAAGCGCGCTATCGATACTGATGTGAAGCATATGAGCTACGTACTTAACGACGAACAGATGAGTAAGTACATGGCCATTCTCAATGCCACGATCAAAAACCGTGGAATAATAAAGTAAGAATTCATATTTGTTTTTAGTTAGTAATTGGTTAGTCTATTTTTGGGGTATTCGTGAGAATACCCCTTAAATTTTTTTATGTCATATATGTATTTTACGGATTAACAGAATATCCTTCTGCAGATTGTAGATAAACAGCAGCAGTTGGTTGGCCAGATTATCAGCATTCTCAAAGCTCTTGGCTTCACTATATACGCTAATAGCAGGCGTGGCAGCCGACTTGTGAAGATATACCCAACGATCAGGGAAGTCAATCTTTAGTCCGTCAACATCGCTTATCTGTGCGCTATCGTCGTGTACAAACCGATTCTCAACTCTCTTAAGTACTGATTCTACATCAATACTGGGTGCAAGGTCGATATGATTTTTTACGATGTGGTAGTTGGGGAGGGTACTACGCAGCTGACTAACCGTGCATTGCTTTTGAGCCAGGCTGCTGAGAAAAAGCACAATGCCCACCAGTACACTGCTTTCGTAACTGTACTCGGGATAGATGATGCCACCATTATCCTCGCCGCCAATTACAGCGCCCACCTCTTTTATCTTTTCCACAACGCTGGTCTGACCTACGGCTGATGTGTAGTGGATGCCACCATGTTTCAGTGTTATATCGTGCAATGCCCGCGTGCAATTAAGACTGCTAACAGTATGACCTGGAGTACGGCCAAGCACGTAGTCGGCCACAGCAACCAGCGTATAGTCCTGACCAAACATAGTGCCATCTTCGCAAATAATCGACAAACTGCAGGTTTGAGTATCAACCACCAAACCAAGGTCGAACCCATCCTTTCTAGTACGATTCAAAATGCCATACTTATCGTTCTGCAGCATCAGAAAATCAACGTTAAGAGCGCGGAACAACTCTGCCAAAACAATGCAATCGTCAGAGTTAACTGCATCAACACATACATGGAACTTGCGCTCGCGAATGGCATCAGCCTCAACTAAGTTTAAATTCAAAAGTGTTTCGATATCCTGTTTAATAAGAGCCATAAATTAATTTTCGTGTATTATTATATAATAGGTGTAGGATTATTTCTTCTCGTCCTGATGATATTTGATGCGATACTCCATCGGCGTCATGCCCGAGTGTTCCTTGAAGTACTTGCCAAAGAACGAGGCATTGGCGAAGTGTAGATCATCGGCTATCTGCTGCATGGTCATATCGGTATATCGCAATCTGTTCTCTATGGCCTGAAGCGTAAAAAAGGCCACTATCACGCTGGGCTTACGGTGCATGGTGTCCATCAGCAGTTTCGACAGATACTTGGGTGTAACATTCAGCATCTGGGCAAACTCATCCACGCGACGTATGCGTCCATCGCTCTGTTCAACCAACTGTACAAAGCGGTCGGCCAGTTTCCTGCCGTGCAGTCCGCTATTATTAATTAGGTGGTTATCCTTCAGCATATTATTGCCGCGACGCAGTACCGATAGAACTTCGAGCAGGAAGGCACCAACAATAGAATGCGTAATCTCGGGATAAAGTAGCTGCGAACTGTTACGTATGTGGTAACTAAGTTGCTTGAAGTAAGTCTCGAACAGGGCTGCATCGACGTCGCTCAGTGTTACCTTAGGATTATGCTTGAGCGGCAACAGATCGGCCAAACTATTTTTTACATACATATTCATATTCCACATTTCACCGCGCGAGAACCATAGCTCGCGACAATCAAAGTCGACCGACGACATAAACTTCTCAACCACCGAGTGGGCCATTAATAAAAACAAGTCGTTCTTACTTAACTGTACAGTATGACCGTCGTACTCAAATTGAGCCACACCGGCAGTACAGATAATAACAAGACCATGATCTAAGGGACGTACCCTGCCAGCTGGAACGCCACCAAAGTGCTCCATAACCACCAGTTCGTCGCTGTCGGCTATTCGTAAGCTGCCTGCTCCAGTTCTTGGTTTTAAGTCCTTGATATCCATATAATATTCGATATTTCATGTTGTCGGGTGCAAAAGTAGACATAAAAAATGAGAAATCAATGTTCTTTGTTTCATATTTTATGTTCGTCAGGTGGCATAGGATATTTTAATTACACTTTTTATTAGTATCTTTGCAGTCGATATAAAAAATATTTAGAAACAAGAATCAATTAATCAGTTTTATGAAACATCATCTCTACATCTGTGTTGCTGCTCTACTGTTAGCGGGAGCTGCTCCCATGCAGGCACAGAAGAAAACCCAAGCCAAAAGCAAAGGCAAAGGTACAACAACAAAAACTAACATTCTTTATGTAGAACCCGAGGAGCGTAACTACGCACAGAACCTGGGTGGACACATGTTCTGGGACTATACCGCCAAAGAAGGAAATGGCTTGCAAACCGACTTTAAAATCAGTAAAGAGGAGCATAAGGCATTGGTAGAGAAATACTCGTATAGCACATACGAGGAAGCTTACAAGAATCTGCCCGTACTGCCTAATCCATCAGAAGTTGACACACGTGAGAAAATGACCCGCTATACAGTATGTGTAGTTGGACCACTGAACGAGGGCGTGAATAATTACGAGCCCGAACCCGAACTGAAAGCAGAAAGCGACAGATTTAATAAGCTACGAATGGAGATTGCCAAGAAAGCGCGCAAAGGTCAGCCGTTCGATACCATTCACGTAGACAAGAAATGGCCCCAATATAATAAGGTGCTCGACAAGATGAAAGCTGTTATTACATCGCTTTACAAAATGAATACCGACATTGTGCTTCATACCGAGGCTGCAGATTTTGACAGAGGATCGTGGCTGCTCGAGAAACAGGGCGGTGCACCACGATTCTATTACAATATTTATTCACCACTGGTAAAGCAGATAATTAAAGAGTGGTTCGGGTCGGCTGAGTGCAAGCAGGTGCAGGCCATCGAAGACGAACTGCGTGCCCGCGTAGCAGCCGAAAACCCCAAGAAAACACCCGACTGGTTTATAGAGGGACGTAAGCGCGAAGGCGAGATTGTAGCCCAGTACAACCGCAAGCTTTTACAGCGCTGGATTCAGAAATCGCCAACAGCAACCTTAGCATCCTATAAAAATGCCATAGCCAAACTGATAGCCTACAATAAAGAGGTAGAAGCCATACGTGGCAACGATGCCATCACACCCGAATATATCTCGGCACGCTATTCGGTAAAAGGCGGCTTAACCCAGCTGTTCGCCTATTATTATTACCTGATGGACCTCTCCGACATTCCCCTTGTACGCACTCCTGCCACACAAGAGGGCGCCAAGAAGTTCAAACTCGAAGATTCACCTTGGAAACTGTCGTATCCTTATAATTTAAGAAGAGAATAGCCACCAGCGATTGGGGGTAACGCCTCAATCATTAATAAAATTCTTGGTGGTCATATCATAATATAATGCCTCGAGCTCCTGTAGAGTCAAGTGCTCTACAGAGTGCTCGATTATTCGTATCAACTCTTCTCGACGAAAGTCTTCCGACTTCGTGAATTTATCCATGTATCCCATAATTTGTTAATTTTGGGCACAAAATTACACATAAAACTCGAATATTCAGCAAAATCTACTATCTTTGCAAGAAAAATTAAGATATAAAATATGGGAAAACGTGAATATATCCAGGCCAACAAGGATTGGCTGGAGGCTAAAGCAAAAGAGGAGGGCGTAAAGGCATTGCCCAAGGGTATATATTATAAGGTATTAAGCGAGGGCGATCAGACAAGTGCCCAACCAACGGTTCGCAGTATCATCACAGCACATTATACAGGCCGAACGATTAACGGCAAGAAGTTTGATAGCAGTCGTGGTGGTGTGCCTCTGGCTTGCAGATTGTGCGACCTGATCGAGGGCTGGATCATCGCTATCCAGCAGATGCATGTGGGCGACAAGTGGGAACTCTACATCCCAGCCGAAATGGGCTACGGTAAGTTCTCGCAGCCTGGCATCCCCGGTGGTTCAACACTCATTTTCGAAATCGAACTCTTAGGTATCTCATAACACTATCAAGCATCCGATGGATACCCCAAAGATTCTATTCCTACACGGATTCTACGCCAGTGGCCAATGCGTGCCGGCAAAGGCACTAAGGGAGGCATTCGATGGCGAGGCTATCGTACTGACTCCCGATCTGCCCCTGCATCCCAAAGAGGCTTTGGCGTTTATCCGCGATATGTGCGACCGCGAAAAGCCCGATGTATTGGTAGGTAACAGCTGCGGATCGTTCTACGCCCAGATGATTGCGCCTGCTATCGGCATTCCCGCTTTGCTTGGTAATCCACATTTCAAGATGACCGAGTTTCTGAAACCCCGAATCGGCGCCCAGCAATACAAATCGCCACGTGCCAATGGTAATCAGGATTTTGTTATCGACGAAGCACTTATCAATGAATTCGCTGAACTGGAAACCCAGCAGTTCTCTAACGATTCATGCCGTAATCCCGAACGTATATGGGGCCTATTTGGCGAGCAAGATACCTTGGCCCACTTCGAACCGCTCTTCTTAGAGCACTACCAGCACGCATTCCATTTCCCCGGCGCCCACACGCCAACCGAACAGGAAACAAAAACATGGTATGTACCACTCATAAAAACACTCATGAGGGAATATCCTACGCAAGTATAGGGTATTCCCCCATTAAGTATAGGAGTTTTCATTTTCATATCCCACATAATCGTCATATCTTTGCAATGTGAATAATAACTTAATGTTGAACCATTTAAAGATTACGATTATGAAAATGACGATAGTTAGCACTAATCGGCTGATAGCAGCCATGATGATGATGGCAATGACAGCAGCAATGCCAGCAATGGCAGGTAATAAGCATCACAACAACCGCGATAAGAAAGTGGTTGCAGTAGTTGACAAGAAAAAGACGCACTTCGACAGGGTTGATAAGCATACTGCTCACTTCGACAAGAGACATGCATATCATCCTGAGATGAGAATCTGCACATTCAAGCTGAGTCGTCACGATTCTCCTACCAAGATGATGGCGCGGGCAGAGCGTATCAACGGTGTGAAGGATACCAAGTACAATCCACGCACTCGTGAGATAACCGTTCTCTACGATGCCAACAAAACTACAGCGCGTCACATCAAGCATGTAGTAGCATAGACTGGCGATGTTTAAAATCGGTGTAATTTTGTTTAATCTGCGCCAAATAATGTAGATTGAACATAAATAAACGATAAACAAACATTGATTTCCCGTTTTATGTGTACTTTTGCAGCATAGATAATATGGTTAAGGTTTATGGTTGATTAATTTAGTTTTTTAAGTAATTGTACGGAAAAGGTTCGCTGTGAAGCGAGCCTTTTCTCGTTATACTAAAAATAGCCACCAACGATGGCGGCTATTCATTATTTGCAAATCTGATCCATATCCTTGCGTTTCTTTTCCTTCGCCTCGTCGGCTGCATAACCGATAGGAATCAGCACGGCAGGCTCCTCATTCTCAGCAAAAGTAAAAAGCTGCTTGCATTTCTCGGCATCAAAGTTGCATACCCAGCAGGTAGCCAGACCTTGCTCTGTTGCAGCCAGACACAGATGCTCAACAGCAATAGCTATGTCGATATCGCCATGATGCTTGCCATCCTTGCGAACCCATTCCTCATCGTGCAGGATACTGCAGATAATATACATAGGTGCAGTATTAAACCAATCGCGACTATAGCACTCACGCAGATTTTCTTTTTCAGCATCGTTCTTAACCACACGGAACATCCAAGGCTGCTTGTTCACAGCCGAAGGAGCAAAGCGTACGCACTCCATCACGTAGTCGAGCTTCTCCTGTTCCACACTTTTCTCCTGATAGCTTCTGCAGCTATATCTCTGCTTTACTAAATCTAAAAAACTCATATTCTTGATTTTATTAAAATTATAGCATGTTTTCGAGTATCTCAACCGCTTTGGTGATATCTTCTTGAAACTGCTTATGATCGTGTAAGAAATCAGCCCTGCCACCACTGATGGCCTCAAACAGTTCCTGACTCATATCGTCGGCATAGGCAGCAATAGCCATCTCAATGTCATCCTTCTGCCAGTCGAGCGTGGAGTGAACATAGATGCGCTGCTTTTGATGCAGGAAACTATAGGCGGTCTCGATACTATCTTTTGTTATCATTTTGCTCTGAGTTATATCCAATAGGGCGGAACTGACGTTGCTCTTCGCTATACACATATCCATGACCGAACAGGTAATCTTTGATATCTGCGGGTTCAGTTTCAAAATTATAGCAAAGTGATTCCAGCGTGTCAAACTCCTCATCTCTCAGGAGCATGTTCACGCTCGAAACCAATATAGCGGGATCTTTGGGTAAATATTCCATTTTTAATATTCGTAATATAGTATTATTTATCTATGCCTAATAATCTTTCGAGTGGCTCTGTCCAGTCTTCATTATTCTCAGGAAAGAGCGTATGAATACCAAGTGCTTTCGCTGCTTCGATATTCTTTTGTCCATCATCAATAAAGAGCGTTTCTTCGGCTGAAGATTGCTGGCCATCGAGCATCATCCTGAAAATCTCTGCCGATGGTTTCATCTGTTTACACTCGTAACTCAGATAGAGATGGTCGAAGTAATATTCGATAGAGTGGCCATTGCCATCAAACTCGTTACTCTTGGCCCACTGCATCATATACGGATTGGTGTTGGAGAGCAGACATACCTTGTAGCCGAGTTCACGCAATCTCAACAGCATCTGCAGATTCTTTTGTGGTACAGCCTCAACATAACCATGCCAGGCATACTTACACTCATCGTGAGACAACTCACGACCCACAAGCTGACTCAGCTCTGCACGGAACTCTTCAGGCGATATCATGCCTTTCTCCAGATCGCCAAAAATGCCTTTCTGACAAAACGCATCCAGATGCTTCCTGGCATCGCGGAGACCAAGCTCCTCGAATCGCTTAACAGCCTGTTCATAGCTCAGGGCTACAACCACACCGCCCAAATCAAATGCAATATTCCTAATCATTATATTACTCATATCATATTGTAATAGACATATCGGGCTGCAAAGGTACAAATAAAACGTGGTAAAACATCATCATAAACCTGAAACTATCAAAACATATCACAAAGAATTTGAAAAACGACGAGTAATTCAGGGATAATAACTACTTTTGCATGCGAATTTGCAACACTTATAATTACAAAAAAATGAAGAAGACCATACTCTTAACTGTATTTATGCAGTTGATGATTACAGCGAGTGCTCAGACCATTGTACGAGGCAACGTAGTAAACGAACGCGGCGAGGCTGTAGAATATGTCAGCATTGGTTTTGATGAGGATAGTGTGGGCGTGATTTCCGACGCGAAGGGGCACTTTACGCTCACCATACCTGCGGGACGAAATAAGGACTTATCGTTCACGCATGTGTCGTATCAAGATGCTATCGTGCCTTATGCCACCTACAGCAAAGGAAATGATCTGAAGGTAGTACTGAAGGATAAAGTGATAGAACTGGCTGAGGTGGTAATCGGCAAGAAAAACAAAACGAACACGTTATCGGGGCGTTCGCTTGTAAGAATAGGGACAGTAGGATTCATAGGAAACATAAACGGCGACACGGAGTGGGGGCCGATATTCAAGAACAGCAAGGACTATGTACTAAGTGAGATGCTTCTGACCATAGCTAAATGTAAATATGATGAGTGCGTGCTTAGTTTCAATGTCTATGAGCTACAGGGCAAAAAGTTTATCAACATCATGAACAAACCCATATACAAACATATATCACCCGCAGACGATGGCAAGAAATTCAGCGTAAGTCCCGATGAACACATCGTGCTTAAGGGTAAAAAGAAATATTGTATCAGTGTGAGTGTGGTTGACCATAAAGGTAATGGTGGTATATTCTTCCCAGCCAACTTTAAAAGCAGCTACGCCCGCAACGCCGTAAAGGGTAAGATGAAAAAACTTCCAGCCTGCCCACCAATCATCGTAAAAGGGTATAAAGTGGAGAACTAATATATACGAAAAAAGCAGGCCTTAAAGGTCTGCTTTCTTCCAACAAGTTCGTAGAACTATGTTAGTTAGTTTGTTTACTATTTGTTGATGCAAAGGTACGTATTTATTTTGTTATCACCAAATATTGAACTTAGTTTTTTGATTTTAGAGACGTTATTATATTGTACCCATTTAGTAAAAAAGGGAGTTAGAACAATTTCTAACTCCCTTTATGAATGAAAATGATTCTCATTACTTGCAGAACTTGCCCATAGTCTGTTTGAATGCCTCCAGATTTTGATCGTCGAGCCAACCTAGGTCGTGAATGTTTCCCTGCTTATCGATAATCTTATATGTGGGGAAGCTGTTTACACTCAGGTAATGCTCGATAGCACTCTGCTGTTCTTTTGGCAGATTATAGTGAACGCAGTTTGGTCCTGTCAGATTGTACTCCTTAATCACATTCTTCCATGATTCATCGCTGCTGCCATTACATAGGTAAAGATACACGATATCGTAATCCTTGAGTGCCTCTTTTACTTTCCACGAGTCCTTGAGTTTCTGCTTGCAAGGGCCGCACCATGTGCCCCACACGTCGAGATAGATGACGCGACCTTTATAGGGTTCGATGATCTTACGCAGCATCTTCTCGCCATCGGTCATGTTCGCCACATCGGTTGACGGTCGCAGACTGGCTGCATTAGCCAAGTCCTGATGCTCCAAAGCTACATACTTATCGTTTTCGGTCAAAACAAAGTTTAGTGCCGATGCCAACTTGATTTCTTTATTGGCGAAATTCAAATCAGAAGGGTCAAGCGACTTGCGGAACGAGTTAAGCTTCCAATAGAATTTGCGAGCCAAGGCCAGATCAATCAATGCCCTATCGGTAGTTGCCGATTCGATAGCCTGCTTTTGGTAATACAAATCTATCAACGAGAATTCTTGCTCTATCTCCTTCTTCACATCAGGACGCTCCATAATGGCAAGATACTGCTCCGCAATGCCAAGCTTATCTAAATCGGTACCAGCCAAATCAATGTTTAGACTATCTATCTTCTGGTTCTTGGCTTGTTTGGCATACTCCTTGTGAAATTCCACTGCATAACGCTCCATTAGGGCAAGCTCCTCGTCGGTAATCGATACCTTGCCATCAGCCCTAGCCTGGCGCAAAATGATGGGATAGGCACCGTCGTTCAACGTTATTCTGTAAGGATCAATGCTCACAGAGTGGCGCTCATCTCTCAGCTGGTCAAGATAGTCGCGCATAAATCGCGGGAATTCAGAATAGAGCGTATAGGGTTTAGGTGCGGGCTGCCACAACTTGGTGTTGACATAATCCATATACTCCTTGGGCAGACTTCGGCCTGGTACATCAAAGCGGGCCTGCATCATCGAATAGCCCTGCCCAGCCATACACAGACCTTTAATATAATCAATAAAGCGCTGCGATAGGTTGGGGCGATGAGTGATATCCGCCTGCATCTTGGTTATGATTGCATCAAAGACTTTATTCGCGCGTTCCATGAATTGCATGGCGCTCTCGCCTGGATTGATGCGTGTCTCCGGCCATGTTGCAGGACAAGCCACAAGCTCGTTTTGCAGGCGTACGTCATCGCCCATAAACAGTTTCTGACCAGTATTGAAGTCGTTGAGGAAGAAGTAGGTCTTTCCTGGCTCTAATACAGGATGTACCCATGATTGGCGCGGGGCGAGCGTAACGGTTGCAGAATTGAGCAGGGGCATACGGAGGGTGAATCTACCTAGCGAGTCGAGCTTTGCTGTAAAGCTTTCTGTTTTATCGGTGATAAAATTACTTGTCCAGACTTCAAATTCGCCGCTCTGTTTCCAAGCTTGCTCGGGCATATCCTTCAGCCAGCCTACGATGGTTACGCTGTCGCCCTCACGATAGCCATTGTCAACAAATCCCTTGCGAGTGTCTTTGGTAGGATAGTCGGGTAGGGCTTCTTGGGTTATCGGATTGCAGGCAATGGCCTTTCCGGTACCGATGGTGATGGGACGGATGCCTTTCTTGAGTTTGCCCACCTTGATGGTTAGTCCGTCGTTAAGAGTAAGCACGTAGGTGTCCTTCTGCTCGGTCTGATTCAGGATATCCCACACCTTATTATTATATATAACGTGGTGCTGGGCGAATCCTATCAACCAGTCGCCCGTAAGCGTGTTGCGCCAATAGGTGTCGGTGATGCCAACGGGGGTTACATCAACATCAGCATTCGCATCAGCATCGCGTACAGCATTAATTATCCATATGCCGGGATCACTTATAGAAAACAGCCATGTAGATGCTGGCAGGGCATCGAACACCAGCGAGAAGTCTACCTTACAGTCCTTAGGTATCTTGACGGGCTGCCCCAGTTTCATACCTACGGCGTTCTTTGCTTCGTAGGTCTTACCGTCGGCCTGGAGTAGCGATTTCGCAGCCAATACACCTTCCTGGCCTGCAGCACGTTCTGGCATGTCGAAATGCATGAACACCTCAGTGCTGTCGGCACTCAGTACAACCTTGGTTATTTTAACAAATGGTACATTGGAATAGCCTGTAACAATGTTATTCCATATTCGAGTTTGTGCCCACCCGGCAGTTGCAACAATGGCCAGCACAATAGTTGATAAAAGTTTCTTCATTTATTGATGGATTTATTATTGATTGTAATTGATATAAATACTCTTATTTGAATAGCTCAGAGTGGGAGCCAAGTCTTACAAGTTCAATGGTGTCGATCTCTTCGTCAATCCATATCAGCAAAGAGTTCATCAACACTATCATAAACCTTATTGGGGTTCTTACCTGACTTAGCCTCATTAATGGCAGCAATCGTTTCATCGCTAAACTTTTCGTCTACTATCTTATTCATACTCATGATTGTTTAATTCTGTATAAAAAAAAAGAGATAAGCTTTGAACTCATCTCTTTTATTCTTTGTACACCCGCAGAAAGTCGAACCCATGCTGATTATCAGCAAGTTGCGAATTGTTTTGTTACTAATCCGCATGTGGTAACAAATTCTTTTCAAACTGGTAACAAACGACTTAAGATAAGCAGCCTGTCGATATCTCTATATCGTACTTAGTATTTCTAACTTTCCAACAAGTTCGTAGAACTATGTTAGTTAGTTTGCTTACTATTTGTTGATGCAAAGATAGGTATTTTTTTTGTTACCACCAAATATCGAACCCACTTTTTTAGAATACTGCAGCGATTTTAGGAATCTCCTTTAAGCGCTGTATAAACGATTTATTACGTTTGGCCGATAGGAGATTGTATTTCATCTGAAGTGAGAGTAGGGGAGCTGCATCTAGATCAAGTGCCTTGCCTATCAGCAGAGCTAATTCTGCACTTAGCGAACGCTTGCCGTTAAGCACCTCGTTAAGTTGGCTTGCAGGAATACCTATTTCTTTAGCCAGTCGTCGCTGACTAATACCACGAAACTCCAGTTCGTCTTTAATTACCTCACCAGGATGAGTCAAGTAATGTGGCTCCAGGTTGTTGGCAATCATGTTGTCGTTTACGCCTTCTATATGTTTCATAATGTACCTTATTTATAATGGTTCGACAATTCTGTTATACTTACTACTTCGGCGATTGTTTGCTCGCCTTTTAAAATTTCACGAAACTCTATTCGGTATTGGTCGTTCACTCTGACAGATGAAAGTCCTGCCTTATCACCATGAAGTTTCTCGTAGTGAAGACTGCCATATTGAGTCAGCGTCTGTACATTCTGTACCTCATTCATCAAGTCGATGACGCGAGTGTACTTTCTGACTATCTGTGGCTGGAAGCGATGCTTCTTATCGCTGGCCTGACCATTATCATAGAGCTCTTTTAGATAATCTCTTTCAAAGATAACTAACATATTTTCTTATTTTGGGGGCAAAGATACAATATTATTTTGATATTCACAAATTTGTGAACGTTTTTTATGTTATTCTTGCAAAACTTGTCAATTGTCTGATTGAAATACTTCATATTTTGAAATTTCCAAGCCCAACTTGGCGCAAGGAGTTTTACCCTTATATAATTCTCTTGCTGATTTGTCCTGATTGATTGGTTCGTCTTCTTCCCGCATCCAGTCTTTACCACGAAAGGCTTTCTTATTCCAGGTTTGATTCTCTTTAATACTCAGTGTCATGTTAATAGCTGGCACAAGGTTTTGAGACTCGGAAATAGCTGCTGTGGTTATCCATTCCATCACAACGAATACACCTGTTTTCGGGAATACCAAAGGAGTGGCGAGTTTTACTCCTTCTTTGCTGACCCTTTGACTTGGTTGAATAATAATACCACCATTTATAATTGACTCGTTTCTTGGTGAACCAGTTTGGGAATCAGGCAGGCGAAGGTCAAAGCGAAGAGTAGCATAAATTGGAGTCTTGATAATTGTAAATGCAAGCCAGTGTGTAGAATAGTCGAGATTAGCCAGAATGGAATGAATGTAAGGAGCATTCGTCCATGTACTATCGTACGGAATGAATAAAGCCATCTCAAATCCGGTAGAACCTCTATGGCATATCTGTGTTTTCTCCTTTATCATGCCAACTGTTGTAGTTTTCATTCTTTTAGGAGACTTAGCACTAATGCAGACATCTTCGAGAATAACGCTCTTGGGGACAAGTAATACCGTATTTCGACTGCAGTCAACGATTGATATATTTTTCGTCTCATAGCAGATATGTGATAACCGTATCTGTTTTGTTCCTTCAGGAATCACTATCATTCCAGATTCATTAGTATATCCTCCTGTATTATTTCCGAACCATACACTTGTAAATGCTACGGGATCTTGTGTAAGACTATCCTTTACGAAAAATCTCTGTTGAGCATCTGCAGTTATAGCAATGATAGTAAGAAGTGTAGCGAAAAAGGCTTTCCTATTCATAATCTATGGTTCATTACTTTTTAACATTATTACAAACTGTATATCAGTAATGCATCAGCTTGTTTATAGCATTTGATTATGGGACGGAGACTTTTGAGTACAGCGGGGCACCAGAAGCCATTTTTGGTATAATACTCGTTGCGATCCTTGCGGTAATATACCGCATGAATGTATTGTTTGTCAGTATCCTGAAACACAATCACGCACTGATCAGGGAGATTGGCTTTCTTCATCACGCTATATCGGCATTTATAGGTTGCCTTAAGCTTAAGAATGTGATTGAAGAAGGCGTTTAGCTGATTGCCATTGGTGAAGTTGGTGTTGCGGGTGATGACTGGCGCTGGATTTATGCCATTGGCATCGAGAAAGCAGTTAAGGGCATAAAACAGGCAGGTCTGCTCGTTGTTAAGTAGACTATCGTAGGTCTTCATGTAGCGCATAGAATCGGTGAGTGCAGTTATCTGGACGGTATCAAGGCTGTAAACATTAGCGCCAAATCGCTGATGTGGAGACAGTAGGCTCTCAACCTCGAGTATCTTGCGGCCTAAATAAGTATTGATGAATATGGTTTTACGTTCTCGATAGCTGAGTGTGTCGCCATTAAAGATTGCATGATAATAGCGGTTACTCACTGTGTCTTCTATCTGTGGATAATACTCTACTATTTTATCGAAACGGCTGATGAGCGAATCGTGATAATGTCCATCGCCAAGCGATTCAACTCCAATCCTAATGGTATGTAGATAGGCTTGAGGAGTAATTCGAACATGACGATAATCGAAATCGTTGGTACCCGTTTCGTGTATCTGACCTGTCTTCCACTCGGTTATTGGCTGTCCTTGGACCGAGTTGCAGACCATGAAAAGTAATGTAGTTATTATGATTGTAAACTTCATAATTGAGATTAATTAAACCGCTGCAAAGGTACGAAAAGTTTTGGATAATTGCTAGTTTTATATAGATTTCTTATGGATTGTACAAAAAAAAAGGTAGACTTGAATGTCTACCTTTTTTAGATTTCGTACACCCGCAGAAAGTCGAACCCATGCTGATTATCAGCAAGTTGCGAATTATTTTGTTACTAATCCGCATGTGGTAACAAATTCTTTTCAAACTGGTAACAAACGACTTAAGATGAGCAGCCATGTCGATATCTCTATATCGTACTTTATATCTCTAACCTTCCAACAAGTTCGTAGAACTATGTTAGTTAGTTTGTTTACTATTTGTTGATGCAAAGGTACGTATTTATTTTGTTACCACCAAATATATTTCTTACATAATTTGCAAAAAACACCTATTTTATTATATAGAGAGCATTTGCAGACAAGTTTATGGGTCAGTAAGTTGGTTTGTGAGTTAGTTAACAGTTAATTAATGTATTATATTCTTAATTTTGTTAGTTGCGCATGTTAAAGACTTAGTTAGTTAGTAGCCTTTTTGAAAAAGATGCAATTCTATTGGATTTATTTGCTATATTTTTGTGCCGCAATTCTAAAGGAGTTGTACTATCTTATATTAACTAATAAAATTATAAATTACGAAATGAAACAAATTATCAAAAAATTAATTCCAACTGGAAAGAGAGTAGGTAACGCATTTAAGTCCAACATTACTAATGGCCAATATATATAATATATAATATGTATAAGGCAGAGAAAATTAGGAATAAGGAATACTGGTTCAGGACAATCAAACCAGGTGATGTGGCAAAAGGCAAGTTTCCTACGTATGGTTCAATAACTTCTCTCAACGTTCAGTTGACACGATTCAATAGATCTATCGGGAAGGAGAAAGGCGTCTTTATTCATGCCAAATATCTCTATGACGAGCTTTGTGTGATACTCGTCGGTGTTACCCTCGCACAGAGAAGAAAGGAACTTACTGACCCGGACTATAAAAATGAATGGCGTAAACTGATAAAGCAATGAGAAAGTCAGACAGACAAGTCGAAATTGACATGAGCGACGAACCAATGACTATTAAAGAAGCAGCTGAGTTCTTTAAGGTTGATGTGCAGGCTATGTACAAGAGAGTTCAGCGAAAGATGGTTCAATTCCACAAAGATGGAAGAAGACTCTACTTCTTTAAGAAAGAGCTGATTGCAGGCTTGAAAGCAAAATGATTCGAACTGGTAAAGTCCCTGAGTTACTTTCTGGGAAGACCGTAGCCAGGGCATATTTTTAAGTTACTATGCCGGATAAATGTCGAACATGCAATCAAGGATGCAACTGCATCAACGGACGTTATTGCGAGAGAAACAAACAGTATGTTGAATATTTAAAAATAATTATTTGTAATGAAAATCAGAATTCAAAGATACAAAGATAAGATTAAGGTCCAAGAACAATGGACTATTAAGGACTATATAAGGGCTATCATTCATTATCGAAGAAGCCAAGCAGCTCCAATCTTGGCGGCTGAGCTTTTAATGGAATGGTTCCCTATGATTAAAGAAGTAACAATTAACACTGAGTTGACAGAAAATGAGTAAGCCGGTAATACAGAAAAAGAAAACAGATACAGGTCATATAATCCTGACATTTTATGGGAGTTGCCAGAAAAAACAGTTGAGATTCAGAAACGAAGAAGAATTTCAGCTGTTCCTCGATTACCTTCTGGTGTTAGATAGGCTAGGGGCTACATCCTTAGAAAGGGTAGTATGATGTATATTATCTCTGCAATCAACAGACTGACAGGTGAACGGGAGGTCATTTCGCCCCCTCGTTCACTGGAATTAGCTACTGAGCTGATGGAAAAATTCAAAGAATCCAGTCGGAAGCACCATCAGTCTTGGAAAAATCCACGTATAGAGCCATGTCTTCCAAAAGAAGAAAAGGTATAGCTATTTTTGCAAGAAAAAAATATGATAAAGCCTGAAACATTAGATAAGATAAACGATCAGCCTATTGTTGATATAGTATCAGACTATATCACGCTAAAGAAAGCTGGCGTCAATTATAAAGGCATTTGCCCCTTTCATGCCGACAAGAATCCTTCTTTCATGGTGAGTCCTGCCAAAGGAATCTGCCATTGTTTTGTGTGTGGAAAAGGAGGCAACGGCATCCATTTCATCATGGAGCACGAGCATGTCAATTTCTATGAAGCTTGCAAGATAATTGCTAACAAGTTCAATATAGAATTTGAAGAAAAGGATCCTACACCCGAAGAGTTGGCGGAGCAACAGAAAAAAGAGTCCATGCAGGTCATCTATTCTCGGGTGCAGGAGTTCTACGTAAAGTGCCTCCACGAAGATACACCAGAAGCTAAGGCTATGATGGCTTATGCTAAACATCGTTGGTCGGAAGAGGCCATCGAGGAGCGAGGACTGGGTTATGCACCAAAGGGTAATAAACGTTTTTTTGACTTTATCAAATCAACAGGCCTGAGCTGGGAACTTTGTAAGGAAGCAGGACTCATAGCTGAAAGCGACGATAGAAGCGAATATGCCTTCTTTCGCGACCGTCTGATGATTCCCGTACGCGACCGGTGGGGCAATGTAATTAACTATACAGCTCGCACTCTTTCTGATAATAAGGATGTTCAAAAGTATCTTAACGGCCGCGACTCGCTGTTATTCCATAAATCAAGCGTATTATTCGGCTTGGATACAGCAATGAAAGTGGGGGCACGCGAGGAGCTCTTCTACTTGGTAGAGGGAGGCCCCGACGTTATGAAAATGCAGCAGATTGGTGTGGTAAATACTGTAGCGCCATTGGGTACAGCGCTCACAAAGGAGCATCTGCACACACTTAAGCGGTTCCATCCAAAACTGTGCTTCATCCCCGATGCTGATGCTCCTGGCATAAAGGCGGTCATCAAAAACGGTCGTACAGCCATGGAAGAAGGCTTCCGTGTCACTGTCAAGGAGATTCCACCAAAGCCAGAGGAGGAGGGTGGAGGAAAGCAGGATGCAGACAGTTACTTCCAGAACAGAGAGCAGGTTAAACTGCTAGCTGAAGAGGACTTTGTGCTCTGGTATGCCAACAAGCTATTTGATGACATCGAGCGCAAATCTTCTACCGAGACAGACATTTCTGATATCGTCAAACAGATATGTGATGTTCTTATCCTGGAAAAAGATGAATATACGCAAAAGGCGCTCCTGGATGCCTTGGTTAAGCAACACAACGGCCATAAAGGCCTTTGGAAAAACGCAGTTAACGAAGCTAAGCACCGCCGGGCAGAAGAAAAAGCAAAGGCGACGACAAAAAGGACGGGCATCGACCCGCTTATATATGGTTTCTACGAGGATCACAACTGTTACTGGAGCCGCGATGACGAAGGTAACGAGAAGCAATGGTCGAATTTCAAGATGCGTCCCCTCTATCATGTAATGGGTATCGATGATTCACGCCGTCTCTATGAAATTACGAATATCGACGGCACCACACGTATCCTCGAATTAGCTGCTGAAGAGCTGGTCTCACAGCCTAAGTTCATGGTGAAGGTTGAGTCCATAGGCAACTTTATCTGGAAGGTAGGTATGCCAGAATTGACCAAGCTAAAGACATACCTTTTCGAGCAGACAGAAACGGCTGTTCGCATCCGGCAGTATGGCTGGCATCACAGCGGTTTCTTTACCTTTGGCAACGGATGCATCTATCAGAACGAATGGTATCCGGCCGATGCCATGGGAATTGTACACTTACATGATGCAGAATCTCATTTGGACAATTACTATCTGCAGGGGGCCTCGGAAATCTATGCAGCCGACACAAGCTACTTTTCTTTCGAGCGGCAGTTTGTTCTCCCATCTACCCATGCAAGCATAGAATTAAAAGATATGGCCAGTCTGATGGCTTCTGTCTTCGGTGACAACGCTAAAATAGGTATCTGTTACCTTTTAGCTGCTCTCCATAGGGATATTATCACCTCATACACGGTAAACTTCCCAATCCTCAATCTCTTTGGCCCGAAGGGAAGTGGTAAAACAGAATTGGGCATCACGTTAATGCGTTTCTTTACAATCGGCGACAAGCCCCTTAACTTAAGAAACACAACAGCTCCATCTCTTTCACAAATGCTCTCGATGGCAGCTAACTCACTGGTACTGCTGGACGAATATAAGAATACGCTGGACATGAGGATTGTGGAAATTATCAAAGGGGCGTACGACGGTGTCGGCCGCTCACGAATGGATATGGACCGCGGCAAACAAATTGAGCGTACACCTGTCGACTGCGGTGTAATCGTCTGCGGACAGGAGATGCCAACACTCGATATCGCGATGTTCTCGAGAATGATTTATTTACCTACTGACTCTACGGTTCATGACCGCGAAGCAAAGGATCGTTTCAATAGGTTGTCTGATATCCGTAAACTTGGGCTGCAGCACCTGACCATGGAGATTCTCTCACACAGAGCCTTGTTTGAAAGTGCTTTCTATGATACATATAACGATGTTACTAATGAGGTATGTGACAGCATCGATGGTAATAATGTGGAAGACCGCCTTTGGCGTAACTGGTCTATCATGCTAACTTGTTACAAAACTCTGAAGTCCACGCTTAATCTGCCTTTTGAGTACGACGATATTAAGCGGCTATGTATAGAGGGTATTAAACGCCAGAACAGTGAGGTGACATCTAACAATGAGCTTGGAAATCTTTGGAACGCGCTTTCTACACTTTACGACCAGGGAAAGATTTATCTCGATTGCGACTTTAAGATTAAAGTATTGAGAAGGCTAAAGACGGACAAAGGTGAAAGGGAATTCAAGGAAAACCATCGCGTGCTTATGCTGCGTCTGATTAACTTCGTTTCTCAGTACAAGCAGTTGGCCCAGCGTGAAGGTGAAAAGAAGATAATCATGGATCGTGACTCAATTCGTTATTACCTGACGATAGGAAACGCTTATCTCGGACAGAAGTCGTCCGAACGCTTTATTTCCATCAAAGATGGTATAAAAGAGACCGTTAATGGACAGACTGCATACAAGTTTGACCGCTGTCTCTGTTTCGACTACGAAATACTTCAGAATCGTTACGGATTGCATTTGGAACATTTCTCTGCCACTGAGGCAGATGAACTTGAAAGAAAAGAAGAAATTGTTTTTTAGATTTTGGTTAGTTATTCATTAGCGAAGGGCCTCTGACTGCTGTGAAGCACTCGAGGCCTATTTTTATGCTTTTACATTTTTCCTTTATATGCGCGCACGCGCGAGAATATCCATGCACAACACCGCACAAGACTGCACAAGGAATCTGTATGTTACTAAAGATCAGGCACTAAGCCGGTTGCAAAGATGCTTTAACTTCTGCACAAATCCAGCTCAACGCTGCACAAATCTTGCACAAATAAAATGATTTGCACAAATAAGTATCTAAATGCACAACAATATTAGGGGTTTGTGCAATTAAATAGAAAACATAAAACATTAAGTATCAACAACTTAACAAAATAGCAGCGACTGTGTGCACCATTGTGCGCTCATTCCATATACATACGCACAATACGCAAAACGCCACACCTCAACTTTCATCACTATCTATTTGCATAACATATATAAAAAAGAAATCCTGGCCTGCATCAGCAAGCCAGGGCTTTTCTACATATTAGGAAGCATCATCCTTATGACACCTCAATGGCTTTCGTCACTTTCTCCTTCGGTTCGGTCTTCGGCATCGTGATGGTCAGGATGCCGTCCTCAACCTTGGCAGAAATCTTGTCGCGTACCACATCATCTGGAAGTATGTAGTTCTGCTCATAGTTAGAATAGCTGAACTCACGACGCAGATAATGGCGATGACTGTCCTCATGCTTGTGTTCCTGTTTGTTCTCAATAGCGATGGTGAGGTTGCCCTCGTCATTGATACCTACACGGCAATATTCTTTCTTAATGCCTGGAGCTGCAAGTTCCATCGTGTAGGCCTTCTCACTCTCCTTGACATTGACTGCAGGTGCTGTACTGTTGGCACGAGGCATAAAATCAGTGTTAAAGAAATCATCAAACATTGTTGGGAACCAACTGTTGTTTTTCATTAATCCGTTCAACATAACTTTTACCTCCTAATTATATTTTTAGTTTAACTTAATTGTTCTTGATCGCTTCGGCTTATTTGCTTCAGCTTTCACTTACTGAAAAGCAAAGTACATGCCTACAGGAGAAAGCGCTCGTTACCTTGTCAAGATGGCAAGGATTTTAAACTCGCTTAAACGATACTGACAATCCCTTAAACTCAATTAAACATGACTGACATTTCTTTAAACTCCCTTAAACATTGGCCAAAAATTCTGTCAGTCTTCAAGTCCAAAACTCTTTCTCGCCAGTCTGTTCCATCTCACCCTGGCACTTGGAACAGGTATGCCCATCCCACACTCTGATTTTATCGCTGCCGCACTGCAAACAGAGCCTGCCGACCTCGCTTCTATAGGAAGGTGCCACGTCGGCTATAATCCCACCCACCACAATGTTCTGGATGGTCTTGCAGTCAGGACACAACACGGCACGGATCTCCTGGCGGAAGAGTCCTCTGCCTTCGTACACCTCGGCTTCGTAGCCACATTCTCGACAGCGATATTTGAGTTTCCAAGCCATTATAATAAAGCAATCAAAGCAATTTGAGCCAACAATATCAATGGCAACCCGTACTTGAATTTCAAGTGCATCGTTTTATGGTGCCAGACCTGCATACCTAAGAGTGCACCTATAGTGCCGCCAACAAGAGCCAGCATCAGAAGAGTGGCTTCGGATATACGCCATTTTCCATGCTTGGCTTTCCACTTGTCCCAACCATAGACAAAGAAGGTTAGGACATTGATGCCGATGAGTATATATATTATCGTCTCTGTCATTACTAATTTCTTTTTCGCTGGCAAAGTTACAAAATTTCTCCGACTTCATCGAGGTTTTATCCTTTTTTTAATTTTATCGATTTCGTTTGAAATATTTGATTTGTCTTTTTGTTATCTAATTGATTTTTAGTATCTTTGCAGCAGAATAAAAAGTATTACTGCAATGAGCCAAATTTGTATTTATCTGAAAATGCCTTCGTATCTCCGACAGTGGTTAATCCATCGACATGGAGGAAGTGAACCAATCTCGCTCGTGCGTGGTTCGGCTGAAAGTGATTTCCTGAAGAAGTCAACATCAAAGCTTCCAGACGGGGTTATGCCGCCACGTCAGCAGGAAGGGGAACTGGCAATCTGTATTCCCTATTATAAGTGCCACGACCCGCGCACTTACAACTACCTTTCCAAAAACGGCAAAAGCTGCCTGTTGGAAATGCTAAAGAACGACTTCAAGGTCGATCTTTGGGAATACCTACACGACATCGACCGCTGCGGCAGCGAGCTCAACGGGCTCATATATCAGTTCATGGAGCTGCGTGGCATCAAGGAGGACGGCACGTCATCGGACACCATCAAGAAGATATACCAGCGCAAGCGGAACAGCTACAAAACAGCCCAAAACAGAAAAAAGAAGAAAAATATTCCGACTTGAAGCCTGTATTTGTCCTAATTATGGTATTGTTTGATTTGTTTGATTATGAATTGTATATCTCTTCCCGGCATCACCGCCATTAGCTATGTACCTTGTGATAGCTTACCTGCGGACTTGATTTATCAAGCCCTGACAGGCTTTCCAGTCAACATATCCTCCAGCACTACAGAAATATCCCTGAAATCAATTCCCTCGTGCGAACTGGAGGAATCGCCAGATAACAACACACAAATTGAAAAGGCCAAGCTATCGTTCACCACTTTGGACACGCTTCCCACAAGTATGCCCTTGGCTTTCCTGATTACCACTACTGCTGGCAATCACTATATATTAGGTACGCGCGAAAAGCTATACCCGACAATTAAGGTTACTTCGAACACCTCAAAGCCCGATGCTGAAGCCGCAGTTCACCGCTACGAGGTTTCATTCACCGCCCGCAAGGCTCTGATTCCCTACAATCTTTAAGCTTCGCAAAGAGGAATAGGAATATCCCCATCGATAGATAGGGATTTTCTTATGGTGTTTTCATGGAAATGTCATACCTTTGCATCAGAAATTTAAGATTCAAAATTGTAAAGGTTATGAAACAGATAGCATTTTCACTTAAGTCACTCATGGTGATAGGATTAGTTGGATGGAGTATGTCGAGCTTTGCACAGTCGTATAGAATCGACCGAGGTAGAGTATATTTCGAAAGAGAGTCGATGCCATATGCCGATGCTCGTACGTTCGTGGATTTAGGTTGTGGTTATGCAAAAGACTGCGACAATGTATATCTCGACGGTCGTGTCTTGGAATATGTCGACCCATCTTCTTTCCGTTTAAAACCGCACTCTAAATCACACTTCCGCGACCACTATGATAGTTATGACCACGGCAGAAGGTACGATGACTATTATAAATCAGATCGCAACGTCTATTACGGAGATAAGAAAATCGACGCGTCTCCTAGTTCGTTCAAGGAGATTGGTGAGGGCTATGCCAAGGATGCATTTAATGTTTTCTATCATGGAAGAAAGATTGATGCTTCTGCCGGTAGTTTTAAGTTGTTGGAAGGAGGTTACGCCAAGGACGCCTTTGATGTGTTCTATTATGGTAAAAAGATAGAGGGGGCCTCTGCGGGTTCGTTTAAATACACTGGCGACGGCTATGCCAAAGATGCATTTCATGATTACTATAGAGGAAGACGTCTTGAATAGAGTTCCTTTTCTAAAGAATCTATAGAGAAAGCGAAGAGTAAATCTTCGCTTTTTCCGTCTTTTCCCCCTATATAAAAGGTAATTATCTTTGCGCCATAATCATTTGAATTATGGCATCCAACACAAAAACTAACACTTATCAGCTTCACCTGAAGGGTTTCGTCGGAGGATATGACTTCGATGCTGATTACGTTGACTACGTGCTCTCCAAGCATAAGGATACAGAGGTCAACGTTCTGATTGACTCGCTCGGTGGTCAGTCATCTACCGCCTTGAGTATTTTCTCGGCTTTCAAGCTCCATGGCAATGTGAATGTGCATTTCGTTGGAATGAACGCCTCGGCTGCAACAATCGCCAGCCTCGGCGCCAAGCACATCACAATGGATTCTTCGGCCATGTACCTGGTTCATAAATGCAGCGTAGGCTTCTTCGAGTGGGGCCAGCTCAACTCTGACGGCCTGCAGGCGCTCATCGCCAATATCGAGCACCAGAAGGCTGACTTAGACAAACTGGACGCTAACATCGCCCAGATGTATGCCACACGTTGCAAGAAAGAGCCCGAGGCCCTTCTTGCACTGATGAAAGAAGGCGGTTGGCTCACAGCAAAGGAGGCACTGGAGTGGGGCTTTGTTGATGAACTTACGGACTACGCTGATGAATCAGCTCCAGTCCTTACCGACACAATGGCCTGTGCAATGTCTGCTGCAGGAATTCCCATCCCGAATATGCCCACAATGCATCTCACCGCCCAGGAGCAGTCTGCATTCGCCAAGTTCCTTGGTGCATTGGGACAGTTATTCAGCAATCAGAAAATCCAATCCACAAATAATTCAACACAAACACCAATGAAAAAGATCTTCAAATCTATCTGTGCTATCCTGACTTGTGAGCACCTGATGAGCAATGAAGGCAAAATCACGCTTTCGGACTCTCAGATGGAGGACATCGAGTCTGCTATTAGCGCAGACAAGCAGACCATCAGCGACCTCAACGCGCAGATTACCACTCTTAAGAGTGAAAAGCAGTCTCTGACTGATGCTAACACACAGCTGCAGGCAGAAGTGGCCACCTTGAAGCAGAAGCCCGGTGACACTACAGCCCACGTAGTTAATGACAAGCATACCGATCAGCCTGCCGAAAAATCGGAGGCCGAACAGTATTTTGAGTCTCGTGCTAATGCTCAGTCGCTTTTCGACTCGCTCCCTTAAACATCAACACAAACAATCACTAAACACTAAAAGAATCCTATGGCAGGAAAACTTAACTTTACGCTCGAGGAGTACCAGGACGCGGCACGTAAGTACCGCAAGGACCTCCTCATGTTGCCCATCATCGGCATTCAGGACACACTGAAGTTCATGACAGGCCGTCCAGGCATCCGTTATAAGGAAAGCGTGGCTGCTCTCAATGGCAACGCACAGTTCGCCCCCTACAAGCCCGCACGCCGTTCTAACTTCAATCTCGACATGGATTTCCGTACACTGGAGACGTTCTTCGGTTCCGTAGTAGCCCAGTTTGAGCCTAACTCAGCCATCAGCACCCTTCTTGGCGCCATCGGCGACACCAAGGGCGACGGACAGATGCAGGCACCCACCGCAAAGCATGTATTGGCCTTGATTGCCAAATCGCTTTCTGAGAATCTGAACAACGCCATCTGGGCAGGTAAGCGCAATGCTTCTGGTGATACTACTCTGGATCTCTTCGATGGCTTCGATACCATCACCGCCCAGGAAATCACAAGTGGAAAGATTTCTAAGGAAGAAGGCAACTATTTGAAGTTTACCGACGAAATCACCACCGCCAATGCCGTGGATATCGCCAAGGCCGTTCTCTTCTCTCTGGATCCTCATCTCCGCGCTCAGACCTGTTACATGTACTGTTCGCAGGACTTCGCTGACAAGTACAACGAGGGCTACCTCTTGTCCCACGCTGGTATCAACTACAACAACCAGTACAATCAGACCGCCGTCGAGGGCTCGAACGGGAAACTGATTCTCTGTCCGTTGGCGAACAAGGCAGACTCGAAGTTCATTCACGTCTCACCCAAGATCAACATGCTCGTGGGCTACGACCAGATGGGCGACACCGAGACTGTCATGGTCAAGGAGTATGAGCCATTCATTCTCTCATATATTGCTACCATGTTCTTCGGCTGCCAGTTCGAGTCTATCGACAAGCGCCGCCTGAAGGTCATTGAGATTGCTGGTACTGAGCCAACAAGTACCAACAACAATGCCGGCACTGGTGGTGGAAGCGGCCCTATTGGCGACTAAACATCGCTTTTACTTGAATTCGTTTCGAACTCTTTCATTTTCTGTATTCATAATATTGAGTTTTGGGGAGCCAGTACTTGTGAAGGCTCTGGCTCCCATTTTTAACGCTTAATCCTTATTTTATATGGCAGATTGCTCATCACTACAAAAATCGCTTGCTTGGTGTCAAGGACGCCCCGAGCTACCTGGCGTTAAACGCCGTATCTATTATATCTCTAAGTATGACATCGTAAAGTGGCCCACGCTCCAGCATGATGCCAACGGTCGTCTGGCTTCGGCTGCATATTCAGGCGACTTTACCCTGCGAGCAGATGTGAAGTGGAAGTTAATCGATATCATCTCTGATAAGTCACAGCTGACATCTGAGGCCCAGGGCGAATATCCTTCACAGACACAGTTGAACAAACTGGTAGCCGTTCATCCTGGTGTTGAAGCCGAAGCCACCGCAGCTGCAGCATACCTCAATAACAATGACAATGTGTTCCTTGTCGAGGATATGCGTGGTGCCTTCCGTGTCGTTGGCTCAGAAAAATGGCCTACCAAGACTACTGTTACTCAGGATCTCGGACAGGGAGTTACTGGTACCACTTCTACCACTATTAATGTAGAAGCTACCGATGAGTGTCCCGCTCCATTCTATGCCGGAAGAATCGTGGTTGACGAAGGCACAATAAATGAGGATGGTAACTCTAGCCAGTCTTCTGGTGGTAGTTCTTCTGGTGGCGGTAGCAGCGTTCCTGTTTATGACTCAGGAGTATATCTCAATGGCGTGTTATATAATATCACCAAGGGAAGCAAGCTTACTATCGCAGGTAATCTGAGCTCGATGAAATTCACTGGTAAGAACATGACTTCTATTACCTATGAATATCAAGGAGAATTAGAATCTGATATAGACGTTGAATACCCAGCAGGCACAGTAGCCACATGGAATGGAAATATTACTGCTCCCAAAACAATAACTATTCGTCGAACTGAGGGCCAGGGAGATAACAAACAAGTTGTTGTCTGGTTTACCATCGAACTTGTTACAAGCTCAAGCAGCAATGACGAAGATGAGTCATGGGGTGACTAATCTGCTTTAATTTTCAATAACCATTACTAATAATACATCATGCCAAATTGTTCTTCAATACAAAAATCACTAGCTTGGTGTCAAGGACGCCCCGAGCTACCAGGCGTAAAACGCCGTATCTATTATATCTCTAAGTATGACATTGTTAAGTGGCCCACGCTCCAGCATGATGCCAACGGCCGTCTGACATCTGCTTCCTACTCAGGCGACTTCATTCTGCGCTCTGATGTGAAGTGGAAGTTCATCGATATCATCTCCGACAAGTCACAGCTGACATCTGAGGCTCAGGGCGAGTACCCATCGCAGACACAGTTGAACAAGCTGGTAGCCGTTCACCCTGGTGTCGAAGCCGAAGCTACAGCAGCTGCAGCATACCTCAATAACAATGACAACGTGTTCCTTGTCGAGGATATGCGTGGTGCCTTCCGTGTCGTAGGCTCTGACAAGTGGCCTACCAAGACTACTGTCACTCAGGACCTTGGCCAGGGGGCTACAGGCAGTACTTCCACCACTATTAATGTGGAAGCTACGGATGAGTGCCCAGCGCCTTTCTATGCTGGCTCTATCGAAGCCGATGAGGGTACCATCAATCCTGAGGGCAACCCGAATCAGAATACTGGTAGCTCGTCTAGCGGCAATACCAGCACAGGTGGTACGCCTTCGTATGATAACACAGTATATATAAACAATTATCCATATACCGTAAGTAAACATGGCAATCAAAGCGCTTATGGCCCGATAAAATCAATCAAGATTACCGGCAAAAACATGAATGGTTTGTCTATCGTTTATAACAACAAAGAGTCAGAAGCCCAGATTCCAGTATCTAACGGAGGCTCAGAGGCTTTGTGGAGCGGCAGTATCTCTTATCCAAATACGATTGATGTCTATAGAGGCGACTCTGCTTCAGGAAATTCGATTGAGCTGTGGTTCACAATCTCTATACTTAAAGCCGGCGAGCCAATTGGCGACTAATCCTTTAAAACTTCACTAGAAGATGCGCACTCCAATAGATATGGGCGAACTGCTATCAGAGATAGAAGTCCCTGATATCGGGAGTGCGCAGCTTGCTCTAAAAGATATTCAGGCAAAGCGCGAGCAAGATATATTTGCAGAGCAGAAGCGCAAAGGATGGGATAAGACGGTGGAAGCGCGTTGCGACTTCACACCGCGCCCACGCCTGACACGCCGTTCCGGGCTCTTTTTCCTCTCGTATTGGCAGAAGTCCGTCTATGGCCGTACTCTCACCGAAATCAAAGCCGATGATTCGATGGTTCCGTTCTTTGCCGGCACGATGAAATCATTTATTTCTGATATCATCGGTCCGGACCTCTCACGCGGCTCCTGGTGCATCATTACCACGCCGAAGCGTCGTCACCTGGTGAAGAACTTTGCCACTCGCATCTCCGAGCAGATTGCCCACCTCTTGAACATCCCGTTTTACGAGGATGTTTGTACCTGTAGGACAAAACAGCGAGTAGGGGCCATCTTCAATGTTCAACAAGTTCCAGATGAACAGAATATTATCTGCTTTGATGACTTTGTTACCACAGGTCAGACACTTCAAGCAATGCTTCGAGCGTTAGAGCCGTACAACAAGAACTTGCTGTTTTTCAGCGGGATAAACAACAAACTCTAAAGTATATTATAGAATTTTAGTTCACATTAATCCGTACAAAACATATTAAATGTATGAAACAAGATAATACTTTTACGAACACCCTGCAGGCCTGGATGAACACACCTGACAGTGAAAAGAATTGGGATGCCGGAGCCCTCATGCTGCTTCAGCTTTCGGGCAACCGTATCATGTACCATAACATTTCGGTTAATCCCAAGGGAAAAGCCGAATTCATCAAGGGTCAGCTGCAGAAATACCTCAATTTCCGCCTGCAGAAGCTCACCCATGACGAGGTGGAAGCCATGCAGGCAAAGGTCGATGAAATCGCTAAATCTGTAATTAAGCCAGATTTGGCTATTCCATCAGTAGTTGCTTCAGAATTAGTAGATAATAATTCTGTATCACCCAACAAATCAGCGGAATACGCAGACTTCAAAGCGGGTAAGCGCGCTGATCATGACTCACTTCCTGAGGAAGTTCAGGCACTCTATGTAGAGAATCTGGATATCGTTCATCGTATGCGTGAGCTGCATTTGAAGTTGCGCACACTGAGCCTAGATAACACTACCTGTCCAGATAGCGAGCGATATCCTTTCCTGAAGGAAATCATTACTCTCGATAAGAAACGTGTCTCGAACTGGGATATCTACGATCATTACATCATCGGCTCTTCTTCATCTACTTCGGTTAATCCCGAGCCAGATGTGGTTAATCCTACTGATGAAGCCGAAAAATCCAAGCCTAAAAAGGCAAAGACCACAGCAAAGCGTACCACAAAGAAGACCGCTAAGAAAGAATGAAGCGTACCGCATCTATGGCTGACGTTGTGAAGCCGCTCGCCGAGTGTCCTTCACAAGCCTACCTCTCCAATGCCGTTCAGGTGGCTGACCTCCTTGAATGGATACTGGAGCAGGTAGGAAATGCCAAGGTGTGGCAAACTTCATTCTCCATCTCCGAGGAATTCCTACGCCGCCTGTTTTTCATAGAAAAGAGTGGGAGAGTCACCGAGTTTAATCTGGTTCTCGACCACAAGGCCACGAATAAGACACTGAAGCTCTGGTCATTCATGACACAGGTCATCCAGCGTACTTATCTTACTGACAATCACTCGAAGATCCTGTTGGTACAGGCTGAGTCCGGTCAGACAGTCTCAGTCATTACCTCACAGAATCTGACACGTGGAAATCGCCACGAGTCAGCTTTTATCTCTACGGACAAAGCCATTTTCGCCACGCTCCACGCAGAGGTTACTGATTTAATCAATAATCACAGCGTTCCGCTAACTGACCTTTTCTCTCAGCGTATCCAAGCAGAATAATCACGATGACTACAATAGAATACACCCCCGAACAGCTCAATCAAGTAGAGCAGTACGCCTCTATCTATCTGAAAATCTCAGATATAGCCGTACTATTCGATATCCCCGCCGAGCAGCTCCGCGAGGATATTGCCGATCGTTCTACTGAAGTAAGCAAACGCTACCATAAAGGAAAGGCTGCATCAAAGGTAAAACTATTGCACCAAGAAATGCAGTTAGCCTATGTCGGCAGCCCCCTCGCGTTGGAAAACGCTCAGAAAAACCTCATGGATATGGAGGATGACGAGTAAATAACATTGTAATCCGTATCTTCTTTATGCCATTACCAAGTATCGTCGATATCGCCCGTACGGACCTCTACACTCAGAAATCTGAGTTAGAGGAAAAGTACGCCATCCCCCAAGTCGACCATATCCTTCGCCTACGCGATATGGTCACTTGGTGCATCGCTAACCCTGATGCCAAGGATCGCCAGTTCGTTGATGAGATTATGCAACGTTACGGCCTGAGCAAAGTCACTGCCTACGCTGACTTGAAAATCGTGAAGTCGCTGCTGCCTAACTTAAGTGAGGCCACCCGCGACTTCCACCGTTGGCGCTATAACGAGATGATTCTCGAGACATACCAGATGGCCAAGAAGCGCAAGGATACGAAAACGATGGAAAAAGCGGCCACCTCGTATGCTAAGTACAACCGCATCGATGTCGAAGACGAGTCTGCAGTACCTTATCATATGATAGTAGTGCAGCCCTTCTTTCCTACCACCGATCCGCGTGTCGTTGGTATTAATCCCGTACCAAATATCGACGAGCGTATCAAGAAGCTTACCAAGGAACTGGGCGCTTCTAATCCTGATACGCTCAATATCGAGTACGAGGAAGCCGACATGAATTTCGAGGAGATTTTCGACGAAAAGCCCCAAGAATAACAAAAATTTCCTTTCCCACTTGCATTTCTCAAAATAATTCCCTATATTTGCCAAAAAAAGAAAAATATAAAATATGATATACATATTTGGAATAGTATTCTTTATAGGTATAGTGCTTGCAATAATTAGAGCCGAGCCTGAGGAAAAGAAGCCACGAAAGCGCAAGAAAAAGAACTGGTGGTTTCAGAATCACAATTGGCGCGGACCACTTCCGCCACCAATAATATAGCGTAAGTGTCTTTCTACTACCGATAAGTAATACTTACCTTTGCCTCAAAAGCGAGGTATTATTATGTCCACACAATCCCCTAATACAAGCCCAGATCTCCTGAAGCAATGGGACTCCGAAGCACACCAGCACGAAAAGCGCGTGCACTTCAACACTCCCAAGCTGATTGCTCAATACATCGGCGCTCTTCCCCTTTTTCCTGCATTTTCCATATAAACCTTTGGATAATTAAATGGATTTATATACCTTTGCACTCGTTTAATATAAACCAAGGTTCTAACAAGTTATTTATCAATGAAAGAATTAAATTCTCGAATAGACGAAGAAGAGAGCGACTACGAGTTTATCGGTCGCAAATATATACTGGATGATGACGAGATTCCTTTCGAGGTAAGGATGAAGTACATTCTCAAGGCTTATAGAAAAGACCAAGATAAATGGGCGAGGTTTTACATTGAAGCCAAGAAAGTTCAAGAAAATGCATCAGAAGCCAAAAGAAAGCTGAAAGAGGCACGAGTAAGAATCACTCAGTTAGAGCAGGAACTCAAGCATTGTAAACAGTCCAAGAGCCAATCAACGATTCTTGAATCACGTATGGTTTCTTCACTGCTTTCAGAGGATAAACTATCTAAATTCAAGAGTATTGTTGAAAAGCAGAATGATTATATCAATGTGCTACAGGAGCTCCTATTCAAGAACAACGTAGCATATCCTCCTAACAAAATAAAGATTTAACAAGGCATAATAAAAGAGTGACGATGTTGATAATTGGCGGTTGTTACTAAGTATCGATTTGAACAATATTCCATGTCTTTCTTCGTCTTGTCAGTAAATAATACCTTTGCCCTAAAAGCAAAGGTATTATTATGTCCACACAATCCCCTCATACAAACCCTGAACTCCTGAAGCAATGGGACAATGAAGCCCGTAAGCACGAAAAGCGCGTGTACTTCAACAAGCCCCAGCTAATGGCACAGTACATCGGTGCCAAGACAACCGTCATTGTCGCTGGTCGCCGTACCGGTAAAACAGACTCCATAGCCTCGCCATTCGTCTTAAGGAATATGCAGAGAATGCCCGGTTCCACTGGGGGAATTGTGGTTCCAACATTCAAACACGGCCTGACAAACACCATTCCTGGTCTGCTTGCAGCATGGAAGCGCTGGGGCTATCTCAACGGTATCCACTACGTCGTTGGTCGCAAGCCTCCGAGGTCATTTGCCAAGCCAATTACCGAACCTGCTGACTATGAACACGTCATCACGTTCTACAACGGATCCATAGCAGTTATCATCTCTCAGGACCGTCCTGGATCTTCTAACTCTCTGACACTCTCTTGGCTGCTAATAGACGAAGCCAAGTTCATTGATTACAACAAACTGAAAGATGAGACACTTCCCGCTAACGGCGGTATTCGCTCATATTTCGGCCATCATTCGTTCAATCACTCAATGATGGTTCTATCCGATATGCCCCAGACCCAGAAAGGCTCCTGGTTCTTGCATTATCGAGAGAAGATGGACCCAGAACTGATTGCCACCATTCAGGGCACCATCTATAAGATTTGGGAGACAAAGGAACGTATCGCCCGTCTGAAAGAGCAGCACCAGCCCATTCCTCAGTACCTGAAAGGCTACTTGAAATGGTTGGACCAGTCGCTCAACAAGTTCCGCTCAGTGGCGGTGTACTACAAAGAGTACAGCACCATTGAGAATCTGCAGCTCCTGGGCGAAGAGTATCTGCGTCAGATGAAACGTGACTTGACACCCAAGACGTTTCAGACCAGTATCCTTTGCCAGCGTATCGGCATCACACACGACGGTTTTTACTCCTCGATGCAGGAGCACCACAAGTATGATGCCTCGAACTTTGCGTACCTCGACGAGCTCGGTTACGACAAGATTCTGAAGGAGACGAGCCTTCAGAACTACGACATCAAAGCAGCTTCGCAGTTCAGCACCCTCGGCTCTCAGCTTGACAGCCGCACCGACGAGGATGTGAATCCCCTGGCCCCGATTTGCATCGGCATGGACTACAATGCCAATATCAACTGGATTGTAGCCGGCCAGCCATCTGGCTCCCGCCTGAATATTCTCAAATCCTTCTACGTCAAGTTCGAGCGTAAGATTCCCGCCTTGGTCGATGATTTCTGCGCGTACTACGCTTATCATCAGAACAAGACGGTTATCTTCTACTACGACGCCACGGCCCTCGGCTCGAACTATGCCGTGAATGACCAGGACTTCCGCTACGTCGTCGTCCATGAATTTGAGCGCCACGGGTGGCAGGTACAGGATGTGTACCTGGGCAACCCTATGCGCCACGATGAGAAGTACCTGCTCATCAATCAGGGCTTCGCTGGTAAGCAGCGCCTCATGCCGTTCTTCAATCGTCAGAACAACGACGATCTCATACTGGCAATCCAGTCGGCTGGGGTAGAGCGGGGCAGGTTGGGCTTCCGCAAGAACAAGTCTATGGAGAAGCAGCCCGAGTCTGAAGAGGACCTGCTCGAGCATCGAACCGACGGCACCGATGCTTTTGATACCCTCTACATCGGTTGTGAGAAGTTTCCCCAGCATGAAACATATCCTATTTCATTGGGTGGTATTATGTAAATTGCCATCTTTTCCAGTCAATTTGTAACAGTTTAGTTCATATTTCGGAAAAAGTGCACGATGTCATTCTGTTTTCAGATGGTATCTGTTATTATTGAATATTTATTTTATAATTTTGCATCTCGTTTACGGAACATTAGATTTAATTATAGCAAAAATGGCAAATACAAAACATGCTGCGGCTCGAGAAATTATCATCGACCGCCTATTAAACAGACAACATGGAAGCTCAGTAAAAGAGATGTTGGAAGCAGTAAATGACGGACTTGAAGCTAACGGATTTCCGCCGGTTTCTACAAACACCATTAGAAACGATATCGATACAATCCGGTATGTGTATCGAAGGAAAATCCGCGTAGAACGTCACAGTCATGAGAACTATTATCGTTATGAGCAAATCGGTAATTCAATATTCAAAAATACGTTCACTTTTGATGAGATAGAACATCTTCATTCGGCTCTGATGTCTATCCTTTTTTGTGACCCTATACAAGGTACATTAGTTTACGAATCACTTTCTCGTAGGCTTTCTGACATGCTTGAAGTTGATGTCGAAAGTGAACCTATTGTGCTTTATAAGAAAACTCCTTCTAAATCTGCTTGTAAAATATTCAAGTCTATTTACCAGCATATCCGTTCAAAATCGCCAGCTCTCATTACTTGTAAATCAAACAAAAAAGCTGAAGAAGTTATTGTTGTACATCCGTACTATATCATGTTCGACTGCCCGAAATATTATCTCCTTTGTCACGACTCTACGAACAAGCGCGCAGCCAAGATTCCAATTGACAGAATAATACACATCACCACTTCATACGACATAGAATTCATTCCTAACAAAGACTTCCCCCTGCAGGATTTCTACACTAAACACTTACGCATTGGTTAAAAAAATCTAGTATCCTGTCCTGCTATCATTAACGTTTACACTTATTGATAGCAGGATTTATTTTCTTTATAGACATAGTGGTTTTTCATTTTATTTCCGGAAAAAACAAAATTCCTTTGGTGCTTTCAAATATTTGCTTTATTTTTGTTGCCGAAAACAAAGATCATAAACAGGTAGATATGGGAAATAGGTTTTACGGGAAAGATTTTCCTAATAGCTTTTTAAGCTTTTGGCTTAAGATTAACGCAACATGTGGTCGCCCATTGGTTGCATTAATCTTTGGAGCTTTACTGTTCAGTTTTGTTAGCTGCAACAAAGATGAACAGCTCAACCTCATGCCCCAGTACTTTCAGGAGAGCCAGGGCCTGATTACTACCAATGTTGATAGTATCCATCGTTTCCGTGAGAAATTCCAGGGCTATTTGAAGAAAAGCCCAGAATCCACATCGGATGAACTGTATAATCCCACAGTTACAAACATACGTAGTGCATACCGAGAATTCGGAGTGGATTTAATATCATTTAGTATCAACGTCTGTGTCACTATCGACTACCGCTGGGAAGGTGACACCATAATATATTTTTAGAAATAAGTATATGTACACAGCAAATATGACTCCTGAAGAAATCGACCACGAATCAAAGGCCGATCTAGAAAATATCCTTGCCAAAAGAGATTATAAAAAAATAGAGTTCCGTAGAAAAGTTCTTAAGGCAAAACAATTTCCTGTCACAATGAGATATGAACAGCGAACAGTTAGAAAGAATCGCTGGTTTATAACAATGTTGGCTCTGTCAAAGAAAAATATTAATCAACCGCTTACAAGTATATACTGCATTCACGAATCATCTAATGGAAAATTTGTCTATGAACTTAGTCAAGACGACCGGGACAATGTACAAACAATAGTCTACAAACCTCATTTTTTTAGTCGCTATAAAGAGCGTATGGGCATTGAAGAATGCAGTGAGGCAGTAATTCACAAATTGATGAATAGAGTCGGTCCAATGACAGTTAAGTTCCACTCTTTAGAGAATGGCAACGAAGGTATTGTGGTAGCATTGGAAGAAGGGCTAGGGTTTGGTGAATCATATAGATTCCGAACTGTTCATTTGATTCGCACTTATGTTAGTAAGGAAATGCTTTTTAATGACCAAATCGAACATTTCGACAATGGTGAATCTATTCGAAATTATGATATAAAGCAAATGAAGAAGGATTGGGGCATCAGGGAAAAGTTTGATTTGTCTGAGAAAAAAAATGAGGTTAAAGCTAAGTTTTATGATATGAAACTCAATTTTGCAAAACTTCGTACTTTAGCACCAGAGATCTATAATGAAGAATTAGAAAGATCCGTTTCTGAATTATATTCTGTATTCGACTTTATAATTGAAGAATTCCAGAAAGAAGGTTCGTCTAAAGAATAATCTTTACGACAATCATACTATTTCCCAGCTTTCACTACTGTCAGCTGGGAAATTTTGAATTTATCGAATCCATGCGCAAGAAGAGTGTCTAAGTTTTCATTAAGTTGGCTACATATTTCTTTTGCAGTATCTTTGTTCATCACAATGGAGTCTTCTTTTGAAAATCCAACTACTACACTTAGTACACTCGATGCATTTTCCGACTTATCCAGTCCTTTGTAATACAGTCGTACATTGGGATCATCAACGAGTCGAGTATATATACAATAACGTTCCTTATTACCTAATCCAATCATCATATTTCAACTTCATTGCTCTACAGATTGCTTCAATGTCATTTTGAGTGGCAGCTACCCGTCTTTCCTCTACTGCAATAAGATGCCTAAGCTCAATACCTGTTTTATAGGCAAAACCTTTCCTGGTATAAAGCCTACTTGTTCTGAGTTTGGTAATTGATAAAGCTATATCCATAATTATAATTATTAAATATACCTTTGGCAAGGCGGCGAGAGTGATCGTACAGGGGCACTCACTGAAGACCTCGCGGATTTACAACAGTCATTATTGCCAAGAATCGTGCAGCTCGCAGCACTTGCCAATTAAACAGACGGAGGAATTAGCTTTTCGTAAGGACAGCCAGTTCTGTGCGCACATTTGGCCGACGAAGTTCGTGCAGAATCCCTTGTTCCGAATGAGTCAGGTTTTCGGCTGCAAAGTTAAGTATAAAGTTTCATTCTCACAACCGTCTAAAGATAGCATTTTTGAATTTACACCTATATTCATTTAAAAAAAACTAAATGCTTGCATATTCCAAATAAAACCATTAATTTTGCAGAGATTAAACGTTATGGATGCAAGAACCAAGAGAAATGCAGCATTATATATGCTGATTAAGTTAGTCGATGAGAACAACGGATGTATCAACGTAAACACAGACAAAGTTAAGCGCGTGTTCAACGATACCGAAGACATTGTTCGAATTGAGTACAAAAATGGGGAGATAGCACTGCTTGCAGATGCTGACTTCCAAACAATGGACGATGCCATCCAAAAATGGCAGTCAAGTAATTAATATTAATAAAAGTGAAAAGTAAAATGAAATAGCAAAAGAGAAACTGAGTCAATAGAACATCCTTGAGAAGACTGAGATACCAGAATTAGGACCTCTGCAAACACATCAGTCAGACGAGGCAACGGATGTTCGCGCTCTCTATAAGGGCGTGGACTTAAATGGTTGTTGCCTGATGTAGGTCGTCCTAAACCTTGGTATCACTACACCATTCCACGCCCTTCTTTAAAGATGAACGAAAATTTTTCTTTTTCAAAACAAATTGAGTTTATAATATAATGAAAAGAAGTGATACTGGTAAAACCTTTTTAGATTTTGATGATATAAACAAAATCTTGCCTAATGATTTTAAGTTGGATGCCGAAAGGCATTCAAGAGGTGTATATCGTGCTGCAAACGGAAATTTAATTAGCATTTCTAATTCAAGATTATATGATAAAGGTGCTTTGTCATGGTATTATGTATATGCAGATAGATATTTTGATTTAGGAGTAAAATATATGATTTTTACAATAGGTCTTTGTGGTATAGTAGTCGTACCTATGGATCAAATACAAAATTATAAAAAAGGTTGCTATTGGAAACAGGGACTAAGGATAGGAGAAAAACGATATAGATTTGATATTTATAAAAAAGAGAATGGTTATAGATTTGTAAATTGTTCACAAGTACACCAAAAATATTTAGATATAACACCATATTTTATACCATTTAATTAGTGTCATTTTATGAGCAATTACAATATTATTACTGCAATTATTAATATAATTAAAGATAATAGAAGAGTTATTGGAAATTCCCCTAATTCTAATAATCGTTTACATTCGTTAGGAGAGCCTTTAGAGGAGTATATTAAAGATGCTTTTTCCAATTCTCTTGGTTTAAGTGGTGTTGACAAAACAAGGAAGCGTGCAGAGGCTTTGTCATATGGCGGTGGAAAGAATAATCCCCCAGATGCAGTTCTTAAAAGAGGAGCTGCAATTGAAGTGAAAAAAGTTGAGTCAATCGGAAACATTAATTTAAATAGTAGCTATCCCAAATCTCATTTGTTTAAAAATGATAGTAAAATATCAAAGGCTTGTCGTGAAATAGAAAATGGAGATTGGGATGTAAAAGATATAATATATGCCATTGGCTGTGTTGAAAAAAAGAAAAATAATTTAAAGTCATTAGCCCTGGTATATGGTTCAGTATATTGTGCAAGTAAAGAATGTTATGAAAATGTTTTTAATAGTGTGAAACAAAGCATTGAAGAATCATCTGAATTAGATTTAGAAGAAACCAAAGAACTTGCGCATATAAATGCTGTTGACCCGTTGAGAATAACTTTTTTTAGAGCTAGGGGAATGTGGGGTATATCTCATCCATTTAAAGTAGGTAGTTTTGCCGATATATACAGATATGATGAAAGTAATTTTGAGTTAATGGCTATTATACCAAGTGATAAGTATAATTCTTTTGAGAACATAGATGAATTGTCAGAGCTTTCTCAAAGGATTGATAATCTTACAATAGAAGATACTTTTGTTCAAAACCCCAATAATACAGCTGATTTAATAGAAGTAAAACTAGTAAAATATAAAATATAAAATTTAAAAATGAAAGTAATAAGTTTATTTAGCGGTTGTGGAGGTCTAGATCTTGGCTTTGAAAGAGCTGGATTTGAAGTACCTGTTGCAAACGAGTTTGATCCCTCTATTTGGGAAACTTTTGAAGCAAATCACCCCAAAACAAAGCTAATCAGGGGTGATATTAGAAATATCAAGGAAAGTGACTTCCCTAAAGATGTTGATGGTATAATAGGTGGACCTCCATGTCAATCTTGGAGTGAAGCTGGTTCTTTACGTGGTATTGAAGATGCTAGAGGTCAGCTTTTCTTTGACTATATAAGAATATTACAGGAAGTAAAACCTAAATTCTTTTTAGCAGAAAACGTAAGCGGTATGCTTGCGGATAGACATTCTGGTGCCGTTCAGAATATATTAAATATGTTCAAGGAAAGTGGCTACAATGTTTCTCTTACTTTAGTTAATGCAAAAGATTATGGAGTAGCTCAAGAAAGAAAAAGAGTATTTTATATTGGTTTTAGAAATGATTTAAATATAGATTTTAAATTTCCAGAAGGTAGTACACGTGATGATAAGAAAAAAATTACACTACGTGATATTATTTGGGATTTAAAAGATAGTGCAGTACCTGCACTTGAAAAGAACCATCATAATCCAGAGGCTATTAATAACAATGAGTATTTTATTGGCGCTTATTCTACAATTTATATGAGTAGAAATAGAGTTAAGGCTTGGGATGAACAAGGTTTTACTGTTCAGGCATCTGGAAGACAATGCCAATTACATCCACAAGCTCCAAAGATGATTAAATTTGACACAAATGATTGTAGATTTGTTGAAGGGAAAGAGCATTTGTATAGAAGAATGACTGTTCGAGAGGTTGCACGAGTACAAGGTTTCCCCGACTCTTTTAAATTTATTTATGACAAGGTAGACAATGCATACAAGATGATTGGAAATGCTGTTCCAGTTAATCTTGCATATGAAATTGCCCTAGCGATTAAAGATGCTATAGAATTCTAGCTTATGCCAAAAAGTGACGAACTCGGAAGAGCATTTGAATACATATGTGTTAAATGTCTCGAAGAAGAAATATCTAAAATAAGGTCTGTTGTTGTAGCAAACAACAACAACCTTATACAGGATATGAATAATTGGAATTGTCTTGACGAGAATACTAAGACGATTATGAAAAAGGAAGCATTGGCTGCTATTCCAACTTTACGTGAGCTTGAACCTATGATAGAAGATAATTCTGGGGATATACTCACAATAAGATTACAATCTGACAAAGAAGGAATTATTGGTGATGTTAGAGATATTCTAATTATTCGAGATAGTGTAAAATGGGTAATAGGTATAAGTGTAAAGCATAACCATCTGGCTGTTAAACATAGTAGATTGTCTAATGTGTTGGACTTTGGCAATAGTTGGTTAGGTATGCCATGCTCAAAAACATATTGGGATGAAATTGCCCCAATTTTTGCCCCTCTGATAAAAAACAGGGGTAAAATTGCTTGGAGTGCTCTCCCTAATAAAGAATCAACCGTATATGTTCCTTTGTTAAAGGCTTTTATTAAAGAAATTAACAAGGATTATGAAAAAGATAAAACGGTTCCTTCTCGTATGGTTGAATACTTACTAGGTAAATATGATTTTTATAAACTTATTGGTATAGATTCATCAAAAATGACTCAACTTATGGCATTTAATCTTCGAGGTACATTAAATCATGCTTCTAAGACAAAGGTGCCAAGTAGAAAAATACCAATATCGTTACTGCCAACAAGAATTATTTCTTTTGGATTAAAGCCTAAAAGTAATAATACTGCAGAATTATACATGGATAATGGCTGGCAATTTAGTTTTAGAATACATAATGCTTCGACATTAATAGAACCTAGTTTGAAGTTTGATATTCAAATAATAGGAATGCCAACATCCATAATAACAATTAATTGTATGTGGGCATAAAAGATAGAGAGACGAGCATGTCACTGCTGGTCTCTCTTTTCTTCTAGTTTATAAACTAGTTTAACAAACATATCCATAAATACAATACTTATACGGTTATGTTTTTGATTTATCCGGTGCAAAGATACAATTGTATATCTAATCACGCAAATTTTTATAGTTAATCTATTTTTAATATATATCTATCATTTTATTATTATTTTGAATCAGAAAAAAATAAAATAGTTGTTTTAAATGTTGGTTTATAAAAAATAAATGATTATTTTTGCGCACGAATTAGAATAATATAAAGAACTAAAGTATATTTATTATGTATTGGACACTTGAATTAGCTTCAAAACTTGAAGATGCGCCTTGGCCTGCAACCAAGGATGAACTTATAGATTATGCCATCCGCTCTGGAGCGCCACTAGAAGTATTAGAAAACCTTCAGGAAATAGAAGATGAAGGTGAAATATACGATAGTATAGAAGATATTTGGCCAGATTATCCAACAAAAGAAGATTTTTTATTTAATGAGGATGAATATTGAATGAAAAGAGCACGGAATATATATGTTGCTAGTAGCTGGCGTAACAAATATTACTCAGAGGTTGTAGAGCGGTTAAGGAAAGCAGGGCATGAAGTTTATGATTTTCGAAATCCTCCGTCGGGTGATCCTGGGTTTAAGTGGAGTTGCGTTAGCGAGGATTATATGAATTGGAGTCCTCAAGAGTATCGCGAGAATCTAAATCATCCTAAAGCAGAACGGCAATTTGCAAATGACCTTGAGGCTATGGGAAAATGTGATGCCTGTGTAATAGTGTTGCCTTGTGGACGTAGTGCACATACTGAAGCTGGTTGGTTAGCAGGAACGGGATGCCAGACTCTTGTGTATATTCCTGAACGCCAGGAGCCAGAACTGATGTATAAACTCTTTGATAACATTTGTTGTTCAATAGAGGAGGTTTTGGTTGCTTTGGAGAAATAAGATACTGGAGCGAATCACTCATGCCGATGTTGTGAAACAAGCTAAGCGTGCAGGAGTAAGTACTGAAGGAAGCACATCTGACATTCTTGAAAGAATTACAAAGAAAGAAATGGAAAAATACGGATATTAAGATAGAAGCGACCACCATAAAGTAGCCGCTTCTTCTTCATTAGTTTTCTTTGAAGAAATCACCTTTATTCATTGGTGCCCCTTCAGCCACGCAGCAGTTGTAGCGTTCGCGGCTACGGCGCTCACGGGCGAACATCTCCTTGGTACCTTTCTCATCCTGAGTAAACTCCATGTGTTCTTCGATGGCAAACGACTGGGCCATCTCCTCCACATCAAGATTGTCGGTACCAATCAGCGTGAAGGTCCAGTTCTGTTTCTTCAGCTTCTCGATAAGGGTACGTACCATCTTCAGCGTCCATTCCTCTGAACAGTTCTCGTAACCGTCTGTTATGATGGTCACAAGGACATGATCGCCATCTTCCACTTGGGCATTAACCTTTGAGATTCCCTTTCCGATAGCATCATAAAGAGGTGTGGCAGCACAAGGATGGTAAGCTTTCCACTTCAGATCCGTTGTTTTGTCAGCAAGCGTATTGTCAAAGTGCAGTTTAGTGTGGTCGCTGTCAAAGGTAATCAGCGTTACGTACTGAATCTGGTTGGGGTACTTCTTCTGCATCATGCGAACAGTCTGCAGGGTTTCATTCATACCTGTGAAGGCCTGTTTGCGGATACACTCCATTGAACCGCTTTCGTCTACAATAATCAAGTTGTGAACTCTTGTTGGAATTAAATCTGTCATAGTTGTAAATTTTAAAGGGTGAATACTATTTTCGACATGTCTTTATCACTTTAAAGAAGATTTTAGAAAAAAAATTAAGTAGTATCACGATTTTTTTTCGTATATTCGCCCCATAAAACAATAATATGACATATAGGCGACTATCAGACAAGGAGATTCTAAGGGGCTTCCGCCAGGGCGACGCCGACATTATCCGTACCTATTTTTACGGATATTGTGAGGTCGGCTATTACATTTTCGACCAGCGTTATCAGCTTCATGAGAAAGAGAATCTGGACTTCCTCTCACTTGCCCATCAGTATGCTATATTCCTGATGGAACATGATTGGAAGCCACTGGAGGACCATTCCCCAAACGTTTCCCTAAAGACCTGGCTTATCAACGGCTTTCGTTTCATAGTCCTCGATGCTCTGAAATGGTACCGCAAGGAATACGGCAGCATCACCTTTGAGGACTATCTCCAGTCATTCGATGTCTCGAGTAATCTCCGTCTGCAGTTTAATCATATGGTTGAAGATGTCTGCGACCATGTTCCTATGAGCCGTCAGGAGCGACTTATCATAGATATGATTCTCCTGCAGGGCTTCAAATCTAAGGATGTTGCCGCCCAGATGGGAATGACTCCTGCAGCCATATCACAGAAATACAAGAAAATCAAGGAAGACATCATCGTACCGTATTTCCGTCAATACTTTGATATGGACTTTGACATGCCTGAAATTATGCCGGAGTTCGGCATAGTTGGCGAACCTATACTGGAAGAGGCAGCACCTTGTGCCGCACCTATGGATTTCATGAAAAGAAGAACTATGGAAGAAAAGCGTACTACTCCGGAGCATATTACTTCGCTCCAGCCAAACGAGATTTTCGTCTTCGGCTCAAACCTTCGCGGTATGCATGGCGGAGGTGCAGCATATGTTGCATATCGCCACTTCGGTGCCATCATGGGTCAAGGTGTCGGTCTGCAGGGTCAGAGCTATGCCATCCCCACTATGCAAGGTGGGGTAGATAGCATCCGTCCTTACGTCGACGATTTCATCGAGTTCGCCAAGCAGCACCAGAACTTGACGTTCCTCGTCACCCGCATCGGTTGCGGCATCGCCGGCTTCACCGATGAAGAAATCTCACCTCTCTTCAAAAAAGCTCACGATGTCAAGAATATCATATTGCCTCCCAGTTGGTAGCTTGAACAGTATTTGTTATAGTCAAAGATACTTTAATGATACTTCATTTTATATTGTATAATTGATAAATTTTTCCTAAAGAATGTGTAGATCAAATTATCTAATTTTTATTTGCAAAGTGAACTTTTTCAAATCTGTTCATTTTGACTGAACAAATAATCTTTAACTTTGCCGAAAAAATTAAAATATATAGTTATGGAAAAGAATGGTATAATCGATTTTGAAAAGGTCTTTAGTCTTGAAATCACAACCTCTAAAGGCCAGGTTTTCTCTCGTAAGCGCATTGAGAACGAGAATGGTGAAGTAGCATTTGAGTTCTCATGCTATCAGGGAATTTTCCATCCAGTTTATGATCCTAGTGGGTTGTATTTTATGGTAGGTTATAAAGGTAACATTATTAAGTATGTTCCAGAAGATGACATTTTTGGCGACCTAATGAGCAATGATGCAGATGTGTTGAAGAAGGCAATAAACTATGTCTATCAGCATGCAAAGCATGACTTTAATAAAGAAAAGTACGGAGATAAATAACAACAAAATACTTTAGAATTATGAAAACCTTGTCAATTCAGCAGCCTTGGGCATCATTGGTATGCGCAGGTATTAAAGATGTAGAGAACAGAACTTGGAAAGCAGCTCAGGTTCCTAGAAGGATTCTGATTCACGCAAGTTCTAAAAAAATTACTAAGAACTTCTATGCAGGAATTCCAGAAACTCTGGAGTCATGTATTGAGAATCAAATAAGCTTTGGAAATATTCCGGAACTAGAAACATTGCCAACAAGCGCCATTATTGGATATGTTACAGTGACTGGTTTTGAAGAAGGTGATGTAGATTCTGTTTGGGCTGACGCTGGTGCAATAAAATGGAAACTAGAAGATGCATGGTTGTTTGATGAGCCAATACTCGACGTGAAAGGCAAGTTAAACCTCTTCGACTATGATTTGGATGAGAACAATCTGCCTCCTGCTCATCAAGTACAGTTGGAGAATGTTGATGTTACTGAAGACGAAACTGAGGTGCAAATACCTTGTACAAAGGAAACATTCGAAAAGATTAAGGCTGGCGATTTTGGGGGGATAGAATTGTATTTGACTCCTTATTTGACTGATCTACTATGTGTAGATGACGCATTCAAAATGAAGTCATTTAAAACTGTGACAGTTTTCTGTGGCAATAGTTATGTGGCTTTTGAGTTAGCTGAAGAATCTGGCATATACAATCTCCCAGATCCACAAGATGAAACAAAGCCTTATTTCATTATGGATTTTACTGGCAACGAAATTGCATGGATGGTTGCACAGTTCATGTTTGGTAAGAAAATTGAAGAAGGTGAATTTGAAAGTTTCTGTGGAGGAAAAACAATCGATGTGTTGGAAATTCCTAAAATGGCTGATAGCAATGACAATATTCTAAAACTCAAAGTTAACAAAGATGTTTTTAAGGATATTGCAACAGGCAAAATGGCATCATTCACAAAAGAGATTACCCCAAAGAATTTGAGTATGTTTTTCATCTTAAACGCAGATGGGACAGTAAAGGAAATTAATGGAATTCCGCAGTTGAGAAGATACGACGCTATTCAGTTCACTAACAAAGAAGATTCGTACACGTGTCAGATTAATAATACAGATGTGATGTATATGGATTCTGAATATGGTGATTATAAGCTCTATTCTGAACAGGAAGAGGATGAAAAGCTCGATTATACGGACTGTATTATGAACTATGTTTTAGGTGATAAAATATAAATTCGTATGGCAAGGTGTCCTAAAACAACAGCGGAGGCTTGGAAATGTCTGGATAAGAGGCTAACACTGGAAGAGAAAAAGCAAATAGTGGAAGCAGAAGATATGGTTTTCTTTCACTTTGGCCTAGGATTGTGGATTCGAAATAATTGGCTCTATACTGGTGAGCGCGAGAATGTAGAATCTCTTTTGAAAGATTTAGGTGAACCAGAGTTCCTTATTGGTGACATGGCTTCGTCGGCCATTTTGGATGCATATCAGAACCATTTAAAAGAAAAAATGTAATCTATTCGCTTTGCCTGAACACATATATGGTACCTTTGCAGAAAAATAGGGTTAGACAGGCAGGGCATCGCAATGCCCGTATTGAGGGCGCGAGCTCTGCCTTTTGAAAAAAAGGATTGATGGTCGCATCGGTAGCGAGGTCTTCTATGGCATATTGCAAGGTTCAACTCCTTCGCCAATCCTTTCTCTCCACAATGGCAATGACAGAGGTCGTGGAGTTAGGGCAGGGCTCGCAATGCCCAATGTGAGGGCGCGAGTCCTGCCTCTTTTTGAAAAATTATTTATCTGTTCACTTTGGCTGAACAAATATAGCTTACCTTTGTTCCGAAATTTTAAATATCAGAATCATGAAAGTTATACAGCTAGATACAAATCAACATAGGTTGAATGAAATCATAAGTGGAAAAACTAATATTTTCACTCGTGAGATTCGCCCAGAAACAAATTCTTTGTTTTGTGATTTGGACGAAGACGGATACGTTATTGATGTCGATGGTATCTTACAGCCTCGTCACTATGATGCTTTGAAGCTCAATGCTGGGCAGAGTTCTCATTGGTTCGCTATCGAAAAAGCAGAGATAGAACTGTTTTCAAATAGATCTGGTAAGTTGATTACCTACGAGGAAAACAGTAAAGAGTATATTAAAGCTCAAATCGTTTACTATTTACTTGGAGAAATGCAATCTTAAAAGAATCGGACTATGTTTGAAGAAGTATATTATAAAGAGTTAAATGAAGACTACATGGGAAAAGGGCGTTGTATTCTTCCTTATGCAGTTAGATGTAAAGACGAAAAAGAACTGGAAGAGTTTATCAAGTATTTGACGGATAAGTGTTTTCTCTGTGTTGAACAGATAGAAGGACAGAAATCTTTACTTGTTAATCTTGAACTGAAACGCTGGTGCACATTTCCTAAAGCCTGTGCCATGTCGTGCATAGATGGTAAGATATATACCGTTGAGGAATTCAAGAAGTTATACTATAGCGTCAGAAGTCTTCCTTATACTACAGAGATTTTCGAACACTATCGCCAGGATTTCTTAAAAGCTCTGTTGAATATCAAAGATAAAGGAAAACCATTTCTTACTGAAGAACAGGCTAAGGATATAGTGAATGGCTATTCTGACGATTCTCTTGTCTATGACATGCAGCATCATACACCTGAAGAATTGGCGGAAATAAATACTATGTAAATAAAAAATTTCAGTCTGTTCGCTATGGCTGAACATATAAACATTACCTTTGCAACATCATCGTAAAAAAGGCGGATTGATGGTCGCAGCGGTAGCGGGGCTTCCTGTAATGGCAGTATATTGCAAGGTTCAACTCCTTCGCCAATCCGCCTTTCTTATAGTCTTAGACAAACAAGATATCGCAATGCCCAATGTAAGGGCGCGAGTCCTGTCGGAGATGGAAGATCAAGTAGAACCACGATGTATGGTAAAGGTGGGCAAGCCGCAAGGCTTTCAGTAACAGTTCGATTCTGTCGCTTACTTCCATCTACATCTGTGGCTGCCGCAATTGGTGCGGCTAAGTGCAGATTGGGGCTGGCTCCCACTTGGCATTATCGAGTATGGCGGCCAGCCTTTTAATAAGGAAAAGATTTCTTTGAAATGGTTAGACAAACAGAATATCGCATGCCCGTTATTGAGGGAACGAGTTCTGTTGGAGCTGGCACCCACTTGACGTTTTTGAGTATGGCGGCCAGCTCTATTTTAAAAAAAATATTATCTGTTCGCTTTAGGTGAACAGATTTTTTGTATCTTTGCACTATAAACTATAAAATACTACGCGATATGGCAAATACGAAGGACTATGCAATGCGAGAAATGATTTACGATCAGTGCTTTGGTACTGGACGTGAATATACACGCGAACAGTTGATGGCTATCGTAAACAGGAAGCTGGAGGATAGAGGAATGCTGCCTATCCAGTCGAGAACTACCTTTAGTCAGGATATTACCGAGATGAATGCCAAGTTCTTTAAGGTGTTTGGACAGGAGGGAATCGTATGGGAAGACAGACACAAGAAACGCTATTACCGCTATCGCGACGGATTCGACTCGATATATAACCGTGAGTTGACGGAGAATGAGATTGAGAAGCTGCAAGAGGTACGTAGTCTGTTGCAGGGATTCAAGGGTATGTCGGAGTTTGGCTGGATCGACCAGATGCTTACTCGTCTTGACCAGAACATCATGAGTAAGCAGAAAGAGATAGCACGCTTTGAAGGTGGAACGCCATGGGATGCAGAATTCCTTATGCCACTATTCAAAGCTATACGCAATCGACAGGTGGTAGATGTGGAATATAGAAAGGATTTTCGCGATGCAGAAACGATTACTTTACATCCATATTATCTGAAACAGTACTGGCGTCGCTGGTATCTGATGGCACAGCAGGAAGGCTGCGATAAGATTGAGGCTTATCCGCTGATTTGCATGAGTGCTGTAAAGGAGAACAATGAGGTAAAATACCGAGCCACCAAAACATCGTTTAAGCAATATTTCAAACATCTGGTAGGTGTTACGGTGCCACCTGAAAAAACGGTGGAGCACATCGAGCTATGGGCAGATATCTCATTGTATCCTTATCTATATTCGTATCCCATCAGCGAAACACAAAAGCTTGAGATAGAGGGCGAAAGAAACATCAAGGTATCGCTAGATGTGATGTTAAACTACGAAATAATACAGGAACTGATGTTCTATGGCGACCGTCTCGTGGTTAAATCACCTGAATGGTTTCGCGACGAGATGCTGGAGCGTCTTGAGTGGTGTAAACAATCATATAAAAATGTAGAAGGTGATAGCCTGAATATAGAAGACTTAGAGCCGCAGTTATTCGCATTCAACTATCTGCATAATGATAGCAATGATTGGAAATGCATCGTCTATCGCATAAGCTTGGGAACGATGATTATGACAGATTCTATCGAAAACCTGGGCATAGAGTGGAGTTACATTAGTACTTGCCTGGAGAGAATAGTAAATCATCCCAGGACTGTAATCGAACTGGGCGAAGAAGAGGAGCCTACTAAGATAGAGCTGAAGAAGGTTGGCGATATGATGGATATCACAGTTACTCTTAATAGCCGAGTAAGTAAGGAAAGCCTGCCTTTCAAAGGATTTGCACGATGCAAGGATGTGGTGCGTGAACTATACAATGGACTACTGGAAATGGCTAACGCATACCCAAAAGAATATGTAGATGGTTGCCCATTTACCCGAGACGTAGTGCGCAGAGCGCTTAAATCAGAAATAATCGAAAACTATTTAAACGAGAAATAACGATGAAACAGCTATCAAAGTCGAAGTACGCTAAGTATTGTCAGTGCCCCAAGTGCTTATGGATGAGCGTGTATAAGCCAGAGGAAGAAGTGATCGACCCATCTGCTGAAGGGCGCTTTGAAAAAGGTACGGAAGTCGGAAATCTTGCCAAAGGTGTCCTTGGTCCCTATGTGGATGTTACAGTAAAGCGAGCTGATGGAAGTCTTGATTTGTCTGCTATGATTCAAAACACCAAGAATTTGATAGCTGAAGGCCAAGACAATATATGTGAAGCTGCATTCTCTTTCGAAGGCAACTACTGTGCTGTGGATATACTTCACCGCACAGAGCATGGATATGCCATCTATGAAGTAAAGAGTGTTAGCTATCCTGAATTTGATGGTAAACCAGCTAAACTGGGCAAATTCCTGCCAGATATCGCCTATCAGAAATGGGTACTCGAAAAATGCGGAATCAACGTTACTGGCACATATCTGGTTTGCCTTAATTCAGACTATGTAAGAGAGGGCGAACTTGATTTGAAGCGTCTGTTCGTTATCAACGATGTTTCTGAAATGATAGCCGACGAATATGCTCAGGTGGAAGCAAGACAAACTGCTGCTTTAAAACTCCTGCAAAGCTGCGAAGAGCCCGAGCAGGATATCTGGGAAGGATGTAAGGCTCCATACGACTGCGGTTTCTTCAAATACTGCTCTCGACACATTCCATCCCCATCAGTATTCGACCTTTATCGTATGCGCTTCTCAGACAAGCTGAAGTATTATCGTCAGGGTATAATATCATACAATGATGTTAAGAATGAGAAGCTGACTCCTGTGAGGCGAATACAGATAGAAAGCGCATTAGCCAATAAACCACACATTGAGCCAGACAAAATTAAAGAGTTCTTGAACACTTTGACCTATCCATTGTATTTTCTGGACTTTGAAACTATACAACAGGTTGTTCCAGAGTTTGAAGGAACAAAGGTTTACCAGCAGATTACGTTCCAGTATTCACTGCATATCATTGAAAATGAAGGTGGTGAACTAATACACAAAGAACATCTGGGAATTTCTGGCTCCGACCCAAGAAGAGCTTTGGCAGAGCAGCTATGCAAGGATATTCCTATGAATGTATGTACCCTTGCCTTTAATAAATCCTTTGAGTGCACGCGCATCAAAGAACTGGCAGGGTGGTATCCTGACCTGGCTGAGCATCTGCTGAACATCAAAGACAACATCAAGGATTTACTTGACCCGTTTGCTGCTGGTCAGTATTACCTGCCAGCGATGGGAGGCTCGTTCTCCATTAAGGTAGTACTGCCTACCTTATTCCCTAACGATCCATCATTGGATTACCATAATCTAGAAGGTTGTGTTCATAATGGTAGCGAGGCAATGACCATATTCCCAAAGATTCAGTTTATGGATCCTGAGGAACAGGCAAAAACAAGGAAAGCATTACTAGCATATTGCGGCCTAGATACATTTGCAATGGTCAAAATTTGGGAGAAACTCTTATCTGCAGTACAATAAGACATTCTCATATGAGTCGTGAGACTCTACTTTTTGCAAATGCGTAGGCATCGCTGACATATTCATTGGACTCTGTCTTGAATTTCCTGCGAGGCTTCTTGGACGCAGAATAATAGCAAACGCTTTATTATTACCCAAAAATCTGAGACAGTGAGCCGTGAGGCCCGCTGTCTCTTTATATCCCTTCTGCGTCAGATTCAAAAAAGTATGCATGGCTGCAAATGGGGCATAGCCTAGCAAGTCCTGTTCTTCTACACACCTGTAATCGCTACCATCCATCGTTCATAACCCTCTCACTTACCTTCATATCTACTAAAGATATCACTTGCTTTCCACTTCAACATTTTTGTTTTCCTTACTTTGATACTTTATCGTCAGATCTCTAAAACTTATCTGTACTTCGATGTAATCTGCCAGTAAAGTAGGGTAGTGGCCACTCTCAGCTATCCCCTGTACCACAAGGTAAATAGGAAAATCAGCACACATACCTCGTACAACACTCACCACACCTTATACACAAAGGATAGACAATGCAGATATAGCCCAAAATAGGATGGGGTAGCAATAGCACTTGTTAGTACCTGCCGTGGGTTGGATGTTTGCTGAATCTGTGTCATTGACATACTCTATACATGTTGGACTTCTCATGATAGCTACCTATGAGGCCCTTTACTTATTTTTCCTTTGCAAATTTAGCGCAATCCCGTGCTCTGCAAGTACTGGTCACAGGCTCCCGATTCCTGCTCAAAAATCACAGCAGCCTTCCGCATTTTCTTCTTCACGTCAGGACCTAAAGAAAATGGGGTATTCCGTTATTTTTGCTAGTAATTCCTTGCATTAAAGCACTTGCCGCTTGCTGCTCTTATATGCACGTAAAAATTACAAAAGCTCCTCGGAGCTTATCATTAACAAGAAGTCAAACATTTAAAAAATAAGAATTATGACACAGAATGTACAAACATCAGTTTTCACCCACAGCAGATTGTATAACAAGCGTTATTATCTGGGCAATATCTACAATGTAGTTGTTAATTGCGAAGGTGGTGAGTATTACGAGTACGAGGTTGAAGCCGATACATTTGCTAAGGCTACAGAGATAGCTGAGAGCATGGCCAATGATCTGATGGCAGATATCACATATGTCGAAGTATATAAAGTTTAAGAATAAAGTATTTCAAAGATAAGTCTAACAATTTAAAAATATTAAAGTTATGGAAGCAAAAGTTATTATCATTTCAGTAGTGAAGTCTAACAAGAGTGAGAACAATGTTTGGATGGTGGCCATCACAGGTGAAGAACAAGGTAAGGCATACTGCAAGAGCCCCTACAAAGCCATGCGTTTCGCTTTTCTCCTGAAGAAGCAGACAGGATATAGCATCGAGGATGCATCCCTCAAGGCCCTCTCAGAGGAAATTGCAAAGCAGAAAGCTGAAGCAGCTGCTGCCGAGCCAGAGAAGCCTGCAGAGCAGGAAGCTCAGCAGCCAGAGGCTGAAGAGAAGCCTAAGAAGCAGCGCAAGCCCCGCGCAAAGAAGGAGCCCAAAGTGGTTCAGATGGCTCCAGAGCCACAGCAAGAATTGATAGCATTCCTTTAAGGAGTGCTATCTTTTTCTGTACTAGAAAAAGTTGCTATATATTATCAAAAAAGGCTCGCTTCCCAGCGAACCTTTCCTGAAAAAATTTACTTAAAAAACTAAATTAATCAACCATAAACCTTAACCACTGCAAAGATATACATTTCTTTCGGAATTGATGTTTATTTTTCGTCATTTTTTGTTCATTCTACATTATTTAGCGCAGATTAAACAATGTTACGCCGAATTTAAACATCTTTTCGTGTCTTTTCCCCGCCCACCGCCCAATTGTATCTTTGCAGAAAAAAGATATGGCCACCGTTATCAATACAAAGTTTTCCTCCATATGCCTCACAGCTGACTTGCCTGAAGAGGTGGAGATAGAATCGCTCACACCGCTAGTCACTGTCACTATAAGCATCGACGAGGTGGAAGTCTTTTCCTCAGCGTACTATATCTACGGCTTGAAGGCATATGTACGTGACATCCAGTCTATCGTCGAGTCAGCTATGTTGCAAAAGAAGCTGGCCATCGCCTCGTTCGTCCTTAATGTCAAGGACTACGAGAACTTTACCTACACATCGGGTGTCATCAAGGTAGTATACAGTCATTTGAAATCACTTAAAGGCGCAGAACAAGCACTTTTGGGCGCTTTCCTCACTACACGCAAAAGTGCATTGCTATCACAAACATGCCCCTTTACGCTATACAACTATGCCCAGCCATATCAGCAGAGTTCAAACTATTGCGATATCTATTACAACATGCCATCAGTACAGTCGATGCTCAAATCAACAGTCACGTTCGGCAATAAACAGTCCGACACACCCAAAATCATCGCATCTGAGGCCAGTTATGCGCGGTTCCAGAATCTGTTGGCGCTTAGTGGCATTTACAACGCCACCATACATCGGGTCTTTTATAGAATAGGGGAGCGCGAGTTCAATATATATTTCTCACCCACCGCTCCATCTGATACATTCCAGTTCAAAGGTAATTTTAATCTTTGGGAAACGGTTTGCCTTTTCGGCGCTACTACTTCAAAAACGGAGATCGACCGTTCTGAAGCGATATGCGGTAATAAGGTTGCTTATTACGACACTTCCGTCAAAGTCAAACACGAAGTGGAAACAGCACCACTTACACTATCCGAAGCACAGTTCCTTACTCAGCTTCTCTCTTCCCAGGAAATCACTCGAGAAGTTGCTGACGGAGTCTTCGCTCCAGTCATAATTTCAGATACCTCATCAGAAGTATCAGATAATAATTCTAACCCCATCCGCTTGAAGTTCACCTGGACTTATGCGGAACAAAACGAGTTTCTCCCATGAATAGTATCCACATTACCACAGCCCGGCTGATTCTCAACCGTCCTGAGCCTGTCGATATCCGTCTATGGACATCTAAAGGCGAGATCCAGGAGTGGCACCGCTGTATCTGTATCAAGTACGACCACTACAAAGGCACACGCAAGTTCAAACTCCTCGATTCTAATCAGATCCGTCAGACTCGCGAGTGCTGTATCTTCATGCTCAACGGCATGGAAGTCTACCTGTAGCATGCCTTTATGCCGAACTTTTTCCGAAGAATTATCGCTTATTCGGAAATATTTCGTATCTTTGCACCCAGAACAAGCGGGCTAAAAAGGTCGTCGCTGTTCCTGCTGCTCATGCATCTGTGCTTCTGCAGCATCTTATTGGTAAACGAAGCTGACGCGCTTCTGTCTTGCACACTCGAATCTGGAAAATTCAAACAAAGAACAAGACGGGGTACGACGGTTCACGTATATATTCGTGGGCTTGTCGTCTCATGTTCTTTTCTTTACGGCAATCCAGAGCCTGAGTGTGAAGACGTGGGATACGCAAGCCCACGTTCTTTTTGTACAAATCAAACTAGCCAGAAGCATCAGCAAAAAGATATTTTGTATTTGGGACCATACCACCTGTGAAGGCATGTATGATCCACAGTCTTTTTCTTTTAGAAATTGACTAAGCTATAAGTAAATTTTAATGAGTAAAGTGGCCAGCTTGTGAAAGCCAGCCACTTTTTTATTCTGCTTCAGGAATGTCGCTCCACTTTGTAGTGTAGCTTGGACTACGGAAGTCGTGCTTGATGCTGTCTCGGAAAACACTCGCTTTGCCAATGCCGTCTTTAGCCGTGTATTGTTGCGAGCCAAGCACGACAGTCTCACTACCATTTATGCGATTGATACGGTCGATGGCTTCATCCAGTTTTCGCTTTTTCTCATATTTCTCCGAATCATAGTCGATGAAATTGGTCTGTACAGCCGAAGTAGGGCAGATGCCCATCACGATTACACCAGCACGCTTGTACTGATACCCTTGTCGGTATATCCTCTGGGTGCAGCGCAGAGCACATTGCACGATATCCTGGGTGCTACTGCTGGGTGTCAACAGTCGTTCCTCGGCATAGTTCCAGTACTGTGGCAAGTCCTCTCGGAAATGGTTTGTATCGATGAACACACTCACAATCGCTGCTGCTGACTGTTGCTTGCGAAGCTTTTCTGCACAATGGGCAGCAAAGTTGCTGATGCTGGTACGCAGCGTCTCAAAGTCAGGCACCATTCCGGGGAAGCTTCTGCTGGTACAGATGCTTTTCTTCTTAGTCATGTCTTCCAGAAGAATGCAATCCTCACCGTTGAGTTCACGCCAGGTGCGCTCTACCACAACGTTAAAGGTCGACCGAACCCAGCTTCTGCTGAGCGTTGCAAAATCATAGGCTGTCTTGATGCCTATAGCTTCAAGGCGCTTAGCATACTGTCGGCCAATGCCCCACACTTCGCTAATGGGATACAGTTCTAAGGCCTTATCGCGTCTTGTCACATTGTCAATATAGCAACAATGATGAAATCCGGGATATTTCTTGGCATAATGACTGGCCATCTTTGCCAAGGTCTTAGTAGAGGCGATGCCGATGCTTACCGGCATACCCGTGCATTGTTTGATGCGCTGATGCATCTCCTCGCCCCATGCTTTCAGGTCGAGATGCTCCATACCTTTCAGCATACAGAAGCCTTCATCTATACTGTAACGATAGAATTCAGGCACCTCCTTTCGGATGAGCGACATCACTCTGTCGGTCATATCGATATACAGTTCGTAGTTCGACGAGAATACCGCTATTTCCTGTCCAGGAAAGAGGTCTTTTAGTTGGAAGTAGGGAGTTCCAGCTTTGATGCCCATTGCTTTTGCTTCGTTTGAGCGCGCAACAACACAGCCATCGTTGTTCGACAATACAACGACGGGCTTTCCGTTGAGATCGGGCCTGAATACACGCTCGCAGCTCACGAAGCAATTATCACAATCTATAATGGCAAACAATAGCTATTCCTCCAGTCTCTAATGGTAAAAATTACTTTTCCCCAGACAGTAAACTCGTCTGATGAATCGATGATAAACGGTTTGAAATCCTTATTGGCTGGCACCAATCGGATAAAGCCCTGATCCTTAGTCGACGTATCCAGGTACTTCACCGTAAACCCACCGTTAACATACGCAGCCACGATATTGCCGTGTACCATCTCTTCTGCTTTGTCTACCAGGCACAAGTCGCCATCGAAGATGCCGGCCTCTTTCATAGAATCGCCTTTCACACGCACATAGAAAGTACTTTCGGGGTGCTTGATAAAGTCGCGATTGAAATCCAGCCTGTCTGCAGGATAGTCACTGGTAATAGGGAAACCGGCTGCTATCGCATCGTACATCGGCAGCTCCAGCTCCGTAGATACATCTGCTTTTTGTATATCTGGTTCTTTCATTTTCTTCATTTTGCTGCAAAATTACAATTTTCTCACTAATTCCAAGAATTATTAGCCAAAATGTTTGTATTTCATTTATTCTTTGTACCTTTGCGTTTGGTTTTTGACCATGGGCATTTTGCCCATACCTAAATTTTTTCATTCATACCCCTGTGAAGGGCAAGAATGAGTGAGTACAGGTTTTATTCCTGCCTCGGGTTAGATTATATAATTGTATAGATTATGGCTGGCTGTGAAGCTCGCCATTTTTTGTGTCTTTTTTCATCCCTAGTCATATTCATATCTTTGCCAGAAAAATCACCGATATGAATAATTTCGTTTCCTTCAACTCTGTTGAATCCATCCCGGACCTCAAAGCCAGCGCCGCATTCACTGTCAACAGCTCCGAAGTCTTCAAGGAGCAGTATGATATCATCCCCCGTACACTGGTCGAAGGTTACCAGTATATGCCCTGGGGCGCAGACAACGAGATGCCTTACCGCATTCTCGAGCTTATTGAGTCCGACGAGACACTATCCACCTGTCAGATCTTCAACGCTGAAGTCTGCTATGGTTCCGGCCTGGTCTATGACACATCCCAGGCCAGTGCTGCCACCAAGTCACAAGTCCAGGAGTTCCTGATGGATAACTCTCTGGCCTCGTATTTCCTCGGTGTCTGCCAGGATTTCAAACATTTCGGTTTTTGTGTGTCTATCATCATTCTGAGTTCTGATGGTTCAAAAGTTGTACGTATTCTTCGCAAAGAGGCCTGCTACTGCCGTTTTGCTCCTGCAGACAAGTCTGGCCGCATACCGTATATCCTGTATGCGAACTGGCGAAAGTCTATCTCCAGTAAGGACGAAGTCGAGAAGATAGAGCTCCTGGATTTCCATTCTCCTTGGGCAGATCTGCAGGAGCGTCTCAAGCCCGCTAAAGGTAATAAGCCCAAATCCAGCACCCGCAAGTTCGCCATCGTCAGCCGTGTTCCAACACCTGACAGCACCTATTATCCCATCCCTTATTATGGTTCTCTATTTAAGGGCAACTGGTATAATATCAAGCGTCTCATCGGCATGGCAAAGGAAGCTAAATTGAAGAATTCTGCACCTATCAAGTATCACATCGAGATCGCCAATCGATTCTGGGACGGAATCTTCAAAGCCGAAGGAATTACCGACCGTAAGAAGCAGATGGATAGGGTAGTGGAGGAGAAGGAAAAAATCATCAACTTCCTGACGGGTATGGAGAACTCTGGTAAGGTTCTTTTCTCTACGTTCTACATCTCCCCAGATGGTCACGAACAACATGACGTAGTTATTAATAAGGTAGAAACGGAAAAGGAAGGTGGCGACTGGTCGACAGATATTATCGAAGCCGTCAACATGATGTGTTTTACGATGCGCGTTCATTCTAACCTCGTCGGCTCAGTACCAGGAAAGAGTCAGACAAACAACTCCGGTTCTGACAAGCGTGAGCTCTATACCATCGCTCAGGCTCTGCAGAAGCCATATCACGACCTTCTTTTCACCGTTCACCATATCATTATAAGGTTCAACGGTTGGGAAGGCGTTCATCCCGATTGTCCATTCATCATGCTTTCAACGCTTGATGAAAATAGAGACGCTAAGCTTGTTACACCGAATAAGACTGAAGAAGAATAATGAAACTGATTACCACCGACGAGCAGCTGCGCTTGCTCATACCTAACGTACTGGCCACCGTTGAGGGTGAGCCTACATTGATTGAAAAGCTTTACCCATATCTCGAGTCTGCCGAGCAATGGGTAATGGACACTTTCGTTCCTGAAGCCAATTTTGCCGAGATAGCTGAAGCTGACAGCTCAGGTCCTAACGAGCGTTTCCGTTTCCCCTTGGAAAAGCTCGTAGCCTGTCATGCCTATATGACAGCCATCCCTTCGCTTGATTTAGTCTTGACCCCTAATGGTTTCGGTATCGTCTCAAATCAGACAGTTGTTCCCGCTTCTCGTGAGCGCGTCGCCGCTCTGATCGCCTCTCTCGAGTCTCAGCGCGACGCCGCTATCGAAGCTCTCATCCTTCGTCTATCCAGTAGAACGGACTGGCAGCAAAGCGAACCAGGTAAATACTTCGCCGCCACAATGTTCCCGTTCCTGAGCCTCTGCCGCCGTCTCGCCATCCGCGAACATATCTGGGACTCCTACCAGCAGCTGCACGAACGTCTCATAAAGATAGAGTCCGTTCTTGCCGACACATACTTCTCTCACGAGCAGATGCAAGTCTTCCGCTCCCACGTATTCACCCAGCACCGCAGCGCATCACCCCTCGAAGAGCAGGTGATTAAATCCCTGCAGTCCTACGAGTTGGAGCTTCTAAACAACATCCAAGTTCACCCCCAATGTTATTACGATCTAATCACTATCATTCGCGAACACGAAGAAATATTCCCCGCCTGGCACACCTCCGCAGTCGCCGCCCTCTACACCCCCAAAGTCTTCGTGAACCAAAAGTCATCTGGTGGTTACTGGTTATAAATACAAATATTATAATCCCCGCTACACTAATAATAGTGAGCGGGGACAAGATAGATTTTAAAAATGGTCTTTTACAATCCTTTTTCCAGTCCATCAACATACTGGTACATCAATAACAAATCAATTATTATGCTGATGATGCTAACCTAAGGTATGACAATACTAAGTATAGTCAATAGAATACTTGTATTAGCACATAAAACATGTCAATGACTTACCCTATAGCCTTGGGGAGAGGGGATGTATTCCGCCAAAGATCATAATAAAAGTTGTTAATAATCGTTTCTTTTAACATACAAATAAAAAATGGCGAAAATAAAAAGAAATAAAGCATATCCCCATCCTCCTATAGAGATAGCTATTATAATGATTATGACACTAACGATAAGCCAGCATACCAAAGCAATAAATCCCATTTTTATTAATTGTATTCTTTTATTAAAAGTTTTGTTTTGATGATGTTTATTATTGCAAATTTACAAAGATAATATTTGCAAAACAAAAAACACAGCTAATTATTAACAATATTTTTCTTGTTTAAAGCATTCGCTTTCACGTTTCATTTCTTTTTTCGTACCTTTGCACACAAAAAATTCAAATAGTGCAAATATGAAGAAGAATATAAACCGAATTAAAGTGGTTCTAGTTGAAAAACATAGAACCAACAAATGGCTAGCCGAACAGCTAGGCGTTACACCATCCACAGTAAGCAAGTGGTGCACAAACGATGCCCAGCCATCAATTGAAACCCTCATGAAGATATCTGTTCTTCTTGACGTAAAAACAGATGATCTCCTAAGATTCGACGAATTGTAATTATTTCACATAATCCTTGGACATTCCAACAAAAAGATGTATCTTTGCCACAAAATTATAAATATCTAATTATGTCATACCAATACCCATTCGGCCAACAGGTCCAATCATTAGTACAGCAAGACCGTACTCCTAAAAAAGTTTTCGTTCTAGGTGTCTATGCAAGTGCAGTTCATGCGCGTTGGAAGAAAGACGGCAAAACTATATGTCCAGCTTTGGCTGTTGCAAGTGAACCACGTATCTTCTGGGACGGCAACATCGATGAAGCAAAAGAAATAATATCTAAGATACAGATTCCTACAGAAGTAGGAACGCTAGAACCGGCCGGAGAACATCTCAACGGCCCTTCTGCCAAAGTCCTCGATGAACATATCCTCGGGATTCTTGGCTACTCAAGGAAAAACGCATGGTTGTGCGACCTTCTTCCTGAAACACGCATCAACGACGGCCAAGCAAAAGTGATCGAGAAAGAATATAATCCGTTAATAGAGAAGTATGGCCTCAATGAAGTGAACATACCAAAACGGCCAACAGTATTCTGCGATGACAAGAGACGCCAAGAAATCGTTTCAGAACTGAAGGAATCAAAAGCTAGTCTTTTGGTTCTCCTCGGGGATATCCCCATTGCACAGTTCTTAAACAAGGTTGCTGAAGTTCCTTATAAATCCCTGCAGGAGTATGTTGAGCTTTATGGATACGGCACTATCACGGCTGCTACCGTTGACGGTCACACCGTAAATGTTCTCCCATTGGCACACCCTCGCCAAATTGGTGCTCTCGGTGCCCATAGCGATAAATGGACCAAGTTCCATCAGGAATGGGAATCAAACATTAACAAATAATCCCTGAACAATTCTGAGATAGTATAAGTTTAACACAACCAAATTATCCCTATGTTTCTACGGCCTAGTTAACCTCATCTGTAAACATACTGTAGAGTTCCCCGCTGACACACCTCCCCAGTCGGCGCCCTCTACACCCCAAATGTCTTCGAGAATCAAATCAGAAAAAGAGCTTCGGGCACTCCAAAAAAGGATTGCCCGAACTTAGGTGCAGAATGCGGGGGCATTACCTCCCTCTCTCATCCCGCGCTGCAAAGATAGTTAATTCTATCGATAAAACAAAGAAATGCCCTAAATATTTCCGATTATTTCAAGTTCAACTTTCATTTCCAAACAAAACAAACTTCTTGAATGATTCTATTACACTTTTTTCTATCGTAAGTCGGTTTAATGCCTTTTGTCCGATCTGCGCTTTCGACAATCTCTTCCAACAATTGTTCCAATCTCGCTTTGTCCACAGCACCTGACACCTCTGCCATCCAAAAAATCAATTCACCACAAACAATGCTTTTGCTGAACTTCTTATTACCATCGTTGCTATCACAATATGTCATTAAATGCCAATATTGGGAGGGGGAATTCTTCTTGTAATCAACTAATATCCCTTCTTTCTTTGCACGTGCAATATAGCCACCACTTACTTGTTGATATCCAGTATATACCAATTTCTCTGTCAATGGACATGGCTTATTACCCATTCCAATGAAAATCTCTTTTATTTGCTCTATTGTCATACTAGTACTTTTTAGTTTCTTTTTATATACAAAAATTCCTTCAAGACTGGCAGCCGCGCTATCCACTTGGGAATCACCCAGCCCTCCACGAATATTGCTACTCGATTCTTTAAGCCCCTGGTGGATGATAAATCCGTTGCAAATATAAATAATAAATCTCAACCTACAAATATAATTTTGTATATTTATATTTCTTCAATAAATTGTAGGATTAAGTTATCTAGTAGAATATAGCTTCCCGTGTCTTTCCAATATCCACATAGAATATCTATCTTTGCCCCATGAAAATGTTCAATATCACATTGCCCACCAGCTGGCCCGAATTGACAGACGAGCAGCTGCTCATGGTCTATGGACTATTCGCACGCGACTTGTCTGCAGCAGAGGTCAAGTCCCTCTGCCTCATGAAGTGGAATCACTTAAAGGTGCTAGCCACTCTGCCGAGCCATCGTTTCCTCATAAAGCGAGGAAAAGAGCAGGTTGTGCTCAAAGTCAGGCAGATTCAGCAAGCCACCTCAGTTCTTGATTATCTTGATTCATTAGCACCTATGCCCATTCGTATCTCACGAATAGGCAAGCACCGCGCTTTGCCAGCGGACTTCGAGAAAGTTCCTTTTGAGCAGTATCTGTATGTTGACAACCTGTTCCAGGGTTATCTCAACACTCAGCAGGATGAACTGTTGCTTCAGATGGCACAAATCCTATACGGAAGCGACCATGTGAAGCCCTCGAAAGCCCATCTTGTAGGTATCTTCTACTGGATGGCTTCACTCAAACAGTACTTCGCATCGCTCTTCACGAACTTCTATAAGCCAGCCCCCGCTAAGGGCGAGGCCAATCTGCTGGGCTCCAGCCAGCCGGATATCTACAGTCAGTTGCGTGACAGTACGAATGCCATGATCCGCGCCCTAACAGGTGGCGATATCACCAAAGAAGAGCGCATCCTAAAGATGGATACCTGGCGCGCGCTCACCGAGCTTGATGCTAAGGCAAAGGAAGCAGAAGAGCTTCGAAAGGCTTATAAGAAACCTTAGCAAGTTTGTTACACAGTTATCACACAATAGCCTACTTACCAAACATTTACATACATTCCTTATACTCTTACTTATGTTACCATTTCTTCCACATACGCCTGAACAGCCAACACAAACAAAGAACAACGACTCCTTCAACTGGGATGCCACATCGTTCTTTGAAGACCTAACCAAGCGCAACAAGTTCGCTCAGTCCAAGCACTTCACCTTCTGTCGAGTTTCTGGGCTTGACGGCTTCGAAGAAGCACTGGCCAAAATGCAGACAAAAGCGGCTTTCGTCTGCGTGTCCGACATCTCACAGGGATTTACGGACATCAATAACACACCGCACACTCGCCGTGTGAAGACAGTGTTCCTAGCCATGCGCCACACCATTGACAACATGGTGGTCCGCCAGTCCTGTATGGACGCCATGCGCGAGCTATTCCGACAGTTTATGTCTGTCCTGATCCAGGAGCACACTCGTCTGCAGCAGCAATCTATTTATATCGACCCTCGTATCTCCTTCCAAGAAATCGACCGCTATTTCTTCTCAGGATGCGCTTGTGCGTACTTCCAAATCGCCGTTGACACCTACACCGATTTACAATTCAACCAGGAGGAATGGACTTGAATCAGCATCCCGATCCACAAGGCGAGCGCGAGAAATACGTTCTCGCTTTCAACGACACTATGCTTAAAATCTGGCAGGAGCAGATTACACTGCTGGATGTCATCGACACAGGCCGGCTGCTGCACTCCGTCAGCGCTTTGCCAGTAAGAGCCGATGGCCGTTTTATCGAGATAGGCTTGTCACAGGCCTTCCTCGAATACGGACTTTGGCAAGATTTCGGTACAGGAAAGGAAATCCCCAGAGGCAACTCCGGGGATATAGGTCGTGAAAAGCGACGTGTCGCTAAGAAGTGGTTCTCTCGAAAGTATTATTCCTCAGTTCTCAACCTCCGTGATTTCCTGGCTGATAACATCGGCCAGTCCTTCGTCGGCATCGTAGCCAAAGCAATAGACGAAAATTACAGGAGGTACAATCATTAGTTAAAGCTTTTTGACTCGCTCTATATTCTCATCATATTCTTCTATCGTGATACCGTGATTCTTACAGGCATCGGCTTTCTTTATTCCTTTTAGAATATTTGCATAGGCACCGAGCACCATGACATCTAATCTCGACCAACCGTCTTCAGCTAGTAGGTCAGCGTGCATCATAGTTGTAAATTCATCCTTCTTAGTCACAGAATTAATGTAATGCTGAATTCTTATATTCCTACTTTCTACAAATTCTATTTCCTTGTTCAAGAAATTAAAGTATTCATCAACAGTCTTTGGGATGGGGTTCTTTACAAACAGCGGAGTATCCAACCATAGTTTGACACTTGCATAATTCTTATCGACAAGATCTTGAAAAAAGAAGAAATCCACATAGCCCTTAAAGTCCACAAACAATTCAAAAAAAGCTTTATTCTTATTCAATACATCACTTAATGGGCTGTCATCTCCATTATAGAATCGACGAATACATTCTAATGTCAAATCCCATCGGTCACGTATATCAGCCCGAAATCCCCTAGTCTGATTTATTCCCCCGACCGCAGATGGCAATATGACTTCACCACCAATCTGATATAGTTGATGAAGATACGTTTCTACGAACTGATGATAATCGGGTACATTCTTCTTTACTTCTTCCAAAAGCGGTCTGTTTCGATAATATCTAAAAGAAGCAGTAATAGAATCGTTTCCGAAATAGAAATCCTTCCATTTTAGATAGAATTTACTTCTGCCATCTTCTAGTTCCATTAATTCACCATTAGGTAATGGCTTACTCCATAATAGCTGACTATATAGTCTAAGCGTTTTACTTCTGGAATCAGGATCTGCGCCTCCAGCCCCAAGTCCATCGTTTCTTTCCCAAAAGCCTTCCCAAAATCCTTTGGTATCAGAAGTAAAATCAAAATTCACATCTATATCTCTTATTCTCATATTTTATAGCTTTAGTCTACTGCAAAAATACATAATAATTTTGAAAATCCAATAGAATATTGTCTTTTTTTAAATCAAATATGCTTCCTACCTTTGCACCATCGAAATATAATCCAACACAACATGACCAAAGAAACTAGAACTGACATCCAAATCTATTCGGCAATCGCGATGCTCATCGCAGGAGTCGCACTCGCCACAGCGGGCTTCATCGTAGCACCAACTGGTGTCATCTCTGACTCCGTACTCCTTTTCTTCGCACAGTGTCTGATATACGCAGGCTCTATCTTTGGTGTAAGTATCTATATTCACACCAAGTTTGCCGAACTAAAATCTAAGTTCGATACAATAGAGGAGGGAGGAAACCAATGAGAGAGATAAATAGGATTATCTGCCACTGCACAGCTACGCCCGAAGGCCGAGTCCAGACTGTCGAAGATATCAGACGTATGCACGTCAAGGACAATCACTGGTCCCACATCGGATATCACTATCTGATATACCTCGACGGCACCATCCATCAATGCCTGGATGAGTCCATCCCTGGCATACACTGCTCTGGTTACAATAAGCACTCCATCGCAGTATGCTATGTCGGCGGTTGCGCTAGAGACGCTAAGCTTACCGAGAAGGATACCCGAACACCAGCCCAGAAGGAAGCATTCGTGAAGATCCTGACGGAACTTCACAAACGCTACCCACAAGCCACTCTTCATGGCCACCGCGAATTCGCAGCCAAGGCCTGTCCTTCGTTCAATGTTCACGAGTATGACTACATCTTTAAATAGACAACACAAAATATGAAATACTTTTCTCGCTCACTTTACTCTGTTATTTTGTTTTCATTTTGTCTGTCACTTGCCGCTTGTAAGACAGTGCGCACGTCCGAAAAGGCGGTAAGTGCAAGTGAGACGGCAGCCGTGACGGCATCCCGTCTCACTTTTTACCGCACAATCGATTCGCTCTCCAGACAGTTTTCCTTGTCTGCAGACAGCATCTCAATGATATTCTTTAATGAGTCTCAGGAGTTTCCAACAGCGTTTCCATCAGCGATAGAAAGCTGGTTGGAAACTCCCTCTGACTCACTCACTCCACAAGTCCCCAATAGCCATCAGCGCCCACGAGACGCTTCGCGTCCCGTCCTCGCTTCGCCTTTCCCAAAGTCTCTCCACATCTACGGACTACACCTCGGTGCAAGCACCAAGGAGAAGTCCGTCACCGCCACCGATTTGAAGGACAGCGTAGCAGTAGCCACCCAGTCCCAAAAGTTCAAATCGGCAAAAGCGGACAAGTCCGCTCCTGCATCAGCTCACGAATACATCGCTCTCATTTTCATCTTTACTATTGTCCTATATATAATTCATCGGTTCCGCATTTCTGCTTAATAAAAACAATCATATTCTTTCTACGCTTGGCCATTTATCATTTCATAAATTTTCATCTATTTGTAGTTTCCTCTGTAAATTTTGTCCTATGATTTGTTTAATTATATAAAATCTTATAATGAATAATAGATCTTTAAAAAATATCCTAAAATATGAAATAGTATAAAATTTCTATCATATTTTTGGATTAATATATTTATTTTCCAAAAAAAAAAGCTATCTTTGACCCATAAAAATTCTTAGTGGTATGATTCTAATAAATAATCAAGAGGTAATAGAAGTTTCTAATTATACGGATTTTTATGAACAAATAAAGGAATATGATTTTATAGCTGATGATGTTCCTTTTGTTGAAATTGAACATAAAAAAAATAATTTTATTTGTTCATTAGGTTACATAAATATCAACACGAAAGAAAAGGTAGAGGTGGAGATAATGATAGGTAATATAAAGATTTCTAAGATAACTATTAAAGTAAACAAGAGAGAGTCTCCATATGGCGATCCTAATAGTTATATCATTTTTTATAGTTATTCTATTCATACGTCTATTTATGATTCCGACTATCAAAGTAATAAATGGAAGAAACCGATAGAGCATATTTTCGATGTAAATCAATCTATATTTTTTAAGGATGGTAAAAAAGAATCCGGTATAAAGAGCCCAATACATTTTCTCTTTTCTAATGTTATTCCAGAGATAAATGAAATATTAGACAAAGGTATTATTACACATAATATAAATTTCCAATATTGGGATCGGAAAATAAATGAGTTAACAGATAGTTCTTCTTTTGTAGATAAAGAAGCTTTAAGGAAAAGCCATTCAATAAATATAAGGAATGTTTTATCTATGGTTTATAATTTGGAAGTAAATGTCAGAGATGATCTTGATATTTGGTCGGTTGAACATAAAGAATGCACTGTCAAATTCTATGGAAACAAAAATGTTTTGCCAAATTTGTATTTGGCAAATATGTTGGAAGTTATTACTAATTCAAGCATTAAAATAGTAACTATTGAAAAAACTGTTCAATACATTGGAACAATCAAAAACCTCCCCAAGTATTATATGTATGACTTAGAAGCTTTTAAAAGATATCTTCAAAGAAAATTGTATCTTCAACTATTTCTTAAGTTTAATCAAGAAAAAGCGATAGAAGGCTTCAAGTATAAAGTTCCAATAGGGATATGTAAGGATTATATTATTGAAGACAAAGATATTCGCAATCTAATGAATTTTATTTTAAGTCTTAAAGTCACTTGCTTTGAAGACGGCAATTACAGAGCTGGTAGAGACGATTATGGGTGGTATGAATATACTGTCTTATTTTCTGCAGAATCAGAATTTAGGCCTTCAGAATCTTTAGTAAGTATTATTAATAAAACATTAAATATTAAATTGGAATATCTGGAGAGTGATTTCTGTTATTATTGTCAATATAGGACAAAGTCAGAGCCCATTGCGGGGATGGCAAAGAGAAGAGAGTGCGACTCTAAAGATCTTCTTAAATCCTATTTATTCGATTTGTTGGAGAAAATTATACCATTACTAAAAACAGATGAGGGTAGAAAATATTTACTAGGTTCAAATTGAAATAAATTCCAATCCAACAGTACAGTTCGAACTCATTTCCAAAACAAAGGGAATCTTGCGGCATAAGTATCCTTATACCACTCATCCTTGCAGTAAACCCACTCACAATCTCCTGCGTTCCTTCAATAATCATTCATAGAAACGAAGTTCTAAGTCTATCAAGTCCCGTGTCCTCTCCTAGCCGCTGGCACTCAGCCGAAAGAGGCAGCGCATAAAGCCCTGCCACATTCGGCTATCATCAATAAGCAGGAGTGAATCAAATTCACCCCAGCCTCTTTTTTACCGCACATCCGTGAGCACCCAGCCCACACACCCCTGCGTGCTTTCATATCTGCGATATGCTTTTTGTATGCCTGAGGTGGGCTGGCCACTTGTTACATGACACTCTGGAGAGCGAAGGTGCTGCTAATGCGGCATACGGCAACGCTTCAAAATAGAGAGAATGTGCAAGCACATACACACTGTTTTGCCACAAGTGGACAGCGATTGCTGTATGTCGCGCAGCACCTACGCACTCCTGCCGTTTTCATTCCACAAATGGCTTACAGCTCACCACAGGCACACAAAAATCTGTACTTAAAAGTCCAGCAAGCGCTTGCCAACACTAAGCCTACGGCTCACTCTAAAAATACATTTCCTTCAAAACATTTGTTCATTCCGAATAAAATCCATACCTTTGCAGCAGAAAATTGCATCAAGAGTGGCACAATTTGCCCACCAACCGGCCAACTGTCGTAGGCATCGGTGGTAAAATGATGTGAGTGAGATTGTTTAACCCACTAAAAATTTACGATGATGGAAATCAGAAAGATTGAAAAAAGTGATTTAGTATTGTTCCCACGCCTACAGAAGCCTGGGCTAAAGCCTAAGCATGTTGCCTTCGAGTCCTTCAAGGCAGAGTTGAAACACATCGAAGGACATGGTTCCTATTGGCTCCTGTACCAGCAGGACAAGCCGCACCTTGTCGTGCACGTGCAGTTGCCAAAAAGCGAAGCCGAGTTTGATAACATCCTCGGTTGGTGTCTTGGTCAGAACAAATGGTGTGATTACATCGAGGCCGACCTCTCTTTCATCTGTGTCATTGCAGGTTACAATGCAGAAGAGCTAACACCAAAGTATCCAGACTTCTTCAAAGAGCGTGTTTACGCACTCTACAATTCTGTTTACTGGTGGTACAAGTACGGCAAAGCCATGCTAAAACAGTAGTTCCAGCCGAAAGAGGCAGCGCATAAAGCCCAGCCACATTCGGCTCTGGAGGCAAGCAGGAGAGAACAGTCAACAGAAAAGTCAGGGGCACGTTAAGGCTCTGGTGAGCCAACACTCTGCCTCTGATTTTCTTTATGCCTGTTCACCCCTGCCCAGTACCGCACATCCGTGCGCCAGGGCGGACACACATCGGCTATGATTTCAATCAAAGATTGAGGTCAAGCCGAAGAGTGTCTGATTCGCCCATTCCACAAGTACGCCACGCAACCCTTTGCCAAGTCAAAGGGATTTCGTGTCGCACCTGTGGCTCAGTACCGCACATTCGTCATTTTAGCTGAATTTCAAGGGCTTTTGAGCCTATGCGCAACTTCGGGGGCTTTCTTAACAATATCCGACTTCAAGCCCCATTTTCTTAACATCTGTTTACATATTCCGCTTCTTCTGAGCGTTGGGAGCGGGAGGCGAGGGCAGGGCGCGTGGGGGGTGTCTATCCCGACGGGTTAAGGGCACAGCCCTTAACAATCCCGTAAGTCATTGATTATCAGCAACCGAAAGGGTTATTAACTTAACTATTTTCAGTTTTAACAAATAACTGTGGGATAATCAATGAAAAGTGCCTGATGTGCGCCCCATACCTTCACCCAGTCAAGTCTCAGGCATGGGCATCAGACACGTCTTTTCACATAAACACGCACGAAACTATATTTGCACTTGTAAATCCATATTTAAACTTGTAAATCATGTCATCAATCAACACAAACGCAACTGTCACCCTGACTGTCAACGGCAAACAGGCGCAGGATATGCTGGACAACCTCAAAAAGAAATCACAAGACCTGGAACATGCTATCGAGAACGCAGCAAAAGCGGGTAACAAGGTAGAACTCAAACGACTTCAGAAGGAACTGAAGCAGACCAACCGGCAGATAACCCAGATAGAGAGTGCTACTGCCGGCGTGGAGAAGGTCCTGAAGAACCTCGACAGAGCAACACCCAAGGAACTGAACAAGACACTAGCCACTCTCAAGAAGCAGCTCAACGGTATCGAACGAGGTACAGAGCAGTGGTACCGGCAGGCGGAAGCCATCAAACGGGTAAAAGCGGAACTCGCCAAGGTCAACACCGAGCTGACCGTTGGCGAGGGATTCTGGGACCGCTTCAACCGTAAGATGAACGACTGGCAGACCACACTCATGGGCATGATAGCTGCTGCAACAGGTATCATTATGGCCGGCCGTTCCGCTGTGAAAGCCTATGCGGACATCGACGCAGAGATGGCTAATGTCCGCAAGTTCACGGGCATGGCCAAGGAACAAGTCGAGGACCTGAACGAGGAATTCAAGAAGATGGACACACGCTCCAGCCGTGAACAGCTGAACATCCTTGCAGAGGAAGCGGGTAAACTGGGCAAGCAGTCGAAAGAGGATATCATGGGATTCGTGAAAGCGGCTGACCAGATCAATGTCGCACTCGACGAGCTCGGCGACGGGGCCACACTCACACTCTCCAAACTGACCAACATCTTCGGCGACGAAGAGCGTTTAGGCACAGAAAAAGCGTTGCTGTCTGTTGGTTCTGTCATCAACGAGCTCTCACAGAACTGCACCGCATCAGCTCCATACCTGGCCAACTTCGCCAAGCGTATGGCAGGCGTAGGTGCCCAGGCAGAAATGACCATCCCACAGATTATGGGTCTGGCCGCTGTCCTCGACTCTCAGGGACAGGCCGTTGAGATGTCGGCCACAGCTGTCTCGAAGCTGATCATGGACATGTTCAAGCAGCAGGATAAGATTATTAAGGCTACGGGCATGAATGCGGAGAAGTTCAAGCAGACGCTGGCCAAGGGAACAAACGAGGGCCTGCTGATGCTCCTAGACACGCTCGACAAACTGGGTAACATCGACGTTCTGGCACCCATTTTCAAGGATATGGGAGAAAACGGTGCCCGAGTTGCTCAGGTCATATCTGCGTTGGCAGGTAATTTGGATATGATTCGTTGGGAACAGTCGGAAGCAGCGAAGGCTTTCAAGGAAGCAACATCGGTCACCAAGGAATACAACGTACAGAACACTACGGTACAGGCCGGACTCGACAAGGCACGCAAGCGTGTCAAGGAAATGGCCATCGAACTGGGTGAAAAGCTGCAGCCCGTCATGCGTCACGTTCTGAGCAGTACAACACTCATACTGAAAGTTCTCTCTACGCTAGTAGATTTTATCCTGAAATACAAAGGCACACTCATCACACTTACTGCTGCTGTAGTGGGCTACTATACAGCCGTCAAACTGCAACATCTTTGGTCGCTCAGATACATTGCCGTCGCCAAACTGAAGGCTGCAGCAATAGCCATCGAAAACACGGCATTGGCAGCCTCTATCCTCAAACACAAGGTACTAAGAGGGGAAATCACCGCCGCTACAGCAGCACAGACATTCTTTAACAAGGTACTGAAGATGAACCCCATGGGTGTGGCCATCACAGCTATGACACTCCTGATTGGAATGTACGTGAAGTTTGCCAAATCAAGCAGCACGGCCGCTGCAGCTCAGAAGCGCCTGAAGGATATCAATGAGGAAGCCGACCGCAACACACGCGAGGAAATCAACCGCATTGAGCAGCTAAAACGTACGATAGAAAACGAGTCTCTATCTGTCAACAAGCGCCGCAAGGCCATCGAGGAGCTGCAACAGATCATACCTGACTACCACGCGAGCATCAGCGAGGAGGGCCAGCTCTATGGTCACAACATCAAGATCCTGAAAAACTATACGGAACAGCTGAAGAACTCTGCCAAAATCAAAGCCGCTTTAGACAAGCTGCCCGACGCTGAGCATCAGCGCGACGTGCATTTCAACGATGCGCCACATAACATCCAGGACGCCTATTTCAACGAAAAGCAGGGCCAGTCGGAATCGGAGGCCATCCGCAGCGCTAATGTAAGTCCTACTGCCTACAGGGCATGGAAGCTGCAACAGTCCCGTCTGGACAAGACGGTGACACAGTACAACAACATCATCGAATCCCTCACAGCGGACAATCAGCGCCTGGCAGACGAAGCGGAGAAGTTAGCAAAGGCCGAAGACCCAAAGAAGACCCCAACACCACCTCCCACTGACGACAGTAAAAAACAGGAGCGCTTCAAGGAGGAAAAGGACTGGAAAGCCAAGGAAGAAGCCCTCAATCGAATCAGTTATGCCACCGGTCAGCAGAACTACGAACAGTACCAGAAGCGCATTCTGGAAATCGAAATCGAATACCAGACGAAGATCCTACAACACAGCGACCTCACGGAAATAGAAAAGCTGGAGGCTCAGGCAGCATATGCAGAGGCTGAAAAGAAGCAATCGGAGCAGCATACAAAAATCACTGTGGAACAGGAGACACAGCTTTACAACGAAGCAATGTCCATCCAGAAGCAACGCTATATCGATGGGAAGATAGACCAGGAGATTTACCAGCAGTCAATGGAGCTCTTGGAATTGAATCACCTGAAGCGCATGACGTCGATCTATGAAGAGGGCACGACAGAATACACGCAGGCGCAGACCCAATATCAGGACAAACTCATTGCCGACCAGAAGCGACGCCAACAGGAGACGGAAGCCGCCGAGAAGAAGCATCAGGACCAACTGAAGAAAATCAAGGAGGAATATTTCGGGGACAGCCGCTCTGAGCGTACAAATAAGTATATGACCGACCTGGAAGCACTCAAAGTAGTCTATGACCTGGAGATACAAGCAGCCGACAACAACGCCCAAGAGAAACTGCGTATCGAAGAGGACTACCAGAAAGCGAAAAAGGCCCTGCGTAAGAAGTACGGCATCGACGAACTCGACGATAACAAGTCATTCCTCGAAGAATGGACCGACGCCACTCAGGAGTGGCTGCAATCAGATATGGGTAAGGCGGTCACTGGTTCCCTGGATGTCATCAGCTCCGGCATGAGCAGCATCTTCCAACAGATGTCTTCGCTCATTCAGGCCGAAGCGGATATACAAATCGCTGCCATCGAAAAGCGATACCAGGCGGAAATCTCCAACGCCGAAGGTAACAATTATATCGTGAAGAAACTTGAGAAGCAGAAGGAGCAGGAGGTGGCCAAGGTCAAGTCCGACGCGAACAAGAAAATGTTCAAGATGCAGGTGATGCAGGCCATCGCACAGACAGCTACTTCTGCCATCAATGCCTACAGCTCAGCGGCTGCAGTACCACTTATCGGTTACATCCTGGCACCAATCGCAGCAGCTTCGGCTGTAGCTGCAGGCATGCTACAGGTGGCTGCCATCAAGAAGCAGCAGGAGGCATCGGCCGCGCAGGGTTACGCCAAGGGTGGCTTCACCGGCGACGGCGGTAAATACGAGGTGGCCGGCATCGTACATAAAGGGGAGTGGGTGGCCAGTCAGGAGTTACTGCAGTCGCCCGTAGCCCGCCCGATGATTGAGGCTTTGGACTATGCCCAGCGAACGAACACCATCGGTTCATTACGCTCGGATGACGTTTCACGAAGTATCGTGGCTCCGAGCGTGTACGCACAGTCCGCACCATCATCGCCGACAGTTATCCTGCAGCCCACCCAGCAGCAGTCAGAACAGTCTGACAAGCAGATGAAGGAGTATGCCGATATCATGCGCCAGTTGAAGGATCGTCTCAGCGAACCTTTTGTGACAGTCAACACCGTCACTGGCGACACCGGCATCAAACAGGCCCAGGACGAATACGCCCAGCTCATCCGTAACAAATCACCCAAAAGTCGCAGGAAATAAAACATAAGCATTTCAATATGGAAATCATTATCAACGGCAAGATTGCCTATCTCAAAAAGAACACATCGTTTGAATATATCGCAGAGAACCCCTTGTTTACAGGCTCTGACAGCTATACACTATCCATCACTTTCCCGCTGAAAGGATGCCCGCAGAACATCGATATCTTCGGGCACCTTTATCGTCAGGACGTTTTGAAGAACAAGGTCGTATTCGACTGTGAAATCCGTGACAAACAGTTTTATAAAGCTGGTTGCATCACCATCACACAAATATCGGAAGTAGAAGTGAAGACACAGTTCCTGGAGGGCCGCAGCGAACAAAACTTCAACGATACTTTTGACAATATCTATTTGAACCAGCTCGATCTTGGCACACCATCAGAACGTAGTGCTGAGAATTACGATATTTCAACAGCTTGGGAAGCAAGCTATCCATTGGTTGATTATGTTGCTCTGCCATGGGTGAACAACACATCTGGAAATCTTCAGAACGCCGTTACAAAAGCCTCGGACGGCAGTTTCCAATGGGATAGCAAGCTCGCTAATCTCTCATTCCAGCCGTATCTGCTGTACATCCTGAAGAAAATCTGCAGCGCCATAAAGTATTCAGGTAGTTTCAACGTCATCAACAACAGTTATTGGAAATACCTTATTATTTGTAACACACTCCCTGCAGCATGGTCGCTAGCAAACTTCGCTGATGCCATGCCGCATTGGTCGCTCACTGAATTCTTCGAGCAATTGGAGCTGCTGATGGGTGGTGAGTTCACCATCAACCATAAGAACCACACTATCAGATTTGACTTCTCGCACAAGATTGCTCATAACATCAAATCGATGAAAATTGACCGTATCGTCAGCAAGTACTCTGTGGACGTGGCTCAGGAGGACAAATCGGACTACATCGCTTCGAAAAACATTGCCTATGCAGACAATGACAACCGCCTTTGGCCTTATCGCAGCTGCCAATGGTACATCGCTAAGAACAAAGACAGCGCCTTAAAATATAGCACGCTTACAGCATTACTCAACTTTGCCAAAACACTTAAGGAAAGCGGAATTTACATCACAGATGGAGGTTCACATAAGCGTTATTCACGAGGCTATCCGGCTGGTTCCGATGGTAACAAGCTCTTCTATGCCAAGGATGTAGATACCTATTTTATTATGTACTGCTACAAGTCAGAGTTATACGAAACAACACATATCGGTGGCCAGGATTATCATTGGTATAAGTACTACAACCGTTTGATGCCTATTAACCAGTTTGGTAAGTTATTCGTCAGTAAGGATGCAGAAGAAGTGGAATTGCAAATGGTTCCTGCCTGGATTGATGAAACAGAGGAAACCTTAGGTCCGTGCTTATTCCTGGAGTGTGGCGACCTGGGAAACGCTACGACATGGAACGAGGATACCTCTGGAGGTGGTTCCGTCGATACTGGCGATGGCAGCCGGATGGGAGGGCAGCGAACACGAGGTATTACAGGAAGTCGCGACGATGATAGGCAAGGCGATACAGAAACAGAATATGGCGACGGCGCTTTAGCGCAGAGTATGGCCGGAAAGACCATAGAAAAAGGGGATCAGAAAAAGGCAGAGGCTTATTTCGACAAGCTTTATGTGGCCTTCTGGGACGGCAATATCCGCACCTCAGGAAAGTTGCCTCGTCCGATTGTAGATAAGGTGGAGATAGACGATGACTTTTCCGCTGTAAAGCCCCCGTACTCACTGCGACTGGAGCCCAAGAAAGGTCTCGACGCGCAGAATATCCCATATCAATATACCTACAATATCGACAACAGGAAGAAGTATAGCTTCTCTTTCCTGGCTGACGAAATTCCTAATCCGCGAGCCGTCTTCTACATTGAAGGCAGCCGCTATATCTGTGAGAAAATAACAGCGACTTTCCATGAATCAACAGGAAAGTCGCAGTTACTCAAAGGTACATTCTATCGAATTATCTGAGTGTAGGGAGAATCTCGTTGACACTATCCTCTACATTCTTCTTCAGAATCTTAGCATAGATCTGAGTCGTTGCAATGTTCTTGTGTCCGAGCATTCTCTTTACTTTCTCGATGGGGATGCCATAAGTAAGCATAAGCGTAGCAAACGAGTGGCGACCGATATGACAGGTTACTTCGTTTCTAATATCCAATGTATCTTGGATGAGATGCAAATAATCATTCAACTTCTGATTGCTGATAATTGGCAACTTGAAGTCGTATTTTTCGAGCACGGCCAAAGCAGGTGGTAGGATAGGAGTGAAGAAGTTCGAACCGGTCTTCAGACGAGCACCGTCGATATAATAATAATCATCATGCAATTCTGTCATCGTTTTGAAGTTAAACAAGCACATGTCGCAATAAGCAAGTCCAGTATATGCCATGAAGACGAACAAATCTCTTGCGCGGTCTTTACGACCATAGAACTCTGCATCACGAATCTTGATGATTTCATTCTCAGTAAGTGGATGACGCTCCTTATTTGTGCCCTTTGGAAACTTTACATGGTCATAAGGGTCAATTGAAATAATCTCCTGTTGCCAAAGAATCTTTGTGTACTTGCGTACCTTCTTATGATACCCATTAATTGTATAATCAGTTCTGGTGTTTGGCTTTCTAAGCCAGGCATCATAAGCTCGGACATTGGCAGGTGTTAGATCAGCTAATGTATTGAGTAATCCAGACTCTTCAACACTTTTTAAAACGACCTTGATATCCTTAATAGAGTTCTGAGCCAGATTCTCTTGCTCCATATGTTTACGACAAAACTCCACGAAGCTCTGTCGCAAATCATTGCCATTGAAGAGCACTTTATCTTGATTAAGTCCCAGTTGCTCAAACTCTACATAGCGGTTGAAGTTGGATATTGTCATATCCTCCTTCAATAGTTCCATGGCTTTAATAACCTGTTCGTAGTGCTCCACCTTTGAGGTGATGCTGCGAGAGTTTGATACAGACATCCAATTCTCTGGCGATGCTGTACCAACAGTGATCCACTTGCGTTCACCTTCTTTCAGGTAAACACACAGTTCAATCTTACCAGTTCCTGTCTTGGCCGAGGCCTTCTTGCGGTCAAAGACCACTCTTACATGTTGTTTCATAATTTTGTTTTTTTGTGCAGCCACCGGAAGACTGGTAACAAAACTTTAGGTCAGTGGTAACAAGCGGTAACAAGCGGTAACAAATCCGCTCGTGGCCGGTAACAAAACTGGTAACAAAAAAATGTCCAGGTATGTCCAAGCCGTTCCAGTTAATTCCAAGTCTGTCCAAATGGACTGCGGGGTTCAACAATAACTTAAAATTATCGAACTGGCTTATCATAAGTAGGAGTTGGGGCATAAGTGCCTGGTTCCTAAACAAAAAGAGCAGACTTAAAAAGTCTGCTTCTTTTTTCTTCACTTGTACACCCGCAGAGGCTCGAACTCTGGACACCCTGATTAAGAGTCAGGTGCTCTACCAACTGAGCTACGGGTGCATCATTTTGGTGGCTTTTTAGGGCCTGTTTTCTTGCAAAAAGTACACCCGCAGAGGCTCGAACTCTGGACACCCTGATTAAGAGTCAGGTGCTCTACCAACTGAGCTACGGGTGCATCATTTTTTGCTTTGTATCAGCTCTCTTGCTGAATTGCGGGTGCAAAGGTACGACTATTTTTTGAAACCACCAAACTTTTTCGCGATTTTCTTTCAAAAAACTCAAAAAAAGCCTAGAAATCGCGTGTATTCATGAATCCTTCGAGGTTTTCATACCTTCTTTTCATCATTCTAGTGTAAATGTTGCGAATCCAAATGGGGTGTGCAATGATGAATGCCAAACCCACAATACACATAAAAATATAGGTATATGTAAGACCCACTAACAAATATCCGAGACCAGTAATGAGCACAGGACCAAAAAGTGCAAATAACTCGATGACCAACTGCATTCCATTTTCGAAGTTACCCTTAGCTGTTACCTTGAGTTGCAAAGGCAGAGTCTGCTTATTGTAAACCGCCAGCTGGAAGATGACGAAATGCAGGAATCCGGCCGTTAGCAACATGTAAGCAAACAGCATCAGTATGGTGTACTTGCCAGTGAAAACGGCAGGCAACATGATAACAAATGGAATAATGAGCACAGCGCTATAGAAAATGAACTTGGCACGCAGCAGGGCGATGATGTTTTCGCGGTGCATCATCAGCAGCTCGATATAGTTGCCTTCCTGACCCATAATCTTAATCAGGGCAGTTACGCCATAAAGGGCAAAACAGTACAGGCACCAGAAGTTCTGCATCAGCTCGCTGTCGTAAATAGTGGTATAAGCCACCAGCAGCGAGAAAGCAATCACGGCACACAGACTATAGATACAGCGTGTACGCATGGTTTTATTGCGGATGTTCGACTTAAGCTCGATTTTGAGATATTCACCAACCAATCCGAAGCGATTAAAGAATGCGAACTCTGACACATGCTTGAGTGCACGCTCGGTTTTCTTCGAGATTTCCTCGTACACAAAGATAAACTGCATGTGGCGGTTTACAAAGAACAAACCGCAGATAACCAGCAGCACGATAGGCAGTGCGTACCACGACAAACCTTGAGCAATAATCATATCTACCATTTTATCGAAGGTGTCGGCCTTTGGCGACAGCATCAGCGGTGTAAATGGCAGAGCGTAGAACACCAAACCAGGAATAAGCCACAGCACGCTGCGATTAATCAGTGTACGGAAGAACAGATAAATCTGACTGTTCAAGATCATGAGCAGCTCGCAGGTTACCAGCTCGAGCAGTACCAGTGCGAAGCTCTCGCCAGCAAACAGCTGGATGATAGAGTAGGGCACAAACATGCAAAGCCACAGCAGATTGTAGCCACTCACGTGCTCGCCAATCAAGAAACACTCGATGGCGGTATAGCGCGAAATGGGCTGCAGAATGTAGGGTTTAACCATCATGCCAGGTGTGGTTTGCACGATGAAACGCAGCAGGAAATCGATGGCCATATAAAAAGGCGCAAACGCCAGCATCATGCCAGCCTCGCCTTTGGCAGCCATACCAACTATGCAACCATACATAATAAGGTAAAGGGCAAACATGCCAGCACCAAAATAAATAAGTAGCTTGGCCCATTTATTCTGCTCGAAGGCAGGACTACGTTTATAACTCAGGTTAGTGTTCTTACGAAGCAGTCGGTACAGTTGAAATTTGTTCATTGTTTAAGTTTTGTTTTTATCTAAGATCGATGATTTCGGCTTTGGGGAAGTCTTTTGAGTTGAAGCGAAACTGACCGTCGGCCAGCTTCTCCTTCTTAATGTTGCTGATATCGAAGGTGGTCCACTTCTTACCATGCAACATCTTTACCTGCTTGGGCTGATAGTTCTTCTTATCAACGGTAACAAACAGTTCCTTGATTTTGCGCTCACCGCTGTTGGCCAGCAGATGCACCACATAATCCTTACCAGTCGTGTTGATAGTGTAGTTATAACCACGCTTGTACAGATTGATAAAGTTGTAGGGATTGATGGCCTGCAACTGCGCCTCGGTAGGATTGCTCACATTCACCTCATCGTTATTCTTCATGTAGGTCCACTGTGTTTTACCATCGAACCATACGGTGGCCTGAGGTGTGGTAGCATAAAACTTCTTACCTTTGATGGCGATGGTACCACTGGTGCTACCACTGGTGGCGCTCATCTTAAAGTTTGCTTTTACGCCCTGTGGGGCAGTGATGGTGGCAGCAGCCTTGTCCAATACGCTCTTTGCTGTCTGCGCATAGCCTCCTACGGCCAGCAGCGCAGCAACCAGCATCATGCTTAATCGTTTCATTTTTATCGTAAACTATTTAAAAGATTATTCAAACTATTCTCATCCTGAATCAGTACCTCGCGAGGTTTCGAACCCATAGCGGCACCAACCACACCGGCTTTCTCGAGCTGGTCCATCAGTCGGCCTGCACGGTTGTAACCGATAGCGAACTTACGCTGTATGAGTGATGTAGAACCGCTCTGATTCATAACAATCAATCGGGCTGCATCGTCGAACAGCGGATCGAGATGAGCCATATCCACATCTCTATCACCAGCATCACCCATGTCGGCCTCGGGCATATCAGGCTCGGGCAACTCAAATGGTGCACCGTAGCTCTGCTGCTCACTGATGTACTCGTTGATACGTTCAACCTCGGGAGTATCCACAAAGGCACACTGCACACGCTCGGGCTCTGAGCCGCCTACCAGCGCCAGCATATCACCACGACCAATCAGCTGCTGAGCACCTGTACGGTCGAGAATGGTCTTTGAGTCGATACCTGCCGAAACCTTAAAGGCGATACGGCTGGGGAAGTTGGCCTTGATGGTACCGGTAATGATATTGGTTGTTGGACGCTGGGTAGCGATAATCATGTGGATACCCACGGCACGTGCCAGCTGGGCGATACGTGCGATAGGCAACTCAACCTCCTTACCGGCAGTCATAATCAGATCACCGAACTCATCGATCACAACCACAATGTATGGCAGGAAACGGTGACCGTTGTTAGGATTCAGCTGACGAGCTGTAAACTTCTGGTTGTACTCCTTGATGTTATGTGCACGGGCCACCTTCAGCAGGTCGTAACGTGTATCCATCTCCTTACACAGCGAGTTCAAGGTACGTACCACCTTGGTTACGTCGGTAATAATAGGATCGGCCTCTTCGTCGGGCACCTGTGCCAGGAAGTGATTGCAGATAGGCTCGTAGAAGCTGAACTCCACCTTCTTCGGGTCAACCAGCACAATCTTCAGCTCGGCTGGGTGTTTCTTATATAATAAAGAGGTAATGATGGCGTTCAAACCAACCGACTTACCCTGACCGGTAGCACCAGCCACCAGCAAGTGTGGCGCCTTGGCCAAATCGAACATAAACACCTCGTTGGTAATCGTTTTACCGATAGCACAAGGCAGTTCCATCTTCGACTCCTGGAACTTCTTAGAGTTCAGGATCGACTCCATCGATACAGTTGAAGGCTTGGCATTTGGTACCTCGATACCCACCGTACCCTTACCAGGCATAGGAGCGATGATACGGATGCCGAGTGCAGCCAGACTCAGGGCGATATCATCCTCAAGGTTCTTCACCTTCTGGATACGTACGCCTTGTGCCAATGTAATCTCGTAAAGTGTGATGGTAGGACCAACGGTAGCCTTAATGCTGCTGATTTCAACACCAAAGGTGCGCAGCACATCCACGATACGGTTCTTATTAGCATTCTGCTCGGCCATATCGATATAGGGTTTGCCATCGTTGTCGTATTTCTTCAGCAGGTCGAGGGTGGGGTACTTATAGTGCTCCAGATCGCGCTTGGGATCGTAAGGTTCGTTGCTCTCAACAGCATCAGCCACGGTCTTGGCATTTGCTGTCTCGGTATCGCCCTTGGCCTCTTCAACCACCATCTCAATCTCGCTACCACTAGCTTCGGGCTGCTTAGGCTCGGGCTTGACAGGCTTAGGCATCGGACCTTCCTTAATGTTGATATCCTCGTTCTGGTAGCCCTCGTCGATAACCACAGCACCGCCATTATCGTCGAAAATCACCTCCTGCTTGGCAGGATCGTCGAACACCAGTGTCTCGGCTTCCTCGTCCTCATACTCATTAGTATCCGTCTGCTCAGCGCCCTTGTTAACGGTAAACTTTACCTTATTATAATAGATGGCGGGGTTAAGCAATTTGCGGATAAAGATAACTGTAGCGGCACTGAAGTAGGTGAGGAATGCCACAGCCACCAGAATAAGCAAGGCTGTAAGACCAGGTGCACCCACCAAGTTGCCAATAAAGCTGCTGATATACAAACCGTGATCGCCACCAGGATTGTAGCTAGCGTTGGTAAACAATGGCTCCAGGAATGTGGCCAGTGCAACCGATGCCCAAATCATGAGCAGCATCGAAGAGAGTGCCCACTTAAGCAGGTTTACACGATAGGCCTTCATCAGGTGTATAGCAACCACGAACAGCAGTACCGGAATCAGGAATGCCGGCAAGCCAAAGCAGTGCTTAATAAAGAACCACGATGCATAAGCACCCAACGAGCCACAGGTGTTGGCAAACTCATGATGTTCGTTCATCACCTCACCGGCACGCGGTTCCTCTATCAGGGTTTGGTCGGCCGCACCCGTTGTAAAGTATGACACGAATGCGAAACACAGGTAGATAGAAATACCAAATATGATGGCACCGAGTATAAAGCTCAAGCGCTCTTTATGATCGTTGTTTGAGTTCTTTTTCTTTGCTTTCTTCATATAGTTTATGATATTTTCGTGCAAAAGTAGCTAAAATCGCTCATATTTCATCATAAATCGGGATTTTTTTTATAATTTTGCACGCAGAAATGAAAAAGTTAATACAAAACAAGGTAGATAAGAAGGCAATTTCGCAATTTCCACGTGCAATTTTCGACGGAAAGATTGTGGTAGTGGTGTCACAAGCCGAAGCCGAGCGAGCAGTTGATTACCTGCTGGCTCAACCCGTGCTTGGGTTTGATACCGAAACGCGCCCCAGCTTTAAAAAAGGCGTACACCACAAGTGCTCGTTGTTGCAGGTTTCAACCAGCAACTGCTGTTTCCTGTTCCGTTTGAATCACATTGGTCTTTGCCCTGCCGTTAAGCGCTTGTTGGCCGACAACACCGTAACCAAGGTAGGTCTGGCATGGCGAAACGACGCATTAGGCTTGCACCAGTTAGGCGATTTTGAGATGGGCGAGTTTGTAGATTTGCAGGATATGGCCCGCAAGATAGGTATCGAGGATCAGAGTCTGGCTAAGCTCTACGCCAACGTGTTTGGCGAACGCATCAGCAAACGCGAGCAGCTAACCAACTGGGAGCGCGACGTACTCGACGACCATCAGAAGCGCTATGCAGCCACCGATGCGTGGGCCTGCGTACAGCTTTATAATGAGTTTAAAAGAATGATTGAAAATAATGATTATCAACTGGTTATCGTGCCAGAAATAACAACTAAGAATAATGAAGAAACTATATCTTAAGCGAGGTAAGGAAGAGAGTTTATTGCGTTTCCATCCATGGGTATTCTCGGGTGCCATTGCGCAGGCCGACGACGATTTGAAGGATGGCGACCTGGTACGCGTATTAACAAATCATGGCGATTTCATCGCTGTAGGCCACTTCCAGATGGGCTCTATCGCCGTACGTGTTCTCTCGTTCCGCGATGTTGATATCGATGCCGATTTCTGGGCATCACGACTGGCCTCGGCACTTAAAGTGCGCCAATCCATCGGCATTGCCGACAATCCCAAGAACAACACCTACCGTCTGGTACACGGCGAGGGCGACAACCTGCCCGGACTGATTATCGACGTTTACGACCGTACCGCCGTTATGCAGGCTCATAGTATTGGCATGCACCTGCAGCGCAAGCAGATAGCCGAGCAGCTGGTAAAGGTAATGGGCAGCCGTATTGATAATGTATATTACAAGAGCGAAACCACACTGCCGTTTATGGACGATATGGAGAACGGCTTTGTATATGGCGGCAGCGAGGACAACGTGGCACTCGAGAACGGCTTGAAGTTCTATGTAGACTGGCTGCGCGGACAGAAAACCGGATTCTTTGTGGATCAGCGCGACAACCGTTCGCTGCTCGAGCGTTATTCGGCCGGCAAGAGCGTGCTCAACATGTTCTGTTACACCGGTGGATTCTCGGTTTACGCCATGCGCGGCGGCGCCAAACTGGTACACTCGGTAGATAGCAGCGCTAAGGCCATCGAGCTTACCAACCGCAATATAGCCCTTAACTTTGAGGGCGACAACCGCCACGAGGCCTTCTGCGAAGATGCCTTCAAGTATCTTGAGCAGGCAGGCAACAATTACGATCTGATTATTCTCGACCCTCCTGCATTTGCCAAGCACCGTGGTGCCCTGCACAATGCATTGAAGGGTTACACCCGCCTGAACAACAAGGCTTTCCAGAAGATTCAGCCAGGCGGCATACTCTTTACGTTCAGCTGCTCGCAGGTGGTTACTAAAGACCACTTCCGCAACGCCGTATTCACAGCTGCAGCCCAGGCAGGTCGCAAGGTTCGTATTCTGCACCAGCTGCACCAGCCAGCCGACCATCCTATTAACATCTATCACCCCGAGGGCGAGTATCTGAAAGGACTGGTGCTGTATGTTGAATAAGGTTAGAAAGTTTATTGAGCGCGAGAAGCTTCTTTATCGCTACGATCTGCACTTGGTGGGCCTGAGCGGTGGAGCCGACTCGGTAGCCTTGCTCTTGATTTTAAAGGATTTGGGTTATAGAATCGAGGCTGCGCATTGTAATTTTCGTTTACGTGGCGAAGAGAGCGATCGCGACGAGCAGTTTGTACGTAACCTCTGCAAGCAGCACGATATTCCGCTTCACGTAATTCATTTCGACACAAAAGAATATGCCGCACTACATAAAGTAAGTATTGAGATGGCTGCACGCGATTTGCGCTACGGCTATTTCCGTCAGCTTTGTCAGGATATCGGAGCCACAGATGTGTGCATCGCCCATCATCGCGACGATGCTGTTGAGACGCTGATGATGAACCTGTCACGTGGTGCTGGCATACACGGCCTTACAGGCATCCGCCCTAAGAACGATATCGTGCGCCGCCCATTATTGTGTATTAATCGACAGGAGATCCTAGAATATCTCGATTCCATCGGTCAGCCTTATGTTACCGATTCAAGCAATCTCGAGGCCGACGTGCTGCGTAACAAACTGCGTCTTATGGTGTTGCCCCTTCTCGAAGAAATCGCCCCTGGCGCTATGGCCAACATCTATAAAACCGCCAATTACCTGCGCGAGGCCGAGGAGGTATATAATAAGAAAATCGAAGATTATAAAGATAACTTTATATCTGATAATAAATTCTACAAAGATTCAGACATAACACCGTCGATGCCGTCGATACTTCACGAGTGGCTGTCGCCTTTTGGTTTTAACTCTACGCAAACCGAACAGATACTCGATTGCATGAACGAAACTGGGCGTGAATTTCTTTCGGCAACACATAGGTTAGTGGTTGATCGCGAATTCTTTGAGGTTGAGCCTATTACAGATCCGATTAAACCGCTTAAAATACCCGAGACAGGTACCTATCGTGACGAAGACCAAACGGCCTTTAAGTTCGAGATAACCACCGACACCACCGTATCGCGTGAGCCCTATGTGGCTACGCTCGATGCCGACAAGGTGCAGTTCCCGCTCACGGTGCGCCTTGTAGAGCAGGGCGACAGATTCGTACCTTTTGGTATGAAAGGCAGCAAACTGGTGAGCGACTATCTTACCGACCAGAAGGTCAGTATCTTGGATAAGCGCCACCAGGAGGTAGTAACCGATGCCACAGGCGCCATTGTGTGGCTAATCGGTCGCCGCACCGACAACCGTTTCTGTGTAAGCAAAGAAACCACAAACGTATTGCGAATAACAGTTACTTTTTAGATAGGTTATGAAAAAGTTAGTTATCTTTTTGGTGATTATAGGCGCCATTGCATTAGGTTTGATGGTCACCACGCCCGATCGTCAGCAGCATGTTGATACCATTAAATCGGTCATGAAAGGCGCTGTAAGTGCCGAATTGCGCGAAAACAACATCGATGGTCCGATTGGTTCTATTGCCTCGGTAGCCGCCACCACAGCCGTTGATCAGTTCCTGAACACCAACTTCCTGGTTCGCGACCACCGCTTCTATAGTCTCGGCTTTGTAGATTACGATGGCGAGTTTATCATGGTATCCGTAGGTGTGTTTAACCACGTGTACACCCTCGACGAGGATCAAGCCCGCCAACTCATCAAAAAGAAACTTGAGGAAATAAATCCTTTAGACTTTCTGAAGAAAGACTAAAAGAATTAATATCTTTAAAAACAAATTCAGTGTATTTGGTCAACAAATTCACTGAATTTGATCATCAAATACACTGAATTTGTTCTTCGAGTAAAGCTTGACAGCCACGAAGAACATCTTGCCATGTGACTTCGAAGTTGCCGGTGTACCATGGGTCGGCAACATCTTTATCGTAAAGTAGGGGGCGGATTTTTTCCTCGGGGTCGCCACCGGCTATACGGGTCATATTACGAAGATTGGCAGAATCCATACCTACCAACAGGTCGTAACGCAGATAATCGGCACGTGTCATTTGGCGGGCGGCGTGGCCGTTGCAACTGATGCCGTGTTCGGCCAGTTTGCGACGGGCTGAGGGATAAACGGGGTTACCAATCTCCTCGGTAGAAGTTGCAGCTGACTCGATCAGGAATTGATCGGTCAGCTGCGCCTGTTCTACTAAGTATTTCATCACGTACTCTGCCATCGGACTGCGGCAGATGTTACCGTGACAAACGAAAAGAATCTTCTTCATCATTTATCCGTTCATCGACAGGAGGAACTCCTCGTTTGTGCGGGTGGTTACCAGACGATCGCGAACGGTGCTCATGGCCTCGATAGGATTCATATCGGCAATGAACTTACGCATAATCCACATGCGGTTAAGTGTAGTATCATCAAGCAGCAGATCGTCGCGGCGTGTTGAAGACAGCACGATATCGATAGCTGGGAAGATGCGCTTGTTGGCCAGCGAGCGGTTAAGCTGGATTTCAGAGTTACCTGTACCCTTGAACTCCTCGAAGATAACCTCGTCCATCTTAGAACCAGTATCAACCAGAGCTGTTGCAATGATGGTGAGCGAACCACCACCCTCGATGTTACGAGCAGCTCCGAAGAAACGCTTTGGCTTCTGCAGGGCGTTGCTATCCACACCACCGGTAAGAATCTTACCAGAGGTAGGTGCTACGGTGTTATAAGCACGAGCCAGACGGGTGATTGAATCGAGGAAGATAACTACATCGTGACCACACTCTACCATACGCTTAGCCTTTTCGAGCACGATACCGGCAATCTTTACGTGGCGCTCGGCAGGCTCGTCGAAGGTTGATGCAATAACCTCGGCATTTACGGTGCGGGCCATATCGGTAACCTCCTCAGGACGCTCATCGATCAGCAGCATCATGATATAAGCCTCAGGATGATTGGCGGCAATAGCGTTGGCGATATCCTTCATGAGCACGGTTTTACCGGTCTTAGGCTGGGCCACAATCAGGGCACGCTGACCTTTACCGATTGGCGAGAAGAGATCGACAATACGAACCGATGGGTTGGTAGTGGCGCGATCGCCGCAGAGGGTGAACTTCTCCTCGGGGAACAGTGGTGTAAGGTGCTCGAAGGCTACACGGTTGCGAACCTCATCTGGGTGACGACCGTTGATGCTACGAACATCGGTCATGGCAAAGAACTTCTCGCCCTCGTGTGGTGGACGAACGGTGCACTCTACCACGTCACCAGTCTTCAAACCGTAACGCTTAATCTGCTGGGGAGCTACATATACATCGTCGGGTGACGACAGGTAGTTGTAATCACTCGAACGCAGGAAACCGTAACCGTCGGTAAGTATCTCCAATACGCCGTTAGCATCAATCAGGTCGGCAAAGTCGTAGCGTGGCTGCGAACTGGGAACGACATTACGATTGAGAACGGGCTGCTCGGTGGCAACAGGTGCTACCGGACGGTCGAACATATCGAGTGTAGGTATAGCGCTCTGGTCCTCGATGGGGATATCCAGAATGGTAATAAAATCGGTACCATCGCCTGGGTCGCCCATCCATACACCATTCTCATCAACCTCGTCGGTCATTGGGTCGGGTGCAACCTCCTGGGCTTCAGGTGCCTGCTCAGGCTCTTCCTCGGGCTCATACTCTGACTCGGGGGCAGCAACCTTTGTAGCTGCCATTTTCTCACGTAGCTGCTCGATAGCATTAGGTGCTACCTCATCGTCGGCATCATCGGCACCAACAGCAAACTGGGCAGCCTCGGGCACAACAAACTCCTCAGCCTCGGCAGCGGCTTTGGCAGCAGCGGCCTCGATGGCAGCACGTGCAGCAGCCTCTTCGGCCTCTTTCTCGGCCTTGCTCTTACGTCCGCGCTTCTTAGGTTTAGGTGCTTCTTCGGGTTCAGCCTCGGCAGGGGCAGCGGGGGCAGCAGGCATATCGGCAAACAGCTGTGGCTGCTCGGCCTTTTTGCGGGTACGGTTGCTCTTCGAGTCGAGATTCTCACCGTCCTCGCCATTTACTGTATAAACCTTGCTGGTATCTTTCTTTGCAATACGTGTACGCTTGCGTTTAGGTGAATCCTCGGCTGTGGCGCTCTGTTCAGCAGCCTTGTCGAGTATGGCATACACCACGTCAGTAAGCTGGTCGTCGGGCGAAACCTTAATACCAAGCTCGTCGGCAATACCCACAAGCTGGGGTATGTCCATAGATTCTAATTCTTCTTTTGTATACATACAATTATGTACTTAAATTACATTTATGATTCTGAAAAGATTTTGTGGAAATGCTTCGCGAACGGAAGCACTGATTAGAAAAATCGTTGCAAAGGTACGCATATTTTTGCGAACCACCAAACTTTTTCGGAAAAATTTCGTATCTTTGCGCTAAAAACCGCGAAGATACTCCGTCTCGGCAAAAAAAAGAATGAATTCTTTTGTTTTGCTCTCGACTTTTCGTATCTTTGCACCCAAAATTGATATAACTTATGGAAATTAAGAAAGCCGAATTTACATTAAGCGCTCCGATGGAGTCGATGTGTCCGAAGGATACCAAACCCGAATACGCCTTTATTGGTCGTTCGAACGTGGGTAAGTCGAGCCTGATAAACATGCTTACCGGCAAGAAAAATCTGGCTAAGACCAGTGCCACACCCGGTAAAACACTGCTCATTAACCACTTTATTATTAATAATGAGTGGTACCTGGTAGATTTGCCCGGCTATGGTTTTGCCAAGCGCTCGAAGAAAGAGGTGCAGAAGCTGGAGCAGATGATTAACGGCTATATACTGCAGCGCGAGCAGCTGGTAAACGTGTTTCTGCTGATTGACATACGCTTGGAGGCCCAGAAGATAGATCTGGAGTTTATGGAGTGGATGGGAACCAGTAGCGTGCCATTTGCCATTATATTTACCAAGGCCGATAAGTTGAGCGCCAGCAAGGTGCTTCAGAACCTGAATGCTTACAAGAAGGTGCTGAGCGAAACATGGGAGGAGCTGCCCCCGATTTTTGTTACCTCATCGGAAAAGAAACAGGGCCGCGACGAGGTACTGGATTACATTGAACAAATTAATAAAGGATTGAAGGAATAATGGCTAAAGAAAATCCATACTTAGACGTGCAGCACTTAACGAAGTCGTTTGGATCGTTGGTGCTGTTTCGCGATTTAAGCTTTTCGATAGCCGAAGGACAAAAGGTAGGACTGATAGCCAAGAACGGTACCGGTAAAAGTACGCTGTTATCTATCCTGAGCGGTAAGGAAGGTTACGACGAGGGCGAGATTATCTTCCGTCGCGACCTGCGCGTGGGCATGCTGGAGCAGAGTCCCGCATTCGACCCTAACGAGAGTGTGCTGGATGCATGCTTTAATCATCAGGGCGACCCTGAGAAAGTACTGAAAGCCAAGCAGGTGCTGACACAGCTGAAGATACGCGACCTGGAACAGCCTATGCGCCAGCTGAGCGGAGGACAGCAGAAGCGCGTGGCACTGGCCAACGTGCTGATTACCGATCCCGATCTTCTGATACTCGACGAGCCAACCAACCATCTGGACTTGGAGATGATTGAATGGCTGGAGGGCTACCTGAACCGTGGCAACAAAACGCTGCTGATGGTAACACACGACCGATTTTTCCTGGACCGTGTGTGCTCGGTAATCCTGGAGCTGGACGATCAGACTGTTTATACCTATCGTGGCAACTACAGCTACTACTTAGAGAAACGCCAGGAACGTATCGACAACCGCCGTGCCGAAATAGCACGCGCCAACAACCTATATCGCACCGAGTTGGAGTGGATGCGTCGCATGCCTCAGGCCCGTGGTCACAAAGCCCGTTACCGCGAAGAAGCTTTCTACGAACTAGAGAAGATAGCCAAGCAGCGCATAGAGGAACGCCAAGTACGATTGAAATCCCGCAACGTATATATTGGCTCAAAAATCTTTGAGTGCCAATATGTATCGAAGGCCTTTGAGCGCCCAGAAGCCGAACCGTTGACAATACTCAAGGACTTTTATTATAACTTCTCACGCTTTGAGAAGATGGGTATCGTGGGCAATAACGGTACAGGCAAATCTACCTTCATAAAAATGCTGTTAGGCCAGGTGGCACCCGATAGCGGAAAGTTTGATATCGGCGACACCGTACGCTTCGGCTATTTCTCGCAAGAAGGTCTGCATTTTGATGATACACAGAAGGTTATCGATGTAGTAAAGGATATAGCTGAGTATATCGACATGGGTGGCGGCAAGCACTTAACTGCCTCGCAGTTTCTGCAGCATTTCATGTTCACACCCGAACAGCAGCACAACTATGTGTACAAGCTGAGCGGTGGCGAGCGCCGTAAGTTGTACCTATGTACAGTGCTGATGAAGAACCCCAACTTCCTGGTGCTCGACGAGCCTACGAACGACCTGGACATCGTAACACTACAGATTCTGGAAGAATACCTGCAGGACTTCCCAGGCTGCGTGATTGTAGTAAGTCACGACCGCTACTTTATGGATAAGGTGGTTGACCATCTGCTGGTATTTAAAGGCATGGGCGACATCAAGGATTTCCCAGGCAACTACACACAGTATCGCGAATGGGAAAAACTGCAGCCCGATGAGCCTAAAGAAGCCAAAGAGCAAAAAGCCGAAAAGGCCACAAAACAGTCCGCCAACAATCCGCAGCAGAAACGCAAGCTTACGTTTAAGGAAAAGCGCGAGTTGGAGCAGTTGGAAAAGGACATCGAGGCACTCGAGGTTGAGAAGAAACAGATAGAAGAAGCCCTTTGTGGTGGCACCACATCGGTTGAGGAAATAACAACAATGAGCAAGCGTCTGCCCGTGCTTAACGACGAACTCGACGAGAAGAGCATGCGCTGGCTGGAACTATCAGAAATATGATACAACAACAATACCCATCGCAACTGCTCGAAAAGGCTGTACAGGAGTTTTCGAAGCTACCGGGCATCGGCAGGAAAACCGCCCTGCGCCTGGTACTCTGGATGCTGCGTCAGGACGATAGCGACGTAACACAGTTTACTGCGGCAGTAAACGAGCTGAAGTGCGGCGTAAAGTACTGTAAAGTGTGCCACAATATCAGCGATACCGACATCTGTCCCATCTGTGCCGACCAGCGCCGCGACCAAACAACGGTGTGCGTGGTTGAGAACATACAGGATGTGATGGCCATCGAGAACACCCAACAGTTCAATGGTCTGTACCACGTATTAGGTGGTGTGATATCGCCCATGGACGGCATGGGTCCTGCCGACATCGAGATCGACTCACTGATACAGCGCGTAGGCGAGGGCACGGTACAGGAGGTGATATTAGCCCTGAGTCCAACTATGGAAGGCGACACCACCAACTTCTACATCTACCGAAAACTGGCGCCTACTGGCATAAAAGTAAGCGTGATAGCCCGAGGCATAGCCGTGGGCAACGAACTGGAGTATGCCGACGAGGTTACGCTGGGCCGATCGATTACTAACCGAACATTGTTTGAAGAAAAATAGGAAGATATGAAAGAAACAAGAAATCACTTGATGACCATTCTGGTTTTTGCCGTAGTGTTTGCACTGGGCATTGTAGTTCTGTTTGAGACCGATACCATGACTGCAGGTTTGTATACAGGCGAAACACAATCGGAGTTTTTCTGGACCGCCTTTATGGAACTGCTCACACTGGGTTGCGTGTTCCTGGGCTTGCGCCTGTTTAAGTTTAATAAGGTGCACGCCGAACTGGTAAGCAAAAAGCATAATGCCTTAAGCAAGTGGGGCACCCTGCGCCTGGTAATGATACTGGCACCCATGGTTGCTAATACCTATTTATATTATTTATATATGAACACCACTTTTGGTTATATGGCCATCATCGGTTTGCTGTGCCTGCCATTTGTGTTTCCAACCATGAGCCGTTGCGAGGCCGAGGTTGAAGACGATAAATAATATCACCGCCAAAAGAAAAATATGAAGCTATCGGTTATTATCGTAAACTACAACGTACGCCCGTACCTTACGGCATGTCTTGACAGCGTACAGCGCGCTCTCGAGGATATCGAGAGCGAGGTGTTTGTGGTAGATAACCATAGCGACGACGATAGTGTAGAGGTAATCAGTCGCGACTACGCGTGGGTACACCTTATTAATAATAGGGAGAACTTAGGTTTCTCGAAGGCCAACAACATAGCTATCCGTCAGGCACAAGGTGAGTACATTCTGTTGCTGAACCCCGACACCGTGGTGGCTGAGGAGACACTGAAAGGTGTTATCGACTTTATGGACCAGCACCCTAAGGCGGGTGGGGCAGGTGTAAGAATGCACAATGCCGATGGCACCCTGGCACCCGAAAGTAGACGTGCTATTCCCACACCTTTTGTCGCTGCCCGTAAGATGTTAGGCTTCACCAAGCGCTACTATATGAGCTACCTGTCGTGGGATGCGCCTGCACAGATCGAAGTGGTGAGCGGCGCCTTTATGCTGCTGCGCCACAAGGCCATCTACGAGGTAGGCATGCTGGACGAGGACTTTTTTATGTATGGCGAAGATATCGACCTGTCGTATCGTCTGCTTCAAGGCGGATGGCAAAACTGGTATCTGCCTTACGATATTGTACATTACAAAGGTCAGTCGACCAGCAAATCAGATTTCCGCTATGTGCATGTGTTCTATCAGGCCATGCTGATATTCTTCCACAAGCACTACAGTCACCTCAGTTTCTTTTTTTCGCTGCCAGTTAAAGTGGCCATCTACTTCCGCGCCTCGCTGGCATTAGTTGATATCGTACGTAAAAAACTGCATTTAGGATGAAACAGATTACACTGCGCGCTATCGAACCCGAAGATCTCGATCTGCTATACCGTATAGAAAACGACGTAGAGCTTTGGAACGTTGGCAACACCAACGTACCATATTCGCGATACCTGCTGCACGACTATGTAGCTAACTGCAAAAACGACATCTATACCGACCGCCAGGTGCGTATGATGGTTGAGAACCAGGCAGGCGAGGTAGTAGGTGTGGCCGATTTGGTGAATTTCGACCCTGCCAACTGTCGCGCCGAGGTGGGACTGATAGTACTTAACAGCTATCGCCAACAGGGATATGGCACCGCCATGCTACAGGCTTTGGCCGATTACGCCCAGCGCATTTTGCATCTTCATCAGCTTTATGCCTACGTGGATTGTGAGAATAAAGCATCACTTTGCCTATTCGAAAAAGCCGGTTACAAAGTATGCGCAAAAATAGGCGATTGGCTGTTCGATGGAGCAAAATATCGCGATTCTGTGCTAATTCAGTACGTATTTCAGAAAAAATGCGATTAAATCGCAAAAAAATCGCCAAAAAGTTTTGGTAGTTCCAAAAATATCACTACCTTTGCACCCGCAAATAAGAAAAAGCGTTCTTTGGTGCGTTAGTTCAGTAGGTTAGAATGCCTGCCTGTCACGCAGGAGGTCACGAGTTCGAATCTCGTACGCACCGCTAAAAAGTTTTTTTTCATTCGTTCCATAGTAATGGTGCGTTAGTTCAGTAGGTTAGAATGCCTGCCTGTCACGCAGGAGGTCACGAGTTCGAATCTCGTACGCACCGCAGAGGTCCATCAAGATGTGAATCTTGGTGGATTTTTGTTTTATATTATCTTGTGTAAGTTTTTAGAAATATTTTTGGGCAAAACGTTTGTAGATTCAGATTTTTGTTGTAATTTTGCAGCCGAATTTGAATCAAAGACGACAAAACGACAAAACAGTATATGTGTGGAATCGTAGGATACATCGGGAATAAGGAAGCTTATCCCATACTAATTAAAGGCTTGCGCCGTCTGGAATATCGTGGTTACGATAGCGCTGGCGTAGCTTTGATTAATGACAATGGCGACTTGAATGTTTACAAGTCGAAAGGAAAAGTCGACAACCTTTGTGAATACTGCAGCGACAAGAATGTAAGTGGTACTATAGGTATAGCGCACACGCGTTGGGCCACTCATGGTGAACCATCATCGCGTAACGCACACCCACATTATTCAGAAAGTAAGAACTTAGCCATCATCCACAACGGTATTATCGAGAACTACGCCGAGCTGAAGGAGAAACTGCAGCAGAAGGGTGTACACTTTGTATCGGATACCGACACCGAGGTGCTGGTTCAGCTCATAGAATATATTAAGGAACATAAGAATCTCGACCTGCTCACAGCAGTACAGGTAGCCTTGTACCAGGTGATTGGTGCTTATGCCATCGCCGTACTTGACAAGCGTGATGCCGACCAGATTATCTGCGCCCGCAAGCAGAGTCCGCTGGTTGTAGGTATCGGCGAAGACGAATTCTTCCTTGGTTCAGATGCCAGTCCTATCGTAGAATATACCGATAAAGTGGTTTATCTGGAGGATGGTAACATCGCTGTTATCCGTCGCGGTCAGGATCTGCACGTGGTAAATATCCAGGGTGAAGATCAGGAGCTGGCCGTTAAGACCGTAGACATCGACTTGGGCCAGATTGAGAAGGGTGGTTACCCACACTTCATGCTGAAGGAGATTTTTGAGCAGCCTGAGTGCCTGACCAACTGCATGCGTGGACGTGTAAATGTAGAGGCCGACCATGTAACTCTTTCGGCACTGATCGACTACCGCCGCCAGCTGCTCGACGCCAAGCGCGTAGTAATCGTAGCTTGCGGTACTTCATGGCACGCCGGTTTGATTGGTAAGCAGATTATCGAGAGTCTGTGCCGTATTCCTGTAGAAGTAGAATACGCTTCTGAGTTCCGCTATCGCAACCCAGTAGTAGGCAAAGGCGACGTAGTAATCGCCATCAGTCAGAGCGGTGAGACCGCCGATACACTGGCAGCCGTACAGTTAGCAAAAGAAAAAGGCGCATTTATATATGGTGTATGTAACGCCATCGGTTCGTCAATCCCCCGTGCTACCGATACAGGTACTTACATCCACGTAGGTCCTGAGATTGGCGTGGCATCAACCAAGGCATTTACCGGACAGGTAACCGTGCTCACGATGATAGCCCTGGCACTCTCGGAGGCAAAGGGAACCGTTAAGCGCGATGAATATCTGAAGATAGTAAAAGGTCTGAGCGAGATACCTATGAAGATTCGCGAGGTGCTGCAGACAAACGATAAGGTAGCCGACCTGGCCCGCACGTTTACCTATGCACACAACTTCCTGTATCTGGGTCGCGGATTCTCGTATCCGGTAGCACTCGAAGGCGCCTTGAAACTGAAAGAAATTTCGTACATCCACGCTGAGGGTTATCCCGCAGCCGAGATGAAACACGGACCTATCGCCCTGATCGACTCCGACATGCCTGTAGTGGTTATCGCCACCCATAACGCGATGTACGAGAAGGTGCTGTCGAACATTCAGGAGATAAAAGCCCGTCAGGGTAGGGTGATTGCGCTCGTATCGAAGGGCGACGACACCATTGCGAAAATTGCCGACGAGGTGATTGAACTTCCCGACGTGCTTGAGTGTTTGGAACCGCTGGTTGCAACGATTCCTCTGCAGTTGTTGGCTTATCACGTTGCCGTTTGCAAAGGTAAGAACGTTGACCAGCCAAGAAACTTAGCAAAATCGGTGACAGTTGAATGATATTTGAGGCGATTCGTTTTTAAACGTTTCGCCTTTTTTATAAAGAATATATTTAGATTATAAGGAAAGAATATGAGAGATGTAACACTGGTCCTTTCGGACGGAACTAAATTTCACGGCAAGAGTTTCGGTAGCGAGAAACCCGTAGCTGGTGAGGTGGTATTTAATACGGCTATGATGGGTTATCCCGAGAGCCTTACCGACCCCAGCTATGCCGGACAGTTGATGACACTTACCTATCCGCTGGTAGGTAACTACGGAGTACCACCATTCAGCATTGAAAATAATGGACTGGCAACCTTTATGGAGAGCGACAAGATTTATGCTTCGGCCATCATCGTGAGCGACTACAGCGAGCAGTACTCACATTGGAATGCCACCGAGAGCTTGGCCGACTGGCTGAAGCGCGAGGGTGTACCCGGCATTACAGGCATCGACACACGCGAACTTACCAAAGTACTGCGCGAGCACGGTGTGATGATGGGACAGATTATTTTTGACGACGAGCCCGACAACATCCCTACAGCCGAGTACGAGGGCATCAACTGGGTAGACAAAGTAAGCTGCAAAGACATTATCCGCTACAACGAAGGCGCTGGCCGCAAGGTAGTGCTGGTTGACTGCGGTGTAAAGAACAATATTATCCGCTGCCTGGTTAACCGCGGCGTTGAGGTAATCCGCGTGCCCTGGAACTACGACTACACCAACATGGAGTTCGACGGACTGTTCCTGGCTAACGGTCCTGGCGATCCCGACATGTGCGTGGACGCTGTAGAGATTCTGAAAAAACAGATGTCGGCATCGCGCAAGCCTATCTGCGGTATCTGTATGGGTAACCAGTTGCTGGCTAAGGCCGGCGGCGCAACCATCTACAAGCTGAAGTACGGACACCGTTCGCACAACCAGCCAGTTCGCGAGGTAGGCACCAACCGCTGCTACGTTACATCACAGAACCACGGCTACGCTGTAGATGCTGCCACACTGGGTAACGACTGGCGCGAGCTGTTTGTAAACATGAACGACGGTTCGAACGAGGGTATCCGTCATCTCTCATTGCCCTGGTTCTCGAGCCAGTTCCACCCCGAGGCTTGCTCAGGCCCCGTTGACACAGAATTTATGTTTGACCGTTTTATTGAGACATTATGAAAGATAATAATATAAAGAAAGTGCTGTTGCTGGGTAGCGGCGCATTGAAGATAGGCGAGGCCGGAGAGTTTGACTATAGTGGTTCGCAGGCTCTGAAAGCACTGCGCGAAGAGGGTGTAAAAACAGTTTTGATTAACCCTAACATCGCCACCGTGCAGACATCAGAGGGTGTAGCCGACGAGATTTACTTCCTGCCTGTTCAGCCTTATTTCGTAGAGCGAGTAATCGAGAAGGAGCGCCCCGATGGCATCCTGCTGGCATTCGGTGGTCAGACTGCTCTGAACTGCGGTGTTGAGCTTTACCAGAGCGGCGTACTGGAGAAGTATGGCGTAAAGGTACTGGGTACACCTGTACAGGCTATCATGGATACCGAGGACCGCGAGCTGTTTGTAAAGAAGCTCGACGAGATTGGCGTAAAGACCATCAAGAGCGAGGCTTGCTCTGATATCGAGAGCGCACGTAAGGCCGCTAAGGCACTGGGCTATCCAGTTATCCTGCGTGCAGCATACGCACTCGGCGGTCTGGGTTCTGGTTTCTGCGACAACGAAGAGGAGCTCAACAAGCTGGCCGAGAAAGCCTTTGCCTTCTCGCCACAGGTGCTGGTTGAGAAATCGCTGAAGGGATGGAAGGAAATTGAGTACGAAGTAGTACGCGATAAATACGATAACTGTATCACCGTATGTAACATGGAGAACTTCGACCCCCTGGGAATCCACACAGGTGAGTCGATCGTTATCGCTCCTTCACAGACTCTGACCAACTCAGAATATCATAAGCTGCGTGCACTGGCCATCAAGATTATCCGTCACATCGGTATCGTAGGTGAGTGTAACGTACAATATGCTTTCGACCCACAGTCGGAAGACTATCGTGTAATTGAGGTAAATGCCCGCTTGAGCCGTTCATCAGCACTGGCATCAAAGGCCACTGGTTATCCCTTGGCTTTCGTAGCTGCCAAATTAGGTATGGGCTACGGACTGTTCGAGCTGAAGAACTCGGTTACCAAGACAACAAGTGCTTTCTTCGAGCCTGCTCTCGACTACGTGGTTTGTAAGATTCCACGTTGGGACCTCTCAAAGTTCCATGGTGTAGATAAGGAGCTCGGTTCATCGATGAAGTCGGTAGGCGAGGTAATGGCCATCGGTCGCAACTTTGAGGAGGCTATCCAGAAGGGCTTGCGTATGATTGGTCAGGGCATGCACGGATTTGTAGAGAACAAAGAACTGAAGATTAACGATATCGATGCTGCCCTGCGCGAGCCAACCGATAAGCGTATCTTCGTCATCTCGAAGGCCATGCACGACAAGCAGTACGATATCGATCGTATTCACGAACTGACCAAGATTGACAAGTGGTTCCTGCAGAAACTGAAGCACATTATCGACATCGACGAGCAGCTGAAGAAACAGAATATCAACACCATCGAGAAGGACCTGCTGCGCCAGGCTAAAGTTTACGGATTTACCGATTTCCAGATTGCCCGCGCTATTGGTTTGGAGGGCGAGAGCCGCAACATGCACGAAGCCTCGTTGCTGGTTCGCAACCGTCGTAAGCAGTTCGGTATCCTGCCTGTAGTAAAGCAGATCGACACTTTGGCTGCCGAATACCCCGCGCAAACTAACTATCTGTATGTAACCTACAGCGGTGTAGCCAGCGACATACAGTTTGAGAACGACAAAAAGAGTATCATCGTACTTGGTTCAGGTGCTTATCGCATCGGTTCGTCGGTAGAGTTCGACTGGTGCGGTGTTCAGGCTCTGAACACTATCCGCAAGGAAGGCTGGCGCAGCGTGATGATTAACTACAACCCCGAGACGGTATCTACCGACTACGACATGTGTGATCGTCTGTACTTCGACGAGCTTACATTCGAGCGTGTATTGGATATCATCGATATGGAACAGCCTCACGGTGTGATTGTATCTACCGGTGGTCAGATTCCTAACAACCTGGCAGTATATCTGGATGAGCAGCACGTGAACATTCTCGGTACACAGGCCGTTGATATCGATGGCGCCGAGGACCGCGCCAAGTTCTCGCAGATGCTGAACGAGATTGGTGTAAACCAGCCAGAGTGGAGCGCACTCACATCGATGGAGGATATCGACAACTTTGTTGACCGTGTAGGATTCCCTGTACTGGTTCGTCCATCATACGTACTCTCGGGTGCTGCCATGAACGTTTGTTCAAACAAGGAGGAGCTTGAGAAGTTCCTGCAGCTGGCAGCCAACGTATCAGAGGATCACCCTGTAGTGGTTTCGAAATTCATCGAGAACGCCAAGGAAATCGAGATGGATGCCGTGGCTAAGGACGGTGAGATTATGGCCTACGCCATCAGCGAACATATCGAGTTTGCCGGTGTACACTCAGGCGACGCTACCATCCAGTTCCCACCACAGAAACTGTATGTTGAGACCGTTCGCCGTATCAAGCGTATCTCACGCCAGATTGCCAAGGCCCTGCACATCAATGGTCCGTTCAACATCCAGTATATGGCTCGCGAGAACGACATCCTGGTTATCGAGTGTAACCTGCGCGCATCGCGTAGTTTCCCATTCGTAAGCAAGGTGCTCAAGCTGAACCTCATCGATCTGGCCACTAAGGTTATGCTCGGTCTGCCTGTAGAGAAGCCCAAGAAAAACCTGTTCGACCTCGACTATGTAGGTATCAAGGCTTCGCAGTTCAGCTTTAACCGTCTGCAGAAGGCCGACCCCGTACTGGGTGTAGATATGGCATCTACCGGTGAGGTAGGCTGTATCGGTGATAACACCAACACTGCACTGCTCAAGGCTATGCTCAGCGTTGGTCATCGCATTCCAAAGAAGACAGTTCTGCTCTCAACAGGTTCGGCCAAGCAGAAGGCAGAGATGCTGGATGCCGCCCGACAGCTGGTTGAAAACGGCTACGAGCTGTATGCTACAGGCGGTACCTCAAAGTACCTTACCGACAACGGCATTGCCAACACACTGGTACACTGGCCATCTGACAACGCCCAGCCACAGGCACTCGATCTGCTGCATGAGCACAAGATCGACATGGTAGTGAACATTCCTAAGAATCTTACTACCCATGAGCTTACCAACGGCTACAAGATTCGTCGTGCAGCCATCGATCTGAACGTACCACTGATTACCAACAGTCGACTGGCAAGTGCATTTATCCATGCATTCTGTAGCATTAAACTGAACGAAATTGGTATCAAATCTTGGTCAGAATATAGGTAGAATAGGGGCCTAAAAGGCCTATATTCGCCCTAAAACGCAAAAAAATGGTGTAATAATTTGGTTATTTCAAATTATTGCACTATTTTTGCAAAGTTAATATCAACAATTACTGACCCTACAGGCATGGACGTAGCAGATACACTTGAATCCAAAATAAACCGCAGTGAGTACAAAGTACTTATTGTAGACGACGTTGTTAGTAATGTCTTACTTTTGAAGATATTGCTGACAAACGAGAAATTTCAGGTATGTACCGCCAATAACGGCACCACATGTATTGAGCAGGCCAAGAAGGAACATCCCGACCTGATTCTGCTTGATGTAATGATGCCCGATATCAGCGGTTTTGATACAGCAGTAATCCTGAAGAAAGACGAAGAGACAAAGGATATTCCCATTATCTTCCTCACGGCATTGAATACACCTCAGGATCTGGTACATGGATTCCAGGTAGGTGCTAACGACTTTCTGACCAAGCCTTTTAATAAGGAAGAACTGGTTATGCGTGTGATGCAGCAGATTTCGCTGGTAGCCGCCAAGCGTATCATCGAGCAGCAGAACCGCGACCTGCGCGCCACACTTTCGAACCGCGATAAGATGTACTCGGTAATTGCTCACGATCTTCGTTCGCCAATGGCCAGCATCCGAATGGTATTGAATCTGGTAGTTGCATCAACTTCGCCCGAAACCGTAGGCGCCGAACTTTACGAACTGCTTGATAAAGCCAATCGTGAATCAGAAGATGTTCACGACCTGCTGGACAATCTGCTGAAATGGACTAAGAGTCAGACAGGTCGTTTGAGCGTGGTAGTTCAGGATCTGGATTTGAACGATATCATTCCTGGTGTGGTTGAGATATTCGAGATGATTGCACAAACCAAGCACATCAAGTTAGTTCTTCAGCCATCAGCAAGCAATCTGATTGTAACTGCTGATAACGATATGCTTAAAACAGTGATGCGTAACTTTCTGTCGAATGCCATCAAGTTCTCACCAGAGAATTCTACCATCGAGATCAGCATGGTTGCCGAAGGTGATTTCGCAAAGATCAGCGTAACCGACCATGGTGTGGGTATCGCAGCCGATCGTATCGGCTCTATTTTCCGCAAGGGCGACACCACCTACGGAACCGGCGGCGAAGAAGGTTCGGGACTTGGACTCCAACTCTGTCAGGACTTTGCCCGTAAGAATGGCGGTGATTGTTATGTAGAATCTATCGAAGGTCAAGGTAGTACTTTTAGTTTTACTGTTCCACTAAAGAAATAATGAATACACCTATTTATATTATAGAAGAAACAAAGCTTCGCCGTAACCTCAGTTTGATTGCTGAAGTTGCGGCGAAAGCCGATATTGAGGTTATACTTGCTTTCAAGGCTTTTGCCCTTTGGAAGACATTCCCCATTTTCCGTGAGTACATTAACAGCACCACAGCAAGTTCGCTGTCGGAGGCCCGTTTGGCATTCGAGGAGTTTAAGGCACCCGCCCACACATACTCGCCAGCCTATACCGAAGAGGAGTTCCCCGAGATTGTGAAATGTTCATCGCATATCACATTCAACTCGCTTTCGCAATATGAGCGATTCCACGAGCAAGCCAAATCGGCATCATTAGGTTTGCGTGTTAATCCCGAATACTCCGAGGTTAGTACCTTATTATATAATCCATGCGCACCTGGTACCCGTTTTGGTATTACTGCCGACAAATTACCCGAGCAGTTACCTGCCGACATCGAAGGCTTCCACTGTCACACACTCTGCGAAAGCGGACCAGATGTATTCCAACGCACACTGGTACACATCGAGGAGAAATTTGCCAAGTGGTTTCCACAACTCAAATGGATTAATTTTGGTGGCGGTCATCTGATGACTCGCAAAGATTACGATGTAGAACTGCTTATTAAAATCATACACGACTTTAAGAAACGCTATCCATGGTTGAAGATTATTCTGGAACCAGGTAGTGCTTTTGCATGGCAAACCGGCCCTTTGGTATCGCACGTAGTAGATATCGTAGAAGACAAAGGTATTAAAACTGCCATTCTTGATGTAAGCTTTACCTGCCACATGCCCGACTGTTTGGAGATGCCATACATGCCCGAAGTACGAGGTGCCGAGATAGTAGAGATGGAAAAAGCTACCGAACCTATGACTTATCGTTTGGGAGGTAACAGTTGTTTGAGTGGCGATTTTATGGGTTCGTGGCTTTTTGATCACGAATTAAAAGTTGGTGAAGAAATTATTTTCGAGGATATGATTCACTACACAACCGTAAAAACTTGCACTTTTAACGGAATTTCACATCCAGCTATAGGTATGTTGCATGCAAATGGCAAATTAGAGATTTTACGCAGTTTTGGGTACGAAGACTACCGAAATCGCATGGATTAGTGCTGTTTTTGTAAACAAATCGATAAAATGGCACTTTTTTCAAAAAAAAATCGCTGAAAAGTTTGTCAGTTCAAAAAAAAGCATTACCTTTGCACCCGCAATCAAGAGAGATGCCTCTGATAAAGAGAACAACGCGGAAATAGCTCAGTTGGTAGAGCACAACCTTGCCAAGGTTGGGGTCGCGGGTCCGAGTCCCGTTTTCCGCTCACTTGTTGAACAAAAAAGAGACGTTAAGGAATGGCCTTAATGACAAAATGCCCAGGTGGCGGAATTGGTAGACGCGCACGTTTCAGGTGCGTGTGCCGCAAGGCGTGCAGGTTCGAGTCCTGTTCTGGGCACTCTTTTTTATTCAGCGTATGTTGGAGAGGTGGCGGAATTGGTAGACGCGCTACTTTGAGGGGGTAGTGTCAATTGCGACGTGGGAGTTCGAGTCTCCTCCTCTTCACCATTTTTTAATTGATATTCTTGCGGAAATAGCTCAGTTGGTAGAGCACAACCTTGCCAAGGTTGGGGTCGCGGGTCCGAGTCCCGTTTTCCGCTCTTCTTTATAGGAAAACAACATCTTTTTCAAAACAAACATGAATTTATACTTAAGATATTTTGATCGAGAAACTCTCGTACCAACCGTAGACGAGGCTATAGAATTTTTAAGTTCGATAGACGAGATTGAGATGAATCCGCTTCTTGAAGCAGATATTCGTGAGTATGCATCAAGCGACGTTTTCTATCCCAAAAGATATAAAGTTCATCCTCGTGTTTATTTTATCATTATAAAGACCGAAGCTGCTACCATGCAGGACTTCAAAGATAAGAAAGCTGTTCATTCGGCAGAGTCGAACGAACAACCTTCGAAGGTAACACCTACCTTGATGCGACTGAATGAGATTAACGAAGGATGGTACGAAGGATATTTAGACTTTAAGCGCGTTCTTTTAGTACCTGGTACTGGTAAGTTCCAGTATCGCGACACCCAGTTTGCTGCTCGTGTAAAGGCATTCTCGGGTATGGAGTGCTATGAGCGCATGATCGACTATCTGCGCGACCGTGTTGACTCGCGTAGTCAGTTCCCATCACCTAAGGGTAAGAACTTTAAGTTCCGTTTTCTCGGCAAAGCTAAGTAATCAATCTATATAAACGCTCCTATTATGAATAAGGTAATGCTTATTGGCAATGTTGGCCAAGACCCCGAAGTAAGATATGTTGACCAAGGTGTAGCAGTTGCTCGTATCAGATTAGCAACAACCGAACGTGGTTATACGCTGCAGAATGGCACACAGGTGCCCGATCATACAGATTGGCATAATGTAATTCTTTGGCGTCGACTGGCTGAGATTGTAGAGAAATACGTACATAAGGGAGATAAGCTTTATATAGAGGGCCGCATCCGCTATACTACGTACGATGACAAACAAGGTCAGCGTCGTTATGCCACCGAGATATGGGCGGATAATATGGAAATGCTTTCACCAAAATCAGACAATGGACTATCTTCAACAAATCCTGAGTGAAGTAACTGTCACAGCACCAACCATGGGTGCTGTGATAGCTATTATAATAGCAGGTTTACTTCTTTTGTTTTCCGGTTTTGCCTCTGGCTCTGAAATTGCATTCTTCTCACTGTCGCCTAACGATTTGAATGAGCTGAACGACGAGAAGAACGATTCGGATAAGAATATTCTTCAATTACGCGAGGATTCGGAGCGTACACTGGCTACGATACTGATTACTAACAATCTGGTAAACGTAACCATTATCATGCTCTGCAACTATTTCTTTGCACATGTAGTGGATTTCGGCGGTGCCTATTGGCTGCAGTTTGTAGTCATTACTGTATTGCTCACATTCCTGTTGTTGCTGTTTGGCGAAATTATGCCAAAGGTTTATGCAGGTCAGCGTGCCTTATCTTTCTGCCGTAGGGTAGCAGGTAGCATCATGGTGCTGCGCAAGTTGTTCTATCCATTATCATCGGTACTCATCCGCTCGGGTATCATCGCCGAGAAGGTGGTACAGAAGGAGAATCGTGCACTGAGCGTAGACGACCTGGAGCAGGCTCTGGAACTTACCGATAAAGAGGAGTTGAAGGACGAAAAGAATATGCTTGAGGGTATTGTGCGCTTTGGCGATGAAACTGCCAAAGAGGTAATGACCAGTCGTCAGGATGTGGTTGACCTCGACTTTAGTCTGCCTTTCCCCGAAGTATTGAAATGTATTATCGAGAATAATTATTCGCGTATTCCTGTTTATCAGGATACCATTGATAATATCCGCGGTATCCTTTATATCAAGGATTTGCTGCCACACCTGTCAAAGCCTGCCACTTTCCGTTGGCAGTCATTGATACGTCCACCATATTTTGTACCAGAGACAAAGAAAATCGACGATTTGCTGCGCGATTTCCAGGAGAACAAGGTACACATTGCTATTGTGGTAGATGAGTTTGGCGGTACTAGCGGTATTATTACGCTCGAGGATATCCTGGAGGAAATTGTAGGCGAAATTAATGACGAGTACGACGAGGAAGAGAAGTCGTACACACGTATTAATGCCAACACCTATATATTCGAGGGAAAGACCTTGCTAAGCGATTTCTACAAGATTCTGGACATCGATGACGAGACATTCGAAGATGTTGAGGGTGATGCAGATTCGCTGGCAGGACTGCTGCTTGAGATAAAGGGTGATTTCCCCGAACTGCACGAGCGTTTGGACTACAAGAACTTTACCTTCGAGGTTACGGAGTTAGATGGTCATCGTATTTCGAAGATTAAAGTTGTAATCCATGAGAATATTTCCTAAGTACTTTTCATATGCAAAGTACCTAAAGCGCAAAAATTCTTCAGGTACTTTGCAAAAACATCTATTTTAGCAATCTTTCTACCAGCCGTATTTGCTCCAGTTCACGCTATAATACCATTGGTAGTTTTTTATGCGTGTATTGAATTTGTAGTTAAAATTATCGTATCCCTGCTGAGGGAAATACATGCTCAAGCCTCCCCACATAGCGTTGTTATCAGGAAAACTATCAAAGCTATTATAAAGAGTATTATAAACTGTTTGCCATTTGGTTGATACGAGAGAGTAGGGCACAGCCTTATTATATGTCGTCAACCATTGGGTATAATCACTTACTGAAGCATATTTGTAGAATACCGACGACATATCGTACATCACCTTCATATCGGTGTAAGTAGTACTTGCAAAGTAGAATGGCAACTTAGAGAGGTCTAATACCGCAGGACTGGTTATTTCCGAAGAAATGGTAGCCAGGATCTGATTTGTGGCCTGAGCCAATGATTCCATCTCTGAGAGTTTTACTGCCGACATAGGTACACTGTATCCATCTAAGTTCAAGTAATCATAAGTACTTGAATTATAAGCATCAAGATAGAAATCGTAATATATATCGCAGATATTCTGATAGAAAGAATTTGAGTTAGAGAAAAGCGACGACATGATCCTATCATATGGTGCACCAGCGCCAGGAATCTCGGCAGGCGAACCAATCAGATAATCAGCTGCATTACGGAGTTCGTAGGCACTCTCTACACACATAAAGCAACAGCAGTCGGCAAAGATATACTTAAACTTTGGCATATCCTCGAGCGCTTTAGCCATCTGCGTAATATTCATGGCCTTTCTACCGATATACGAATCATATCCGTAATCGTAACCATAGGCTCTGGTTCGCTGAACATTGGCAACAGAATCGGCATCTACTGCCCATCCTGTAGCATGGCCCCAGAGTACCAAGCCATAATCCTTCGACGGATAGTTGTCTATCGTCCATTGTATTACTTCACGGAATTTACTGGGATCGCTGGCAGCAAATTCGCTGTCATATTGATACAGCACCTTTCTTTTACCTTTTGCAATCTCAATAATATGTGGCGGATTGGTTGTTCCTACCGAATCGATAAATACAATCAGATGCTGGTTATCGTTCAACTGATACGAGCCCTCGTCCATCTCCAGCAAATCATCAGCCATAAAGCCGCTTGTTGTCAGGTCGTTCTCGCCTGACATATATACAAGTACAGTTCGGTCGTAAACCGTTGGTTCAGGTGTAGGTTCCGGATCGTCTTTTTTATTACACGAGCATAGTAACGCTATCCCTAAAAGTCCTATAATAGTCTTATGCATATAATCAAATTTTGCGGCAAAGTTACAAAGAAATATGTAATATCCTACATTTTTATTTGTTTTTTTAGTATCTTTGCATCGCAAAACAAGGATTATAATGAAGAAACTATATATATTGCTGACATTATGCATGTTAATGCTCGGCGCCAACGACGGATTTGCTCAACGTTCAAGATACAACAAACACCACTCTAAGCACAGAACACAGAGAGTGGTGAGCAAGCATAAAAAAGGTAAGAAAACAAAGAAACGTGCGGTAGCCCAATACCGTCCTGATCCACGTTTGCTTACCGATCCTAATTACGATCCATTCTTACAATGCGAGGATACGTGCAGCCATGTGCATGGTATCGACCTGTCGCATTACCAGGGCGAAGTATTCTGGGAGACAGTAGGCGAGAACACCAAGATGGCTTATGTGTATCTGAAAGCTACCGAGGGCGGCGACCGCATAGATGCCCAATACGAGCGCAATATCGACTTAGCTCATCGCCACGGACTGAAAGTTGGTTCCTATCACTTCTTCCGTCCTAAAACGCCTGTATTGACTCAGCTTGAAAACTTTATGACACAATGCCGACCAGGCGAACAGGACCTGATACCGATGATTGATGTTGAGACCACAGGCGGACTATCATCTGAGGAATTCTGCGATTCGCTGTATGCTTTTCTGGATTTAATCGAAGAAGCCTATCATCAGCAACCACTGATATATACGTTCCGCAACTTCTACAATAAGCATCTTGTAGGCAAGATTAATGATTACAAGCTGATGATTGCGATGTACACCGAAGAAGAGCCCGTATTGGCCGACGGACGCGATATCACCATGTGGCAATACACCAGTCATGGACGCATTGTAGGTATCCGTGGAAGCGTGGATAAAAGCCGATTCATGGGCAATCATGGATTGCGCGAAATCAGGTTCAATCACATACGCCATGTAGGGAAGAATGTATCATTCTTCGATATGCGTAAGCGAATGGGCAAATGATGCAAAGAAATTGGTAAATGCCTCTGAAGGTATGAAACGCATATAACGGGCAGAGCGCTTGATATGATTAATCAAGGCACCGCCGTTGCTGGTGTGTACAAAAATACTATCCGAGCCTTGTGAGAAATAAAAGTCCTGACGGATATTAGTATATTCGGCCAGTTCCTTTGCTACAACAATTGTTTTGCGGTCGGCATCACTTTCGGCAAAAGGAATATCCTTTGCTTCCAAACCAAACAAATCCATCAGCAGTGTAGCCTCAAGCTGTGCCATCTGCTCAAAATGCAATTTCTTCAGCCAGCTACCCAACACCTCGTAATCCGCTTTGCTATTGTTTGCACGAAGCGTCAAACCTAATTCAATCAGCAGTTTCAAAGGCAGACCCTCGTTCAAGATTCTTCGTGCTATACTGATAATACGGATTAACATTCTACGCGTATTAATATCCGACTGTTCATCGTCGAGAATATTCTGCAGCTGTCGGTTCAGCAAAGGATTAGTCAACTTATCGGGGCGCAACAGTTCATCTTCGTCGTTATCCTCATCGTTCTCTTTAGCCGTAAGCCATTGTTTCCACTGCGCATCGGTTAAATGAAGAGCGAACTGATCCTGACAGCTCTTAAGACCTTGATATACATACGACTGAACACTATGCACAGTGGCAAGCTGATACAGTTTGTTCCATTTATGTACCGACATCGGCTCCAGCACCTCAGTTGTCTGGAAAGCACCACATCGAAGTAGTCTGAAAAAGTTTCGCTGAATAATATTCATGAGTATCTTTTGGGATAACGCAGTAAGATAGATAGAATGGCTACAATACCCAGTGCAAATGGGTAGTAAAGATAGGGTAGGATGGCAACAGGATTAACCGATGCCAAACCAGCTGCAATCAGCAACTGAGCACCATAAGGTATCAACCCCTGAACCGTACATGAGAATGTGTCTAATATCGAGGCACACTTCTTATTATCTACACCATAGCGATCGCCAATTTGTTTGGCGATATCGCCTACAGTCAAGATGGCAACCGTGTTATTAGCAGTACAAACATCTACCAGCGATACCAGTGTGGCAATACTCAGTTCAGCACCGCGCTTACTGCTAACACGACGTGTAAGCATATTAATGATAAAGTCGATACCGCCTTGCTGTTTAATCAGCTCAAGCATACCGCCTGCCATCATCGTTACAATAATCAGCTCGCCCATCGACATGATACCGTCGCCCATGGCGCCAAACCATCCATAGATATCGAAAGAACCTGTAAACATGCCAATGATACCACACAGCACGATACCTATAGTTAATACAGCCATCACGTTCATGCCGCATACAGCCGTTACAAGCACCGTTAAGTAAGGTATTACCTTTACCCATTCAACAGCCGGAATCTGCTGTGGAGCAATGGTATCCTGACCAAGGAAATAATATACAACCAGTATCACCAATGCAGCAGGCATCACAATAAATGCATTAACCCTGAACTTATCGCTCAACCGGCATCCTTGCGTTTGGGTGGCCATAATAGTGGTATCGGAGATAAACGACAAATTATCGCCAAAGAACGAACCACCCACAATAATAGCGGTCATCATAGCCAAGTCGGCCCCTGTTTCCTGGGCCAGACCTACGGCAATGGGTGTCAGGGCTGCAATAGTACCCACGCTTGTTCCGATAGAAAGCGAGATAAAGCAGGCTGCCAGAAACATACCCGCAAATATCATCTGTGGTGGTAGCAGACTTAATGCCAAGTTTACGGTAGCATCGATACTACCCATCTGCTTGGCAGAATGCGCAAAGGCACCTGCTAACACAAATATCCAAATCATCAGCATCATCTGTTCGGTGGCGGCTCCACGACTATAGCTGTTGATTCGGTGCATCAGTGGCCTACCGGTAAATACAGTAATGGCGTAGATGCTCGAAACCATAAAGGCTACAGTAATGGGAATCTTGTAAAAGTCACCAGCAATGATGCTGGTGACTAAGTAGAATAAGATAAACACCACGATGGGTGATAATGCGATGATTCCTTTCTTCACAGTGTTACACCGTTTTTAAAGATTGATATTTCACGATAATCGTTCTCTTCGTTCTTGGCTTTCTCGCCACTTGCCACAGCCAATACCTTGTCGATAAACTCAGGTACCAGCTCCTGCATGGTACGACCCTCGATGAGCTGACCTGCCGAGAAGTCAATCCAGTTCTTCTTGCGCGAAGCCAGATCAGGATTGGTGGCAATCTTCATGGTTGGTACAAATGTGCCGAATGGCGTACCGCGACCAGTAGTAAACAATACCAGATGACAACCACAAGAGGCGAGAGCAGTAGCTGCTACCAAATCATTACCAGGAGCCGAAAGCAGGTTCAAGCCTGGGTTCTGCAGTCTGTCGCCATATTCCATCACACCGTTCACAGGGGCTTTACCACACTTCTGTGTGCATCCCAGCGCCTTATCCTCGAGGGTTGAGATACCACCAGCCTTGTTACCAGGACTTGGGTTCTCACCAACAGGTTCACCATGCGACAGGAAATAGTTCTTGAAGTTATTAATCATCGAAACTGTCTGGTTAAACAGTTCTTCGGTTGTACAACGATTCATCAGGATAGTCTCGGCACCAAACATCTCGGGCACCTCGGTCAAAACCGATGTACCACCCTGAGCTACCAGCCAGTCAGAGAATTCGCCAACCAGTGGATTAGCGGTGATACCAGAGAATCCGTCGGAACCACCACACTTCAAACCTACACGCAGTTTGCTAACAGGCACTTCGGTACGCACATCCTTGCTGGCCAGCTGATATAGTTCGCGCAGCATTTCCATACCAGCCTCCATCTCATCGTCGACACGCTGGGTTACCAGCAGCTTGATACGATCCTTATCATAATCGCCCAGCATCTTCATGAAGTCCTCGGGCTGATTGTTCTCACAACCTAAGCTCAGCACCAATACGGCACCAGCATTGGGGTGCAAGCAGATATCACGCAGCACCTTACGAGTGTTCTCATGATCCTCCGACAACTGCGAACAACCATAGTTATGATGCCAGGCATAGATAGCATCCACACCCTGCTCGTTGGTTTCTTTCTTCAACTCCTTAACCAGACGTTCGGCAATACCATTCACACAACCAACGGTGGGCACAATCCAAATCTCATTACGGATACCCACGTCGCCATTCTTACGTACATAGCCCTTAAAGCTACGGTTGTCGTTTTTGATATTAAGCTGCTCGTTTACAGGATTATATGTATACTCGAGAGTACCAGCCAGATTGGTCTTCAGATTATTCTCGTTCACCCAGTCGCCAGCCTTCAGATCCTGCATAGCGTGACCGATGGGATAGCCATATTTGATAATGTCGGCACCAGCTGCCACGTCCTTTATCAGTACCTTATGGCCTGCTGGTGTATCCTGATTCACGGTAATCTGCTTACCATCTACTTCAATAATCTCTCCTTTCTTTTTGGGCTGCAAACAAACCACTACCGAATCGGCAGGGTTAATCTTTAAAAATGTAGCTTGTTTCATTCTTTTATTTACTGTTTTGTTTTAGTTTATATTGCTGTTCTACGATAGAAATCTACGTTTTCCTTGGTCAGGATCTCGATAGGCATGTAATTCACGGGATTCACGGCACGCTTCATCACGATAGCGTTAAACAGTGCATCAACACTAGCATATCCCTGCTGGTAAGCATGCTGGGCTATCAGGAACGAAATGCTTCCTTTACGTACACACTCCTCGTTCTTGGCCACCATATCATATCCCATAATCTGTACATTGCGGCGGTTGCTCTTCTGCAGGAACTCACCCACGATATGGGCCTTCGAGTTAAAGGTGATACAATGGTGTACGTGAGGGTGGGTAGAGAAGAACTTCTCGAGGATGCCATCATAATCCTTGTGATCCTCATCCAGAGGCAGATCCACTTCGGTAATCTTAATCTTAGGGAAGTGATCGACCATATAATGGCGGAACCCTGTCTCACGGTTAGCCTGCTGCTTAGAACCCACGATACCATCGCGTGTCTGCTTCATCAGGGCAATCTCCTTTTCCTTATTGGCAATCAGCATCAGCATCTTAGCTGCGAAATAGCCACTGGCAAACGAATCCTGACCGAAGAACGACAGTGGTTTCAAATCAGGCATATACGAGTCGAGCAGCACATAGGGGATATTTCTTTCGATTAGTTTTTCGGTAAAACGGGCAGTCTGCTCCAATGTGGCTGGTACGATAATCACGCCATCAATCTTGGCGGTAAATAATTCGCGAACCATCTTGGTGAATGCAGGTGGATTGAATCGCTCATAATAAATGAACTTGAGCTTGCTACCAAAGTCGCGACGGAATTCGGTACAAGCCATTGCACCTTCTTCGATCTCATCCCAGTAAGCTTCCTGTTCGTGTTTAGGCAATACACAATAAAATGTATATTCCTTATTATATGCCAAAGCCGAGGCATACATATTGGGACGGTAGTCCATTTCCTCCAGGGCTTTGTTTACCTTTTCCAATGCTGCTTTAGACACATTAGGACGATTGTGAAGCACACGGTCAACGGTACCTGTCGATACACCTGCGCGTGCAGCAATATCCTTAATCGTAATATTCTCCTTTGCCATAATCTCAGATTTTTGTGCAAAGGTACAAATAATTTCTGATTTTCCAAATTTCTTAGTCATTTATTTGCTTCGAAATCGTTTCCGTAAGTTTTTTAGCACAAAACCTGCTAAAAATTTGCGTGGCTCAAAAAAACTTCCTATCTTTGCCTCACAAACGAACAAAATAAGTTGAAAATATATCAAAAAAATCAAACAAAGCAATGGCAAAAATTGTAACTTTGGGCGAAATTATGCTTCGCCTCTCGCCTCAGGGCAACGACCGTTTCATTCAGAGTGAGTCATTCCGCATCATCCCTGGTGGTGGTGAGGCTAACGTAGCAATTTCGGTGGCCAACTACGGTCACGAGGCTTACTTCGTATCTAAGTTGCCTAAGCACGAAATCGGACAGATTGCAGTTAACGCACTTCGTCGTTATGGTGTAAACACCCAGTTCGTTGCTCGTGGTGGCGACCGTGTAGGTTTGTACTATGCTGAGACAGGTGCTTCAATGCGTCCATCAAAGGTTATTTACGACCGTGCTCATTCATCAATCGCCGAGGCCGATCCTTCAGATTTCGATTTCGACGCTATCATGGAGGGTGCTGCCTGGTTCCACTGGAGTGGTATCACCCCAGCTATCAGCGATAAGGCTGCCGAGCTCACCAAGCTGGCTTGTGAGGCTGCAAAGCGCCATGGTGTAACAGTATCAGTTGACCTGAACTTCCGTAAGAAGCTGTGGACCAGCGAGAAGGCCATTTCAATCATGCGCCCATTGATGAAATATGTTGATGTTTGTATTGGTAACGAAGAGGATGCTGAGCTTTGTCTCGGATTCAAGCCCGATGCTGATGTAGAGGGTGGTCAGACTGATGCAGCCGGTTACGAGGGCATCTTCAAGCAGATGATGCAGGAGTTTGGTTTCAAGTATGTTGTTTCTACACTCCGCGAGAGCTACAGCGCAACCTTCAATGGTTGGAAGGCTCTTATCTATAATGGTAAGGAGTTCTACCAGAGCAAGCGCTACGAGATTAATCCAATCATCGACCGTGTTGGTGGTGGCGACTCTTTCTCAGGTGGTTTGATTCATGGTCTGCTCACCAAGGCTACTCAGGGCGAGGCTCTCGAGTTTGCTGTTGCTGCTTCGGCTCTGAAGCACACTATCAATGGCGACTTCAATCTGGTATCAGTTGACGAGGTTGAGAGTTTGGCTGGTGGTAATGCCAATGGACGTGTACAGCGTTAATTGTAAATTGAAAATTGAAGATTGACAATTATGGCAAAGTTTGATAAATTGCAGGTGATGGCAAAGATTGCCGCAGCACCTATGGTTCCTGTTTTCTATAACAAGGACGTCGAAGTTTGTAAGAATGTAGTAAAGGCTTGCTACGAGGGTGGTGTTCGTGCTTTCGAGTTCACTAACCGTGGCGACTTTGCTCAGGAGGTATTTGGCGAGTTGGTAAAGTGGGCCGATAAGGAGTGCCCTGAGCTGGCTCTGGGTATCGGTTCAGTTGTTGATGCCCCCACAGCAGCTATGTACCTGCAGCTGGGTGCCTGCTTCGTTGTAGGTCCTCTGTTCAACCCCGAGATTGCGCCTGTATGTAATCGTCGTCTGGTTCCATACTGCCCAGGCTGTATGACCGTTAGCGAGATTGGTAAGGCTCAGGAGTTGGGTTGCGACCTCACCAAGGTATTCCCTGGCGATGTAGTAGGTCCTAACATGGTTAAGGGTCTGAAGGCTCCAATGCCTTGGTCGAAGATCATGGTTACTGGTGGTGTTGCTCCTGAGGAGGAGAACCTCACTAAGTGGTTCAAGGCAGGTGTTTACTGCGTTGGAATGGGCTCAAAGCTCTTCCCAAGCGATAAGGTTAAGGCCGGCGATTGGCAGTATGTTACCGATAAGTGCAAAGAGGCACTCGGTTACATCGCTAAGGCCCGTGCTTAATACAATATCATCCCTCTCGCTCCGAAAAAGTGAGCGAGGGGGATTCGTTTTTTAACTAACATGAAATTCTGGCTATTCATATTATCAACCATCTTGATCTCAGCTTGTGCACGCCCTGATAGGCAAGCGGTCGACAAGCTGAATTCTCAATCCTATGCCTATCACTATCGTAATCTCGACTCTACCGAAGCCATTGCACGCCGTTCGTACGAACTGGCAGCCAATTATCCAGCTGGTCGTGCAGAGGCTCTCAACAATATGGCTTTCGTCAACATTGTACGTATGCGTTACAATGATGCCGAACAGCAATTAAACGATGTTATCGAAACAACCGATAACCAGCTGCAGCACCTGATAGCTTACGTTCAGCAGATGCGCCTTTGTCAGCGCCGCTCCAACAACCGTGCTTTCCACGAGTTCCGTGAGATGGCCGACCGTACCATGCAGCGTATCAACGAAGAGCGCAACCAGCTTACCGAGCGCGATGAACGTTTGCTGCTGTATGCCGAAACCGAATATGCCATCGTAAACTCTACCTACTATTATTATGTAGGACTCGAGCAGCAGTCGATTGATGCACTTAATGCCATCAATCCCGAAGAAGTACAGCGCGATACAGCACAATACCTCAACTATCTGTATAACATCGGTGCCGGTGGTATTATCACGCAGGGAACCCAACAGGAGATTAACCAAGAGGAGTTCGATAAGCTGATGCGCTGCTTCCTCACGGCACGTAAAGGCGATTACCCATATTTTGCCGCCAATGCCCTCGAGGCCCTTTCAGAGCATCTGATGGATCCCACATATCGTCGTCAACTGATCGACGATAACCTGCCTGCTTTCAAGTTTATCAATCCCTTAGGGGTAGAAGAGGAGGTACTGCCAGGCTTCCTGGCCGAGAATGCCTTGAATATCTTTGAGCGCTATGGCGATGTGTACCAGATAGCCGGTGCCTACCGTACGCTGGCATCGTGTTTCCGACAGATAGGCGACTACCGTTCGGCACTTTTTAATCTGGAGCAGGCTCTGTCGGATTCCATCATCAATCAGGCTCCTGACCTGGTGGCATCTATCCGCGAACAGCTCAGTGTGGCTTACGCTGCCATTGATGATAAGCAGCAGAGCGACGAGAACCGCAATTTGTACCTCGACCTGCAGGAGACTACCCGTCAGGACCGTCAGCTTGAGGCCCGTGCCTACCAGTACGAACGACAGCTTACACAGCTTAACCTGATGCTCATACTCGTTGTAGCGGCCATCATCCTGCTGTTATTCTCGTTGTGGCTGTTTAACTACCTGAACAAGAAGAAATCGCAGCCTGATGAGCCCGATAACCTGTTTGAGCAAAAGAACGAGCAACTGGCTGCCCAGCTGTTGCAGGTTGAGAACAACGAGCGCCGCAACCTGGAGCAGCGCGCTAAGGTGTCGTTGGTATGCAATACCACACCATTCATCGATCGCATCATCCACGAGGTTTCTAGGCTGGAAACTGATAGTTCTAACCGCGAGGAACGATTAACTTATATCCGTGAGCTCATCAATCAGATTAACTCTTACAACGATGTGCTGACGTACTGGATACAGCTACGCCAGGGCGAACTCAGTCTACACATCGAGAGTTTCCCGTTACAGCCTTTGTTTGATGTGCTGCTTAAGGGGCGCACCTCGTTCCAAATGAAGGGCGTAGAACTGAACGTAGAGTCCACAGAGGCCGTTGTAAAGGCCGACCGCGTGCTGACACTGTTTATGCTGAACACCCTGGCCGATAACGCCCGTAAGTTTACCGACCGTGAGGGTAGGGTGAATGTATCAGCTACACAAACCAATGATTATGTTGAGATAGCTGTTGAGGATACCGGTATGGGTATGACTCAGGAGCAGCTTGATCATCTCTTCGATCATAAAATAGTCGAAGGTCATGGCTTTGGATTGCTTAACTGTAAGGGTATCATCGAGAAGTACCGTAAGATCAGTCAGATATTCTCTGTGTGCAAAATTGGTGCTACCAGCAGTTTGGGCAAGGGCTCACGACTGTTCTTCAGACTGCCACGCGGCATAGCCCGACTGATTATTGTGCTGCTGTCGATGCTGCCCATGCAGATGATGGCCCAGCAGCCTGAGATTGACGCCTTAGGTATGGCCAGTATCTATTCCGATTCGGCTTACTTCAGCAATATCAACGGCAATTACGAGCGTACACTGCGCTTTGCCGATACCTGTAGATACTACCTGAACCTGCATTACCGTCAGCAAGTGCCACGTGGTAGATACCTGATGCGACGGATGGGTAACCCATCGCTCATGCCACCCGAAATCAAGTGGTTCCACGATAGCCTCAACACCAACTATCACATCATTCTCGACATCCGTAACGAGAGTGCTGTGGCAGCCCTGGCACTGCACGAGTGGCAGCTTTACAGCTACAACAACCGCATCTACACACAGCTGTTTAAGGAGATGTCGGCCGATAATACATTGGGCGATTACTGTAGAAACATGCAGCAGTCGCAAACCAACAAAACGATAGCTATCATCCTGCTGATACTGCTGATGATATCCATCGTGCCCGCTTATTACCTGCTGTATTACCGTCACCGCCTGTATGACAGGTTCTTACGCGAACAGCAGCGTATTACCGATCTGGAACTGCTCGACGATGAGTTGCGCCGTGCCGAGCTTGACGATAGCAACCTGCATGTATCGAATGCCGTACTCGACAACTGCTTGTCGGCTCTTAAGCACGAAACCATGTACTATCCCTCGCGCATCCAGCAGCTGCTTGATACGGGCGACATGGAATCGTTAGGCGAGGTAACCACCTATTACCGTGAGCTTTACGGTGTTCTGTCGCAGCAGGCCTTACGCCAAACCGAGCGCACCCGCTTGCATCTCAAGCCGTTGCATCATAGTATCCTAGGCGACGAAACTTTGGTGCGCTATCTCTTTGATATCCTGCGCAAACAGGCCGGTGCCAAGCTGCAGCCCGAATATACGCCACGCGATGGCGGTTATATCGAGGTGCGTGTGCCCATGCCTCAACTCAAGCTTACCGAGAGTCAGGCTGCCGATCTGTTCACGCCCTCGAAGGATCATCTGCCTTACCTGCTGTGCCGCCAGATAGTACGCGACCTTGGTGAAGCCACCAACCGCCGTGGCTGCGGTATCTATGCCACTATACAAGACAATACAACAAATATGATTATAACATTACCAAGCGTATGGAAAACTTCAAAGTAATAATAGTAGAAGATGTGCCCCTGGAGCTTAAGGGCACCCTTGGCATCGTGAAGAGTGATATTCCCGAGGCCGAAGTGATTGGAACAGCCGAGAACGAGCAGGCCTACTGGCGCCTCATCAAGCAGCAGAAGCCCGACCTGGTGCTGCTCGATTTGGGTCTGGGTGGTTCTACTACCGTAGGTGTAGAAATCTGCCGCCACACCAAGGAGGTACATCCCGATGTAAAGGTGCTGATTTTTACTGGTGAGATACTGAACGAGAAGCTGTGGGTTGATGTGCTCGATGCTGGTGCCGATGGTATCATCCTGAAGACAGGCGAGCTGCTCACACGTCGCGATGTATCGGCCGTGATGGATGGCAAACAGCTGGTGTTCAACGAGCCTATCCTCGAAAAGATTGTAGAGCGCTTTAAGCGTGCCGTTAGTGGCGAACTGGTTAAGCAGGAGGCCCTGGTAAACTACGAGATAGACGAGTACGACGAGCGATTCCTGCGCCATCTAGCCTTAGGTTTTACCAAGGAGCAGATTACCAACCTGCGCGGCATGCCTTTTGGCGTGAAGAGCCTGGAAAAGCGTCAGAACGAGTTGATTCAGAAGCTGTTCCCCGAGGGTGCCAGCGGTATCAACGCCACCCGTTTGGTGGTACGTGCTTTAGAGCTGCGTATTCTGGATATCGATAATCTCGAAGCCGATGAAGAGTAGTCGTGTATGCATGGGGTTGTTGGTGGCCGAGTGTGTGCTGGTCATCGTGTCGTGGTTGCTCTCCGCAGCCCGTATCGAGGGTGTACGCTCTATGCTCTCATCCGAGGGCATACGCTGGTTTTTTGGCGGGTTCTCCAACATCATTGCCAATCCACTGCTGGCTTGGCTACTGTTAGCACTCATTGCTGGCGGTAGCTTAAAGCAGAGTGGGGTGTTGCGGCATTTCACCGCCAGGGGCGAGGCATCGTTCCGTAACCGTCTGGCACTGCGTGTAGCCATCGTTTTTGTGGTGCTCTACGCCTTGGTTATCTCCATGCTTACCCTGATGCCCCATGCCATACTTCTGTCGTTCAGCGGCCATCTGTTCCCATCGGCATTCAGTCGTGGTCTGGTGCCTATCATCTGCTTTGGCATTACACTGTTCTCGGTGGTGTATGGCATTATCTCGGGCAACAAACAAAAAGGAGAAGATGTGCTCGACATCCTCTCCTATGGTTTACGTCAGGGCTCTTCCCTGATTATCATCTATTTCTTTGCTATCCAGCTGTACGCCTCGTTGCGTTTTGTATTCGGATAACAACGATTACTTCAACAGTTTCTCCAGTCGTTTGTACTCCTTCTTAGTCAGGCGCATAAACGATCCGTGCTGTGGCGCTTTCACACCCTCGATATTACGGGGTGAGTGGAAGTTGCGCATGTACTCGTCGGCCAGGCACAGACGGTAGTTACGTGGGTTCGACGAGTACTCGATGTAGGCAATCACCCAGGTTTTCTGTCCAGGCAACTGGAAGGCGCTAACACCCTCACAAGCCTTGTTGCCCTCAAAGTTCACGTAATCGTCCTCTACCGGCTCGCTCCATGGTCCAGTCAGCTTTGGTGCTGTAGCGGTAAACAAACCGGCCTTACCACCTTCTTTCTTAATCATCATGTGCCACTTCTGGTCGGCCTCAACCCAGTTGATATCGGCATCGATGGTGGCATAGCCCCAATCGAACAGCAGCTTAGGCTGGGTAAGGGTAGTAAAGGTCTCGTCGGCATACGAGTAGTACATGCGGTCGTAATGGTCCTCGCCACGGTTACGCATCGAGTAGTAAACCATATAGCCGCCCTTCTTACCGTTAGGCCATACATAATCCTCGTCCCATACTATCTGTGGTGCCCATACGCGGTTGATGGTACTCCAGTCCTTATATACGCTGGGAGCGTTGGGATCCGAGAATATCTGCGTACCCTTACGATAGTCGAACGTAACCGACTTCCAGTGAATCAGGTCGTCGCTACGCAGCAGGTCGATACCGTAGTTATCCCAGGTTTCAACCTTACCCAGACGTTTACGGGCACCTACGTTCATATCGGTGCATACCATCAGATAACCTTTGCCATCGTGCTTACGACAGATGTAAGCATCGCGTGTGGCGCCTTCGATACGGGCATGCTCAGCATCGCTGAAGATAGAGTCGCCGTTCAGCAGGTCCTTATAATGAAAACCATCGCGACTCAAGGCATAGGCTGTCCATGCGCGCCCATGATCGTTCATGTGACAATACAGGAATCCATAGTCACCTTTCTGCAGATTTCCTTTCTGGGCATAGCCGATGCTTGGCGTGCCCAGCAAGAGTGCTGCCAATAACCATTGTAATCTTTTCTTCATCGTTAGTAAAATTGTTTTAACGGCGACAAAGATACAAAGAAATATCGAAAGTACCAAATTTATTCTACTTATATCAGCAAACTGCCAATCTGGAACACCAGCATACTGGCTATCCAGGCCACCACAGTGGTGTAAACGGCTGCAAAGCTGGCCCAGCGCCACGAGCCTGTTTCGTGCTTGATGGCGGCAATGGTAGCTATACAGGGGAAGTACAGCAGAATAAATATCAGGTAGGCATAGCCTGCCAGTGGGGTGATACCCTCGTTCAGCATCATCTGGCGCAGACGGGTGTATTTCTCGGTGTCGTCGCTAAAGCTGTCGTCGTCGCCAAAGCTGTCGTCGCCACTATACAGTACGCCGATGGTAGAAGCCACAATCTCCTTGGCACCTACACCAGCCAACAGCGATACGTCCAGTTTCCAGTTAAAGCCCTGTGGGGTGAAGATGGGCTCGATGGTTTTACCCATGCGTCCGATATAGCTCTGCTCCTGCTGCTGTTCGCGTGGCAGGTCCTCGTTATGTGGGAAGTAGCCCAATGCCCATACAATGATACTGGCCACCAGGATAATGCCTCCCATCTTCTTCAGGTATTCCTTACCTTTCTCCCAGGTATGGCGCCAGATGGCCTTTGGTGTTGGCCAGCGATAAGGTGGCAGTTCCATCACAAATGGTGTGTCCTCGCCCTTGATAACAAGCGATGAGAAGATTTTGCTGACAACTACCGACACTACTATACCGATGGCATAGAGCGACAGCAAAACCCACGAGCGGTACTGCAACGAGAAGAACGTTCCGGCTATCATGATATAGATAGGCAGACGGGCCGAACAGCTCATAAACGGCAGAATCATCATGGTGATGATACGCGAGCGGCGACTCTCGATGGTACGTGTAGCCATCACGGCAGGTACGTTACAGCCAAAGCCCATAATAAGGGGGATAAACGATTTGCCGTGCAGTCCCATCTTGTGCATCAGCTTATCCATGATAAAGGCAGCACGCGCCATATAGCCCGAATCCTCCATCAACGAGATGAAGAAGTAGAGTATCAGAATCTGTGGCAGGAACACGATAACCGAACCCACACCACCGATAACACCATCTACCAGCATGGCCTTCAGTGGTCCGTCGGTCATGCCTTCGCTAATCTTTTCGCCTAACCACTGTACGCCTTCCTCAATCCAGTCCATGGGGTACTGACCGAGTGTAAAGGTAGTCTGGAACATGATATAAAGCAGGAAGAAGAAGATGGGGAATCCCAGATACTTATGCGACAGCAGCCCATCAATCCTATGTGTAGCTTTATAGGTATCTTTCTTATGTCCGGTCTTATAGTCGGCCTCTTTCAGTGCACCGTTAATAAAACCGTACTTGGCGTCCATAATCGCTGTCTCGCTATCGCTGCCTGTCTCTTCCTTTACACGGGCCGATGCCTTATCGCGCTCGGTTGTCAGGTTACGGAAATCCTGAATACGCTGCTCGCCAGCCATGTGGTTGCCCAGATACTCCAACACCTGACTATCGTGCTCCAGGAGCTTCAGTGAGAGGTATCGGGTAGAGTAGTGCTGGGTGATATGCTCGTCGGCCTTCAGGTACTTCTGGATATGCGAGATACCGTCCTCGATCTCATGACCGTAGTTGATGTGCAGGTGTCGCGAGAACTTACTGGTACCCTCGTACACCTGGATGACGGCACGGAACAGATCTTTTACGCCCTGTCCGCTCTTAAACGATGTAGGAATCATTGGCATACCAAACAGCGTACTCAGCGTGTCGAGGTTAATCTGGTCGCCACGGCGTTCAAACTCGTCGTACATATTCAGCGCGCACACCATACGTATGTTCATGTCAACCAGCTGGGTGGTGAGATACAGGTTACGCTCCAGGTTCGACGAGTCGATGACGTTAATCACCACATCAGGCATTTTCTCTGTCAGATGCTCGCGTACATAGAGTTCCTCGGGCGAGTAGCACGAAAGCGAGTAAGTGCCAGGCAGGTCGGTGAGGTTAAACTCGTAACCGAACATCGATGCATGGGCCTCGGTGGCATCCACCGTTACACCGCTGTAGTTACCCACATGGCCGTGGGCACCCGATGCATAGTTGAACAGCGAGGTCTTACCACAGTTAGGATTACCCACCAGCGCTACGTTGATGGTACGGCGCTCCTTCATAGCCTCATGACGGATATAATCATCCTCATGGCGATTACTGTCGGTAGCCAGATTAAAGGTAGTAGCCTCGAATGGGGTATCGGCCGACACCACCTCGATGTTATCAGCCTCCTGGTGACGCAGACTCACCTCGTACCCCATCAGCTTGTACTTCACGGGATCCTGTAGCGGGGCGTTAAGCAATACCTCAACCTCCTGACCACGAATAAAACCCATTTCGATGATGCGCTTACGGAATCCGCCGTGTCCCAGCACCTTAACTATTATACCTTTTTCGCCTGTTTTCAGTTCCGACAGTTTCATAACTTATTTATTTTGAGTGCAAAGGTACGAAAAAAAACTTGCAACCCGATTGCAAAGGTCGCAAGTTTTTATAAAATACCTAAAAATGATGATAGGTTATTCTGTCTCAAAGTAATTTTCGAGTTCGGCACGTGCACTTCCGTCGGCATTGGCCAGATCGCGAACGATGTGACCCTTCTCCAGCAGCGCAATGCGTGTAGAGATGTCGATGGTGTGTGCCAGGTTATGACTCGAAACCAGAATAGTAGCGCCAGTACGCCTGTTGTACTCGGTAAGCACATGCTTGAGCGTGTTCTGGCTCGAAGGATCGAGGAAGTTGAATGGCTCGTCGAGAATCACCAGTTTGGGGTTGTTAAACAGGGCAGAGATGATACCTACCTTCTGTTTGTTACCAGCCGAGAGATTACGAATCAGTTTTTTCTGTCCGAAAATCTCACCGGCAGCGAACTTCTCGAAGTCCTTCAGTCGCTCGTCAACCTCTTCCTGCGTTTTATCAGTAATCTTACCGATAAATGCGAAGTACTCCTCGGGTGTGAGGAAATCGATAAGGAAACCCTCGTCGATGTACGAGCCTGTAGCGGCCTTCCATTCCTCGCTCTGGGCGGGGTTAATGCCATCGAGTGCTACATCACCCTCATCGGGTTTCAGCAGGTCTAACAGCATGCGGAAGAGCGTGGTCTTACCTGCACCATTGTTACCTACGAGGCCGAGAATCTCGCCGTCGTTGATTTTGAACTGTTCAATGTCGCAGGCAACGGTGTTGCCAAACGCCTTCTTCAAATGGTTGATTGTAATCATAATCGTATTATACTATTCCTTTACCGTGACAATTCTTGAATTTCTTACCTGAACCACAGGGACATGGATCGTTGCGTCCGGGCAGCTTATCCTTTACGATGGGCTCGTGGCTCTGCTGGGCACGTGTGTCGTGCTGTGCAGCGGCCTGCTGGTTGCGGTCAACCAACTGCTCAACTTCCTGCTTGGTCTCTACGTACTGCTGGCGCTGGGCGGGCTGCTCGGGGGCAGCCTCCTGTACTTCCTGCTGCTGCATCTCGGGGATACCGCTGCGTGTAAGGATCGAGCAGATACGGTTGTACATATCGTTAATCATCTCGTCCCAAACCTTGGCACTCTCAAGCTTGAAGATCAGCAGTGGATCCTTCTGCTCGTAGCTGGCATTCTGTACAGAGTGCTTCAGCTCATCCAACTGGCGCAGGTTCTCCTTCCAGCTATCGTCGATGATATGCAGCAGGATGCTCTTCTCAAACTCCTTCACAATGCTCTTGCAGTCGCTCTCGTAAGCCTCCTTCAGGTTGCAAGGGATGTTGTACATCTTACGACCGTCGGTGATGGGCACCATGATACGCTCGTAGATCTGTCCCTGAGCCTCGTACACCTGCTTGATGATAGGCTGGGCAACAGTCTGGATACGCTCGGTTTTGCGGTTGAAGTTACCGATGGCAGCCTGGAAGGCATTCTCGGTAAGTACCTCGCGTGGCTGGTTCAGATACTCGTCGCTGCTGAAGGGCACCTCCATCGAGAGGATGTGCAGGAATTCCTCCTTACAGCTCTGGTAATCGGTAGAGTTCTCGATGATATTTACTACGCGGTCCCAGATGATGTTGGCGATATCCATACCGATACGCTCACCCATCAGGGCGTGGCGACGCTTCTCGTAGATCACGGTACGCTGCTTGTTCATCACGTCATCGTACTCGATCAGACGCTTACGGATACCGAAGTTGTTCTCCTCAACCTTCTTCTGGGCGCGCTCGATGCTCTTAGAGATCATAGGACTCTCGATCATCTCGCCATCCTTGAATCCCAGACGGTCCATGACCGATGCGATACGCTCAGAGGCGAACAGTCGCATCAGCTTATCCTCGAGCGATACATAGAATACAGATGAACCTGGGTCGCCCTGACGTCCGGCACGACCACGCAGCTGACGGTCAACACGACGGCTCTCGTGGCGCTCGGTACCGATGATAGCCAGACCACCGGCTGCCTTTACCTCAGGCGAAAGCTTAATATCGGTACCACGACCGGCCATGTTGGTGGCAATGGTAACGGCACCCTTACCGTTAGTGCTCTGTCCGGCCAATGCTACGATGTCGGCCTCCTTCTGGTGCAGCTTAGCATTCAGCACCTGGTGGGGGATACCCTCGCGCTTACCGGTCTCAGGGTTCACATACATATCAAGCATACGGCTCAGCAACTCTGAAATCTCCACCGATGTGGTACCAATCAGTGTTGGACGGCCCTGATTTCTCATCTTTACTACTTCCTCGATTACAGCCTTGTACTTCTCGCGAGCGGTCTTGTAAACGCGGTCGTCCTGGTCGTTACGGATTACTGGGCGGTTGGTAGGAATCTCAACCACATCCAGCTTGTAGATATCCCAGAACTCACCAGCCTCGGTAGAAGCGGTACCGGTCATACCTGAGAGCTTGTGATACATACGGAAGTAGTTCTGCAGGGTGATGGTAGCGAATGTCTGTGTGGCAGCCTCTACCTTTACGTGCTCCTTGGCCTCAACAGCCTGGTGCAGTCCGTCGCTCCAGCGACGACCCTCCATGATACGACCAGTCTGCTCGTCAACGATCTTCACCTCGCCGTCGATAACCACATACTCGTCGTCCTTATTAAACATGCAGTAAGCCTTCAGCAGCTGCTGAAGGGTGTGCACACGCTCACTCTGTACAGCGTAGTGGCTCATCAGCTCATCTTTCTTATCCAGGCGCTCCTGATCGGTGAGTCCGGTCTCAGCCTCGAGAGCCGACAGCTCGGTAGTGATATCGGGCAGCACAAACAGCTCGTTATCGTTTACCTGCTTAGCCAGCCAGGCAGTACCCTTATCGGTCAGGTCGCAGCTATTCATCTTCTCATCTACTACGAAGTACAGAGGCTCAACACACTCAGGCATGCGGCGGTTATTGTTCTCCATGTAGATATTCTCGGTATTCTGCATACCAGCCTTGATACCTTCCTCCGAGAGGAACTTAATCAGTGGCTTGTTCTTAGGCATGGCCTTGTGCGAACGGTAGAGCGACAGGAAACCGGCATCCAGCTTCTCCTGTGCCTCCTTCTTGTTGCCAGCCTCCATCAGCTTGTTACCCTCGGTAATCAGGGTCTTGGCGTCGGCCAGATACTGGGTGGCCAACTGGCGCTGAACACCTACCAGCTTCTCAACCAGTGGCTGATACTCCTCGAACATCTGATCGTCGCCCTTGGGGATAGGACCAGAGATAATCAGAGGTGTACGGGCATCGTCGATCAATACTGAGTCGACCTCATCGACGATGGCGTAGTTATGTGCGCGCTGTACCAGATCGGCAGGCGATACGGCCATGTTATCACGCAGATAGTCGAAACCGAACTCGTTGTTGGTACCGAAGGTGATATCAGCCTGATAAGCCTTACGACGGGCCTCAGAGTTAGGCTGATGCTTATCGATACAATCCACGCTCAAGCCATGGAACATATAGAGAGGACCCATCCACTCTGAGTCACGCTTAGCCAGATAGTCGTTCACGGTTACCACGTGTACACCGTTACCGGTGAGTGCGTTCAGGAATACAGGCAGGGTAGCCACCAGGGTCTTACCCTCACCAGTAGCCATCTCGGCAATCTTTCCCTGATGCAGTACAACACCACCAAACAACTGTACGTCGTAGTGTACCATTTCCCACTTCAGGTCGTTACCACCAGCAGTCCAGTGGTTGTGGTAGATAGCCTTGTCGCCATCGATGGTAATAAAGTCCTTCTTAGGATCGCCAGCCAGCTCGCGGTCGAAATCGGTAGCTGTAACAACCACCTCCTCATTCTCGGCAAAGCGGCGTGCGGTTTCCTTTACGATAGCGAATACCTCGGGCATTACCTCGTTCAGGGCCTGCTCGTAAATCTCCAATACTTCCTTCTCGATCTTATCGATCTGAGCGAAGATATCGGCACGCTCATCGATAGGGGTGTTTTCGATTGTAGCCTTCAGTTCTTCGATACGGGCTTTCTGCTCCTGGGCAGAGTTCTGTACTTGCAGCTGCAGTGTCTTAGTGCGCTGGCGCAGTGCGTCGTTATCCAGCTTCTGTACCTCGGGGTAAACAGCCTTTACCTGCTCAACGAGTGGCTGGATAAGCTTCATGTCGCGGCTGGATTTGTCACCAAACAGCGACTTCAATAACTTGTTGAAATTCATATTTAATTTTTATTTTTTTACTTATTGTTGATGTATGTCGTTATAAAACGGCGGCAAAATTACAAAAAAAATTTTTAACCACCAAGCCTTTTTATTAAAAAAGAGGTGTAGCCATACATGCATTGGGGGCACGAATGCGGATTGCCTTCGAAATTGTGGGGGCAATACGCTCTATGCTAACGGGTGCCTGCACCTTCTGTGCGGGTATATCGGCACCATAGAATATAATGGGGAAGCAGGCCAGTGGCTGCTTGGTTTTAAGTTGCTCGTGAGTGTCGTCGTTCTGCATCTGCCAGCCAGGTGCCAACTCTACCTGCAGATCGCCCATGTGGGCCTCGTACAGATGGATGTTTACACGCTTTACGCCTGCCATCTGCAGCAGGAACTCCTTAGCCTTCTGTGTGGCGTCGGACAGGGCGATGCGTTTCTGTTCCAACAGCTGGTGGTTCAGGTACAGCTGGTTACGGTAGCTGCCCTCAACGTACTTGCCTTGGCCCCACAGGGCACCCAGGTACATGTTCAGCAGGTTGGCAGTGCGGTTGGTATAATATACACCCGTGGGGATGTGATATTTGGCGTATTCATCGGTATTCAGATCGCGATAGCCGGTAGAGGTGAGCACAAACAGGGCGTGCTGCTTGCCCACCATGCGCTGTATCTCAACCACCAGCTTTTGCAGGGCCGATTGGTAATCTTCTTTCTCGTACTGCAGAAATAGCAGATCGGGGATAGAATCTTGCCCAAGCCTTTCTTCAACAACCAGTTGTAAAGCCTTAACCGTCAGGCTGGTAGCATCCTGATTTCTACGCTTGTCATCGTTCCATGCCAGGCGGTCCACGTTATGCCCTGCAAGCAGCGCTGCTGTCTCTTTTTTTGCAGCCACGGCGCATACCTTACCGGCACCCTTGGTAGCTATCTTCAGCTCATCGGCCAGGGTAGAAACGGCGATTTCATCGGGGGTAGCCGCTACGGTTTGCAACGACTGACGGTCGAGCCATTTATCGGCCGTAATGGTGTGATAGAATGGCGATGTGCCTGTTACGACTGACGAAATGGCAGACGACAGGTCAACTTGACTGTAGGGATAGAAACCTTGCTCATAGATTAATCCATCGTCGAACAGAGCGGGATAGTCGGTAAGCAGCTGGTCGATGGTAATATTTACCACCAGCCGGGGGCTTACTCCCTTCTGTTGCTGCGCTTGCGAGCTGAGCGCCAGCATCGTAAGCAGCGTAACGTATAGATATCTATTCTTCATTTCTTACAACGTATCAGCAAACATAGTGCCACAATCCACATACCCTCCGAATAGCTCTGCAGTATGCCACCCAGTCCGTACAGTATCAGCATTACCAGCAGCAGTTTGGTCCACAGGTTGCGCTTGCCTTTGATAACGGCGGGTATAAACACCAGCGCCAGAGGATTGAACAGCAGCAGGTTAAGATTAAGCGATGTAGTGGGGTGCTGCGAGAATATCATCACCGTAAGCACGATACCAACAAGTCCCTGAACGGTCATCAGCGCTACATCCCACCATTTCACAACGCGACTGCTTTTCCACTCGTAGAGGGCAATACATACGGATATGATGAGCAGCAGTACGGCTATTTCGGTGGGTGTGAGGAAAAAGTCCTGTTCGATGACCTGTACGCCCGGTGCTACCAGCAGGCGCTGCTCCTTTATCAAGGGGCGGTATTCGCCATCCTTATAAATCTGCGCATGCGCAAAGTCGGTCATCAGATTCATAGGCAGGAATTCCTGCTCCTCGCGGGTGGTAGCCAGGTCGGCTTTCACACCCAGCAGCATATCGTTTCCAAACTTCGACCACAGGTGGTTGCGATTGCACTCGCGCACCATCTCGCGGAAGGTTGGCTGATAGTCACTTCGCTCTTCGTAAACTACCTGTCCATCAATACTTTTCTCGATTACATCTCTAGGTTTGGTTGAACAGTTGTTGTAGAAGAAATTATAGCGATACACGCGGTTCTCTTCCTGCAGGTTTTCGCCCAGCAGGCGCTGCAGGGTACGCTTCTCGTCGTTGGTCAGGTTCAGCACCTGCTCGGTAATGCTGCTGCCCCATTGCTGGTAGTAGGGCCAGAAACGCTCAAAGGGGTAGGCGGCCAGCTCGTAATCGGTTAGTCCGAACACAAAGCGTAGGGCAAAGTATGGCTTACTGAAACTGAACATACCCCAGTTAAACACCAGATCGGTGTCGCCCTGATGCCAACGGATGGCTGCATGACCATACAAACTGTAAATCTCTTCGTGGGGCGAACAGGTCAGTAAACTCACTTCAACCGAGTCCATCGGGTCGATATTCGACTCAACGGCCACAAAAGCGCCATTTTCGGCATTTGGTGCCGATTGCGCATAAATTGGCGTTATATAGCTGACACTCAGCAGGATAGCTGCGGTTAGCAGGCTCTTAATTTTCATTTTTAAATGTTTCACGATGCAAAAATAACTTATATTTTCGAAGAAAAAGCCATTTCTTCGTTTTTTTTTGATAATTTTGCACGCTGAAAAGATTTTCAACTGAATTAAAAGATTAAATATGAATAAAATTCTCGCCAGTTTCGTCTTAGCAACCATGACGACATCGGCTTTTGCCCAGAGCAACACTAATTCTCCCTATAGCCAGTTCGGCTTAGGTGATCTGACTGATCAGAGTGTAGGTTTTAATAAAGGTATGAACGGCGTGGGCCTGGCCATGCGTCGCGGTAACGAGGTTAACACCATGAACCCCGCTTCGTATTCGGCTGTCGACTCACTTACCATGCTGTTCGATGCCGGATTGTCGGGTCAGATTACCAACTATAAGGAAAACGGCAAGAAAATGAATGGTAAGAGTGGCGGTTTCGACTACGTGGTAGGTCAGTTCCGTGCCTTTAAGGGCGTGGGTGTTACCTTCGGCGTACTGCCTTACTCTAACATCGGCTATAACTACTCACAGAGCGAATATCTGAACGATGCCAGCATCACCAAGATGACTACCACCAACAAGGGTGATGGCGGTATACACCAGCTGTTTATCGGTACCGGTATCCGCCTGTTCAAGCCCCTGAGCATCGGTGCCAACCTGTCGTACCTTTGGGGCGACTACAACCGCAGCATTACCAGCAGTAGCAGTGCCAGCAACGTAAGCGCCCTGCAGATGCTGTACACTGCCGATATCAGCAGCTACAAGCTCGACTTTGGTATGCAGCTGGAACTGCCTCTGAGCAAGCAGGATAACATCACCCTGGGTGCTACCTGGACACCAGGCCACTCACTGAAGGCCGATGCCAAGTGCTCGGTCATCAACAGCAACTCTACTATCAGCAAGGCCGATACCACTGCCTATAAGCTTGCCGATGCACTGAGCATTCCTACCAGCTTTGGTTTTGGTTTGGCTTACAACCACGGACAGCAGTTCCGTATGGGTGCCGACTTTACCATGCAGAAGTGGGGTAGCGTAGATTATCCTTCGTTCGACTCACAGGCCAAGACCTATACCATGAAGTCGGGCCTGCTGAAAGACAGCTATCGCTTTAACCTGGGTGCCGAGTGGACACCACGCCCTATGGGTCGTAAGTTCCTGCAGCGCGTGCGCTATCGTGCGGGTGTAGGTATGGCCACACCTTATTATTATATTAACGGAAAAGAGGGCCCCAAAGAGCTCTCGGCCAGTCTTGGTTTCGGTATTCCCATCATGAACGGTTACAACGGCCGTTCGTATCTGAATATCAGCGGACAGGTTGTAAACCGTTCGGCTGATAATATGATTAAGGAAACGATGTTCCGCCTGAACATCGGTCTGACATTCAACGAGAGATGGTTTGCAAAGTGGAAGGTAGAATAATAGCCGTAGCCGCGTTTGCAGCAATGATATTAGGCGGCTGTACCGAGGTGCACGAGCACACGGCAGCTGCTATACACGACCGCGATTCGGTGTCGGTGATGACGTCGTATGGCGTTAATACGCTGATTAGCGACAGCGGCGTGATCAAATACAAGATTGTAACCGAGCGCTGGGATGTGAACGTGGTTAAGAATCCCTCGTACTGGCTGTTCGAAAAGGGTGTTTTCTTCGAGCAGTTCGACGAGAAATTCCACGTAGAAGCCTATATCCAGGCCGACTCAGCCAAGTATTACGATCAGAAGAAGCTGTGGCATCTGCGCGGTCGCGTACGCATACGTAACATTAACGGCCTGCTGTTCGAGAGCGAGGAGCTGTTTTGGGACGGTATGCGCCACGAACTGTACTCTAACGTATACTCGAAGGTTACCACCCCCGAACGCAGCATGGAGGGCACCTATTTCCTGTCGGACGAGCATATGACGCACTATACCGTCAGCAACTCGAAGGGATCGTTCCAGCGCGAGGATATGACCGGCGAGCAGAACGATACCACCACGCAGAAACCAGGCGCCCAGCCCGATACCGCACAGGTACAGCCATCGCTGCGCCCACAGCTGCAGAAACATAGAAAGAACGGATGATATGACTACAACGATTATCTGGCTACTGGTTTCGATGCTGTTCTCGGCCTTCTTTTCGGGTATGGAGATAGCCTTTATTTCGTCCAACCGCCTGCGTGCCGAGATGGATCGCGAAAAGAACCGTTTTTCGCAGCGCATCATCCATGTGTTCTACCAGCATCCAAACAACTTTGTGTCAACCATGCTGGTGGGCAACAACATCGCACTGGTAATCTACGGTATCCTGTTTGCCCAGCTGTTCGACGCCACACTGTTTGCGCCACTAAGCGACGGGGTGAGGGTTACGGCCGATACGCTGCTATCTACACTGGTAGTGCTGTTTACAGGCGAGTTCCTGCCTAAATCTATCTTTAAGAACAATCCTAACACATTGCTCACGGTGTTTGCCGTGCCTGCGTGGATATGCTATGTGGTGCTTTACCCCATATCGCGCTTTGCCACGCTGCTGTCGAAGGGACTGTTGCGCCTGATAGGCATCCGCATGAAGAGTGCCGGCGAGGAAAAGGAGTTTACGAAAGTAGACCTCGACTACCTGGTTCAGACCAGTATCGATAACGCCGATAATGACGATGAAATCGAGGAAGAAGTAAAGATTTTCCAGAATGCGCTCGACTTCTCGGAGACGAAGATTCGCGACTGTATGGTGCCCCGTACCGAGATTGATGCGGTAGAGGATACCGACACCATCGAACAGCTGCGACAGGTGTTTATCGAGAGCGGCCACTCAAAGATTCTGGTGTATCACGAGGATATCGACCATATCATCGGTTATGTACACTCCAGCGACATGTTCCGACTGGACAAAAACAATTATCAATCGTCCATTGTAAATTGCCAATTGGTACGTGAGATTTCTTTCGTACCCGAGACCATGCTGGCATCGAAGCTGATGACCCAGCTGATGCAGCAGAAACGCTCGCTGGCCGTGGTGGTAGATGAGTTTGGCGGCACCAGCGGACTGGTATCGCTCGAGGATATCATGGAGGAGATTACAGGCGAGATTGAAGACGAGCACGACAATACTAACCACGTGGCCAAACAACTGAGCGACCACGAATACATGCTATCAGCCCGACTGGAGATAGCCAAGATTAACGAGATGTTTGATCTCGACCTGCCCGAAAGCGATGAATACATGACCCTTGGAGGCCTGATTCTGCACGAGTATCAGTCGTTCCCAAAACTGAACGAGGTAGTAAAAATGGGCCGCTACGAGTTTAAAATCATCAAGAATACGGCAACAAAAATCGAATTGGTGCGATTAATCATTACCGAATAGCCAAAATTTATACGAAAAAATTAGGTCGTTTCGAACAAATTTATTAATTTTGCACCCGTTTTATGAATAATAATTAAAAATTTAAATACATTATGGCAGCATTAGGAAAAATCCGTAAAAGAGGCGTAGCCCTCGTTTGCATTATCGGCTTAGGCCTTTTCGCCTTCATTGCTGAGGAAGCTTTCCGTTCTTGCGAAGCAACCAAGAACCAGCAGCGACAGCAGATTGGCGAAGTGTTAGGAAACAAAATCAATGTTCAGGACTTCCAGGCCCTGGTTGATGAGTATCAGGACGTTCTGAAGATTACTCAGAACCGCGAGAACTTCTCTGAGGAGGAGCTGAACCAGATTAAGGATCAGGTTTGGAGTCAGTACGTTAACGAGCAGATCATTGCCAACGAGGCAGAGAAGCTTGGTTTGACAGTTACCGACGAGGAGTTGCAGAACATCATGAAGGAGGGTACAAACCCCATGTTGATGCAGAGCCCATTCGTAAACCAGCAGACTGGTCGTTTCGACGTTACCATGCTCACCAAGTTCCTGGACGATTACAAGAAGGCAGGCTCAAATCCTCAGCTGGCTGAGAGCTACCAGACCATCTACAAGTACTGGCAGTTCATCGAGAAGCAGCTGCGCACCAACACCCTGGCTCAGAAGTACCAGGCTCTGCTCAGCAACTGCTTGCTCTCTAACCCCATCTCAGCTAAGATGGCTTTCGAGGGTCAGAACACCGAGAGCGACATCCAGCTGGCTTCTATCGCTTACTCTTCAATCAACGACAACGATGTAAAGGTTGACGACAAGGATCTGAAGGCTAAGTACGACGAGGAGAAGGAGATGTTTAAGCAGGACGTTGAGAGCCGCGATATTAAGTATGTTGATTTCCAGGTAGTAGCTTCAGCAGCCGACCGCAAGGAGCTGATGAAGACTATGACCGACGCAGCCCAGAAGCTGCAGAGCGGTGCTAACGCTGCCGAGGTGGCTCGCAAGGCCCAGTCGCAGTTTGCCTACACTGGCATGGCTGCTACCAAGCGCGCTTATCCATCAGACATCGCTGCTAAGCTCGATTCAATGGCTGTAGGTCAGACTTCAGCTGTATTCGAGACCGCTTTCGATAACACTCTCAACGTTGTTAAGCTGATTGCCAAGACTCAGGCTCCTGACTCTATCGAGTATCGCCAGATTCAGGTTGGCGGTGCTACCGTAGAGGCCGCTAAGAAGACTGCCGACAGCATCTACACAGCTCTGAAGGCTGGTGCTGATTTCGAGCAGCTGGCTCAGAAGTACGGTCAGCCAGGCACCAAGCAGTGGCTCACATCAGCTATGTACGAGAACAGCAGCTCTATCGACGAGGAGTCGAAGACCTACCTCGCAGCTATCAACAACCTGGCTGTAAACGATGTTAAGAACCTCGAGTTTACTCAGGGCAACATCATCCTGCAGGTTACCGCTCGCAAGGCTATGGTTGACAAGTACGATGCAGCTGTTATCAAGCACACTATCGATTTCTCTAAGCAGACATACTCTGAGGCTTACAACAAGTTCAGCCAGTTTGTAAGCGAGAACAAGACTATCGAGGATATGGAGAAGAACGCTGCTAAGTTCGGCTTCAAGGTTACTCCACGTCAGGATCTGTTCAACTACGAGCACAACGTAGCCAACCTGCGTTCTACCCGTGAGACTATGAAGTGGATCTTCGACGCTAAGCCAGGCGAGGTTAGCCCACTGTACGAGTGCGGTAACAACGATCACCTGCTGGTTGTAGCCCTCACTAAGATCAACCCTGTAGGCTACCGCGACATGAGCAGCCTGAAGGATGTTCTTAAGGCCGAGGTTATCCGCGATAAGAAGTTCGAGCAGATCAAGGCTAAGCTGGCCGGTGTTAACGACCTGGCTGCAGCTAAGGCTAAGGGTGCTCGCATCGACGCGGTTAATCAGATCACATTCTCGGCTCCTGTATTCGTACAGGCCACAGGTGCTTCAGAGCCCGCTCTGGCTGGTGCCGTTGCAGCTGCTAAGGCTGGCGAGTTCAGCAAGCACGTGGTTAAGGGTAACGGTGGTGCTTACCTGTTCAAGGTAGTTAAGAAGAGCAACCGCGCCGGCGCTAAGTTCGACGCTGCTCAGACCGAGGCTCAGCTCCAGATGCAGGCCACTCAGGCTGCTCGCATCTTCATGCAGGAATTGTATCAGAAGGCTGGTGTGGTAGACAACCGCTACCTGTTCTTCTAATTGTTTAAGTATTTACTTCCGAAGGCCGAGAGCTATATAAGCTCCCGGCCTTCTTTTTTTTTAATCACCGATAGGCTCATGGCTGCTGCCGCCACCGGTATTGCCACCGGTGTTACCGCCGCCGGTTGATGGCTGACTACCACCGCCGGTTGATGGCGCGCTGGCCTCGTGCCCCGACTTATACTCGGCTATGGCCGTGGCGATAGGCTTCAGCGTGGTAACCTTCTTCTCCTTGCCATCCACGGTAACCTTAACCGTATCCACAATGTTGCGGAACTCGAGCGAACAGAACTCCTGCTTGAATCGGCGCGAGGTGATGTTGTCGTCCTCCACACCGTAGGGCAGGAATCGGATGTGCACGCCCTTTACCACCTCGTTAGGGTCGGCATTCTCCATGGCCGCGATGTTCAGAATGGGCTTCTCTACATCGCAGGTGGGCAGGAATGTGCCCAGGGGCTCCATGCGTACTGGCACGCCCTGACTGATGAGTTCGGGCAGGCACTGGGTGATTTTCTTCAACACGCCCTCGATGATGTCGAGCGAATAGATTGAACCATGATCACTCATGTGCTTGGCAAAGCCTCGCAGCGAGAGAGTGGTCTGCGTGTCGATTTCGGGATAGTACTTACCGTACCCCGAGTTGCGGGCATTCTTGTTCTGGCGCAAGTTGATGCCCAACTTAATTTCGTTTGTTGCCATAATTGTGTGTTTTTATTAAATGTGTTTTGTGGTATTATTACCATTGCAAAGATACAAAAAAATTGCCAAACTACCAAACTTTTTCCCGATTTTATTTGGCTGATTATCAACTATTTCGTAAATTTGCAGGCAAAATTAATTAACTTATTAAGATATTACTAAATTTCAACATGAAACGTATTATCCGACAGATTTTGGGGTGGGGCATGATGCTCACGTTGCCCCTTGTGATGACCAGTTGCGGCGAGCTGTTCGACATGCTCGACAATCCCATTACCCCTGCCTTGCAGGTGCTAAGAGCCCAGTTAACGCTGAAAGTAGGTGAGAGCAAGCCCATACAGGCTTCTACACAGGCTCATGTAGTGCTGCTCTACTCATCCGATAACCCCGCCGTAGCCACCGTCGACGCCACCGGCCTCATCACCGCCGTCAGCCCCGGCACCGCCCGCATCACCATCAAGGCCCAAGGCGAGGACGACTACTACCGCACCGAAATCTTCAGCGAGAACACCACCACGGTAGAAGTAACGGTCACCAAGAAGGAGGGTAGCATCAGCTTTGCTACTGCCAGCGTACCCAAGTATATTAACGATGTTGCATTTAATAACCCTCTAACCATTGTGGGTGATGGAGTGGTATCATACACTTCGAATAATATAACAGTGGCTGAAGTTAATGCCACAAACGGCGATGTAACAATAAAAGGTGCTGGAACAGCTACTATTACAGCCATCATTACCGACAGCGACGAATACACTTATAACACAAAGACAGTCAGCTATACGCTGACAGTGGATCCAGCTATCAATCTTGCAGCTTTGAGTGGTGATTACATAGCCCAGAATGGCGATGTGCTTACGGGCACTCTGACCGGCAATTACAAGATTAGCATAGCCGCAGGTGCCAGCGTAGAGCTGAAAGATGTTACCATCAATGGCGGTAACAACTCCAGCACCAATTGGGCAGGCCTTACCTGTGATGGCAATGCCACCATCACCATTACAGGCACCAACACTGTTAAGGGCTTCTACAGGGAATATCCCGCCATCCAGGCAGGCCCCATAGGCAAAACGCTCACCATTAATGGCACAGGCACTCTCACTGCCACCGGTGGTGATTTGGCAGCCGGCATTGGGAGCGGTTACGATGGCGCCTCATGCGGCCATATCACCATCAGTGGCGGCACGGTTAATGCCAGTTCTAGTATGAATGGTGCCGGCATCGGCAGCGGTGATTTTAAATCCTCATGTGGCGCTATCACCATCAGTGGCGGCACGGTTAATGCCAATAGTGGGGAAGGTGCCGGCATCGGCAGCGGTTTCAGTGGCTCCTCATGTGGCGCTATCACCATCAGTGGCGGCACTATTATTGCCATTTCATATGGTCATGGCGCTGGCATCGGCAGCGGAGTAAGTAGCACCTTTGGCAGTATCACCATTACCGCAGGCATCACCCAGGTTCAGGCTACCAGAAACCACTTTGCTGCCTGGCCGATAGGAAAAGGACATTATGACCATGGCAGCACTGGCGCTGTGACCATTAACGGCGTAACCGTAACCAGCAACACATGGGATGGCACGGGATTGACTGACCTGAATTTCGCCAGCTCAAGTACTGGTAGCAACAACCTTACCTGGACGCTTACCCCCTAAGGTGCCCTAATCACCCAGCCATCGCCCCCAGGCGATGACTCCCCGCCCAATCACACTAACCCCGCTTTACTATCATGGTAGAGCGGGGGTGCTAGTTTCAGCAGAAACTAAAAAAAATCGTGATTTATTTTGTAGTTTGCATACTTAATCGTATATTTGCACACGAAAGATAACTCAACAGCATAAAAAAATGAGTGAAGACATAAAAGACATAGAAACTAAATGCCAAACTGCCAGCGAACCCGCTGCAGAATTAGCTACGCAGCATCATGACGGTGTGCATTATGTACACGACGAGATTGATGATATGAATTGGGATAGCATGCCCGTATTCGGAGCTAAGAACATTGACGAAGCTAAAGCCAGAATTAATCAGGCATGGGAGGATCGCAACAATCCCAGTAAATGGGCTACGTCGGAACAGATGTGGAACCGCCTTTCGAAAAAATACCCATGGCTAAGATAATCTGGCACGAAAATGTGCTGATTCTGCTTGATGAGCACATTAACTATGCATACTTAGAATTCGGAAAATCAACAGCCTTACGTTGGAAAACAGAAATAGCCGCTTTTGAAGAGCGTGTAAAGTTATTCCCCGAATCATATCCCCCCGAAGAACTGTTGGCCAACGAATCGGTATCGTATCGTCGTAGACATCTTATGAATCGCCGTTTTAAACTTATTCATTACTACGACGAAGCAGCAGACACAGTACATGTAGTTGATATCTGGGACGTAAGGATGAACCCCGAAACGCTTATTTTAAGAATAAAATAACATCCCCACTAATACTAACCCCGCTTTACTATGATAGTAGAGCGGGGTTAGTGTTAGGGTAAAAGGGGATGCGCAGAGGCGCTGAAAAGGGGGATTGGGTGTTGCAAATATGCGGCGGTTTTTATCTGCAACACAATTGCAACACCTATTTGCAATACCAAGACGACTGCATATACGTCTGATTAACAAATAGATAGATTTCTAGAATGACTATCTGTTGCGGTGTTGCAATTAAAATCTAAAAAACAGGGTATATATAGTATTCTAAAAATGAGTATGAAGATAGTATATTTGCTATTGCAACTGCAATATTTGCAACACCCCATAAAAAAGCCCGCCCCAAACGGGGCAGGCCTGAAACAAAAAAGCACAAAAACAGTACCGTTAGAATATGATGACCTGCTCTTCGGACTCGGATCCTCTCTGCGCTCTCTCGGCTAGTTTAGCCTCATATTCCTCAGTCGACTGCACATAGTAAAAGTACGAAAGCACTCCATCGGCGCGGCGCAGAATACGTTCGCCATCCTTAGGTTTACCAGTAATTGATGCGGGATTAAGGCAATGGATGTGCGAGGCATAATCGCAGTAGGCTTTGAGGCGCTTGGTAAACACGTTCTTGGATACACGATATGTTATCTCGCGACTAAAGTTGGCATACATCTCGTCTTGCTTAATTTCGCGATCGAGATTACCGCCATCAGGCGCAAAATACACCTCGGCCCACTCCTCGAAGTCCTTACCCACAGCGGCACGCTCAGCACGGCGCTCAACCTGCTGCATTGGTGGCATTATCTTGCGCTCAGCTGCGGGCAACGACAGGTAAAGCTTTACGCACTGCATGAGGAAGGCGATATCGGCCTGCCAGTCGTTCTCGGGATATTCTGAGCCCATCAGGTTGCAACCAAAGTCGTCGCTAATCTTACGTGTTTGCAGATAGTCGTTTTGCTTGGTTTTCTCGTGATAGTAATCGGAGAATATCTGCGGCCAAACACGTCCCATGGTGCTGGGATCGTTCTTGCGGATGGTATAGTTGGTACCAAAGGCAAACTTAGGACTCTTGGAGAATGGAATCTCGAACGGGTGATCGCCTTTGGCCTCGCCACGGAAGGTGCCGGTGATCCTGCCAAAGAAATAATCAAAGTTCAGGGCCTTGTGGCACTCATCTACAATGATAAGATCGGTTTTCTCGCTCACACCATCAAACAAGAATCGGTTCTCGACCACCGACTTTACACGCGCCTCGATGCTAAAAGTGTTAAGCAGTTGGCCTAGTGCCTTGAGATAGAACGACTTGCCGCTACGCCCATTGCACTCGTCCTCGGTTTCGCCCATCGTAGAGTCCATACAGAATGTGGCCCATGCAGCCGACTCCGACTTATAGCCATGCAGCAGATAACCAATATTAACCAGCTTGGCCAGCAGGCATTGATTCTCGTCGTTGCGCTCCTGGAGGGTAAGTGATTGATGGCCCTCATCAACCTTGCGCCAGTACAGCCTGGAGGCATTTATCACAAACTGAAACAGTTTGCTAGGTTGATTTTCGGTAATAGCTACCACAAGCTGCCCCTCACTATTCTTATCAACCGTGAACATCGCCGGCATGTTACGATAATCATGCTCCACGATATTATCGGCCCACACATAACTGTCGCACAGATTAGAGTAGGGATGCCGTGTGATGTCACTGCCCGTTACTTCAACCCAACCATTACGGAAATAAAATCGCTGTGATGTGGGTGTGGAATTATTAAAGTCGAGGTTGTCGCACTCTATTAGATGGCTCACGCTGTTTGTTGGCAAATCGTGGCTGCGCAGCAGTCGATTCTGTAATGCCTCGTCTAATCCCTCGCGCTGCGCCTGAGTGAACAGGAAGTTGGTAATCGTTTTGGCCATCACGCGCGTAACCTTAATACCATCTATATGAATGTAAACGGGGTCCTTGTGCGCGTCGTCCTTCAACGTGTAGTAGCCGTTAAGTGCCAGATAATAGTTAAGCCGGGCAGCTGAGATGGAATAGGAGATGTTGCCATCTTTATCGTGGCGCTCTATCCAATACTGTGCACATTGGGCACGACTAATCAGGCGTCGCATAGCAGCACGATGGGGATTAAGCTGGATATAATCCTTCAGGTCCTTGCGATAGCGACCACGGTTGTCGTGCAGTAGGTGCATGTCGCTGGCAGTCATCCAAGCGGTATGAATTGTGGGCAGGCTAAGTGCCAGTCGGCGACCTGCCTTCATGCCGGTATCATCGATATCGGGGATGTTAACCACGCGCTTGGCGTATTTCATTAGCAACTTCAGATCGGACTCCTGCAGTGTCTCGGTCTCGCTGCTCAGCCATACGGGCTGATAGCCCAAGCTTAAGCAGTTTGCGGCATCGCTGCCACCCGAAACTATCACCACCTCGTCGAGCTTAACTTCGCCACGTTCCTCGTACTTGCGGCGCAGGGCTGCCAGTCCGAAGAGATAGTGCTGGGGCTTATGCCCGATGATACTGAAACGGAACGACTTGTTGAAGTTCTTGGGTTCGTAAACCTTGATAAACGACTGCATATTGCCATCGTCATCCTGATACATGCATACCTGCGCATATATAGGATAGGTGTCGGTGGGTTTCTTAATGGTAGTGGTGCCATCGCTGGTACGGGTAATGGCCGCCACTGTACGCCAACCCAATTCCATAAGGTGTTCGGCCTTTACACAAGGTCCCCAAACACTCAGGTCGGCAGCAGTAAAACCATCGCCATAGGTAACCCTAACGGGCTTGCCAATTTCGCAGGGCAGGGCGGGGCGCTTAATCACCTCGGGCTTGTTAGCACCCTGCTTCAGTTCGTCCTGTACACCATACTGCTCGGCCAACTCCTGAACAGCTATTGCAAACTGGGCTTGCGTGTAGCCGCGATCCCACATGTACAGGTCGATAGGCGAGAAGTAACCTTCGCCTTCGCCCATGCCAAAGTCCTTTACGTGCCAGTAGGCGACGTTTCCTGTAGGCGGATAAACACAAGCCGAAGGGGTGTGCTCGTTGCTACGCAAACGGAACTTACGCTTGTTGGCTACTGCATCGACGGCCTGAGGGCATACGTCGAAAATGATATCTAGACCATTATTTGAATGGTCGTAGATTTTCTCTAATAAGTTTTGGGTCATAATGATTGTTACATTTGGTTTAGTTTTGTGTCTTGCACTACAATCGCCATAGACGTTTTTTCAGCGATTGCTGGGGCCCGTGCTCAGGCTTAAATCCCAACCAGCAACAAAGGTACTAAAAAATATTGATATGTACAAGTGTTTGGTGTATCAATATGTACAAAAGAAACAAAAATATAAACATTGTAAACACATAGATAACAATATTTTATTATATGTAAACTATAGTGTTACTTTAAATAAAGTTTTTGCACAAAAATTTATCATAAAACCCTTGGCCGTTTCGATTATTTTTCGTATCTTTGTAACGTAAACAGATACTCATTAAACACACAGAATTATGAACAAAACAGTAAAAGTAATCGTCAGGGTTGTAATCTATGTCATTGCAGCACTTACTAAATCTAAGTACCATGGAAAACACAAGTTTTAAAACCTCTCAGTATGCCAGTGCCGTGCTGCTCATTGTGAGCAGCATCGGGCTGGTGACGTATCAGGTGGTGAGCATCAACGATGTGGCCACCGGACTGCTATTCTACGTGGCACAGGCATTCCTGTTTGCCGCCTCTATCTTCGGGCTTAACCACTATGTAAACATCATCAGCAAACGACTACCATCATGAGCACACCACGAGGACTACGTAATTGCAACCCACTTAACATCCGACTTAGCGGCGATAAGTGGAAGGGCATGAAGGCACAGCAACAGGATGGCGACTTCTGCCAGTTTGAGAGTATGGAGTGGGGGTGGCGCGCCGCCTTCAGACTGCTTACGCGCACGTACTATCATAAATACCGGTTGTACAACATCCGCGACATCATCCATAAATGGGCACCGGTGGCCGAAAACAACACCCGCGCGTATATCGATCATGTGGCACAGCTATCGGGTATCGGAGCCCTGGAGTGCCTGGGCAACCCAGCAGAGCAACCACTGCGCTGGATAACCGTCGCCGCAGCCATGGCCATCCACGAAAACGGCACCACCGACATCAATCCCATCCCCATGTTACAAGGCTGGAATCTAAGCCAAAATAACGCTTAAAAAAGTGGCACGGATATTTGTTCGTGCCATCTTTTTTTTGTACCTTTGCACTCGAAAAGAGTCAGACCAATGGAACAATTACTTAAGAAATTACTAACGGCTACAACGGCTACTATAGCTATGCTGTTGATTATCATCGCTTTATCGGCATGTAAGTTTGAACATCAAGCACCGAATGTTCAACCTCAGACTTATAGTGTGCCCCAAAAGGCAGCTGCCAACAACATACAACAAGCGCCTATAAAGGAGCAGATTTCGCACGAAGAGATGGAGGCGATGCGCCGACAGAACCAACAGCTGCAGCAGCGATCACGATTCACATCGGGTGGCGTGGTGATGATTCTGGGCATTATCGGTTTCCTGCTGTTCCTGTCGGCCAACAACCGTTGGCGCCACACCCTGGAGATAAAAAACCGACAGCTGGAGCGCGAACGTAACGTGGTGGTGGCACAAAACAAGCAGCTGTCTATCGAGCGCGACCGTGCCGAGGCGGCATCGAAAGCCAAAACGGCATTCCTGCAGAGCATGACACACGAGATACGCACGCCACTTAACGCCATCAGCGGTTTTACGCAGATACTTACCATGCCCGGCATGGAGCTGCCCGAACAGGACCGACAGGATTACAGCACGCGCATACAGGTGAACACCCGACTGCTGACAAACATTCTTGACGACCTGATACTGATATCGCACATGGAGGGCGACACCGAGCTGCCACCAGCCGAGGAGTGCATGCCACTGATGACGATGGCAGGTGCCGTAGATGCTATCGCAACGGTTGTAGAGAAGGGCGTAAAGGTAGACAGCCAATGTAACATCCCCGCCGAGGAGAAGGTGATGTGCCACCCACGATTGGTAGGCATCATCCTGGCCAAACTGTTAGACAATGCCGCCAAGTTTACCAAGCAGGGCAGCATCACACTGAGTCTGGACCACGAGGCCGACAAGATGCATTTTGCCGTAACCGATACCGGCTGCGGTATTCCAGCCGACAAGAGCGAGCTGATATTTGAGCGTTTCACCAAGCTGGATAGCTTTAGTCAGGGTGCCGGTCTCGGTCTGTCGATAGCCCGCATGGTGGCCCAGCACATGGGCGGCACGCTCACACTCGATACCACATACACCCAGGGCGCTAAGTTCGACCTGATTATCCCCTACATACCCAAAGCATGAAAGAAAAATTCTTCACCCTCTTAGGATTCTCTCAGCAGAGAGATAGTTTGAAGACCGAAATCATATCGGGCATCACCACGTTTGTCACCATGGTTTACATCCTGGCACTGATGCCGGTGATTTTTGCCCCCCTGAGCGAACAGGGATTCCCCATACAGTCGCTGTTTACCGCCACAGCCCTCTCGGCCATCGTAGGCACGCTGTTCATGGCGTTTATCGCCAAGCGCCCCTTCGGACTGGCTCCTGGACTGACACTGAACACCTTTTTTGTTGAGACGGTATGCCTGACCATGGGCTACTCGTGGCAGTTTGCACTGACGGCGGTACTGGTAGAGGGACTGCTGTTTGTGCTGATATGCGTAAGCAACCTGCGACAGATTATCTTCGAGATGGTGCCCACCACGCTGAAATATGCCTTTGCCACCGGTATAGGCTTCTTTGTAGCGATGATTGGTTTCAAGAACAGCGGCATCCTGGCCGAGGGTACCATCTTTAACCATATGGAGACGCTGACCACACCCACATCGCTGCTGTTCCTGCTGGGACTGCTGCTGACGGGACTGTTTACCGTGATGCACATCAAAGGCGGACTGCTGTTGAGCATCCTGATTGTAACCGTGGTAGGACTGCCCGCTGGCGTTACCATGATACCCGAAGAGCTGATTTCGATGCCCGCATCGCCACTACCACTGTTATGTCAGTTCGACTTTGAGTATCTGATGTGGCCCGACTTCTGGGTATGTGTAACAACGATGCTGTTTTTCGATGTGTTCGACACTCTGGGCACCGTGGTAGGTGTGATGGCCAGTGCGGGTATCATCCGTAAGAACGGACGAATTCCCCATATGCGTAGCATTATGCTGAGCGATGCCCTGGCCACCGTATCAGGTGCCTGCTTAGGTTGCAGTCCCGTAACCACGTTTGTTGAGAGCTCAACGGGTTTTGCCGAGGGCGGTCGCACTGGTGTATCGGCACTGGTAACAGCCCTGTGCTTTGCCGTCAGTCTGGTATTCTCGCCCATCTTCCTGGCCATCCCCACATCGGCCACAGCACCAGCCATGGTAGTAGCGGGATTCTTTATGTTTGCCGTGGTACGACACATCAAGGTAACGTTCTACCTCGAGTCGATGCCGGCGTTCCTCACCATCCTGCTCATGTCGATTACGGGCAGTATCTGTGACGGAATCCTGACAGGATTAATATCGTATATCATCCTGTCGTACACCTACGGGTACATGGCGAAGTTCAAGAAAGCAAAAAGAAATAGTCAATAATTCTTTTTCAAATCCACCCTTGCCCTCCTTAGTCTTAAGGAGGTTTTTTTATTTCACAACCCTCCAATTCTTCTTTTAATAACCACCATCTTTTTTCACAACCACCCAACCCTCCTTATCCTAAGGAGGGCTTTTCATTTTCTTTCTGTCACCAGAAAGAAAACCGAAACAAAAGAAAGAGTGCGAAAACGTCCTGAGCTCGGAGGCCGGAACACAAATTCTTCAAATCGCTCAATGAACTCGCTACGCTCAAACAGCATTTCGCATTTCGTTGCTCAGATTGCGTACCGCAATCCGAGACTCAATATCGATTCAAAGAATTTGCATTCCTCTAAAGACCTCCTCGTGCGGAATGTTTTCGAGTGATTTATCACGAGAAAGCATGAAGCACGAAGTGCGGTTACGAGCTCTGCTCGCTTCGCTTGTCGAAGAATGTTTTCGAACGTAGTGAGTAAACATGTAGCACGAAGTGCGGGGTATGGGGGCGAGCCCCCATTAAGCAATATATGGCGAATCCGAAGCGTAGCTGAGGACAAAGGCTCGAGAGCCATACCAAAACTTTGACGGAGAGGGTTTTCCCTCGTAGTCAACTAAGTCCTTGCCAAAGATTGGCGAGGATTTAGGAGTGGTTTGAGGCCCTCCTTAGGATAAGGAGGGTTGGGTGGTTGTGAAGAAAAAAGAGTGGTTGTGAAAAAAGAAGGTAATGGTTATTGAAGGAAAATTGGAAAATGGATTTAAAAAAGGAAGAACGTTAGATGTTCTTCCTTTTTATTGCTAGCATGGTGAGATCATCACTTTGCTCGGCATCGCCGACAAACTGATGCACAGCCCGCGCCATGCGCTCAACAACCGATTGAGCCGAAACGGGTTCGCCATCAGCCGATGCCGTTCCGTCGGTCAACAGCTGCTGGGCCACTTCGAAGATGCGGGCCTCGGTAAACAGCTGATGCTGGATGTTCTCGGCTTCGGTAAGTCCGTCGGTATACAGGAATATCAGCGTGTCGGTATCGATATCCGTTTCCTGCGACTCGAAGTCGAAACCAGGCATTACACCTACAGGCAGGTTCGACTTACAATCCAACAGCTGGTGCGACTTCTCCTTCAGGTTCACCAGCAACGGAGCATCATGACCACCATTACAGTATTGCAAATGACCGTTTCTCAAATCGAGCGAACCGATGAACAGGGTGACGAACATGTTCGAGTCGTTCTGGTCGGACAGCGCCTCGTTCATCTGATGCATGATCCCACTAGGCTCTTCGAGGTGCGACGACACGATGCGGAACAGCGTGCGCGATACCGCCATTACCAGTGATGCCGGCACACCCTTACCCGACACGTCGCCGATAACAAAGAACAGCTTCTCGTCGCGGATATAGAAATCGAACAGGTCGCCGCCCACGGCCTTGGCGGGGGTCAGACTGCCGAAGATGTCGATATCCTGGCGGTCGGGATAAGGCGGATATATCTTGGGCAGCATCGACATCTGGATGTCGCTCGCCACCTTCAGCTCGCCTTCGATACGTCCCTTCTGGGCATTCACCGTCTTCAACTCCTCGATCTGCTGTTTCAGCGACGTCTGCATCATGGCAAACGAGTCGTGCAGCTGCTTCATCTCGTCGTGCGTACGTATCACCGGCAGCGAGGCGTTCAGGTTACCCTTGGCGATATTGTCGGCCGAGTGTGCAAACAAGGCCAGCGGACGGGTAGCACGCTTGAGGATGCTGCGACAGATGATGAACAGCACCAGTAAGCCAAGCAGCATGACGCCCACGATGATGGTGGCATACTTGAAGGAACGGTTGGTAATCAGGTTGTTGGGGATGACCGTAGCCATCGACCAGCCTGTACGTTCTATCGGACTGTAGCTGACGATGAAATCGGTGCCGTCGCGATTGATGGTGCGCATGCCGCTCTTACCGTCGATCATCTCGTAGCCTATCAGGTTGTCGATACTGTCGTTGTATTTCATCGAGTGGTTGAAATACGTATCGTTCAGAATGCGTTCGCGCATGGGGTGGGCGATATAGGTGCCACCCTTGCCGATGATATACGAGTAGGCGTAGTGATAGAAGAAATCGCTGTCGTTCTCCAATTCGGCCTGCAGTTCAGCTTCGCTATTGATATTCAGCTCCAGGGCTTTATTGTTGAAATCGATATCGCTCTTACGGAGCAGGTCGGAAACCCACTCAAGCGATATGTCGGCCGTGATGATGGCATACAGGGTGCCCTTCTTGTCGTAGAGCGGGTGCGAGAAGGTGGTCATCATCTGCTCGCCGCCACCGCGATCGTAGTAAGGCTCGCTCCAGTAGTTCTTCTTCAGCAGTTTGGGTATCTGATACCAGTCCATATAGTGGTACTCGTAGTCGGACGTACCCAGCTGTTTGGTTTGGATATTGTTGTCGACGCTCCTGTAGGCATAAGGCGAGAACTGCTCGCCCTTCTCCTTGTAGTAGTAGGGTTCGAACGCCACTGTTGAGCCCACGATATAAGGATTGATTTCGAGCAATCGGCGCACGATGCGATACATATCGTCGGGTTTGTCCAGCGATAGCTCCACCTCGGGGATGGTGTTGTAAACGGCCACTTCTACAGCATGCATCACGGTGTTGATACGCTGGTTAGTGATCTCCATGCGGCTCTTGGCATTCTCGGTTGAGCCTAACAGCACACCCTTGGCACCAAAGTAGGTAACCAGATAGGTGATGATGACGAACACCACCAGCACCGTTAACATGATCCACATGGTGATGCGGGCGTAGAGGGTCCGGAAAGGTTTGATATAACTGTTGTACTTCATGGTTCGGTGATTTGTTTGTAAGTGATAGGTTTAGTTATCTCGCCGCCTTGCAGCAGAATGCTGTTGGCCTGGTTCAGACCTTCGGACTCAAGCTTATAGGTGCGTTTGCCGGTTCTGGGACTTACCAGCAGGCGCAGGCACTCTTTCAGCATCCACTTCTGTGCGTCCTCATTGCCCGAAATGCCTGCCTGTCGCATGTACAGCATCACGATATCCAGCGTTTCCTTGGGATGACTGATGGCATACTCCCAACCGCGCTTCGAGGCCTTCACAAACTTATCTACTTCGGCCTTGTGCTTGGTGAAGTACTCCCTGGTAACATAGACGCCGTCCTCGGGCACGTTGCAACCGATGTCGCGCATGTATATAATCTGATTCCTCTTCAGGCGCTGTCCGGCCATAATCAGCTGGTAATACTCGTTGTAGTTCATGGCCAGCGTAGCATCGATGGCCCCCGAGACATACAGGTTGGTGTGAGAGATAAACGGTATCCACTCGATGTTAACCTTCTCGCGGCGTGCCAGGGCAATGGGCAGCTTGGAGATGCCCGACTTAAAGCAGCCCACACGCTTGCGATCGAGACTCTTCAGACCTCGCAGGGGCTTGTGTGATACTATCATCTCGCCGCTCTGCTGAAAGCACTGCATCACGTTAATCAGCTCGTCGCCTTTATCAATCATATCGAGTGCCGACACCAGATGCAGGGCCACATAATGACTCTCGCCGCTCTTCAGACGGTTAAGACTGGTGTTCGAAGCCGACGGATGCTTGATAATCACATCCAGTCCCTCGTCCCTGAAGAATCCAAGGGCATCAGCCACGTAGAACCCGGCAAACTGTGCCTGGGCTGTCCACGTAGGTGTGAACACCAACTGTTTTTGTGCTTGTATGCTGCAAGTGCCAATAAGGCTTAGCAGTAAGGTATAGATAAATCGTTTCATCGGTAATACTTATATATTTTGCTGCAAATATACAAATTATTTTAAATATAATGAAAATTTATGGTGTTTTTTTAAATAACCTTGTCGTTTTCATTTTCAATTCCTCCAATACCATCTACCTTTCTTCACAACCCTCCCAGCCACGAGTCTGTCCTTTTCTTTGGCGCAAAGAAAAGAACTAAAAGAAACATCCACCTTCCCCAAGCCCCTCCCTATATGGAGGGGATGTAGTTGACTACGAGGGAAGACCCTCTCCGTCAAAGTTTTGGTATGGCTCTCGAGCCTTTGCCCAAAATTGGGTTGACTACGTCACCCTTACAGGTTGACTTCGTCGACCCAATTCTGGGTTCGCCATATATTGCTTTGTTCGCTTCGCTCACGCTACCGCCATAATCGTACGGGTTTTTAGGGGCAGAGCCCCTATTAAAAAACAATCACGCCAGGGCTTTGATGCCCTGAGCGTACCTTAATGAAAGAGCGACAGGAGGAGCGGTTAAGCCCCTTGCCAAAGATTGGCGAGGGGTTTGGGGAGTGGTTTGAGATCCTCCTTAAGATAAGGAGGACTAAGGAGGTTGGGACGAGTGCAGGGTGAACCCTGCACTGGGGTACGGGGGTATCCCCCGGCAGGTGAAACCTGCAAAAATAGGCGCACCGCATTACCGGGATGCAAAAAAAAGAAATGGATTTAAAAAAGGAAGAACACTGATGTTCTTCCTTTGGATCTTGAAGTTACTGGATGCCGCGCTCGCGGAGCTGCTGCTGCCAGCGCCATGCGGTGCGCAGAATCTCCTCGGTAGGCGTCTCGGCCTTCCAGCCAAGTACCTTGTTGGCCTTGTCGACATTACCCCAAACCTGCTCGATATCGCCCTCGCGACGTGGAGCGTAGGTCCAGTTAACCTTTACGCCAGTGGCCTTCTCGAAGCCCTCTACAACCTCGAGGGTTGAAAGACCCTTACCGGTACCGATGTTGAATACCTCGACAGCCTCGCACTCTGGCTTATCAAGCACGCGCTCCATAGCCTTTACGTGAGCCTTAGCCAGGTCAACTACATAGATATAGTCGCGGATACAGGTCTTATCAGGTGTGTTGTAGTCGTTACCGAAGATCTTCAGCTGCTCGCGGATACCCATGGCAGTCTGTGTAACGAAAGGAATGAGGTTCATGGGCACACCGTTAGGCAGCTCGCCGATGAGTGCTGATGGGTGGGCACCGATGGGGTTGAAGTAACGCAGGATAATGCTCTTGATAGGTGCACCAGAGTGGATGTAATCCTGGATAATCTCTTCGTTTACCTGCTTGGTGTTGCCGTAAGGACTCATAGCCTTCTGGATAGGAGCGTTCTCGGTAACAGGCAGGTTCTCGGGTGAAGGCTGACCGTAAACGGTGCAGCTTGATGAGAAGATGATACCCTTGACATCGTACTTAGGCATGAGCTCCAGCAGGTTGATGAGCGATGTGAGGTTATTGCGATAGTACATCAGTGGCTTCTCAACGCTCTCACCCACAGCCTTCGAGGCTGCAAAGTGGATGATACCCTCGATCTTGGGGTACTTCTTAAACACGCCTTCGAGAGCCTCCATGTCGCAGCAGTCAACCTTCTCAAAAGCAGGACGAATGCCGGTAATCTTCTCGATACCATCCACTACATTTGCGTTTGAGTTCGACAGGTTGTCGATGATAACAACTTCGTAGCCTGCTTCCTGCAGCTCTACAGTGGTGTGACTGCCGATAAAACCGGTTCCACCAGTAACAAGGATTGTTTGTTTCATAATGTTTTAAATTATATTGATATAGTTGTAATAAATGTTCCCTCTTGAGCGAACTCATCGAGATTAAGCGGCTGCTTTGACAGGGCAAACAGGGTAGAGCCCGAACCCGACATGGCAGCATAGGTGGCACCCAGCTGATACAGGCGATCCTTAACGGCACCTAACTCGGGATGCACAGCAAACACGCTGTCCTCGAAATCGTTAGTTAGTTTGCCACGCCACTCTTCAACGGGCAACTGTACTACCTCTTTACAGTTAAACTCGGGGTAGTGGGGTTTTATGAGCGCGAAGGCCTCGCGGGTAGAAACCGGAATGTCTGGTCGAACCAACGAGAGATACCAGCCTGATAATGAGAGCTGTATGGGCTGCAGTTTTTCGCCGATACCCTCGGCATAGCAAGGCTTGTTGAGGATAAAGAAGGCGCAGTCGGCACCCAGACGGGCGGCATACTGTATCATCTGCTCATCGCTCAGCCCTAGGTTAAACATCTTGTTAAGCAGCGTAATCATAAAGCCGCAATCGCTCGATCCGCCACCCATACCAGCCTGCGTGGGGATACCTTTATACAGGTGCGCGTGCACGCGAGGCATATCAGGAAAATCCTGCTTCAACAGGTTGTAGGCACGAACTACCAGGTTGCGCTGCTCGTCGCCATCGATATGGATGTTCGACACCTTCAGGTCGCAATCATACTGCGAGGGGAACTCGGCGCCCATCTCCTGCACATCGAGCGCATCGAGCAGGGGCACGGGGAAGAACACCGTCTGCAGGTTGTGATAACCATCAGCACGCTTCTCGACAACGTTCAGACCGAGATTGATCTTTGCTATAGGAAATGTTATCATTAAAGATTAAAGATTAAACATTAAACATTATTTTTAGGGGCTTTGGGCTTACCTTGTGGTTTGCCTTGGCCTTGGGGTTTGCCTTGGCCCTGCTTGCCTTGGCCCTTGCCTTTGCCAGTGCCGTGGCCTTTGCCACCACCTCCGTGACCGCCGTGGCCCTTGGAGTGCCAGCGACCGTTGCGGCGACTGGTAGGTTTCTTTTCGCGTTTCTTATATTCGGGAGCCTCGCCCAAACCTTCGGGCAGGGGCAGCTTCTCAACTTCCTTACCTAAGAAGTGCTCGATGCTTTGGAAGCGGTACATGTCATCGTCGCTCACAAAAGTGATGGCCTCGCCATCGCGATCGGCACGGGCGGTACGACCGATACGGTGTACGTAATCCTCGCTATCAGAAGGCACATCGTAGTTGATAACCAGTCGGATATCGTCGATATCGATACCACGGGCCACAATATCGGTAGCCACCAGCACATCGGTCTGTCCGGCCTTAAAACGATACATAGCCTCATCGCGCTCGGCCTGCGAGAGGTCGGAGTGCATCTGGTCGCAGTTAATGTGCATCGACTTCAGTTTGCGGGTAACCTCCTTTACACGCTCCTTCTTACCTGAGAAGATGATGACGCGCTGCAGGTCGCCTTTCTTAAAGATGTCCTGAATAATCTTCAGCTTCTGTGGCTCATAGCACACGTAAGCCATCTGGTGAATCTTCTCGGCGGGCTTTGATACGGCAATCTGTATCTCAACGGGGTTGTGCAGCAGCTGTACGGCCAGCTCACGTATCTTCTTTGGCATGGTGGCCGAGAACATGATGCGCTGACAGCTGGCAGGCAACTCCTTTACAATCTTCATGATATCCTCGATAAAGCCCATATCCAGCATGCGGTCGGCCTCATCGAGCACAAAGAACGAGCAACGAGAGAGGTCGAGATTACCCACCTTGAGGTGACTGAGCAATCGGCCTGGTGTGGCAATCAGCACATCGGCACCCATACGCATCGAGCGCAGCTCCTGATCGTAGCGGTTACCATCGTTACCACCGTAAACAGCCACGCTGCTCACATCATCGAGGTAATAACCAAAGCCCTGCATGGCCTGATCGATCTGCTGTGCCAGCTCGCGGGTTGGCGACATGATGACGGCGTTGATGGCATCCTTGGGATAGTCGCCATCGTCGAGTTCTGAAAGGATTGGCAGCAGGTAGGCTGCGGTTTTTCCGGTACCAGTCTGGGCCACACCCAGCACATCGTATCCATCCAAAATCTCAGGTATACACTGCTCCTGGATGGGTGTCATATCTTCGAAGTGCATGTCGTACAGCGCATCGAGAATATTATCGTTCAAATATGTTTCTTCAAATTTCATTAATTAGGGGCTTGTCTGTAGCAGAAGTATGCTATGATTACATATAATAAGTTAGGTATCCATGCAGCCAACAGCGCAGGCGTGTCGGCATTGATGGCAAAGGTGGCACTGATAGTCTGCAGCAGGATGTAACCGAACGACAGGGCCAGACCTATACCCAGGTACATACCCATGCCGCCCTTACGCTTGCGACTTGACAGCGACACACCAATCATGGTGAGGATAAACGATGCAAACGAGGTGGCTATGCGCTTGTGGTACTCAACCTCGTACTGCACCACGTTAACCGATCCGCGCTCAACCTGCTTCGAGATATAATCGCTCAGCTCGGTAGAGGTAAGGGTTTCCTGCTGTCCTTTCGAGAACACCAGGTCCATAGGCTCCATCTGTATCAGGGTATCGATAACGGCACCCGATTCGATCTCCTCGCGCAGGCCCTTCAGCGTACGTATCTTATAGCTCTGAGCCTTCCAGTGGTAACGGCTGTCGCTGATAGAATCGTAGCGGATAACCGAAGCCGTCATGTGGCTCACCAGCTTCTTGTTCTCGAACTTATCGAGCGAGAAACCGTAACCCGTCTTGGTCACATCGTCGTACTGCTGCAGATAGGCAATCACACCCGGCTGCACCATCAGCTGCACGTTGCTGGCCGAAAGGTTACGCTCCTTGTTCTTGTACTTGGCCTCGAAATCCATCTTAACCTGGTTGCCCTTAGGAATCACATAGCCACCCAGATAAAAGTTAACGGCAGCAATCAATGCCGCCGATATCATATAAGGGCGCAGCAGGCGCTTAAAGCTTACACCGGCTGCCAGCATGGCTATAATCTCGCTATTGCCCGCCAGCTTACTGGTAAAGAAGATGACGGCAATAAACACAAACAACGGTGAGAACAGGTTAGCGAAGTAGGGCACAAAGTTGGCGTAGTAATCAAATACAATCGCCTTGAGCGGTGCGTTATAGGTAGAGAACTTAGCCAGGTTCTCGTTCACATCAAACACTATCGAGATAGAGATGATGAGGATAATCGAGAAGATGTAAGTACCAATAAACTTGGCTATGATGTAGCGGTCGAGCCTTTTAAGGTATCTGAACGGATTCAGCACCTTCAGGCATCTCAGGCATTTAAGCCAGCGCAGCCATCGCAGCCAATGTTTTATCTTACGAAATGCTTCTTTCATCGTCTTCTTCCTAATTGATCGATAACCGAACGTTTCCACTGTACAAAGTCGCCTGCAATGATGTGCTGTCGGGCGTCGCCCACCAAGCGCAGATAGAATGCCAGGTTATGAATCGAGGCTATCTGCATGGCCAGCAGCTCCTGGGCCTTGAACAGGTGGTGCAGGTAGGCCTTGCTATGTATGCGGTCGATCTCGCAGCCATCGGGATCGATAGGCGAGAAATCGTTCTCCCATTTCTTGTTACGCATGTTCATCGTACCCTCGTAAGTAAAGAGCATGGCATTACGACCGTTACGGGTAGGCATTACGCAGTCGAACATATCCACACCGCGCTCGATACCCTCCAGGATGTTCTGAGGTGTACCAACACCCATCAGGTAACGTGGACGATCCTTAGGCAGAATCTCGTTAACCACCTCGATCATCTCGTACATCACCTCGGTAGGCTCGCCCACGGCCAGTCCACCAATCGAGGCACCACCGCCGTCGTTCAGCTTGGCCAGCACATCGCACACGTGCTTGGCAGCATCCTGGCGCAGATCCTTATAGGTACAGCCCTGTACAATGGGGAACAACGTCTGGTTGTAGCCATACAGGGGCTCGGTTTCGTTAAAACGCTTTACGCAGCGCTCCAGCCATCGCTGGGTGAGTCGCAAGCTGTTCTCGGCATACTTATAGTCGCTCTGTCCCGGTGGGCACTCGTCGAACGCCATCATGATATCGGCACCAATCACACGCTCGGTGTCCATCACGTTCTCGGGGGTAAAAATATGCTTCGAACCATCGATATGACTACGGAACTCACAACCTTCCTCACGAAGCTTACGAATGCCTGTCAATGAAAACACCTGGAAACCACCCGAATCGGTAAGGATAGGGCGATCCCAAGTATTAAACTTATGCAAACCGCCAGCCTGGCGCAGAATGTCGAGACCGGGACGCAGATACAGGTGATAGGTGTTACCAAGGATAATCTGTGCCTTAACCTGCTCGCGCAGTTCGCTAAAGTGCACACCCTTTACGCTACCTACTGTGCCCACAGGCATGAAGATAGGGGTCTGGATCTGTCCGTGATCGGTGGTAATCAATCCCGCACGGGCGTCGCTGGCTGCATCGGTATGTTGTACTTCAAACTTCATTTATTTCTTTTCTTTTTCTTCGGGAATGGTGAAATCAAGCGGATTCTTTACAACCTCATCGGTGAGGGCAAAATCCCATACATCCTGCACGTTCTCCACATAGTGGAAGTTAACGCCCTTCAGGTACATATCAGGAATCTCCAGGATATCCTTCTCGTTCTCCTGACACATCACAATATCGGTGATACCGGCACGCTTAGCGGCCAGAATCTTCTCCTTAATACCACCTACGGGCAGCACTTTTCCGCGCAGGGTAATCTCACCGGTCATAGCGGTGTTCTTACGCACCTTACGCTGGGTGAGGGCAGAGGCGATAGAAGTGGCGATGGTGATACCTGCCGAAGGACCGTCCTTAGGTGTAGCACCCTCGGGTACATGGATGTGGATGTTCCAGTTGTCGAACACACGGTAGTCGATGTTGAGCGTCTCGGCATGGGCCTTTACGTACTCAACAGCCAGGATGGCCGACTCCTTCATCACATCGCCCAGGTTACCGGTAAGTGTGAGCTTAGAGCCCTTGCCCTTTGAGAGCGAGGTTTCGATAAACAGAATCTCGCCGCCAACCGCAGTCCAGGCCAGACCAGTTACCACACCGGCATAATCGTTGCCCTGGTAGATATCGCGATAGAAAGGTGGCTTGCCAAGCAGTCCCTCCAGCTCGTTGGGGGTAATCTTCTTGTACTCGGCACCGTCCTCAATCTGGCGCTTGAAGGCAATCTTACGCAGGGCCTTGTTAATCTGCTTCTCGAGCTGGCGCACACCGCTCTCACGGGTATAACGCTCAATAATCATCTCGATGGCAGCCTTATTGAACGAAGGCTTCAGGCTTGAATTGATATTCAAACCGGTATTATCCAGCTCGCGTGGTATCAAGTGACGCTTTGCGATTTCAATCTTTTCCTCTGTAATATAACCACTTACATCGATAACCTCCATACGGTCGAGTAGGGGACGAGGAATAGTGCTCAGGTTGTTGGCTGTTGCGATGAACAGCACCTTTGAGAGGTCGTAATCCACATCCAGATAGTTATCGTGGAAGGCATTGTTCTGCTCAGGATCGAGCACCTCGAGCAGGGCCGATGCAGGGTCGCCATTATGGGTATTCTGTGTTACCTTGTCGATCTCGTCGAGAATAAACACGGGGTTGCTAGAGCCAGCCTTCTGGATGCTCTTGATGATACGTCCGGGCATGGCGCCGATGTAGGTACGACGGTGACCGCGAATCTCAGCCTCGTCGTGTACACCACCAAGCGAAACACGTACGTACTTACGCTTCATGGCAGCGGCAATCGACTTACCCAGCGATGTCTTACCAACGCCTGGAGGGCCATAGAGGCACAGGATAGGCGATTTCAGATCGCCACGCAGGGCCAGCACAGCCATATACTCAAGGATACGCTCCTTAACCTTCTCCATACCATAGTGGTCCTTATCCAGAATACGCTTGGCACGCTTCAGGTTCAGGTCGTCAACGGTATATTCGCCCCAAGGCAGGTTTACCAGCGTCTGCAGGTAAGTAAGCTGCACGTTATACTCAGGACTCTGTGGATTCAGGTTATCCAGCTTATCGCACTCCTTACGAAAATACTTGGCCATCTCGTACTTCCACATCTTGTAGCGGCCTTTGGTAAGCAGTTCGTGCTTCTCAGGCGACTCACCGTTACCCATCTCGGCCTGCATATTCTTAATCTGCTGCTGCAGGAAGTAGTTACGCTGCTGTTCGTCGATATCCTCACGGGTCTTGTTACGGATATCAGCCTTCAGGTTCTGCAGGTTAATCTCGCGGTTCAGCATCTTCATGGTGGTAAACAGGCGCTCCTTTACGAGACCGATTTCCAGCAGTTTCTGCTTCTCCTTGTAGTTGAACGGCATGTTGGTGCATACAAAGTTGAGCATCATCACCGTGTTCGAGATATTCTTGATAGCAAAGCTGGCCTCGTCGGGGATCTCATCCGAGACCGTAACGTATTTGCTAACCATATCGCGAAGATCGGCCACAGCCGTATTAAACTCACGATCCTTTGGATCGGGCAGATCCTCCTCGAGTGCAGTTACATCACCCTCAAGATAAGGCGAGGTAGATACAATCTCGTTCAGCTCCAAACGTCCCAGACCCTGCAGAATGGCGGTAATATTGCCATTGGGTAGAGTGAGGAGCTTCATCACCTTGGCATAAACACCCACCTCATACAGGTCGTGCTTATCGGGATAGTCCACATCAGGATCGCGCTGGGCTACAACGCCAATTATCAAACCTTTCTTCTCAGCTTTTTCAACCAAAGCTTTGCTGGTCTGACGACCAATAAGAATCGGCGTTACCACACCGGGGAACAGAACCATATTGCGCAAAGCCAGAATGGGCACACGGTCGGGCGTGTGAACATTCAAAAAATCCTTCAAATCTCCATCTACATCAGCAATCATCTGAAATGCTGAATTGTTATTCTGATTACTCATTTTCAAATTTATTAAATCGGGGTGCAAAGTTACTAATAAAAATTAAGAAATACGTACGAAAGGGGCAAGAATTAACAAATTATTAGTAACTTTGCCGCGATTATGGCAAAAAACAGCTTTCAATTCAAACAATTCACTGTTTATCAGGACCGTTGCGCCATGAAGGTGGGTACTGATGGCACACTGCTGGGCGCATGGGCAAATGCACCCGTTGCAGCAGCACGTATTCTTGACATTGGAACGGGCACCGGACTGGTAGCCCTGATGATGGCTCAGCGCTTTCCCGAGGCGCAGGTTACAGGCATTGACATCGACGAAGATGCCGCCCAGCAAGCCCAGGAAAATGTAGTAGGTTCTCCATTTTCCGACCGGATTATGATAAATAGAGAAGATGCTACAAAAATAGACGACAAAGCAGGGTATGATGCCATCGTGTGCAATCCGCCATATTTCGTTGATTCTCTCACGTGTCCGCAGGATCAGCGCACACTGGCCCGTCACGCTGTAAGTTTAACGTACGAAAGCTTAATGCACGCTGCCAGCAAACTGCTGAAACCAAACGGCATTCTGTCGCTGGTTATTCCTGCCGACAATCAGGATAACGTAGAGTCTGCCGCAGCTTTCGAGGGATTATTCCTAACTAGAATCTGTCTGATTAAAACTACGCCCAATAAACTCCCGAAACGTCATCTGGTAGAATTCAGAAAGCATCCCGTAGAACAAGTTAATTTCGAGGAGCAAGTATTAGAATCATGCCCAGGTCAGCGCAGCGATTGGTATCATAATCTTACTAAGGATTTCTACATCAAATAATCTAACAATGCTTCAAAACTTCGATATTTTGAACCAACCTGACCATTGGTTCGAAATATCGCAGAAATAAAGCGCCATTTCGTGCCCTAAATCATCTTTCAAATAAGGCGCCTCATTTCAGGCACCAAACATTCGGCATCCAATTCTGGTTCCCAATCCCTCCACTAAACCCCTATTTATCATAATGCCGATTCTCGTAAAATAAAGAAAGTCCCCACAAACGTGAGGACTATCGCCTTATTTCTTGGAATAAATCTCTTAGAATGGCAGATCGTCAGACGAACCCTCGCTAGCGGGCTCCTGTGCTGGTGGGAATGGCGATGTAGCTGCTGAAGGAGCTGCTGCTACAGGAGCACCGGCTACAGGCTGCTGACCACGAATAACGCTGTAAGCACGTACATCGTTATACCAACGACCGTTATATTCGCGAGCATCAATATCAAACTGGATGGTAAGCTCGTCACCATTCTGGATATTGAACTGATTGATTTTGTCCTCACCAAATACGTTAAATACGCAACGCTTAGGATACTGACCAGGAACCTCCAAAACGTACTCCTGAGTCTTCCATGAATTGCCTGTACGGGCCGAAACACCTCCGCGGGCTTCCATTACCGCAATGATTTTACCTGTTAATTCCATTATCTTTTTTGTTTTATTTTGTTGAATTTATCGTTTTCAGAGTGCGAAATTACTAAAAATAGTTTGAATAACGCACATTTCTGCTCTTTTTTTTGCTCATTACAACTTTTTTTTGTAATTTTGTAACCAATAATATAATATGTAGAATAATAAAATAACTATAAACTATGCGTTTTACATTATCAAGCACAGCACTGAGCTCTAAGCTCGTTGCACTCTCGAGAGTGATTAACAGTAAAAATGCTCTACCCATCCTGGGTGACTTTTTATTCGAGATCGAAAACAATGTTCTGCATCTGACTGCATCAGATTCAGAGAACGTGATGAAGACACAGCTGGAGCTGACCGAAAGCGATGGCAACTTCCGCTTTGCTATCGGCAACCACGACCTGCTTGAGGCCGTAAAAGGCTTCTCTGAGCAGCCCATCACATTCGACGTGGATCTGGAGCAGAATCTGGTAAAGATCACTTACCAAAACGGTTTGTTCTCTCTGCCTGTCGACAACGCCGACGAATTCCCTGTGGCACAGCCAGTTAGCGACTTTGCTAAGAGCATCGTTCTGCCTAATGCCATCCTGGCCGAGAATATCAACCGCAGCATCTTTGCTACCGCTCAGGACGAGCTTCGCCCTGTAATGAACGGTATCTACTTCGATCTTACTCCCGATCACCTGGCAGTAGTTGCTTCTGACGGGCACAAGCTGGTTCGCAACAAGATATTCACCATTAAGAGCGAGGAGCCATCGGCATTTATCCTGCCTAAGAAGCCCGCTAACCTGCTGAAGAACCTGCTGGGTAAAGATGGTGGCGATGTTACTATCCGCTTCGACGAGCGCAACGCCGAGGTTAACTACGGCGATGGTGTGCTGCTGTGCCGCCTGATCGAGGGTCGCTACCCCAACTATAACTCAGTAATCCCACAGAACAATCCTAACGAGGTTCGTCTGGATCGTCTGTCATTGCTGGCTGCCCTGCGCCGCGTACAGCCATTTGCTAACGATTCGAGCAATCTGGTACGCTTCCACGTTGAAGGCTCTACATTCCAGCTGGATGCTGAGGACTACGACTTCTCGAAGACCGCTACAGAGCGCATGACCTGTGAGTATAACGGTACACCAATGAGCATTGGTTTCAAGGGTAACGCCTTTATCGAGATCCTGGGCAACATCGAGTGTTCTGACGTGATTATCCAGTTGGCCGACTCAAGTCGTGCCGGTTTGGTTCTGCCTTCAGAGCAGCCTGAGAATCAGGAGGTTGTGATGCTGATGATGCCTATGCTTATTAACGACTAAAAAGCGGGAGAAGTAAAGGTGAAACTGAATTTAACTAAACCTCTGGTAATATTTGATCTGGAAACTACGGGCCTTGACTTGGTTAAGGACCGTATTATCCAGATCTCGTATATAAAAGTATATCCCGACGGACACGAAGAGCGTGGCAACGAGTTGGTAAACCCCGAAAAGCCCATCGAGCCGATGATTACCCAGCTTACGGGTATCTCGAACGACGATGTAAAGGATAAGCCCACATTCAAGCAGTTGGGCGCCGTGCTGGCCGAGAAGTTTACTGGCTGCGACTTTGCGGGCTTTAACTCAAACCACTTTGATATTCCCCTACTCGCTGAGGAATTCCTGCGTGCTGGCGTAGATTTTGATTTCAGCAAGTGCAAGATGATCGACGCACAGACCATCTTCCATAAGATGGAGCGCCGTAATCTGGCTGCTGCCTACAAGTTCTACTGCGGACGCAAGATGGAGGAAGACTTCGAAGCACACCGTGCCGACCAGGATACCGAAGCCACCTACCGTGTGCTGATGGGCGAGCTGGACAAGTATGCACCAGGTGCTAACGAGGATCCCGAGAAGGTGCTTGAGAACGATATGAACAAGTTGGCCGAATTCTCACGTGTAAACAACAACGTGGATTTTGCCGGTCGTATCGTTTGGGGCGAGATGAAGGACCGCAACGGTAACACCCTACTCGACGAACAGGGCAACCCACGCCTCACCGAGGTGTTCAACTTCGGTAAGCACAAGGGCATTCCTGTAGCCGACGTGCTGCATATCGACCCAGGCTACTACAGCTGGATTCTGTCGGGCGACTTCACGTATAACACCAAGCAAATACTTACAAGAATTCGTCTTCGCGAGTCAAAACTTAACGGATGATCAGGAATACTTGTTTAACCATACTAGCACTACTTGCAGTTCTTGGCGTACATGCCCAAGAGCTGCAAGTTAAGGTTAGTGTGAACCACAGTCAGATACAAGGCACCGATAACAGCGTGTTTGAGAACCTGCAGCAAACCATCGAGCAGTTTATGAACGAGCGCGCATGGACCGACCTGCAGTTTCAGAAAAACGAACGTATCCAGTGCAACCTGAACCTGACCGTAAACAAGTATCTTCGCGATGAGAACCGCTTTGAGTGTACCGCCCTTATACAAGCCAACCGCCCTGTCTTTAATGCAGCCTATAACACTACATTATATAATAATAGGGATGCCAACTTTAACTTCGTGTTCCAGCAGTTCGACCAGTTGAGCTTTGCCGAAGAGAACATCGACAACCAACTGACCGCTCTCCTAGCCTACTACGCCCTGCTGATGATTGGTTTAGATCTCGACAGCTTTGCGCCCATGGGTGGAACCGATGTGCTGCAGCGCTGCCTGGTGCTGGTAAACAACGCTCAGAACCTGGGCTTTACGGGTTGGAAATCGTTCGAGGACAACCGCAACCGCTTTGCCGTTATCAACGACTATATGGACGAAGGCATGAAGCCCTTCCGCCAGTTGCAATACGATTATTATCGCAAGGGGCTGGACGAGATGACCAATAACGCCGAACGTGGCCGAACAGAAATATCGGCAGCACTCGAGAACGACCTGAAGCAGGCCCACGAAAACAAACCGCTGAGTTTGTTGCCGCAGACATGGACCGACTACAAGAAAGATGAGCTGGCCAATATCTACAAAGGTAAAGGTACACAAAAAGAGAAACAACGTATCTACGATATTCTGATGGGATTGAATGCATCCCAGAACAATAGTTGGGAAGCCATCAAACAATAACTGTCAAATCGTAAATTGTCAAATAGTAAAATAAGGCTATGCTTAAGCATTTATATATCAAGAACTTTACGCTGATCGACGAGCTGGACATCTCGCTCTACGAAGGTTTCTCGGTGATTACCGGTGAGACCGGAGCCGGAAAGAGTATTATCCTGGGCGCCATCGCCTTGCTATTAGGACAGCGTGCCGACTCGAAGACCATCAAACAGGGAGCCGAGAAATGTGTGATTGAGGCGCATTTTGATTTGTCGCGTTACAACATGCAGGCTTTCTTTGATGAGAACGATATCGAGTACGATGCCGACGACTGTATCATCCGTCGCGAACTGACAGCAGCCGGTAAGAGTCGTGCGTTTATCAACGACACGCCCGTGGCACTCTCGATGCTCAAGGAGTTAGGCGACCAGCTGATGGATGTTCACTCGCAGCACCAGAACCTGTTGCTTAACAAGCAAGACTTCCAGTTAGAGGTGGTAGATATCATTGCCGACGATGCCGCCCAGTTGACCAAATACCAGCAGACATACACTGCTTATCAGGCTGCCGAAAAGGAACTGGCAGAGCTGCAGGCAGCTATCGAGCGTAACCGCGAGAACCGCGATTTCCTGCAGTTCCAGTATGAGGAGCTGGAGAATGCGCACCTGGTTGAAGGCGAGCAGGAAGAGTTGGAACAGCGCAGCGACACGATGGAGCACTCCGAGGATATCAAGAGCGCCCTCTATACCACCGACAATGCCCTATCGGCCGATCAGAACGGTGTGATAGAACAGTTGCGCTCGTCGCTCTCGGCCTTACGCAGCATCGAGGCTGTTTATCCCGAGGTGGGCGATTTGATTCAGCGTATCGACAGCAGTTATATCGATCTGAAGGATGTGGCTCACGAAATCAGCAGCCTGTTAGAGTCGGTTGATTTCGATCCTGCCGAACTGGATCAGGTTAACAACCGCTTGGACCGCATCTACGAGTTAGAGAAGAAATACCACGTTGACGCTATCGAGGCGCTGATTGAGAAACGCGAAATGTTGCACCAGCAGCTGCAGGCCATCGAGAACGGCGACGAATCGCTCGACGAGGTAAAGGCACGCGTCAGCCAGTTGGAAGCCCAGGCCCGTAAGGAGGCCGAGGCACTTACCAAACTGCGCACCAAGGCTGTCAAGAAGATTGAGGACGAGATGCAGAAGCGCCTGGTACCACTGGGTATGCCACACGTAAGGTTCAGCATCCAACTTACCACTATCGAGCTGGGCGTAAATGGTTGCGACAGGGTTTCGTTTCTGTTCAGCGCCAACACATCTACCCCACTCCAGCCTGTCTCTCAGGTGGCTTCGGGTGGTGAGATTGCCCGTGTGATGCTGTCGCTCAAGGCGATGATCAGCGGTGCCGTGAAGCTGCCAACAATCATCTTCGACGAGATTGATACCGGTGTGAGCGGAAAGACTGCCGAGATGATGGCCCAGATTATGAAAGAGATGGGCGGTCATGGTCGCCAGGTTATCAGCATTACACACCTGCCACAGATTGCAGCCTTAGGTTCGGTACATTATAAGGTTGAGAAGAACGAGACCGCCAATGGTACCACCAGTAAGATGCGCCAGCTTGATGCCGACGAACGTATACGCGAGATTGCTCAGATGCTGAGTGGTAGCGACGTATCGGAAGCAGCGATACAGAATGCGAAAGCACTGCTTGGACATTAAACATTAAACATTAAACATTAAAGATTAAACATTAAAGATTAAACATTAAACATTAGATATGAAAAAGAAAGTTTTATTGATATTACTGGCGGTGATGCCATTGCTGGCAGGTGCTCAGCCTAGCTGGGTAAAGAAAGCCACCAAGTCGGTATTCACCCTGAAAACCTTTGCCGCTGACGGTTCGCTCATCGGCAGCAGTAACGGTTTCTTTACCAGCGCCAATGGCGACGCAGTCAGTAACTACACCCCATTCAAGGGTGCCACAAGAGCTGTAGTGATTGATGCTGCCGGTAAAGAAATGCCCGTAGTAAGCATCGTAGGTGTAAACGATATGTACGATGTAGTAAAGTTCCGTGTAAGCGGTAAAACCCAGCCTCTGGCCATCAGCAGCGCTTCGGCCACTGTAGGCAGTCAGGCTTGGCTGTTGCCTTATCACGAGGTAAAGAACGTGCCAGCAGGTACCGTTCGTAAGGCTGAAACCTTCCAGGGCGAGTACGATTACTATACCGTAGCACTCACCATGCCCGCCAACACCGTTAGCTGTCCGCTGATTAACCAGATGGGCGAAGTAATCGGTATGATGCAGCAGCCCGCTACCGATAAGGATACTCTCAACTATGCCGTAAGCGCCCGCTTTGCCGATTCGCTGAAGATTTCGGGCTTTGGTATGAACGAGGCTAGTCTGCAGGAGACCAAGATTAAGAAGGAGCTGCCCGATAACATCAAGGAGGCTGTTCTGGCACTCTACATGGCCCAGACACAGCAGGATTCTGCCGCTTATGCAGCCCTGATCGAGGACTTTATCCATAAGTTCCCCAACGCTGCCGACGGATATATGTATCGCGCGCAGCTTGAGGCTGGTGCCAACGATTTTGCCGCTGCCGACCGCGATATGGAGATGGCCATCAAGAACGCTCAGCAGAAGGATGATGCGCATTACAACTATGCCCGACTGATCTACAACAAGAATATTTTCCAGACTGACGTGCCTTACGATAAGTGGACACTGGACAAGGCACTCGAAGAGGTTCGTACCGCCAACGCCGTTAACCCACAGCTGATGTATCGTCAGACTGAGGCTAATATCCTGTTTGCCCAGAAGAAATATGCCGAGGCCTACGATATCTACAACGAGCTCTCGAGCACCAACATGAAGAGTGCCGAGCTGTACTTCAGCGCTGCCCGTTGCAAGGAGATGCTGAAGGATACCACCTCGATGCTGGCTCTGATGGATAGCGCTATGAACATGTACAGCAAACCCTATCTGAAAGAGGCCGCTCCTTATCTGTGGTCGCGTGCCCAAGCCCGTTTGCAGGCAAAGAAGTTCCGCGAGGCTATCGCCGATATGAACGATTACGAGGAGCTGATGAAGGCCAACGTCAACGATAACTTCTACTACATCCGTCACCAGGCCGAAATCGAAGGTCGTTTGTATCAGCAGGCACTCAACGATATCACCCGCGCCATCGTAATGAATCCTAAGGAGACACTTTATTACGCCGAGAAGGCATCGCTCGAAATCCGTGTGGGTCTTTACGACAATGCGATTGCCACCGCCAAGGAGAGCCTGAGCGTTGATGCTAACGACAGCGACGGTTACCTGTTCTTAGGTGTGGCCCAGTGCCTGAAGGGCAACAAGAAAGAGGGAATACAAAACCTGCAGAAAGCCAAGGAAATGGGCAATCTGCAGGCAGATAACTTGATTGAGAAATACAAATAACCGTTAGAAAGGTAACGGTTCGTTTGGATCTGACGGAGGCAACGGTGGGTTGTCTCCGTTTATTTTTGATCCCAATATCTCGCCGCCTCCCATTGGGGCACGGTTCTCGATAGCTTTATCCTCGGGATTCTCGAAACGGGTGTACTCACCACGGAAGGTAAGCAGCACGTCGCCCGTAGCACCCTTACGGTGTTTAGCAATAATAATCTGCGCCATACCATGCAGGTCGCGTCCGTTATCATCCTGATAGATATGATAGTACTCAGGACGGTGTACGAACAGTACCATGTCGGCATCCTGCTCGATGGCTCCCGACTCACGCAGGTCGCTCAGCTGTGGGCGCTTTCCTTCCAATCCCTCACGGCTCTCAACACCACGGTTCAGCTGACTCAGTGCCAGGATGGGAATATTCAACTCCTTAGCCAAACCCTTGAGCGAACGAGAGATGGTTGACACCTCTTCCTGTCGGCTGCTGAATCGCATACCGTTGGCATTCATCAGCTGCAGGTAGTCGATCATAATCAGCTTCACACCATGCTCACGAACCAGTCGACGGGCCTTGGTACGCAACTCGAATACCGAAAGACCTGGGGTATCGTCGATATACAGCGGTGCGCCCAACAGCTTGTTGATGTTCTTATCCAGTCGCTCCCACTCGTCACGTTGCAGCTGTCCGTTCAGAATCTTCGACCCCTGAATCTCACAGGCATTCGAGATCAATCGGTTTACCAACTGAACGTTCGACATCTCTAACGAGAAGAAAGCCATAGGTGTACGGATATCGGCGGCAATATTCTTGGCCATCGAGAGGGCAAACGATGTCTTACCCATCGCAGGACGTCCGGCGATAATCACCAAGTCGGAAGCCTGCCATCCACTGGTCAGGTCGTCGAGCTTAAAGTAACCGGTTGAAACACCCGTCAAACCGTCGGTGTTCTTAGCGGCATCCTGGATACCCTTTACAGCCAGCGAGATAACGGGGTCGATCGAGGTATAGTCCTTCTTCATGTTGTGCTGCGACAACTCGAAGAGCGAACCCTCGGCCTCCTGCATCAGGTCCTCAACATCAATCGTCTCGTCGAAAGCCTTGGTCTGAATCATGCTCGAGAACGAGATGAGCTGACGGGCCAGCGACTTCTGGGCGATGATATTGGCGTGATACTCGATATTGGCCGATGATACCACATTAGAGCTCAGCTCGGCCACATAACCGGGACCGCCCACCTGCTCCAGATTTCCCGACTTAGCCAACTGATCGGTAACCGTCAGAATATCAACTGGTTTCTCCTCCATACTCAAGTCGCGTATGGCGGCATAAACCATCTGGTTACGAGGCTCGTAGAAGCTCTCAGGACGCAGAATCTCGCACACTACCGCGTAGGCATCCTTATCAATCATCAGCGCACCCAGCACAGCCTTCTCAATCTCCAGAGCCTGTGGCTGAAGGTGTCCGTAGGTAGGATCTACGGGCTGGTTACTACTCTTTCTTCGTCTATTTGTTTGTTCTGCCATCTTATTTATTTGACAATTTGACTATTTACTATTTTTCTATTTTTCCTTTAATACGGGGAGTGAAAGGTGATAGCGTACAGCCAGGAAGCGAATCAGGCAGGTAACGATAAAGCTTACCACCGCGCTTATTTCGGCTGCTACACCCAGTTCGGCAAGTCCCCAATAGGCCACACCGCCTATCACACACGCCATCGCATATATCTCCTTATGGAATATCACGGGCTCGTTGTTCAGCAACACATCACGAATCACACCACCAGCCGAACCGGTGATACAGCCCATGATGATAGCCACCCAGAAAGGCTGATCGAAGGCTAAACTCTTCTGGATTCCGGCAATCGTAAAGAGTGCCAAACCCAAGGTATCGAACACAAACCAAGCGTTCTTCAAGGGCTCCATCCATTTGCCGAAGAGCACCACCGTAAGCAGTGCTACTGCCGTACAAATCAGATAGATAGCGTTGGTCATCCAGAATGGTGTGGTGCCTAACATGACATCGCGGATGGTACCGCCGCCAATAGCCACAGCCACACCACACACATAACCGCCAAACCAGTCGAAGCGCTTAGCAGCAGCATGCCTGATGCCGGATATTGCAAAGGCAAATGTGCCTAATAACTCTATTAACTTGATAATCAATTCCTGATCCATATTCATTTTAGTCTTCGTATCTTTTTCCCCAATAGTTCACCATGCGTTGGTATAATTTCTCTTCGGTAGGATTATGCTGCCCGTGCCAGATGCGTTCGTCTTGCAGAGCATCGGGCATATACTGCTGCGGTGTAAAATGCCCAGCAAAGTCGTGCGGATACTTATAGCCGTCGTGATAGCCCAGATCCTTCATCAACTGTGTGGGCGCATTACGGATGGGCAGCGGCACTGGCTGATTACCCGTTCGGCGCACCAGGTCGAGTGCTGCATCAACGCCTAAGTAGGCGCTGTTGCTCTTTGGTGATGTGGCCAGATAAACAGTAGCCTCGGCTAAAGGAATCCTACCCTCGGGCCAACCAATCTTCATCACAGCATCAAACGCGGCATTAGCCAGCAACAAGGCATTTGGATTGGCCAAACCTATATCTTCAGAAGCGCTGATCACCAGTCGACGGGCGATGAACTGCGGGTCCTCGCCGCCCTCAATCATACGTGCCAGCCAATACAAGGCGGCATCAGGATCGGAGCCTCGGATACTCTTGATAAACGCCGAGATGATATCGTAGTGCATCTCGCCATCCTTATCGTAAGCCAACGGATTCTGCTGCAGTCGGTTCACCACCTTCTCGTCGGTAATCACCACTTCATCCCCTGCTTCAGCTTCAACCACCAACTCTAAGATATTCAACAACTTACGAGCATCACCTCCGCTATATCTCAGCATCGCGCTGGTTTCCTGTAGTACGATATTTCGCTCCTTCAGAATCGCATCGGTATGGATGGCGCGCTCCAGCAGTTTCTGCAAATCGTCCTTCTGTAACGACTTGAGCACATAGAGCTGACAACGCGACAGCAACGGACGTATCACCTCGAACGACGGGTTCTCGGTGGTGGCACCAATCAGGGTTACGATACCCTTCTCTACAGCCCCCAGCAGCGAGTCCTGCTGCGACTTTGAGAAACGGTGTATCTCGTCTATAAATAATATAGGTGATGCCTCGTTGAAGAACCTGCCCTTCTGAGCGCGCTCAATCACCTCGCGCACATCCTTCACACCACTCGTTACAGCCGAGAGCGTGTAGAAGGGTGTTTCTAACTTGTGGGCGATAATCTGGGCCAGGGTGGTTTTACCCACTCCAGGAGGGCCCCAAAGGATAAACGAAGGTATGCGTCCTGCGTCGATCATTTTACGCAGAACAGCTCCCTCACCCACCAGATGTTCTTGTCCGATATACTCATCTAAAGTGCGTGGACGCAGTCTTTCAGCTAATGGTTGTGCCATATTCGGGCACAAAGTTACGCTAAATTGCGATAATTACAAAAAATTATGGCCAAAAACTTGCGAATAAAAAATAAAGTGGTTACATTTGCACAAAAATTAGTAGAATAATATGGCAAGAACAAAACAACAACAACCGGAAAGTAATCCGTCATTATCAATTAAGAGTGTAACCAAGAGTAGTGTTTGGGACATCCAGGAGAATGATGTCTTCCGTATGTGGGAGGCCGCTTGCAAGGATGCCGAAGTAAAGGAAAACGTAAAGCACTACATCCAGATCTTTAAGAGTGCCTTCTTTATCGAGGATCTTCGCGACGATTCTGCCCCTATCCGCAAGAGCTACGAAGGTCGTGGTTATAAAGTGGCCACTATTAAGTTCGACGATAACATGAAATTCATCTGGGCCATCAAGAAGCGCCCCATCAGTCGTGTCACCGATTTAACTTACGAGAATATCCGTCACATCTCAGCAACCCAGTTGCTCGAGGTTATCGACCGCAACTTTGGTGGCGGTTGGGATTCGCTCTCACAGTCGATTCAGGACATTATCCAGAGCGGTTTCGATATCTCTACAACTACCCTGCCTAAGGACCGCTTGCACAAGAAAGGCGGCATGTACGACAAGAAGGTTGAGGATGGCTACGAGGTACTCGAGGTGCCCAAAGGTGGCTGGGTTGAGGCTATCTTTGCTAAGTTGAAGCCCGAGGAGATCAAGCTGCGCATGCAGTTGCGTAACGGCGAGGACGACGACTTTGATGAGGACGACGACTCTGACGTAATCGTTGAGGACAACTACAGCTCACATGACGAGGAAGATGAGGAGGTAGATGGACCAAACGACGAGGATATCACCGAGGACAACTACTCAACAATGATGGACCTTGGCGACGACTCTGACGAGGAGAGCTCTGAGCTCATCGATTTCTCTGAGGAATAATAAGTGCGCGTTCACTTAACAACAACCCAATAAAACTGAAACCTAATTATGATGATTCCTCAAGTATTCTGGCTGGTGCCCATCGCATCGATCGTGGCATTAGGCATGGCGTACTATTTCTTCACTCAGATGATGAAAGCCGATGAGGGTACGCCACGAATGAAAGAAATTGCGCTCTATGTGCGCAAAGGTGCTATGGCCTATCTAAAGCAGCAGTACAAGGTAGTAGGCATTGTGTTTGCGGTGCTCTGCGTGCTGTTTGCCTTTATGGCCTACGGACTGAATGTTCAGAACCCCTGGGTACCGTTTGCCTTCCTTACAGGCGGCTTCTTCTCGGGTCTGGCTGGTTTCTTTGGCATGAAGACAGCAACCTATGCTTCGGCGCGCACCGCAAATGCCGCCCGCGAGAGTCTGGATGCTGGTTTAAAGATTGCCTTCCGTTCGGGAGCTGTTATGGGACTCACTGTAGTTGGTCTTGGTTTGCTTGATATAGCCATCTGGTTCGTAGTGCTTAACCACTTCGATGCCGATGGCTTAATTTCTATCACCACAACGATGCTTACCTTTGGTATGGGTGCTTCAACCCAGGCGCTGTTTGCGCGTGTGGGCGGTGGTATCTACACCAAGGCTGCCGACGTAGGTGCCGATATCGTAGGTAAGGTTGAGGCCGATATCCCTGAGGACGATCCGCGCAACCCCGCTACCATTGCCGATAACGTAGGCGACAACGTGGGCGACGTGGCTGGTATGGGTGCCGACCTGTACGAGAGCTACTGCGGCTCGGTACTCTCTACTGCCGCACTGGGTGCAGCTGCCTTTGGTGTGGCTGGCTTGGAGATTCAGCTCAAGGCGGTTATCGCTCCTATGCTGATTGCTGCCGTAGGCGTGTTCCTCTCGCTGCTGGGCATCTTCCTGGTTCGTACCAAGGAGGGCGCTACCATGAAGGATCTGTTACGTTCGCTCTCGGTGGGCACCAACGTAAGTGCCATCCTGATTGCCGCCGCTACCTTCTGCATCCTGTATCTGCTGGATATCCAGAACTGGCTGGGCCTTTCGTTCTCGGTTATCGCAGGTTTGGCAGCAGGCGTTATCATCGGTCAGGCTACCGAGTATTACACCTCGCACAGCTACAAGCCTACCCAGAAGATTTCGGAAGCCGGACAGACAGGTGCCGCAACGGTTATCATCAAGGGTATCGGTACAGGTATGATTTCTACCTGCATCCCCGTTATCACCATTGGTGTAGCCATCATGCTCAGCTATCTGTGCGCTAACGGATTCGACCTCTCTATGTCGTCAGAATCACTGGCTCATGGTCTTTACGGTATCGGTATCGCTGCCGTGGGTATGCTCTCTACACTGGGCATCACCCTGGCTACCGACGCTTACGGACCTATTGCCGATAACGCAGGCGGAAACGCAGAGATGTCGAGCTTAGGCGAAGAGGTTCGTCACCGTACCGACGCGCTCGATGCACTGGGTAACACCACTGCTGCCACCGGTAAGGGCTTTGCCATCGGTTCGGCTGCACTCACCGCTTTGGCGCTGCTGGCATCTTATATCGAAGAAATAAAGATTGCGATGACCCGCGCTGGCGTGATGATGGAGAACGTAAAGGGCGAGCTGATTTCGGCTGCCGATGCCAATATCCCCGACTTCATGAACTTCTTCCAGGTAAACCTGATGAACCCCAAGGTGATTGTGGGCGCCTTTGTTGGTGCGATGGCCGCCTTTCTGTTCTGCGGTATGACGATGGAGGCTGTGGGTCGTGCTGCCGAGAAAATGGTGCAGGAAGTTCGTCGTCAGTTCCGCGAGATAGCAGGTATCCTCGAAGGTACAGGCACGCCCGATTACGGTCGTTGTGTTGAAATCTCTACCCGTGCTGCTCAGCACGAGATGGTTATCCCATCCGTTCTGGCCATCCTTATCCCTATCATCGTAGGCTGCGTGCTGGGTGTTGCCGGCGTGCTCGGACTGCTGGTAGGCGGACTGGCTGGCGGCTTTACCTTGGCCGTATTCATGGCTAATGCCGGTGGCGCATGGGATAATGCTAAGAAGAATATCGAAGAGGGTGCCTTTGGCGGTAAGGGCTCGTTTGCCCATAAGGCCTGTATCGTAGGCGATACCGTTGGCGATCCCTTCAAGGATACCAGTGGTCCGTCGCTCAACATCCTGATCAAGCTTATGTCGATGGTCAGCATTGTGATGGCGGGACTCACCGTAGCATTTATGTAACACGTAAAAATGAAGCAACTACTCACAACATTCGTACTCTGGCTTTGCTGCACTTTAGGTGCGCAAAGCCAGATTTTTACCTCTACAGCTATTCCCGATAGCGTATGGCAAACCATGCAGGGCAAAACCTGGCACGATAATCCTTACATCAAGCGTAGCGACTTGCGCTACCTGAGGATTTCGCATGTAGATTTGGAAGGACGCACCCATGTGGGCGAGATGATTTGTAACAAGTTGATAGCCGATAAGCTGTTGACCATATTCCGCGAGCTGTACAAGGCCCACTACCCCATCCAGCAGATGCGCCTGCCCGATGTGTACGATGCCGACGACGAGCGCCAGATGCGTGCCAACAACACCAGCTGTTTCTGTTATCGCAACATCTCAGGTTCCAAGAACCTGTCGAAACATGCCCGTGGCTTGGCCGTAGATATCAATACGCTATACAACCCCTACGTACGCTATAGCAAAAAAGATGGCAGCCAGATTGTAGAACCTGCAACTGCCAAGAAGTATGTTAACCGCGCGGCTGATTTCCCGTACAAGATTACCCGTAACGATTTGTGCTACAAACTATTCACAAAATACGGCTTTAGCTGGGGCGGTGCATGGAAAAACAAAAAGGATTACCAGCACTTTGAGTTTATTGGGCGTTGATGCGCTGGGTGTAAGCATCCATCACACGGAACCCATAATCCAGTAATGCGGCCGATTCGGTGAATCGTGTCGCATGTCGTCTGCTGTTCAGCAACACCAGATACAGCGTGTGTCCGTTGCGGGTAGCCGATGAGGCCAGACAGTAACCAGCCTGACGCGTATAACCCGTTTTAATGCCGATACAACCCTCGTAAGTGTGCAGCAGGGCATTTGAGTTTCTACAGTCCATATGGCGCCCATCGGTCAGCGGGACGGCTTTCTCGGCGGTGCCCACAATGCTGGCAAACATGGTGTCGCGCATGGCGTAACGGGCCAGCTTTACCAAGTCGGCAGCGCTACTGAAGTTATTATCGTTAGGCATACCGTTAGGGTTGGCAAAGTGCGTGCTGTCCATCCCTAAATACTGCGCCTTCTGGTTCATCAGGTCGTAGAATCGCAGCGTGTCGCCACCCACATGCTTGGCCAGCGCGTAGGCTGCATCGTTATCGCTTATCATCATCATCTCGTAAATCAGGTCTAACATCACGTAGCCCTGTCCCAATCGTACACGCGAATCGCGGTTGATAAACACATCCTCGGTGATATCGATACTGTCGCTCAGATTACCCTTCTCAAGCGCAATCAGGGCGGTCATCATCTTGGTGATCGAGGCCATATAGCGACGCTCAAAACCACATTTCTCGCTAATCACAATGCCCGTAGAGTCATCTACCAGCATCCACGCATCAGCGGTGAGCGAATCCAGCTTGGTGCTACCCTCAATCGAGTCGGGATTCAGTACCGCACGCAGCGAAGTGGTATCGATTCTGCTTATTTTTTCCAGTCGCATCTGCTCTGGTGTGAGCTCTATTTTCTCGTCGCCCCTACCAAAACGACACGATGCCAGCACCACTGCCAGCATCATTGTTATAGTGATATATCTCTTTTTCATTGGTATATTCTTACAGTTTTTACTATTTTTGCCCGCAAAGGTACACATTTTTTCGATAAAATAGCCATTTTCCGAACAATTTTAGTTAACTTTGCACTCGGAAATGGAAAAGATCATACTTGGGATTGACCCCGGAACCAATTTAATGGGTTACGGACTGCTAAAGGTGGTGGATGGAAAGGCGCAGATGATGACGATGGGTGTTATCGATTTGCGCAAGTTTCCTGATGCCTATCTCAAGCTGGGTCATATCTTCGAACGTGTTACCGGCATCATCGATGGGTTCCTACCCGACGAGATGGCTATCGAGGCCCCGTTCTTTGGTAAGAACGTGCAGTCGATGCTGAAGCTGGGACGTGCTCAGGGCACTGCGATAGCTGCTGCTGTGCACCACGGCGTTCCCATACACGAGTATGCCCCCATGAAAATCAAGATGGCGCTTACCGGTAATGGTGGTGCCTCGAAAGAACAGGTGGCTGGTATGTTACAGCGCCTGCTGAAGATTCCCAACGACGAGATGGGTAAGTATATGGACGCTACTGATGCGCTTGCTGCTGCCTATTGTCATTTCCTGCAGATGGGGCGCCCCGAAAGCGACGTAAAATACCGTGGCTGGAAGGATTTCATCAACAAGAACCAGGATAAAGTATCTAAGAGAAAAGAGAAAGCATGAAGACGATTGAACTAAAGAATGCAACCGCACGTAAGCCAGAATGGCGTTTGGCCGAGCCTGTAAACTTCCACCTCGACAAGGGCGAGCACGTGGCTATTGTGGGCCGTAACGGCGGCGGTAAGAGTATGTTGGTAGATATGATTACCGGCAAGCATCCCGTATACCCCGACCAGATAAGCTATTCGTTCACCGAACCATATAACAACTTGAAACACATCACGTTCCGTGATACCTACGGTGGTGACAACGATCGTACATACTTTCTGCAGCAGCGTTGGAACCAGATGGAGATCGACGAGGAAACACCTACCGTTGGCAGCAAGCTCGAAGAGGCTTTCCTGCTGTCGGGCCCCGACACCCCAGAGCGTCGTGACTTCCAGAAGCATCTGTACGAGTTGTTCCACCTTAACGAACTGCTCGACAAATATATTATCCTGCTGAGTAGCGGCGAACTGCGCAAATACAAGTTGGCATCAAACCTGTTTACCAAACCCAAGGTGCTGATTATCGAGAACCCGTTTATCGGTCTTGATGCCGAGACCCGCGACCAGGTAAAACAGCTGCTCACCACGCTGGCTGCCGAACAGAACATGCAGATGATTTTAGTGCTCTCGAAGATGGACGAGATACCCGAGTTTGTAACCCGTGTAATTAAAATGGTTGATCTGCGCTTTGTGCAGGACATCCAGGTAAAGACCAGCTTCCCCATCGAGCACTGTCCGCACGCCATTCTCCTGAAAAAGCCTGAGGTAATTCCCCCAATGCCACAGGAAATTATCAAGTTCAACAACGTTACCATCCAATACGGCGAGCGTACCATCCTGAAGGATTTGAACTGGGTGGTGCTCAAAGGCGAGCACTGGTCGCTGTCGGGTCAGAACGGTGCCGGTAAATCTACCCTACTCTCGCTGGTTTGTGCCGATAATCCTCAGGCTTATGCCAATGATATCTCACTGTTTGGCCACAGGCGTGGCAGCGGCGAGAGTATCTGGGATATCAAGAAACATATCGGTTACATTTCGCCCGAGATGCACCGCAGCTATAAGCAGAACATCCCCGCCATACAGATTGTGGCCAGCGGCCTGAAAGATACCGTAGGCCTGTATGCCCGCCCCACCAAGCAGGAAAAGGATTTGTGTATTGAGTGGATGAACCTGTTTGGCATTAAGCACCTGGCCGACCGCAAGTTCCTTGAGATGTCGAGCGGCGAACAGCGCCTGGTACTGCTGGCACGTGCCTTTGTAAAGAGTCCCGACCTGTTGATTCTCGACGAGCCCCTACACGGTTTGGATCTGTGCAACCGCAATCTGGTTAAGACGATTGTGGACCGTTATATGTTCGAGGATCCCGAGCGCACGCTCATCTACGTAACACATTACGAAAATGAGTTACCAAAATGTATTGATAACTCATTGTATTTAACTAAGCATTAATTTATAACTTACTTATTTTTCCATCAGAGCCGCTGTACGCACACGCGACAGTGTCTCTGGTGTCATCTGCAGGTAGCTAGCGATATATACCAGCGGTGCACGCAGTACCAGCTGTGGCTGATTCTTTACCAGCTTCTGGTAGCGGTCCTGTGCACTCTCAAAGCGCAGCATATCGGCGTGGTGCTGACTCAGGATAAGGCTCTCCTCCAGAATCTTACGATACAGAATCTGGATGTTCACGCTCTTCATAGCCACAGCCTCCAGGTCAGCCTTAGGCAGCGCAATCAGGATAGTAGGCTCCAGGGCCTTGATCTGCAACTGCGAAGGCTGCTCGCGGAACAAGCTCTCGATACACATCACGATCGAGTTCTCGGTGGCCATATATTCGGTCAGTTCCTTGTCATTCTTGAAATAAAACTGGCGCACCAGTCCACGTACCACCCAGTAGATATTGGTACATACCTCGCCCTCCTTCAGGATGAGTTCGTTCTTAGCGAACTTCATCGGTACGAGAATGCTCTCCAGCAGGTCGAGCTCTTCGTGCGTCATTGTACTGTATCGACGGGCCAGTTCTCGTGCCACGTCTCGGGTTGTCAAGCTAACATTTGCCATAGATTATTGTTTGTTTTTAGTCCAATTTCAATACTGCGAGGAAGGCCTTCTGTGGCACCTCCACGTTACCAATCTGCTTCATACGCTTCTTGCCTCGCTTCTGTTTCTCCAGCAGTTTACGCTTACGACTCACGTCGCCACCATAACACTTGGCGGTAACATCCTTACGCACCTGCTTAACGGTTTCGCGGGCAATAATCTTAGCACCGATGGCAGCCTGGATGGCGATGTCGAACTGCTGACGTGGAATCAGCTCTTTCAGTTTCTCACACATACGGCGACCAAAGGTCACAGCGTTGTCCTGGTGTGTCAGGGTGCTCAGGGCATCCACAGGCTCACCATTCAACAGAATATCGAGCTTAGCCAGTTTCGAGGGACGGAAACCGTCGATGTGGTAATCGAACGAAGCGTATCCCTTTGATACCGACTTAAGTTTATCATAGAAGTCGATCACGATTTCGCCCAGAGGCAGCATAAAGTGCAGCTCAATGCGGTTACCGCTCACGTACTGCTGATCCAGCAGCTCGCCGCGCTTATCCAGACACAGCGTCATGATCGGACCGATATAATCGGCAGCGGTAATGATCGATGCACGGATATAAGGCTCCTCAATATGGTCGATCATCGTCTGATCGGGCAGTCCACTTGGGTTGTGAACCTCTTTCACCTCACCCTGCTTGGTGTAGCACATATAGCTTACGTTGGGCACGGTGGTAATCACGTCCATATCAAACTCGCGGTCCAGTCGCTCCTGGATAATCTCCATGTGCAACAGTCCGAGGAATCCGCAACGGAAACCGAATCCCAAGGCTACCGAGCTCTCGGGCATGAATGTGAGCGATGCATCGTTAAGCTGCAGCTTTTCGAGCGATGCACGCAGGTTCTCGTAATCGGTAGGATCGATAGGATAAACACCAGCAAACACCATAGGTTTAACCTCCTGGAAGCCCTCGATGGCCTTGTCGCAAGGGGTAGCCACGTGTGTGATGGTATCACCCACCTTTACCTCTCTCGAGTTCTTGATACCGCTGATGATGTAACCCACATCGCCTGTCTTCAGCTCTTTGCGGGGAATCATATCCATCTTCAGCACACCAATCTCGTCGGCATCGTACTCCATACCGGTATTAAAGAACTTCACGTGGTCGCCGCTCTTGATAGAGCCGTTCACAATCTTGAAGTAAGCGATGATACCGCGGAACGAGTTGAATACCGAGTCGAAAATGAGCGCCTGCAGCGGAGCCTTCTCGTCGCCCACTGGGTGCGGAATCTTCTCAACAACAGCGTTCAGTATCTCTTCAACGCCTTCGCCGGTCTTACCCGAAGCACGGATAATATCCTCGCGATCGCAGCCAATCAGGTCGATAATCTCATCTTCCACCTCATCGGGCATGGCGCTGGGCATATCAATCTTATTGATTACAGGGATAATCTCCAAGTTATGGTCGATGGCCATATAGAGATTCGAGATGGTCTGTGCCTGTACACCCTGTGTGGCATCCACCACCAGCAGCGCACCCTCGCAGGCAGCGATAGAACGGCTCACCTCGTACGAAAAGTCGACGTGTCCCGGAGTGTCAATCAGGTTCAGTATGTATTTCTCTCCCTTGTAAGTGTATTCCATCTGGATAGCGTGACTCTTAATCGTAATACCACGTTCACGCTCCAAGTCCATATCGTCGAGCATCTGTCCCTCGGTCACCTGTATAGTCTTAGTGTACTCCAGCAGTCTGTCAGCCAGAGTAGATTTGCCGTGATCGATGTGGGCGATGATGCAGAAATTTCTTATATGATTCATTGTAGATTCTATGCTTTAGACTGCAAAATTACAAAAAAACTCTCAGAAATCACATAATTTTGCTTTTTTTTGTATCTTTGCAGGCAAAAAATAGCATTCGTTATGAAAAAGTTTTGGATATTGGGTATGATAGCCCTGTTATTTAGCGCTTGTCAGGAGAGTTTGGAGGACCGCTGCGAGCGCGATGCCAAGGAGTACACGCGCAAGCATTGCCCCACAGCCATCGATGAGAACACAGTGATCGACAGTCTGGTTTTCGAACGCGCTACGCACACCATACATTATTATTATAAGCTTACGGGCGTGGCCGACGAGGAGCAGGCATTGAAGGATGTTGATGCCGTTAACGTGCTTAAGCAGGGCCTTAAGAACGCTACAGCCGTTAAGGTGTATAAAGATGCCAAGTACCGCTTTGCTTACACCTACCGCTCCAGCAAGGATCCTAAGAAGATTCTACTTGATGTGGTTTTCACAGAAAAGGATTATTAAAATAAAATTCCCCCGCCGGTTGGCGAGGGAATTCTTTTTTTTATTCAGCAACCTCTTCAGGTTTCATGTTTGTGTAAACGGTCTGAACGTCGTCAAAGTCCTCCAGCTTCTCAACCATCTTGTCGATAGTCTCACGCTGCTCGGCTGTAACGTCCTTCAGGTCGTTAGGAATGCGGGTGAACTCAGCACCAGTAACCTCGAAACCGTTCTCCTCAAGGTGCTTCTGCACAGCGCTGAAGCTTGAAGGATCGGCATAGATAGTGATGCTGTTCTCCTCCTCGTCCTCGTCGTACTCATCCTCTACGCCGTAGTCGATCAGGTCCAGGATCATCTCGTCCATATCCAGACCGTCCTTCTTCTTAAAGGTAAATACGCTCTTGTGGTCGAACAGGAATGAGAGCGAACCCTGTGTACCCAGGTTACCGTTGAACTTGTTGAATACCGAACGAACGTCACCTACAGTACGTGTGGTGTTGTCGGTCAGTGTCTCAACAAAGATAGCGATTCCGTGAGGTCCGTATCCCTCGTAAGTTACTTCCTTGTAATCGCTCTGGTCCTTACCCATAGCGTTCTTGATAGCACGCTCAATGTTGTCCTTTGGCATGTTCTCGCGCTTAGCGTTGGCAATGATAGCACGCAGCGCGGGGTTGTTCTCTGGCTCTGGACCGCCTGCCTTCACGGCAATAGCAATCTGCTTACCAATCTTTGTAAATGTCTTGGCCATGTGGCCCCATCGCTTCAGCTTTGTAGCTTTACGATATTCAAATGCTCTTCCCATTGTTTAATTTTACTATTTTACTATTTCACAATTTTACTATTTAATACAATCAAGATGCTTGCGAGTACTCACAATTGAACTGATAATTATCTTAAGCAGTTCCAGGCATTCTGTATATAGAGGTTTCACCCTATTCTCTGGTAGCATTCCAGTTTCCATGATCACCTCTAACCAATGACTCGTCTCGTCAAGTTCTTCCTCAACCATCTTCAACTTATTCAGGAAGTCTTTCTCAGACTTTCCCAAACATGCAGCACGATAATTTGCTGCAGGCGAAGTGCCTGATCTGACCACTTGCGAACCAATTGCCCTTCCTGAAATTGTATCGGGCATACTATCGACCATTTTGATAATCCTTATCGAGAATTTCTTGAATCTTTCTTTCAACTCGAGCTCTGTCATACCAATAGTCAAATAGTAAATGGTCAAATAGTCAAATTAGCGCAGTTCTGCATTCAGCTGCTTTTTCAGCTGTGCGATGAGCTTGTTCATGATGGCCTCGATCTGTTTGTCGCCCATGGTCTTCTCCTCATCCTGAAGGATAAAGTTCACGGCGTAGCTCTTCTTGCCAGCAGGCAGCTTGTCGCCCTCGTAAACGTCAAACAACTCAACCTTCTTCAGCAGCTTCTTCTCTGTTGCGCGGGCAATCTGCTCAATCTGGGCAAACTCTACGCTGTTGTCAACCAACAGGGCCAGGTCGCGACTAACGGCTGGGAACTTGGGCACCTCAGTGTAAAGTACCTCGTTCTTCTTAATCACCTTCATCAGCGCGGTCCAGTTCAGCTCGGCATAGAATACAGGTGCATCCAGTCCGAACTGCTTCAGCAGCTTCTTGGTAATGATACCCATCTCGATGAGCTTCTTACCACCACGGTTCTCGATGGTGAGACCGGCAGAGAAGATATCGTTCTCGCTCTTCTTGCGAACAATCATACCGGGCTTAACACCGATACGGCGCAGAATATTCTCAACGTAGGCGCTCAACTCGTAGAAGCTGCTCTCCTCGTTAGCGTGAGCCCAGCTGCCCTCTACGCGCTTACCTGTAATCCACAGTGCAGCATGATACTGCTCCTTGTAAGCCTGCATAGGATCGTCGAGGTTAGCCTTCTCGGGATCAAATGTATATACGTTACCGAACTCGAAGAAACGCAGGTTAGCACGCTTGCGGTTCACATTGTGCTGTACGCTCTCAAGTCCACCGAACAGCAGTGTCTGGCGCATCACGTTCAGGTCGGTACTCAGTGGATTCATAATCTTTACGCAGTTCTCGGCAGCGTAGGCATTATGCCCCTCGTAGTAAGCACCCTTGGTGAGCGAGTTGTTCAGGATTTCGTTGAATCCCTCGCCTACCAGCTGCTCGCTTACGATGTTAGCCAGCTTATGCTTCTGGTCCTCATCGCCCTTAATCACGAGGCTTCCCTTCAGCTGGGTTGGAATCTCTACATTATTATATCCGTAGATACGCAGGATATCCTCTACTACATCGCAAGGACGGGTAACGTCCACACGGTAAGCAGGAATCTCCAGCTTCAGGCCCTCGGCAGTCTCCTCGAGCACCTTCATCTCCAGACTCTCACAGATAGCCTTGATCTTATCGGTAGGAATCTCCTTACCAACCAGGCCGTGAACATACTGATATGAGAGATCTACTACGGCGTTCTCCATCTTCTCGGGATATACGTCCACAATCTCCATGCTCACCTTACCGCCAGCCAGCTCCTTACACAGGATAGCAGCCTGCTGCAGGGCGTAGATGGTACCATTGGGATCAACACCACGCTCAAAACGGAAGCTGGCATCGGTGCTCAGTCCGTGGCGGCGTGCGCTCTTACGGATCCATGTTGGGTGGAAGTAGGCACTCTCAAGCACTACGTTCTTGGTGGTCTCGTAAGTACCGCTACCCTTACCGCCGAATACACCGGCAATACACATGGGGTCCTCGGCATTGCAGATAGCCAGATCGCGGTCGCTCAGCTTGTGCTCCTCGCCATCCAGTGTCTGGAATGGAGTGCCCTCGGGCATGGTCTTTACTACTATCTGATGACCCTTTACCATGTCGGCATCAAAGGTGTGCAGAGGCTGTCCGTAAGCCATCATCACGTAGTTGGTGATATCCACGATATTGTTGATGGGGCGCAGTCCGATGGTGTTCAGCTTGTTCTTCAGCCAGTCGGGGCTCTCCTTTACCTCACAGTCGCTGATGCTTACGCAGGCATAGCGCTTGCAGGCCTCAGTGTTCTCAATTTTTACCTCGATGGGCAGGTCGTGATTGTCAACAGTAAACTTCGAGCAGTCGGGACGGTGCATCTTGGTCTCGTAGCCATTGCTCTTCAGCCAGGCATACAAGTCGCGTGCCACACCCCAGTGGCTCAGTCCATCAGCGCGGTTGGCGGTGATATCAACCTCAATCAGCCAGTCGCTCTCCAGGTTGTAGTACTCTGCAGCAGGTGTGCCCACTACAGCATCCTCGGGCAATACGATAATACCGTCGTGACTGGTACCTACGCCAATCTCGTCCTCGGCACAGATCATACCGTTGCTCTCTACGCCGCGCAGCTTGCTCTTCTTAATCACAAACTCCTTGTCGCCATCGTAAAGCACGCAGCCCAAATCGGCCACAATCACCTTCTGACCAGCGGCTACGTTAGGCGCACCGCACACAATCTGCGATGGCTCACCCTTGCCCAGGTCAACCGTTGTTACATGCAGATGGTCTGAGTTAGGATGAGCCTCGCAGGTAAGCACCTTACCCACGTACAGGCCCTTCAGACCGCCTTTAATACTCTGTACTTCTTCCAATGCGTCGACTTCCAAACCTGTCGATGTCAGAGCATCGGCCACCTGCTGTGCAGTCAGGTCGAAATCAACGTATTCCTTCAACCATTTGTAGGAAATATTCATTATACCAATTCTTTAGTAATTACTATCTTCGAAATTTCAAGGTGCAAAGGTAGTAAAAAATTGGTATTTACACAAATTTTTCCTGCAAAATCTACTCAATACACTTCATTAAAAAATCTACAGCGCCGTTTATACCGAATTTTCGCACATCCAGGCTGATGTCGTAGTTGCGCGCGTCGAACCATTCGCAGCCTGTATATGTCTTAGTATATAACTCACGACTATAGTCGTTATCCACCACCATGGCGGCAGCATCGCGCAGGTCAAGTCCGTATTTTTCGGCTATGCGGCGCTTACGACAATCCTCCGAGCTGTGCACAAAAATCTTGAGTGCATTGGGGTGATCCTTGAAGATGTAGAATCCGCAGCGACCCACAATCACACAACTCTCTTTCTGGGCTATCTGCTTAATGGCGGCGCACTGGGCATCAAACAGCTCATGACTGGTCTGATCCTGCTCAGCTCCGTCGTACTCGGCCTTAGCCATGTAGTTGCGATAAAAATTGGTAAAATCGTCGCGCCACAAGGGATTGCGTGCCTCAATCTTTTCCATGGCATCCTCTACTACAGGTATGCGTTTAGCCACCTCGTTCAAAATCTGCTTATCGAGCAGCTTAACACCTAACCTACGGGCAATCTCAGCTCCGATCTCGTGTCCGCCGGTACCAAACTGGCGACTGATCGTAATCACAAATTTCTCATCCTTATTCATATCGTTCCAAATTTTTAGTTAATAGATTCATTCTTATTTTATGCTGCAAATATAAAAAAAAGATTTGGAAGTTCCAAACCTTTTTACGTTTTTTTTGCAACGGATTACACGACTTAAGGATGTTTTCCCTCAATCATCTCCTTCAGTCCTATTGTCCGTTGCTAGAAATATATTGAGCAGCAGCTTCGGCGCAGCGCTCGCCATCCACACCGGCGCTCACAATACCGCCTGCATAACCGGCACCTTCGCCACATGGGAAAAGTCCCTGAATCTGAACATGTTGCAGCGTTTCCTTATCGCGAACAATTCGCACCGGACTCGATGTACGTGTCTCAACAGCAATCATCACCGCCTCGTTGGTCAGGAATCCGTGCGCACTCTTTCCGAATGCCTTAAAGCCCTGCTGCAGTCGGTGCGAAATCATCTTAGGCAACCAGAAGTGCAGCGGACTCGATATCAATCCTGGCGCGTACGACGATTTTGGCAGATCGTAGCTCAGCTTGCCGTTCACAAAGTCGGCCATACGCTGTGCCGGTGCCGTCTGCTTCATATTGCCCTGCTGCCAGCACATCTTCTCCAGCTGCTCCTGAAACGCCATCACCTGTAATGCCTTATTTTCAATTTTTACATTGTTAAATTCTTCCATTTTTACATTTTCCAGATCTTCCGGACGCACTTCCACTACCATACCAGAGTTACTCCAGGCTGTTCCTCGGTTGGCAGGACTCATACCGTTCACCACAATCTGCTCCTTATCGGTAGCCGCAGGAATCACGAATCCACCGGGACACATGCAGAACGAGTAAACACCTCGCCCATCCACCTGTGTCACCATCGAGTACTCGGCAGCAGGCAACCATCGGCCCCTACCTTGTTTATTATGATACTGTATCTGGTCAATCAGCTGACTGGGGTGCTCCAGTCGCACGCCTACCGCAATACCCTTGGCCTCAATCTCAATCTTAGCTTCAGCCAGATAGCGGTAAACATCACGTGCCGAGTGTCCCGTAGCAAGTATGACAGGACCGTTGTATTGGTGTTGGGTGTTGGGTGTTGGGTGTTGGCTAATAGCTTCAACACCTATCACCTGATTGTCGTCACCTAGAATCAGTCGCGTCATCTTGGTCTGAAAGTGCACTTCGCCACCGCAGTTAATGATGGTATTTCGCATCGCCTCAATCACCTTTGGCAAGCGGTCGGTACCAATATGCGGATGCGCATCGGCCAGGATAGCCGTCGAGGCACCATGCTGACAGAACACATTCAGAATTTTCTCGATATTACCACGCTTTTTGCTGCGTGTGTACAGTTTACCGTCGCTATAGGCACCGGCGCCACCCTCACCAAAGCAGTAGTTACTCTCACCGTCAACCTGCTGCGTGCGGCTGATGTTGGCCAAATCCTTCTTACGGTCGTGCACGTTCTTACCGCGCTCCAATACAATCGGGCGCAAACCCAACTCTATCAGGCGCAGGGCAGCAAACAGTCCTCCAGGACCTGCTCCAACCACTATTACCTGTGGCTTACCCTCAACGTTTGGATATTCCGTGTGCTGGTATTCGTCGTCGGTAGGCAGTTCGTTCACATATGTGCGCACCTTCAGGTTCACGTATATCTGTCGCTGGCGCGCATCAATGCTGCGTTTCAGTATGCGTACACCCTTAATATCGCCTGGGTTCAGTCCATACTCATCGCCCAGATACGCTTTCAGTCTATCCTCCTGCGCCGCTACCTCCGGCTTTACTCTAATCTGATATTCGTTAATCATTATATAATGTATTTGGGTGCAAAGGTACTCACTTTTTTCGAAAATGCTTGGATGTTTATACTTTTTTTTCTATCTTTGCAAAGTGATAACTAAAAACACAAGCAATATGACGCTACAATTTACCAATAACGAAGGTCACGCCATCATTACACTTTGTGAACGACTCGACACCTCGAGTGCCATGCAGACACAAGCCGAAATCAATCAGTTTTTATCAGCCCAAAGCCCCATCCTTAGTGTTACAGTTAATGCCGCAGAGCTCGAATACGTGTCGAGTTCGGGCTTGCGCATCCTGCTTTCGCTAACCAAACAATATAAGAATTTCAAACTCGTTGAGGTTAATGCCGACGTTTACGACGTGCTTAACATGACTGGTTTTGTAAAGATAATGTGCGTAGAACGCGCCCTGCGCCAGATGAGTATCGAGGGTTGTGAGATCCTCGGTGTGGGCGGTGTAGGCACCGTTTATCGTTACAACGACGACACCATCATCAAGGTGTTCCGCGATGGCACCACCATCGACGAGGTGCGCAACGAGATTACCATGTCGAAAGAGGCCTTTGTGATGGGTATGCCTACCGCCATTTCGTTCGATATTGTCAAGGTGGGCGCGCAGTACGGTCTGGTTTACGAGCTGCTCCATGCCGACACCCTCAGTTCGCTCATTATGCACCATCCCGAGCGTATCCACGAGTATGCCCGCATGTATGCCAACCTGTTCCGCCAACTGCACGCCATCCAGATGCCAGCCGATAGCTGTGTGCCCAATGCCCTCGAGCACGAACGCAAACAAGTTTTACATATCCGTCGGTATTTTTCACAAGAAAACATCGACCTGTTACTCCAGATTCTCGACGCCGTTCCCGCTGGCAATCGCTTGCTGCATCTCGACCTGCAGGCCAAGAATGCCATGGTACAGGGCGACGAACTTATGCTCATCGATATGGGCGAAGTAGGCTACGGCCATCCTGTGCTCGACCTGGCACACGCCTATTCGTCGCTGATTCTGTTTGTTGGCGATTACGAGGCCGTCATCGGCATGCCACGCAAGTTAGGCGAACAGTTGTTCGATCTGACTATCGACTATTATTTCGAGGGCCAGTCTGCTGACATCATTGCCCTTCGCAAGCAGCAGATAGCCGCTGTGGCAAACGTCCGCAACTACAGTTGGCTTGCCCTCAGCGACTCCTTCCCCGAGGCTGTTATCCAGCAGTGCCAGCAGCTCTTCAACGAGCGCGTCATCCCCCACCGCGATCACATCCTCAACGTCATCAGCACCCTAAAAGAATGGTGCTGATAACGTTACTTATCTACGCTTGTATAAATGCTACCTTTCTTCTGTTATCTTTAGGTCGCACAGCAAAGTGTACCCACACCGCACCATATCGGTTCTTCTCTATCAGCAGCTCGTCATAGTCCTGTGCCGATTCATTGGCATAGGCTATCAATATGGCTGCATATTCTATTGACTGTTCCATACCATTGGTGCGTATATCTACGGCACAGCCCGTTAAGTGATTACTGGTGGGTGCTCCCCCAACCTTACGATTTAACTGCGGTGATCGATAACCCGAGTTAATGATGATAGGTTGCGAAGCCCTTTCCCTCAAAACCTCCAACCAAGTACAGAGGTTGGCAAGGATCGCAATCGCCTCATGACTAGGAATGTTATACACTTCAGGATACTTGCTCCTGGTGAACTCCCCGAGCACAAAATGCTCGGAGAGGTTTGCTTTACTGTTCAACTGTACTATCTGTTCCATACTCTAATTTTTAATTATTACATTTTCTCATTTTTACATTGTTCATTTGAGCAAATGAACTAATGAACTAATGTACCACTCTTAGAATACAAGCACGGCTTTCCGTGGAGCCTATTCAACAAAAACAAGGGTTAAAAGAGAATTGTTCAACTTCTGTCAGGGATAAGAATTTAGGTACCCAATAGGCATTCAACCAATGGCAGGGTTAAGTTAAAAACCATTCAACTTATTTTAGGGAAGTACAAAGTACATATCTCTCCACAATGGTACATTAGTTCATTAGTTCATTTCCAATTCGAAGAAATATAAGCAGGAGGGCGAGAGAAAAGTTAAGATGTAGAGATTTTATTAATTCTATATTATATATTAAATTTATATATATTATAATATATATAAATTATATAAGGTAATAAGCGACCAAGGATGCTCTACTAAACTTTACAAAATGAACTAATGAACTAATGTACCATTCCTACTCGCCAACTGGGCATTTTGAGTGGTACGTCAGAATCTGGTGGATAGTTTACGAGATTTCTGTAAATCCTGCCGAACTTTCTCTTAGATAGTAAGGCTGTATTATTTTAATAGTATATATAAGGCCTCTCACCACTTGTATTATTTCTTTACATTTTAACATTTCAAGAAAAATCAGAGAATAGACGAGAAAAAACTCTTTTTGCATCGATTTTTTTTGTACCTTTGCATCGTCAAAAAGAAACAAAGTGCACACGTGGATTGAGACACACAAGAGATTAAGTAACATTAGTATTAACCATTAAAATTAAAAGTATTAGAGTATGGCAAAGATTTTTTATGAGTTGCGACAGAACAAGAACAACAAGTCGCAGGTATTTGGCAAGTGGTTCGCCCACAGCAAGAGTATTGAAACCCTGAACACCCGCAAGCTGGCAAAGCACATCAGCGAGCACGGTAGCGTTTATACGCAGGATGTAGTATTTGGTGTGCTGGAGAAGTTCCGTAGCTGCCTGGTGGAGATGCTGCTGGAGAGCAAGCGAGTGAAGATCGACGGTCTGGGTACCTTCTTCACTACCCTGGAAAATGAGCCCGGCGGTGCTCCCAAGAAGGAGGAGTTTAATGTGGGTAAGAACCTGAAGGCTCTCCACATCCGATTCATGCCTGAGCAGGAGCAGGAGATGAATATTTCGAGCCGTGAGTTCCTGAAGAAGGCCGAGTTTGTGAATGCCGAGAGTCTGCTGAGCGGCGATGGTGAGAAGACCACCAACGGCGGTGGTAGCAGCCAGGGCGGCAATACCGGTGGAAACACCGGAGGCGGCGGTAATAGCGGCGGTGGCAATAGCGGTGGAAACACCGGAGGCGGCGGTAATAGCGGCGGTGGCAATAGCGGTGGTGGAAGCCACGAGCCTATCGGAGACTAAGGGTTGGGGGCGCAAGCCCCACCCTATCCTATTAAACATGAAACATTAAACATGAAACATTAAACATGAAACATTAACCTATAACCATTAACAATTATGACAAAGAAAGAGACATTAAAGTTTATCGTACAGATGATTGCCAGTATCGCAACTGCGATTGTAACTGCCCTTGGCGCGACATCGTGCATCGGGGCTTAGCCCCGAAGCGCCACAAGTTCTTGGACAAGCCAAGCGGCATAGCCGAGCGGCATGGGCGCCATGTAGATAGCCAAGGACCTGCACTTGCGCGGCCCGCCACGCATACTGCAGCAGGCTCAATTACCCTCAGGTTTCAACACGAAGCCTGAGGGATTTTTTCGGTACCTTCTTGTTCTCTCAGCTTAGCCATCTCGTTACCCACAAAGCGATGGGCGCCAAAAAACTCGTTTAACTCCAAGCGCAAATAGTCGCCGATATCGGGAATCTGGGGAATGAAGAGAATGGTAGATTTGCTATGCACATCCACGGTCTTGGCCTCCTCGTCGATGGTATAAACCGTTGTAACGGTATTGTTAAGGTTTGCACCATTGATAGCTTTCTTTAATCGTGCAAACTCTTCAACATCGTATAGTTCTACATGTCCCCAATGCGTATCGTATATCTGGATAAAACGCAAATTGTTTCGGGCTTCCACAAAGAAATGCTCGCCCTGATAGGCAAAGAAGATGCGATCATCGCCCTCTTCGTCTGCAAGCTCATACTGACACCCAATATTTGTGAGCGTCTCTAAAAACAAATCTCTGGTACCTTTCTCGTTCTCCATAAACTCTTTTTCTGCTTATAAATTGTTTCTGTTGCAAAGGTACAACACAATTTGTTATTATCCAAATTATATTGGAAAAGATTGCATATATAAAAAGAAATCAGCCGAGGAGTTTTTCCTCGGCTGATTGGGTTTATATACTTGATTGCAGATTAGCGTGACTCTTCCTCGGCCTTCTTGGTCTCAGGAGCGTCAGCACCATAGTAGTTGTAGTATGCGTTGTAGCGGTTGTAACCCCACTTAGCCTGCAGCATGTCGGGGTCGAGCTCCTTAGCCTTGTCGAACAGCTCGATAGCCTTCTTGTACAGCTCCTTCTTCTTAGCAGGATCCTCGATGTTCTGAGCCTGTACGCTGTAACCTGTACCTGCGTAGGTAGCGATGATAGCGTTGTCGGGCTTAACCTCGAATGCCTTCTGGAGGTAAGGAACAGCCTCCTCGGCCTTGTTAGCCTGGAGCAGAGCCAGACCCTTATCGGCGAGGGCTACAAAGTTGTTAGGATTAGCGGCAAGAGCGTCGTCGAGGATCTTGTTAGCCTCGTCGGTCTGACCGAGACCCAGCAGGGTGTTGTACAGCTTCTCCATTACACCGTCGACCTTGTGCTCGGCATAGATGCCCTTCAGGTTGGCAGCATACTTAACAGAGTCGTCCTTAGTCTTCAGACCGTCGCCCAGAATCTCGAGCTTGAGGTTGAGAGCATTCTCGTACTCCTCGGGATCCTTCATAGCTACATCAGCCAACTCAAGAGCCTTAGCCATATCCTTGTCCTGATAAGCGAAGATTGAAGCGAAACGGGCTACCTGACCGAAGAAAGGCTTCTGCTGCTCGCGGTCGCAATCCTTGAACATAGGAGCGGCGTCGCTCTCGGTGAACAGCTGCCAGTACTTACGAGCTGAGGCGTTATCCTTAGCGGTAAGAGCGTCCTGACCAGCGTTAACCAGAGTGTTACGTGGAGCAGTCCACAGGCGCTGAGCATTCTTAGCAGCAAACTTAGGAGCTACCTTACCCTTCTCGTTAGGCATCTGGTCGAACTTGTCGCACTCGATACCTGCTACGAGAGCGGCAAAGGCCATCTCGTTCATCAGTTTCATATCAACGGGCTTCTCTTCCTTACCCATCTGCTTGTTTACCTGATTCTCGGTCTGGATAGCGCTCTGAGCATTAAAGTCGTTCAGGGCAAGGTCAACAAGCTTGTTGTAGGCCTTTGCCTTCTCGGCATCGTTAGCCAGAGAACCAAGGCTGCTCTTTACGAGTGTCTCAGCTTCTGCATAAGTCTTTGCCTTGAGGATAGCCTTCAAAGCGTCACTGTCGCCGGCAAATGCGGTAGAGCTAGCTACCAGCACACATGCCATCATGATTAATTTTTTCATAAGCTTTTAAAATTGGTTGAACTTATTGTTACTTAAAATTTATTTTTTGACGTTTACTTGAGCGGATAGTTTAATCCTTATTCTCAGCTTCAGGAGCCTGAGCTGCCTCAGCGTCGATCTCTGCCTCCTCGATATCCTCGTCCTCGGCCTGCGAGTGCATTACCTTACATACCGAAGCGATGCTATCGTTCTTCTTGGTGAGGTTGATGAGACGAACACCCTGTGTGGCACGGCCCATGACACGAACATCGGCCACCTTCAGGCGAATCAGTACACCACTCTTATTAATAATCATCAGGTCGTTCTCGTCGGTTACCACCTTGATGGCTACCAGGCGACCGGTCTTCTCGGTGATTGAGAGGGTCTTAACACCCTTGGCACCACGTGAGGTCTTACGGTAATCCTCAACCTCAGAACGCTTACCATAACCGTTCTCAGAAACTACCATGATAGTCTCGGTGTTAGGATCGTTGACGCAAACCATACCTACAACCTCGTCGTCGCCACCGTCGAGACGCATACCGATTACACCGGTAGATACACGACCCATGACGCGTACATCGTTCTCGTCGAAACGTACGGCACGACCGTTACGGTTAGCCAGCAACAGCTCGTTGTGACCGTTGGTGAGGCGAACGCCTACTACCTGGTCGCCCTCGTTGATGTTGATAGCAATCACACCGTTGGCACGTGGACGTGAGTAAGCCTCGAGACAGGTCTTCTTGATGATACCCTGCTTGGTAGCGAATACCACGTAGTGTGAGTTGAGGAACTCGGTATCGTTGAAGTTCTTGATACGCAGAACGGCGTTGATGGCATCATCGGGCTCGATATTCAGCATATTCTGGATAGCGCGACCCTTTGAGTTCTTATCGCCCTCAGGAATCTCGTAACACTTCTGCCAGTAGCAACGACCCTTCTGTGTGAAGAACAGCAGCGTGTTGTGCATGGTGGCAGGATAGATATACTCGGTAAAGTCGTTGTCGCGATGACGGGCAGCCTTTGATCCCATACCGCCACGACCCTGCTCGTGGAACTCTGACAGTGGGGTGCGCTTGATGTAACCCATGTGCGAGATAGTGATAACCACTGGATCGTCGGGATAGAAGTCCTCGGCATTGAACTCGTGGTCGAAAGGAATAATCTCGGTACGACGCTCGTCGCCATACTTCTCCTTCACCTCCTGCAGGTCGGCCTTCATCACCTCCTTACAACGCTCGGGGTTATCCAGAATCTCCTGCAACTCGGCAATAAGCTTCTGCAAGTCGTCGAACTCCTGGTGGAGCTGATCAACACGCAGACCAGTGAGCTGAGCCAGACGCATGTCGACGATAGCCTTACTCTGCAGCTCGTCGAGTTCGAAACGGGCCTCCAAGTTACGCTGAGCATCGGTAGGAGTCTTACTGTTACGGATAATATGTACAACCTCGTCGATATTGTTAACGGCAATAATCAAGCCCTCCAAGATGTGGGCACGCTCCTGTGCCTTGCGCAGATCGTACTTGGTACGACGGATGGTTACGTCGTGACGATGCTCAACGAAATACTTCACACACTCCTTGAGCGAAAGCAGGCGTGGGCGACCCTTTACCAGAGCGATGTTATTAACTGAGAATGAGCTCTGAAGGGCTGTCATCTTAAACAGCTTGTTGAGCAGCACATTGGCGTTGGCATCGCGCTTGCAATCCACAACGATACGCATACCCTGACGGCCCGACTCATCGTTAACATTAGCTACACCCTCGATCTTGTGCTGGTTAGCCAGATCGGCGATATAAGCTACCAGGTCGGCCTTGTTTACACCGTAAGGAATCTCGGTTACCACAATCTTATCGTGAGTGTCGCCGCTCTCAATCTCGGCCTTGGCACGCATTACGATACGTCCGCGACCTGTTTCGTAGGCATCCTTCACGCCCTGCAGGCCATAGATATAAGCACCTGTTGGGAAGTCGGGACCTGGGATATACTGCATCAGGCCTTCGGTATCGATATCAGGATTGTCGATATAAGCGCAGCAACCATCGATTACCTCGCCCAGGTTGTGGGTAGGCATATTGGTAGCCATACCTACGGCAATACCGTTACCACCGTTAACCAGCAGATTAGGAATCTTGGTAGGCATAACGGTTGGCTCCTCGAGCGAGTCGTCGAAGTTAGGCGCCATATCTACGGTTTCCTTATCCAGGTCGTCCATAATGTGCTCACCCATCTTTGAGAGGCGGCACTCGGTGTAACGCATGGCAGCAGGTGAGTCGCCATCCACCGAACCGAAGTTACCCTGACCATCAACCAAGGTGTAACGCATGTTCCAATCCTGGGCCATACGTACCAGGGCACCATATACTGAAGAGTCGCCGTGTGGGTGGTACTTACCAAGCACCTCACCTACTACGCGGGCACACTTCTTATAAGGCTGGGTAGAAACGTTATTAATGTTCATCATACCGTAAAGGATACGACGATGAACAGGCTTGAAGCCATCACGAACATCGGGAAGGGCACGGGCCACGATTACTGACATAGAGTAATCGATATAGCTCGATTTCATCTCTTCTTCGATGTTGATCTTAATAATTCTGTCGTTGTCGAATGTTTGATCCATCTTTTTATTTTACTATTTGACTATATACAATTTTACCATTTTTGCGTTTAAGGGCATTTTTAAGCCCTCTGACGCGTTTTTAACCGTGCAAAGGTAATTATTTTTTTGCGACCCACCAAACCTTTTAAGCTATTTTATGGTAAAAAATTAGCTTTTTATGGCACGATGTTTGCAAGATTTGTTGTATCTTTGCAGAAGATATATAATATAAGGTATATTAATAACAATTAGAAACAGACATAGATGACGACACAATTTTCGCCAAAACTATCAGAAATACTGGCTTTCTCGCGTGAAGAGGCAGCTCGACTGGCTAGCCGATCGGTGGGTCCCGAACACCTACTGCTTGGCATTCTGCGCAGTAACGAGGGTCCGGTTATCGACCTGTTTAACAGGCTGAACCTGAATATGCAGGCGGTAAAGACTGAACTGGAAATGCGCGTAAGGGAGGACGAAATCGGTCAGCCTATACACACTACCGACCTGGTGCTGAACGAGAAGGCCAGCAACGTACTGCGACTGGCTGTACTGGAGGCACGCATACAGAGAGCCAATAAGATAGACGAGCAACACCTGCTGCTGGCCATACTGCACGACTTGGCTAACAACGGGGCAAAACAAGTTTTAGAAATGAACGATGTGACATACGACGACGCTGCAGCCATACTGTTTGCGCCGAAGAACACAAACGTAAGTAATAACGTGAGCAACGGCATAGGACTGCCCGACGAGGAGGAAGAGGAGTTTGAGATGAATGGCGACAAGGGCATTCCGGTGAGCAAGATTAATAACACCGCCCAGAAGAAGCCCGCCTCGAAGACACCTGTACTCGACAGCTTTGGTACCGACCTGACAAAGGCCGCTGCTGATGGTAAGCTGGATCCCTGTGTGGGTCGCGAGCGCGAGATACAGCGTATTGTAGAGATTCTGGGTCGCCGCAAGAAGAACAACCCCATACTGATTGGCGAGCCTGGTGTAGGTAAGAGCGCCATTGTAGAGGGACTGGCCCAGATGATTGAGGCCCACCACTGCAGTCCAATGCTGTTTGGAAAGCGCATTTTTACGCTGGATATGACAGGCGTTGTGGCAGGCACCAAGTATCGCGGACAGTTTGAGGAGCGCCTGAAAGCCCTGATGAAGGAGCTGGAGGCTAACCCCGACGTGATTGTATTCATCGACGAGATACACACCATCATCGGTGCAGGTTCTACCCCTGGCAGTATGGATGCTGCCAACATTATGAAACCTGCCTTGGCACGCGGCACCATACAGTGCATTGGTGCTACCACGCTGGATGAGTATCGCGAGAGCATTGAGAAGGATGGTGCCTTGGAGCGTCGATTCCAGAAGGTGCAGGTAGAGGCTACCACCAACGAGGAGACGCTGCAGATTCTGCGTAACATCAAGGATCGCTACGAGCAGCACCACCACGTGACATATACCGACGCGGCACTCGAGGCCTGTGTCAAATTGACAGACCGATACATTACCGACCGCTTTATGCCAGATAAGGCCATCGACGCGCTGGACGAGACTGGTTCGAAGGTACACTTAGGCAACGCACAGATTCCACCCGAGATTATTGAGAAGGAGAAGGAGCTGGCCGATGCCCGCGAAAAGAAGCAGAAGGCGGTAAAGAACCAGAACTACGAGCTGGCAGCCGGTTATCGCGACCGCGAGACAACCCTTACCAAGGAGTTGAAGGAGCTGAACGACCGCTGGAGCAACGGCGAGGGCGAAGAGCGACTGGTGGTAGATGCCGACCAGGTGGCCGAGGTGGTTTCGATGATGACGGGTGTGCCCGTACAGCGCATGGCCGAACAGGAGGGTGTACGCCTGAAGGGTATGGCCGTAGAGCTGAAGAACGCCGTGATAGCCCAGGATGCCGCTATCGACAAGATGGTAAAGGCCATCCAGCGCAACCGTGTAGGACTGAAGGAGCCCAACCACCCTATCGGCGTGTTTATGTTCTTAGGTCCTACAGGTGTGGGAAAAACCTACCTGGCCAAGAAGCTGGCAGAGTTTATGTTTGGCAGCAGCGAGGCGCTGATTCGTATCGACATGAGTGAATATACCGAGAGCTTTAACACCTCGCGACTGATTGGTGCACCTCCGGGATACGTAGGTTACGGCGAGGGCGGACAGCTGACAGAGCGCGTGCGCCGTCACCCCTACTCGATTGTTCTGTTGGACGAGATTGAGAAAGCTCACAGCAACGTGTTCAACCTGTTGCTGCAGGTGCTTGACGAGGGACGCATGACAGACGGTAACGGACGACTGGTGGATTTCCGCAACACGGTGATTATCATGACATCGAATGCAGGTACTCGCCAGCTGAAGGACTTTGGCCGTGGCGTAGGTTTCGGTGCATCGGCACAGACGGGACTGATGAAGAGCGACAAGGACAAGCAGTATGCACGCGACATTGTACAGAAGGCACTGTCGAAGCAGTTCTCGCCTGAGTTCCTGAACCGACTGGATGAGATTATCACCTTCGACCAGCTGGATCTGGATGCCATCAAGCGCATTATCGATGTAGAGCTGAAGAGCCTGTACAACCGTATTGAGCAGATAGGCTATCACATCGACCTGAGCGACGAGGCCAAGGAGTTTGTGGCCACCAAAGGTTACGATGTGCAGTTTGGTGCCCGTCCGCTAAAGCGCGCTATACAGAACTATCTGGAGGATGGCATTAGCGACCTGATAGTGAATGGCGACCTTGAACCGGGAGCCACCATCCATATCACACTTAAAGAAAATGAGTTAGCGTTTAGCTAACTCATTTTTCTTAATTATCAATTGTCAATTATCAATTGCACGCCAGTGCCTCGCATTCTTTCAACCAAAGGGCGGATGATGCATCGCTTGGCATACGCCAATCGCCTCGAGGCGACAAGCTGACACTACCCACCTTTGGACCATCGGGCAAGCACGAACGCTTGAACTGCTGATTAAAGAATCGGCGGCAGAAGGTGGTAAGCCATTTCTTGATGGTCTCCTCGTCGTAAAGGGCTGGTTTCTCGCTGGTAGCGGTGCAGAAGGCACGCTTGGCCAACAGGAAAATCTTCTTAGGACTGAAGCCGTAACGCAGGAAGTAATAGATAAAGAAATCGTGCAGCTCGTAAGGACCAACCAGATCCTCGGTCTTCTGCTTGATATTGCCGTTTTCGTCGGCTGGAATCAGCTCGGGCGAAATGGGGGTATCGATGATATCCATTAATGTATCCGTAGCCATCTCTCCTGCTACGTAGCCTACCAAGTAACGAATCAAAGTCTTGGGCACACCGGCATTCACACCATACATCGACATGTGGTCGCCATTATAGGTAGCCCAACCAAGTGCCAGCTCCGACAGGTCGCCTGTACCTACCACGATGGCGTTCTCCTTGTTGGCCACATCCATCAGAATCTGTGTGCGCTCGCGGGCCTGCGAGTTCTCGTAGGTGATATCGTGAACCGAAGCATCGTGATTGATATCACTGAAGTGCTGGGTTACAGCTGCGGCAATACTGATTTCGCGAATGGTAACACCCAAGGTTTCCATCAGCTTCAGGGCATTGTTATAGGTACGGTCGGTGGTACCGAAACCAGGCATGGTGATACCCACGATGCCCTGACGGTCGAGACCTAACTTATCGAAAGCCTTGACGGTTACGAGCAGTGCCAAGGTAGAATCCAGACCACCGCTGATACCGATAACAGCCTTTTTACCATTGATATGGTGCAGACGCTTTACCAAACCCATCACCTGGATATTGAGAATCTCCTCGCACGATGCCTGCATATCCTCACTCTTGGGGATGAAGGGATACGGATCGATATTGCGGAAGAGCTCGAACGGACGCTGGCAGGTAGCCTTGCAAGCGATTTCGCGAGCGTGGGCATTACGCTGTGCATTAATGAAAGTGGTATTGGTGCGACGCTCAACATGCAGCGCCTGCACATCAATCTGACACATCTTGATTTGTGGCAGCAACGAGAATCGGTCGCCCTCTTCGAGCAGTCGGCCATTCTCAAAAATAATAGCATTACCGCCATAAACCACATCCTGGGTAGACTCGCCAAAACCGCAGCTGGCATAAACGTAACCGCTAATCATACGGGCACTCTGCTGGGCAAGCAGCGACTTAAGATAAGCATGCTTACCAATCAGTTCGTCGCTGGCCGAGAGGTTGAAGATCACATCGGCACCAGCCAAAGCCAAGTTGTTGCTGGGTGGTGTGGGTGCCCATACGTCCTCGCAGATCTCGACACCGAACTTCACGCCATCGGCAGTAACAAACACCTGCGGCTCGGCTGAAACATGAACAGGACTGCCTGCAAAATAAATATCGGTAGCATTCAGGTCCTGAGCCGATGCAAACCAGCGCTTCTCGTAAAACTCGCCGTAGTTGGGCAGGTAAACCTTTGGCACAATGCCCAACAGCTGTCCACCCTGCAGCACTGCTGCACAGTTGTACAGCAAACCGTTGACTACCACTGGCAAACCAACAATCACGATGACGTTGAGCTTGCGGGTGAAATCAAGCAGTTTTACCACACCATCCTCGGCATGATCCAACAGGAGTTGCTCTTTAAACAGATCCTGACACGAATAGCCCGTGATGCAAAGCTCGGGGAACACCATCACCTCGACACCACGATCCTCGGCCTGAGCTATCAGGCTCTCAATCTGCTGCACGTTATACTCTACATCGGCCACTTTTACGGTGGGCACAGCAGCTGCTACGTTTACAAATCCGTATTTCATAGTTTTACTTTTTGTACGTCGTTCTCAATGAGTGTGTAAATAAGTGCGGGCTGCTCGAAGAAGTCGTTCTCGCGGAAGGCATGCAGCTTGTAGAACTTAACGGTATCTACACGCACCTGGGCATTAACGGGCGACTTAAGCAGGAAATGTTTTTCGCGCTTGTAAGCCACCAGCTGTACACACAGATGCTCAAGATCGTTCAGGTCCTCACGACCGAACTCCTCGATAAACTCCTTGCAGTTAGGTTCAATCTCGCCCTCGGCTCTCAGCTTCCAGGCTGTACCCTCGGCAGTCATCAGCACATAGCGCAGATAATAGTTCGAGTCGTTAACCAGATAGCTCTCAAAACGGGTTTGCGAGAGTTCCTTTACATCCATAGGCACAAAGGCCAGGAATGCACTCAGCTTGTCGCCACCCTTGCGCTCCTCGGGTTTTGGCTTAAAGGTAATGGGACGGTCGGCAGGCTCAATCTCGGGCTCCTCGTCATCGTCGGCAGCCATACGGGCCTTGGCCTTCTGTTCAACCATACGGGTAGTTTCGTAGCTCTCCTCGCCTACCACTACCACCTCGTTGATGAGCATCGGCATCTGGAAGCCGTCCTCATCCTCAACAAGCACTATATTCTTGCCCTGGAAGCCAGCCACCTTTCCGCCGCCAACTTCGCTCAGGAATCTTACTTTATCTCCAATCTTCATCTTTAAAATACTGTAAATTTGGGGCAAAGTTAAAAAAAAAAGCCCGAACTACAAAATAGTTCGGACTCTTTTTACCAATAGGCGGCTATTTAGTCGAGACCAAAGAGAATCTTCAGTCCGCCATCCACACCCGAGAAGCCCATAAAGGCCAGGCTAAGCAAACCTGCCGAGAGCATGACGATGGCCATACCCTGCATGCCCTTAGGAATCTTTACCAACTCAAGCTGCTCGCGCATACCAGCAAACACGGTAAGAGCTACACCAAAGCCGATGGCTGTTGAGAAGGCGTAGACTACCGACTGCAGCAGGTTGTAATCCTTCTGGATAACCAGAATGGCCACACCCAGCACAGCACAGTTGGTGGTAATCAGGGGCAGGAAAATACCTAATGCCTGATATAGGGCTGGCGACACCTTTTTGAGCACAATCTCTACCATCTGCACCAGCGAGGCAATCACCAGGATAAAGGCAATCGTCTGCAGATACTGCAGGCCAAAGGCATCGAGCACATATTTCTGAACCAACCAGGTAACGATGGTGGCCAGCGTAAGCACAAAGGCTACAGCTGCTGACATACCCAGCGAGGTATCAATCTTTTTTGAAACGCCAAGGAACGGACAGATGCCCAGGAACTGCGACAACACGATGTTGTTGACAAAGATGGCGCTAATGAAAATCAACAAATACTCCATAATCTTATTTTTTTTCTTGGCACGGATTACACGGCTCTCTTTTAGAGAAACACAGCTTTTGTATGAAGCAGGCCGTGTCTTTATTTATAAAGCCGTGTTAATCCGTGCCTAATAATTAATCATTGCTTCTGAGTTTGTTAACAATCGCGATGAGGAAGCCGAGGGTGATAAATGCACCTGGAGGCAACACAAAGAGCAGGATGTTATAAGTCTCGGGAATCAGGGTGAATCCGAAGATTGAACCTGAGCCTAACAGCTCGCGACACATACCCAGCAGGGTAAGACCGAGTGTAAAACCAAGACCAATACCGATACCATCGAACAGCGAAGCTACGGGTGAGTTCTTTGCGGCAAAAGCCTCAGCACGACCCAGGATGATACAGTTAACCACAATCAGTGGGATAAACAAACCTAACGAGGCATCGACATCGGGCAGATAAGCCTTGATAACCATCTGCAGCAGCGTAACAAACGCAGCAATCACTACAATGAACACAGGAATACGTACCTTATCGGGAGTAACCGATTTTAAGCACGAGATAACCACATTGGTACAGATGAGTACCGCCATTGTGGCGAGACCCATCGACATACCGTTGGCAGCAGAGGTGGTAGTGGCCAGTGTAGGACACATACCCAGCATGAGGACGAACGTGGGGTTCTCCTTAACAATGCCGTTTTTTATAATCTGTATTGCATTCATAAACTATTCACTTTTTTTAGTTGCGCCTGTAGCTGCATCCATGGGGGCAGCCTTATAAGCGTTATAAGCATTGTTTACAGCCAACAGGAAAGCACGACTGGTAATAGTTGATGCAGTAATGGCATCTACCTTACCGCCATCCTTCGATACGGTGAGAGGCTGAGCGGGAGTAAGACCGATAATATCGCCCTTCTCGCCCTTCTGGAACCACTTATCGGCCTTAGCACCAAGACCTGGTGTTTCGGCATGTTCCAACAGCGTGTAACCCAGAATCTGGCCCTCGGTATTAAAACCTACCAGCACCTTCAGGTTGCCACCAAATCCACCAGTGGTAGATTCAACAGCAGCACCCAAATCTTTGCCCTGGGCATCCTTAGTTTCGTAAATCACATAAACCAGCTCCTTGCCCTTGGCATCGGTCTGCTTTACGGTATCGGTGTTAGCTACCTGCAGGTCGTCGACACACATCACCGACTTGATACCATCGGCCAGCGCCTTGGCTTTCTGATCGGCAATAGGACCCTCGGTAAGGTGGTTCACAAAAGCCAGGATACCACCCATGATAACTGCTACTCCGGTGAGCACCAGCACCATATTTAATAATGACGATTCGAGTTTCTTCATAATCTTTTCATTTTTAAATTTTTACATTATTTCGAAACTTCCCCGAAACGTTTTGGTTTAACATAATTGTTGATGAGCGGTGTGAACGCATTCATAATAAGAATGGCGAACGACATACCCTCGGGATAAGCACCCCAGTTACGGATAACCACAGTAAGGAATCCGATGGCAACACCATAAATCAACTGACCCTTTGGTGTCATAGGACTGGTAACATAATCGGTTGCCATAAAGATGGCACCCAGCATCATACCACCGGTAAGCAGCACGGTAAATGGATCAGGATAAACAGGATTAGCCAGATGCAACAAACCTGAGAACACAAACGCAGTACCAAGGATGGATACAGGAATGTGCCAAGTGATAATGCGGTTATAGAGCATAAAGGCCAGACCCAGCAGCAGGGCCAAGGCACAAATCTCGCCCATGGCACCAGCACCACCCGAACTTGAACCTAAGAACAGGTCGAATGATGAGGGTAACTGCTCGAGCAACGAGGCATCGCCAGTACGGATGGCCGAATTGATAATCGACAGCGGTGTGGCACCTGTCTCGGCATCGAGATAGGTATCCCACTGTCCAATCTTAGGCCAAGTGGTCATCTGGGCAGGGAAAGCTACCAGCAAGGCAGCACGACCCACCAACGCAGGGTTAAAGATATTGTTACCTAAACCACCGAACGTAAACTTAGCTACGCCGATGGCAAACAGCGCACCAATCAGGATAATCCAGATGGGCAGGTTCGAAGGCACGTTGAACGCCAGCAGCAGACCGGTGATCACAGCCGATCCGTCGACCAAGGTGTTCTGTTGTCTCTTCAGAATATATTTGCAGATAGCCCACTCAAAGAAGCAGCAGGCAGCCACACTGGTGGCGGTAACGATAACCGCACCCAAGCCAAAGAAATAGAATGAAGCGAGCAGCGCAGGCATCATGGCGATGATAACACCGTACATGTTGCGCTCGATCGAATCGCGGCTGTGAGCGTGTGGCGATAATGAAACTATTAACTTAGACATTAAACGTTAAACATTAAAGATTAAACATTTTATTTTTTTGCAGCAGCACGGGCACGGATAATACCCATCACCGTGCTCTTACCCAAGCGGATGTTATCCAACAGCGGACGATAAGCCGGACAAGTGTACTGACACGAGCCGCACTCGATACAACTGGTGATATCCTCGCTCTCGGCACGCTCCCAGTTCTTTACCTCTGAGAGTTTTGCCAGCAGGTAAGGCTCCAAGCCCATCGGACAAACACCTACGCACTTGGCGCAACGGATACAAGGCTGGGCATCCTTACGGCGAGCCTCATCATCAGAGATAATGGTTACCGAGTTGGTTCCCTTGCAGATGGGCACCTCTACCGAAGTAAGGGCCTTACCCATCATAGGTCCGCCAGCCAGCAGTTTGTTATCGCCCTCGGGCATACCGCCACAAGCGTCGATCAAATCCTTCATCGGTGTACCCATACGCACCAGGAAGTTGCCTGGGTTCTGCAGTTTCTTACCGGTAACAGTAGTATAACGCTCAAACAGGGGTTTGTTCTTCATCACAGCCTCGTAAACGGCAAAGGCTGTACCCACATTCTGCACGATAGCACCCACATTTACAGGGATGGCAGGAGGTGCGGGTACCTGACGATTAATCACGGCATCAACCAACTGCTTCTCACCACCCTGTGGGTAGCGCAGCTTCAAAGGCACAACCTCAACCTGATACTGGGTGCCATTGAACTTTTCATTGCACTTTGCAGTGAGCAGTTCGATAGCAGCAGGCTTGTTGGTCTCGATACCGATATAACCCTTGGTTACCTTGGCGCCCATCATCAGGAGCTCAAGTCCAACCAAGATCTCATCGGCATGCTCCATCATCAGGCGATAGTCGGCTGTGATGTAAGGCTCGCACTCTACAGCGTTGATAATCACGCACTCGGCCTTAGCTGTTGGTGGAGGTGTCAACTTGATAAAGGTGGGGAAACAAGCACCACCCATACCTACTACACCGGCGTTCTGTACACGCTTTACAATCTCCTCGGGAGTGAGCTCGGGATGAGCAGCCACCAGTTCAAGTTTATCTGAACGGTCGATACTCTCTTCCCACTCATCGCCCTCGACATTGATGATAATCACGGGCTTGCGATAACCGGTAGCATCGATAGCCGTATCAATCTTGAATACGGTACCGCTGACCGACGAGAAAATAGGTGCCGACACAAAACCGCCAGCTTCGGCAATCATGGTTCCTACCTTTACCTTGTCGCCCTTCTGGACCACGGGTTTGGCAGGCGCACCGATATGCTGCCCCAATGGGAAAATGGCCTGCTTAGGCAGTGCTGCTACCTTGGTGGCCACCTCGTGGGTAAGCTTATTCTCTGCAGGGTGGATACCACCCATACTAAATGTTTTTATCTTCATGCTTTTGCCTCCTCTTCTTTTTTAGGTTCTTTGGGCTTTGGTGCAGGTGCAGGCGTTGGGAAGTTAACATCCACGATAGCATGCTTAGGACAAACGGTGACACACTTGCGGCACAAACGGCACTTGGTGTGGTCGATGTAAGCCAGATTGTTCTCGACGGTGATAGCACCAAAGTTACACTCCTTCTCGCACTTGCCGCAACCAATACAGCTAACGGCACAAGCCTTCATGGCAACAGGGCCCTTGTCCTTGTTCACACACGAAACGAACACGCGACGGTTCTTTGGACCTTTTTTGCGCAGCTCGATGATGTTACGCGGACAAGCCTTTACACAAGCACCACACGAGGTACACTTCTCGTCGTCGACCTCGGGGATTCCTGTCTCAGGATTCAGACTGATAGCGCCAAACTGGCAGGCAGCCACACAATCGCCACAACCCAGACAGCCAAAACCGCAAGCTGTTTCGCCTGCACCACAAGCATGCATAGCGGCACAGGTACGCAAACCCGAATACTCGGCAATCTTGGCACGATGCTCGCAAGTACCGTTACAACGCACTACGGCAACCATCGGCTCGGAATTGGCGATGGCCATCCCCAACAAGTCGGCTACCTTTCCCATGGTCTCAGCGCCACCAACAGGACACATCAGTCCGTCGAGGCTTCCGGCATCGGCACCCTTCACAAGGGCATCGGCCATACCGCTACAACCAGGGAATCCGCATCCACCGCAATTGGCTCCGGGCAACAACTCGCCCACCTGCGCAATACGGGGATCCTCATAGACAGCGAACTTCTTGGAGGCTGCAAAAAGCACAATAGCAGCTATCAAGGCGATAGCTCCAAGTACAATTACTGCAATCAAGATGAAATTCATAATCTATTTGTTTTAGTTACTATAATTATTTCTCGATATTGAAGGCTATCTGCTGCTGGATGCGGTTCTTCATCGCCCACAGCGCCAGATAGTAAGGTACCAACGACGCTAAAGCCACCAACGCAGCAAGCCCCTCATCGCTTGTAAGCTTCAGGGCTATCATCAGTACACATATTAATAATAAGAAAGGTGCGCCAAAGCCCAACAGCAGGGCGCGGTTGGCCACATCATTCGATGCCCACACGGTAACCTCCTGCCCTACTTGGTAGCTTGCGGTATCGGTGGTAAACACATCCACAATCTTTATTTTCGATTCGGCAGCGTTACAGTGCGAAGCTACCTTACAGGCAGCACACGCCGAGGTCTGGACAATCTGCACCTTGATGCATCCATCCATAATACTTTTAACGGTTCCCGAATGTGTTATCTTATTACTCATTAATTTGCTAAGTAGACATTACATTTTGCAAAGGTACGACAATCTGCTGAATAAAACAAGCGAAAATGCGGTTTTTTAGCAAAAATAATCGTAATCGTTTGCAATTACAAAAGTTTTTTTATACTTTTGTCGCAGAATTAATACAAAAAGAAAGATGAAAGCAACCGAACTAGCTCAGCAGCAGATTGAGCGTGCTATCCGTAAGATAGCCGACAAGTTTCCTCCTACACAGGAGGCTAATGTAATGACCGATATCCACTTCCGCGTAACGCAGGATACCGGCGAGCTGATGGCGTTCGACGATAACGACGAAGAGATTAACCGTTGCATCATCGAAGACTGGATTGGCGATACATCCGACAATTTCTTTGAAGAGATACCTGCCGTGTTCCGCAAGTGTCTGGATAAGATGAAGGATACCATCGAGAATATGTCGATTCTGAAACCATTCTCGTTTGTACTGGAGAATGAAGACAAGGAGTCGGTAGCCGAGTTGTATCTGGTTGACGACGAGACCGTGATTTTCGATCCCGAACTGATGAAGGGTTTGGACGAAGATCTGGATGCGTTCCTGAAGCAGCTGCTGGCCGACTAATCTAACTCCTCACTTTTTTGCAACTGGAAATTACGCTGGGCATCTAGCGTAAACACTTCCTCTGTGCGTGTTTTGTGGGCATCCTTCGAGTAGTCCATCAAATGAATTTCGTAATCACTCGTGATGGTGAAGTACTGCAGGATGTCTTCGGCACCGAAATCGTCGAGATCGGCCTCCTCATCAATCGCGTACAAACAGAGTTTATCTACAGGCATATAATCGTTGTCTAAAGAATACAGCCACAAAGAGTATCTGTCGTCTTCCTCATCGGCAGCCAGAATCATCAGGCGTGCACCTAATGACTCGGATAGCGAGATGGCTTTCTGCTTGTTGTTACCCTCCAGCTCCAATGCCTTGGCAATATCCTGAGGCACGGGTTTGAAATCGGGCAGGTAACGCACCAGCTCATCGCTATAGGTAATGGGTAATGGCAGGAGGTTCAAGCTGTCGTAGAACTGCTTCAGCGGGTTATCGGCATCAGCCAAGTTGATACCCTGAGCCGCCAATCGCTCGGCAGCTTCTATCTTCTGAATACTGTCTAACTTGTGCTGCATCTCCTCAGCACTCATGCTCCTGCCGCCACAGGCAGCCATCAGCATCACAGCAAAAATTCCTCCTATCAACCCTTTCATTGTTCTTATAATTTTATCTTCTTCGAAGCAGGTTTGCTCTCGTTCTGAATACGGTTCAGAGCAGTTACCACGTAAGTAAACTTCTCCTTACCCTCATCGTAAGGCAGCTTGTAGAAGGGATTATCGGTGATGGCCACAATCTTCGAGGCATCATTTACATTCACCTTCTCGCCCTTGGCAAAACGATACACCACAAACTTGTTGGGGTGCTGATCCCAGTGCTTGCTGTGGGTGGGCGTCCAGAACAGGATGTAACCATCCTCGGTCCAAACGGGTGCCAGCTTCTTTACCTTCTTAGGAGCCTTATCGCTAAGGAAAGGCATCTCGGGCTGCAAGGCAGGATTCTGCCAGTACTTGGTGCGCAGCAAGGTGCCGTAATTACCTACATTATCAACAGCAGCCTTGGCATACCACAGTACGGTACCCTTCACAGCTGGGTTAGCACGGTGCAGATTCATCTTGGCATCCATCTGGTGCTTGTTGGGGTTCTGCAAATCGGGATATTTCACGGTGCGCTCAACATCCTCACCAATCACCAGCGGTCGGTTGGCGGCATGCTGATTCCACCACTTAATCAGGGTTGCATAATCGGCAGCCTTATTGCCAATCTCCCAGTACAACTGGGGCACGCAATAATCCAACCAACCATTGTTTACCCACAACAGAATGTCGGCATACAAATCATCGTAATTCTGGGTGCCGTTGGTGTTACTGCCAACAGGCGAGCTCTTTTTGTTACGATAGATACCGAATGGCGAGATGCCCACCTTTACCCATGGCTTAACCTCGTGGATGGCCTGATAGAACTGCTCGATAAACAGGTTTACGTTATAACGGCGCCAGTCGTTCTGGTCCTTGATACCATTAGAGTGATCGTGGAACAGCTCATCGTCGGGAATGCTCAGTCCCTTCACGGGGTAAGGATAGAAATAATCGTCCATATGGATACCATCCACATCGTAACGGGCTACGATATCCTTGGCAACCATACAGATATAATCGCGGTTTTCCTGCATACCAGGATTCAGGATAAACAAATCGTCGTAAGCAAAACAGCTATAGGGCTTGCGAACGGCAATATGGTTATTGGCCAACTGATGGGTGGTCTTGGTCTTTGCACGGAAGGGGTTAATCCATGCGTGCAACTCCATACCGCGCTTGTGGCACTCGTCGATCATCCACTGCAGGGGGTCCCAATAAGGATTGGGGGCCTTACCCTGTGTGCCGGTCAGGAATCGGCTCCAAGGCTCAATCTTACTCTCGTAGAGCGCATCGCACTCGGGGCGCACCTGGAAGATAATCACGTTTACGCCATCCTTCTTCAACTCGTCCAGCTGATAGGTAAGCGTTTGCTGCATCTTCTTGGTACCAAGATTCTGGAACTGTCCGTTTACACACTGTATCCAGGCTCCGCGCATTTCGCGCTTCTGAGCCCAAGTTGTCATCGCCAGCATCAGGGCGAGAGCCATCAATAGGTATTTATTCTTCATATTTGTATTTGTTCTTTCTTGCTTCTTCGAGTGACACAATCTGAGCCTGCTCCTGGTGATATTCCTCGCGCAGGGTTTCGTACTTCTGGTCGAGTTCATGCTCCACCGCCTGCTTGTCGGTCAACAGCTTCTGGGCAACCAGTGCATTCTGCGAGGCATCCTTCATCCATACTACCGGACCGCCATAAACGGGGGCAATTTTTAAAGCGACATGCAGCTCGCTGGTGGTAGCGCCACCAATCATAATGGGGATATCCAAACCAGCTTTCTTCAGCTCTTCGGCCACGTTCACCATCTCCTCTAAGCTGGGGGTTATCAAGCCGCTCAAACCAATCATATCCACGTGCTCCTCCTGAGCCTTTTTCACAATCTGCTCGGCAGGCACCATCACACCCATATCCAATACCTCGTAGCCGTTGCAGGCCATCACCACATTCACAATGTTCTTACCGATATCGTGCACGTCGCCCTTAACGGTAGCCAACAGCACTTTACCTGCCGAAGTGGTGCTCTCGTTTTTCTCAGCTTCGATGTAGGGCTGCAGGATATCAACGGCCTGCTTCATGGTGCGGGCTGTTTTCACCACCTGCGGCAGGAACATTTTTCCTTCACCAAACAGCGTACCTACGGTATTCATACCTGCCATCAGCGGCCCCTCGATAATCTGTACCGCATGGGTAAACTTAGGCAGGGCCTCTTTCAAATCTTCCTCCAAGAATGTGCCGTCGCCCTTAATCAACGCCTGGGCTAATCGCTCTTCAACTGGCGTCTGGGCGCGGTCCTGAAAAGGGGTGTTTTCGCTCGTGGCGCCACCCGCTTCTTTCTTGGCTAATTCTTCCTCGAGTATCTTACCGGCCAACTCAATCAGAACCTCCGATGCACCCTTCTTGCGGTTCAGCACCACATCCTCGATTACTTCAAGCTGATCCTGAGGAATATCAGCATAAGTAACTTTGGTTGAAGGATTTACGATACCAAAATCCATTCCTACTTGAATGGCGTGATACAGGAATACGGCATGCATGGCCTCGCGGATATAGTTGTTACCGCGGAACGAAAAACTCAGGTTACTCACACCACCGCTGACGTGTGCACCGGGCAGATTCTGCTTAATCCATTCGGTAGCGCGGATAAAGTCGATAGCATAGGCATCATGCTCCTCCATACCCGTAGCAATGGCCAGGATATTGGGGTCGAAGATGATGTCGAGCGGGTTCATACCCACCTGCTCGGTAAGAATCTTATAGGCACGTGAGGCTATCTCGATACGACGCTCGTAGGTAGTGGCCTGTCCCTCTTCGTCGAAACACATCACCACCACAGCAGCACCATAACGCATCACATCCTGAGCGTGCTCGATAAACTTCTGCTCGCCCTCTTTGAGCGAGATTGAGTTGACGATGCTCTTGCCCTGCACGCACTTCAGTCCGGCTTTGATCACCTCCCAGTTCGACGAGTCGATCATCACGGGCACTTTAGCGATATCAGGCTCGGCTGCAATCATATTCAGGAAGGTTGTCATCTCCTGCTTGGCATCCAGCAAGCCATCGTCCATATTGATATCAATTACCAAGGCTCCATCGGCCACCTGTTTGCGGGCGATAGAGATAGCCTCGTTGTATTTCTTTTCCTTAATCAGTCGCAGGAACTTTCGCGAACCCGCCACATTGCATCGCTCACCCACATTGGTAAATCTAGCTTCTAGATTTTCTAGAACTTCTAGTAGTTCTAGTCCAGAAAGCCACATTGAGTGTGGCTTAGGAGCGGGCACATGGGGTTTCTTGCCAACCACCAGCGGACCGTATAAACGGATAAACTCATCGGTAGTACCGCAGCAGCCACCGATGATATTTACGATGCCCTCATCCACCAACTCGCCCATCTTGGGAGCCATACTCTCTGCGGTCTCATCGTAAAGTCCAAGGGCGTTGGGCAATCCGGCATTGGGGTGACAGCTGATATAATAAGGTGCTTTCTGGGCCAACTCGCGGATAAAAGGTTTCATCTGCGTGGCACCAAACGAGCAGTTCAGTCCGATAGAGAAAATAGGATAAGTGCTGACGCTGGCCAGGAACGCCTCAAGCGTCTGACCCGATAACGTACGACCAGCCAGATCGCTCACCGTTACCGACACCATAATGGGCAATTCTACCCCGCGTGCTTCCATCGCGCGCATACAGGCATCGATGGCACATTTGGCATTCAGCGAGTCGAAAATGGTCTCTATCAGCAGCGTATCTACCCCACCCTCAATCAGTCCGTCGGCCTGTTCCTGATAAGCCTCCAGCATCTCGTCGTAAGTCACATCGCGGAAAGCTGGATTGCTTACATCGGGCGACATCGAAAGGGTTTTGTTGGTAGGACCGATCGAGCCTGCCACAAAGCGGGGTTTGTCGTCGGTACTATACTCATTGGCCAACTGTCGGGCTAAGCGTGCCGACTCGCAGGCCATCTCATGCGCACGGTCTTCAAGATGATATTCAGCCTGCGAAATGCGCTGACTGCTGAACGTGTTGGTGGTGATGATATCGGCACCGGCTTCGAGGTATTTGCGATAAATATCCGAAACTATCTCGGGGTGTGTCAGGTTCAGCTCGTCGCTGTTACCCACCTTACCCATCACGGCACCTATCATGGTTCCCATACCGCCATCGAGTATGAGAATACGCTGTTTTATGATCTCGTTTAGTTTCTTCACCCTTAATGTTTAATGTTTAATCTTCGATCATTTCCAGACTTTCATCGCACGGTCCATCTCACGGCGATCCTCCTTTTCCTTCAGCGTCTGGCGCTTGTCGAATTCCTTCTTACCCTTACACAGCGCCACATCTACCTTGGCCCGGCCTTTGTCATCGATAAACACCAAGGTGGGCACGATGGTAAACCCCGTTTGTTTGGTGGCACTCTCAAGGGCGCGTATTTCTTTCTTGGTTAGCAACAGCTTTCTGTCGCGTTTGGCTTCGTGGTTGTTGTACGAACCGTAGAAGTAAGGACTTACGTTCATGCCCTTCACCCACAGTTCGCCGTTAAGCACCACGCAATAGGTATCCACCAAGCTCGCCTTACCCAGTCGGATGCTCTTAATCTCCGTACCGGTAAGCACGATGCCTGCAGTATAGGTTTCAACAAAGAAGTACTCGAACGAGGCCTTCTTGTTGCGAATCTGTACAGGACTCTTTTTGCGTAACTGTTCTTCTGTCTTGTTCATCTCTTACTATTAAATGATCTTCGCGAAGTTGTCCAGGTGATCGTCCACATAATGGGCGATATCCTCGGTCCACTCTTCCTCGTTCTCGATAAAGATATCATCCAGATTCTCGAACTCCGGATACTGCTCGAACATAGCCATGAAATCCTCGTCGCTCTTCTCGGTTTCAATCTCTTCGCGATATTTCAGCCACAGGGTGTGGGCATCGTAAATCAACTTTGAGGGGGCACGCATATCCCACTGGCGCAGTGCTTTGGCCAGGGGATTCTTAAAGATGAAGGGACCGTAGCCGTTGTAAATCAGCTGTACAAATCCGCCATCCATCACCTCTTCGTGCAGAATGTTCCAGGCCAGCAATGTCAGCTGGTCGGCATTCAACTTGGCCATGCTCTCGGCAGTCAGTTCGCCACCGATAGCATCGTAGATAGCCTTTACAAACACATCCAGGAACTCATCCATTCCCTCGAGTGCAGCCTGCTGCAAATCCTCGTCTTTTACAATTACCTCCACCATAAACGTTAATGTTTAATGTTTATCTTTAATCTCGTAGACTCCTGTTGGTGTCTTGCGCTTCAGCACTTCCAGCTCCACATCCTTGCCAGGAATCACACCATGACTGCGCAGGATGGTCTCTACCGTCTTACGTGCCAACTCAGGATGATTGTTCTCCTCGCTCAGGTGGCACAGCCAAACGTGCTTCAGGCCCTCGCTCATATTCTCAACCAGCGCCTCACCACACGATACGTTCGACAGGTGTCCGCTACCACTCAGAATGCGCTGCTGCAGATAAGCGGGATAAGGACCATTCTTCAGCATCTCCACATCGTGGTTGGCCTCGATCACCAGGTAGTTGGCACGATTAATGGCCTGCTTGATATCGTCGGTAATGCTACCCACATCGGTAAGCACCACAAACACAATACCTTCAACCTCCAGCTCGTAGCCCACATTCTCGCTGGCATCGTGAGGCACAGCAAAAGGGCGCACCTTAAAGTCGCCAAGCTGTACTTGCTCGCCAATTACCAACTCGTGTTTATGATCTTGCGATACTTTCTTCGTTACACAATAATTCTGGTCTATGCCCTGGTGTACTTTATGTGTGGCATAAACAGGCAGGTTGCAGTCGTGACTCAGGGCACCCACACTTTTAATGTGGTCGGCATGATCGTGCGTTATCAAGATACGCTTCACGGAATTAAGCTGAATACCATACTCTCTACAATACTTCTTCAGTGTGCGTATTCCTATACCAATATCTATAATCAGCCCGTCGGTCGCTGTGCCCAGATAATAGCAATTACCGCTGCTACCGCTTCCAAAGGATATAAACTTCAACATCTCAAATATAATTTTCGTGCAAAGGTAGCACAAATAATCGAGAAATGAGAATTTAAAATTTAGAGATGCCGTACTATTTTACTTTTTTAACAGTAATTAGAATGGCATACCTACTGCAAAGTGGAAGGCAAGGTCGCGACTCAACTTGGGATGGAGAATTGGGTAGTGAGCTTCCGACTCAATCTCGAAAGCAGGATTGATGGCTTTCATACCCAAATCGAAGCGCAGAATAAAATAGTCGAAGTTCAGTCGCAAACCGGCACCATAGCTCACAGCCAAGTCGCTCAGGAAGGTATTAAACTTAAACTGTCCGCCAGGCTGATCGGGATAATCGCGCAGCGTCCAGATGTTACCGGCATCGGCAAAAATAGCGCCGTTGAATTTCCAGAACAACTTCATGCGATATTCCACGTTCAAATCCAGCTTCAGATCGCCCGTCATTGTAATAAAGTTTATACGTCCATCCTTGTCCTTGTAACGACCGGGACCGAGACTACGAACCGACCATCCACGAACGCTGTTGGCTCCACCCGAGAAGTAACGTTTCTCGAATGGCAACACCTTAGAGTTACCATACGGATAAGCTACTCCCAGACCGATGTGGAACACCAACTGATCGTTAGTACCCTTGAAGATTTGCTGGGTATAGTCGAAATCGCCCTTTACGTACTGTGCATAGGCGATATTAAAGAGTTTATACTGACCTAAATCGTTCTTCGAACCACCAAAAATCTTAGAGCAGGCGCCTAACAGATTACCAGCTGTTTCAACATTGGTTTTCAGCGCTACTACACCGTTGTTATATACGTAACCAAAACCCATTTTCATAATAAACAGGTCTTCGTAATTGTAGCGCAGAATCACATTCTGGTTCGAGGTGTTATCAAGATATTCTGTCTTAAAAGTTTCACTAATCCAAGGCATGAACACATAGTTCAGATTCACCAGGTCGAAACGATAACTATCATGATGATTCTGGGGTTTCCAGAGATACGACCAACCAGCTGACAAGACTCGACGATGGAACTCAGGACGGTCCTGCACATCGTACAACAGCGACAATTCGCTGGTGGCAATCGTACGGCGACGGAAACTGCTACTCAGGAACGGCATGATGAATCGTGGGAACGAGAGTTTGGTTTCGGCACTATACTCGGTAAAGTCCTGATTGCTGTAACCCTCCAAACCTTTGATGGCCTCGTAGGCGCCACGCAACTGCAAACTGAATGTTTCCGACCCACGGAACAGGTTACGGTTCTGATAAGTGAGCGAGGCAGCCGCACCAAAGTCGCCAGCGGTATTAGTACCTTCGGGCTGGAAACTGATGGTAGATGGCTTGTTGGTCTGCACCTGAATCGTAGCATCCAGCAACGTGGTATCGGGCTGCTGCTCAAAGGCAATATTGGTATATTTTACAGCACCCAATCGTCCGAAGTGGTTATAGGTATTCTGCAGCTTTTCTGCCGAATAAGGCTTTCCTGATTCCAGGAACGTATTCTCGCTCAGCACTTTAGGGCGCAGATGCAGATGATCGTCGGCACCACCCTCGTACTTGATACTATCGATGGTATAGGCCTTGTGCTGCTGTTGCAACAACAACCTCAGGTTAACACCCTGCCGCTCCTCGTCTTTACGGGCACCATAGGTAATATACTCCTTATGGAAACGGAAGTAACCGCGATTCTGCAGATACTGGGTGATGGCATTACGCTCGGCCGACAATGTCTCAACGCTGAACTGCATATCCTGATGCAACAACGACGAACGTCCACGCAGCAAGCGCGCCACCGTGGTATCCTCGATCACAAAATCCAGTTCGCGTACAAAATAAGGCTTGCCTGGATGCAGCACATACACGGCATCAAGTTTATGCTTGTTCTTATCGATAAACAGTTCAACCTGAGCATCCAGATAACCTTTGTTCTGCAGGGCCTGCTGCAGATCCTTACAAGTAAGCTGTGCCTGAAGCGTATCGTAGATAACAGGCGCCTCGCCCATCTGTCGCAGCATACGGTTCACCCACGAGCTGTCCTTGCCCGCCATCGCATAAACACCCAAAGGCAATTTTACAGCCGAGAACCAGCGCGAGTTAGGTTTCTGTCGCACATAGCCCTTCAAACTACCCGGATTAATATCGTGATACTTACCATCGGCGACCACCTTTACTTTGTTCAGCAGGTAGCTGTCTTCCGGAATATCACGACTCACCGAACAGCTACTCAGAACGAGTGCTGCAGCCAGACATATGGGGGGTAAAAACCTATTATGAGTTGCCTTCGGATCCATTTTGGCGCAAAATTAATAAAAAAAACGGCACGAATGGCACGAATTAACACGAAATATTAAAAAAATTCGGCTAATTCGCGTAATTCATGCCTAAAAACCTGTAACTTTGCACAAAAATCAGACAGACAGAGTATGATAAGCAAGAATCAGATTAAATTCGTACACCAACTTGAGTTGAAGAAGTTTCGCAAACAAGAGGGCCTTTTCATTGCCGAAGGTCATAAGGTTGTGGGCGATTTACTGAAAGCCGGCTATACCCCCAAGCAGCTGTTTGCTACTGCCGAATGGATAGCTGCCAACCCTGTTGCCGGTGCCATCGAGGTTACCAACGACGAGCTTACCAAACTCTCTCTGCAGCAACACCCCCAGCAGGTGCTCGCCCTCTTCCCCATACCTACCCCCCAACACCAAACACCAAGCACCCAACAACTCTCTATCCTGCTCGACAACGTCCAGGATCCCGGCAACCTGGGAACCATCATCCGCATTGCCGATTGGTTTGGTATCGACACCATTTTCTGTAGCGAAGGCACGGTAGATGCCTGGAACCCCAAAGTGGTTCAGGCTACGATGGGTTCGATTGCCCGCGTACACCTTATATATATAGACACCATGCAACTGCTTGATTCACTGCCCAAGGATTTCCCCGTTTACGGCACCTTCCTGGACGGCGAGAATATCTACACACAGGAGCTATCGCAACAGGGCCTGATTGTAATGGGCAACGAGGGTAATGGTATCAGCGATGCCGTGCGCGCACGTGTTACCCACAAGCTGCTGATTCCTGATTTCCATAAAGGTCCAACTGCCGATAGCCTGAATGTAGCCATCGCCACCGCTATCACCTGCTCCGAATTCCGCCGCAGGGGATAACAACCCAAAAACTTATTCGCGGTATGCTTTTTCGCCAATCGTCTCTTGCGAACCAAGAGTCATTTGGCGCAGGTCGTAATACGAACCGTTGTAGATATTAAAGTCAACATTACCTTTAATACCCGGCAATCGACCCACATCGGTATGCTGCCAGAATTTCCAAGGTCCTTGGTATTCCAGCGAGTCAACATAATAATGCGCTATCCAATAAGGATACTGATCGAACACAGGATCAGAGAGATAGCGTGTCTTGAATTTAAAATAGGTATAGATAATAGGTTTCACCTGGTAGTGATTCTCCACCAAGTGCAACCAGCGTAGCACAGAGTATTTGAAGTCTTCATCACTCTGGTTCTTAGGTTTATGCTCCACGTCAAGCACAGGAGGCAAGTCGCCATTCTCCAGCTTAACGGTATTGATAAAATGATAAGCCTGCTCTTCAGCGGGCGTATGCACACTATAGAAGTGATAAGCCCCGCGGGTAAAACCATTCTCACGTGCCTGATAGAAATTCTCACGGAAGTTCTCGTCAGTACGTGTAGCCCCTTCAGTAGCTTTAATCATCACAAAGCGGATAGGACAGTGGTCTATCTGTCCGTTGTCCTTGAGCTCATCCCAGTTGATGCGTCCCTGATGATGACTGATGTCGATACCATGAATCTCGTAGCCCTCGGGATAGCTCACGTCGCCATAAAGGGCACGCCAGCGGAATCCGAACGGACCTACAAAGAAATAATAGAAAAAGTAAACGTATACCGCCACAACAGCACCGCCGCCTACCCAATACGCCCACCCGGGCATATGTTGTAGAATACGGACAAAGAATCCGGGCTTACGATGGCCACGTGGACCATGGTAAGTGCGGGTAGTACCTACCCCTTTTCTACGAACAACTCGGCGCTTTGGCATCAACGAAAAAGAAAAGGCACGAATTACACGAATTTGCGCGAATAAATAAAATAATTCGTGATAATTCGCGTAATTCGCGCCTAATAAATTAATTACTTACCCTGCTCAAGAGCAAGTGTACGGGTTGGCTGATCGCAAACCTCTGTTGGACCCCAGTACTGGATTGGACCAGGATATACATAAGCGGTTTCGCGAGCCCAACGATCACGCTGTGCAGCGAAGGTCTTGAAAGGAGCACCGTCGAGCTCAACGAGAGCCTTACGGATAACTGGCTTCATCTCACCAGCACGCTTCTCCATGTTCATCATCATTGTGATGGGCACACCACCAGCAATCCACTGCTCAGCAGGAGCTGTTGTGTTCTTAACGATAGCCATGTAACCGGTCTTGCCGTTAGCAATCAGCTGGGCAGCTGATGTACCAAGAGCGTAGCAGTAGTCAGCATCAAAGTTAGAAGGAGCAGCGCAACGTCCCTCGTAACCGAAGAAGTGGTGCTGAGCTGAGAACTTACCAGAGTACTTACCTTCCTTCTTCATCTTCTCGAGCTTCTGAGCTACCATAGTAGAGAGCAGCTTCTCGGTCTCGATCAGTGATACCTGTACGTTTCCGTGTGGGTCGCGGTCGAGAGCCAGCTGACGAGCAACACCTGTAGGCAGGCTGTTGAATACAGCGAGGTTCTCGTCGGTCAGGTGAGCCTTAACGAAGTCGATCGACTCGTGACGATCCAGCTCCTTAGCCTCTGGCATAGCCAGAACGTCGTTCAGCTGAGCAATCAGCTTCTTGATAGCAGGAATGAACTCGATAACACCCTCAGGGATGATAACAGTACCGAAGTTGTTACCATCAGCAGCACGCTGGCAAACAGCGTTAGCGATGTATGTAACGATATCGTCGAGGCTCATACCCTTCTGCTCGATCTCCTCAGATACGAGGCAGATGTTTGGCTGAGTCTGCAGAGCGCACTCCAGGGCGATGTGAGATGCTGAGCGACCCATTACCTTAATGAAGTGCCAGTACTTACGTGCTGAGTTACAGTCACGCTCGATGTTACCAATCAGCTCAGAGTATGTCTTACAAGCTGTATCGAAACCGAACGAAGTCTCAATCTGATCGTTCTTCAGGTCACCGTCGATAGTCTTAGGACAACCGATTACCTGCACGCCGTAGTTCTTGGCAGCATAGTACTCAGCCAGTACACAAGCGTTAGTGTTAGAGTCGTCACCACCGATGATAACGATAGCCTTGATGTTCAGCTCGCGGATAATCTCGAGACCCTTCTCGAACTGGTCAACCTTCTCCAGCTTTGTACGACCAGAACCGATCATATCGAAACCACCAGTGTTACGATACTCGTCGATGATATCAGCTGTGAGCTCCATGTAGTTATGATCTACCAGACCGCCAGGACCCAGGATGAAACCGAACAGACGGTTCTCAGGGTTCAGCTTCTTAATCTGATCGAAGAGACCAGTAATCACATTGTGACCGCCAGGAGCCTGACCGCCTGAGAGGATGATACCTACGTTCATCTTAGTGTTGTTAGCCTCGGTAGCGGGCTCAAACTCTACGATAGGCATACCGTAAGTGTTAGGGAAGAGCTTCTTGATCTCCTCCTGGTCGCCTACACTCTGTGTAGCGGCACCCTCCTTAACTTTTACTGCACCCTGAAGTGCCTTAGGCAACTTAGGCTGATAAGCGGCTCTCGCCATCTGCAATGCACTTTTTTCCATATTATTATTCCTTATAAATTAATGAGTAATTGTTTTCTGAGCCGCAAAATTAGTGAATTTTTGTAAGAAATACGAAAGAAATCGATGTATTTTTGGCATTTTAATATTTTTTTGGTGTAAAACACTTGTAATCTCAGATTTTTTTTCTAACTTTGCTTTATGAATATAACAAAACACCCCAAAAGGAGGGGATTTAAACGAAATAATTATGATGAACAAAAGAACACTTAAGAAAAGCATTAATGCAATCTGTGATGAGATTTTTGCTGAGGCTGTAGCGCTCTCTTTGTATGATAACGACAGAAACATGGAAAACGACGATGCCTTGATTCGCTCTGTAATCATGCTCCGTGCTAACTACATCAGTCGTATTTCACACCCAGAGCCAGGAATGGATGTACAGGCATATTATAAGGACCTGCGCGATAAGTTTACCGCTGAAGCACAGCAGATTGTTGATCAGCTTAACGCGTAATCCCTTGCTGCAATGCTAAAATCACTTTGCAGATGGATTCTGTACAAACGCATGGGGTGGCAGAAGGAGATTTCCGAAAACCACCCCGAAAAGTTCATTATCTGTTTAGCGCCCCACACCAGTAACTGGGACTTTTTGCTTGGGCAGCTTTACAGTAGAGCCGAGGGTATGAAGATTAACTTCCTGATGAAGAAGGAATGGTTCTTCTGGCCGCTTGGCCCTATCTTCCGTAGTATGGGCGGCATACCCGTATTCCGACAGAAAAAGATGAGCATGACCGACGCGATGGCCGATACAGCCAAGTCGGTTTCTCAGTTCAAACTTTGTATCACCCCCGAGGGCACCCGCAGCCGCGTTGACGAGTGGAAAAAAGGTTTCTACTTCATCGCACTCAAGGCCGGCATACCTATTTTATTATATGGGGTGGATTATGAACGCAAACTGATTCAGTGTACAAAAACCATCATTCCCACAGGCGACCTGGAGGCCGACATGCGGGAAATAAAATTATATTTTAAGGATTTCAAGGGCAAGAAGCCCGAGAACTTCTCGATAGGAGAGATAGGAGATATTACCAAACAATGAAACGTACAAGTATCATACTCGCGGCTGTGTTTGCCTTGCTTACTGCCATGCCCGCCGATGCGGCTCGGAAAGCTAAGGTTAAAACACCGCCCGACCCCTATAAATCGCTTAAGGATAAAATAGACCGATACTTTGTGAACTTTAAGAGCGATGAGCAACGCATACGCTCTACTTTCCACCTGAAGACTCTGGTGGTTAACGACTCGTTGCGCACTGTCGATATCAGCGCCAACAATAATCTTGGCGAACAGCTGTTTACCGACGACCTGGCCGAAACCATCTATCAGGAAGTGCAGCTGCTGCTGCCCGATTCGGTTCAGGATTACAATCTCACTATCACTACCGGTGGCTGGGATCTGCGCCAGCTGGTGCCAAACCGTTTGCGCCAGCACAAGGACAAAAGCCGCACCTGGGGCGACATCGATTACCACGGTCGTCCATGGGTTCGCAACGCCTCACTCCCCTACACCATCACCGAGGGTTTGCAAAACCGTCATATCTCGCTCTGGGCCAGTCATGGTCGCTATTTCAACGTCAAGGATAGCACATGGAAATGGCAGCGCCCCGCACTGTTTGGTACACGCGAGGACCTGTTTACACAAACCATCGTTACCCCCTACCTCATACCCATGCTGCAGAATGCAGGCGCCATTGTGTTCTCACCACGCGAACGCGACTGGCAGCGCAATGAGTTTATAGTGGATAACGATACCCCCGAAACAGGCTACACCGAGCACAACGGCGCCCATCAGTGGAGCAAGAGCAATACTAATGGTTTCGCCTGGCATTCAGGTAGTTATGAAGACTTCGAAAATCCGTTCACCGCTGGTACTTGTCGCCAGTCAGCCACTACCGACAACGTCAAGCGCCAGAGCGAAATTATCTGGAAACCCGCCATTACCGAGAGTGGTAATTACGCCGTATATGTGAGCTATCACACCACCGATAAGAGCATCGACGATGCCCACTATACCGTATGGCACCAAGGCATCCCCACCGAGTTCCGTGTGAATCAGACGATGGGCGAGAAAACATGGGTTTACCTGGGCACTTTTTATTTCGACCAAAGACAGAGCACACGCAACTGCGTAACGCTCAGCAACCTTAGTCGCCACCACCACGGTGTGGTAACAGCCGATGCCGTACGTTTTGGCGGCGGTATGGGCAACATCGATCGTGGTCGCGGTGTGAGCGGACTGCCCCGCTGCCTCGAAGCCGCACGCTACTACGCCCAGTGGGCAGGCATGCCTTACGAGGTGTATAGCACCAAGGATGGCGAGGACGATTACGGCGACGACATCAACGTGCGCAGCTATATGACCAACCACCTGGCTGGCGGTTCTGTGTTTGTACCCGACACCACCGGTTTGAATGTGCCCATCGAACTCTCGTTAGCCATTCACAGCGATGCCGGTTACACCCGCGATGGCAAGAGCCACACAGGCACCCTGAGCGTGTGCACCACCTATCTTAACGACAGCATTCTCAACTCAGGTCTTACCCGCCTGGTATCACGCGACTTGGCCGACGAGTTGCTCTACTCAATCCCCGCAGATATCAAAAAGAAATACGGCAACTGGCCCACACGCGAACTCTACGATCGCAACTACAGCGAAACCCGTTGCCCCATGGTGCCCAGCGCCATTCTCGAAACCATGTCGCACCAGAACTTTGCCGACATGCGCATGGGTCAGGATCCTAACTTCCGTTTCGACCTGGCACGCAGCATCTATAAAACCCTGCTGCGCTACATCAGCGCCATGCACAACAAGAAATACGTGGTTCAGCCCTTGGCACCTAACCGTCTCTCGGCCGAACTTACCGGTCGTGGCGAGGCCAAAATCAGCTGGCACCCCGTTTACGACGAATATGAGCCCACCGCCAAACCTACCGGCTATGTGGTTTACACAGCCACAGGTCGCAGCGGATTCGATAACGGTACCTATATCAAAGGTGGCACCGAAACATCTGTTACCATCCCCGTAGATCCCGAAAAGTTGTACTCGTTCCGCGTCACAGCTGTTAACGATGGCGGCGAGAGTTTCCCCAGCGAGGTGGTATCGGTATTCGATGTACCCGAGGCCCAGAAGTCGGTACTCATCGTCAACGGCTTTACCCGTTTGGCAGCCCCACAGGTGGTAGATAACACCGCCTCGCAAGGCTTCGACCTTGACACCGATGCCGGCGTTACCTATGGTCGCACAGCAGGATGGCTAGGCTATCAGATAGGTTGGGACAAGAGCAAGATAGGTAGCGAGCGCCGCGATGGCCTTGGCTACACCAACGACTCGCTGCAAGGCCAGTTTATCGCCGGCAACGATTTTGATTATATCCGCACCCATGCTGCAGCCATCGCCACCGCCCACAAATACCGCGTGGCCAGCTGCTCGGTGGCTGCACTCGACAATAACGAGGTACACCCTCAGAATTATGAAATGATGGATGTGATCCTTGGTTTGCAACGCAAGGATGGCTACTCGCTGGTACCTTATCAGCTCATGTCGCCCATGCTGCGCGAACATATCCGCCTGTTTGCCAAGCGCGGCGGTTCGCTCCTGGTTAGCGGCGCCTACCTGGGCAGCGACATGCAGGATCCCGTGGATCGCACATATCTGGCCGACATACTCAAGCTAACCTATCAGGGCCAGAATGCCGACTCGCTGCAGCGCGACTCTATCAACGGTCTCGGTCTGCAGTTCACCTTCCATCGCCAGCTGAACGAGCAGCACTATGCCGATCAGCATCCCGAAATCATCGAGCCTGTTTATCCCGCATTCTCGGCCATGAAGTATGCCGACGATTACAGCGCTTCGGTAGCCTATAACGGCACCGATTACAAGTCGTTCGCCATGGGATTCCCCTTCGAGTGCATCAAGGACGAGCCCAAGCGCAACAGCATTATGCGGGGCATTTTGCAATTCCTATTACAATCAAATAACCCATAAAAAATTATCTAAAAGTATGAAAATTCAATCTAATTCATCTGGAACCCGTAGTATCGAAGTAAGTGACGAACACCTGCAGACCATCGAGAAGTATCAGCTCTTCCGCGATCTGATCGACTCTAATGGCTACGTCGACGAACAGGTACTTGACAAATTGAAACTGAACATTCGCGCACTGCTCGAGGGCGATGCCGGCAAGGATAAAACCCTGCTCGACCTCTGTCTCGATGTCATCTATCATCCCAACATGAAGGCATTCGGCCTGCAGCAGCTTGTGCTATTATACATTAACTGGAAGCATCAAGACAACGATGGTCTGGGCATGACCACACGCGTTTTGCAGGGCACACCGTTTAATTGATGGCCGAAAAATTTGGAAAATAAGATTTGAAAGAGTACAGATTAACTGATTTTTTACCCACAACAAAAAAGGAGCTCGAACTCCGGGGATGGGATTACGTTGATGTAATCCTGTTCTCGGCCGATGCTTATGTTGATCACCCATCGTTTGGTGCCGCCGTGATTGGCCGCACACTCGAGGCCGCGGGGTTCCGTGTGGCCATCGTGCCACAGCCCGACTGGCATGGCGACTATCGCGACTTTAAGAAGTTAGGTCGCCCTCGCCTGTTCTTCGGTATCGCCCCAGGCTGTATGGACTCGATGGTAAACAAGTACACCGCCGCACGCCGCCTGCGCTCAGAGGATGCCTACAGCCCCGACGGTCGCCACGATATGCGTCCCGAGTACCCCACCATCGTATATGCCAAAATCCTCAAGGAGCTTTATCCCGATGTACCCGTAGTGCTGGGTGGTATCGAGGCCTCGCTGCGCCGCGTAAGTCATTACGACTACTGGAGCGACAGCCTCAAGAAGTGCCTGCTGTGCTACTCGCCTGCCGATATGATTACCTACGGCATGGGCGAAAAGGTTACTATCCAACTGGCACGCCGCCTGGCTGCCGGCGAGAGCATACGTGATATTCGCGACCTGCCGCAAACCGTTTATCTCTCACGTAAGGAGGATATCATCGGTGGCATTACCGATCGCGACATCGTGCTGCACTCACACGAGGAATGTATGAAAAACAAGAAGGCCCAGGCCGAGAACTTCAAGAACGTCGAGGAGCAGTCGAACATGATGCACGCCCAGCGCCTGCTGCAGGGTGTGGATGGACGTTATGTGGTTATCAATCCACCTTACCCACCCATGACAACCGAGGAGCTCGACGCATCGTTCGATTTGCCTTACACTCGTCAGCCACATCCCAAGTACAAGGGTAAGCGCATTCCCGCTTACGAGATGATCAAGTTCTCCGTAAACATCCATCGCGGTTGTTTTGGCGGCTGTGCATTCTGTACTATTTCGGCCCACCAGGGCAAATTCATTACCTGCCGCTCAAAAGAGAGTATCCTGCGCGAGGTAAAACAAGTCATCGAGATGCCCGACTTTAAGGGTAACCTCAGCGACCTGGGTGGCCCATCGGCCAACATGTACGGCATGAGCGGACGTAATAAGAACGCCTGCGAAAAGTGCCGTCGCCCATCATGTATCCATCCGCAGATATGTCCTAACCTCAATACCGACCACTCAAAACTGCTCGATATCTACCGCTCAGTAGATGCCCTTCCAGGCATCAAACATAGCTATATCGGCAGCGGTGTGCGTTATGATTTATTATTACATCGTAGCAAGGACGAGGCCAGCAATAAGGCCGCTATGGAGTACACCCGCGAGCTCATTACCCGCCACGTTTCGGGTCGACTCAAGGTAGCCCCTGAGCACACCAGTGATCGTGTACTCTACCTCATGCGCAAGCCCTCGTTCCAGCAGTTCTACGAGTTCAAGCGCATCTTCGATCGCATTAATCGCGAGGAGGGACTTCGCCAGCAAATCATCCCCTACTTTATCTCCAGCCACCCAGGCTGTCAGGAAGAGGATATGGCCGAACTGGCGGTGATTACCAAGAACCTCGACTTCCATCTGGAGCAGGTACAGGACTTTACCCCCACGCCACTCACCAATGCCACCGAAACCTGGTACACAGGCTACGATCCCTATACCCTGCAACCCGTGTTCAGCGCCAAAACACCAAAGGAGAAGTTGGCCCAGCGCCAGTTCTTCTTCTGGTACAAACCCGAAGAGCGCCGTGGCATCGAGCAGTCGTTACGCCGCATCGGTCGTCCCGACTTGATTGCCAAGTTGTATAGCGGCATGCCCCCACAAGGCGGTTATCGCCCTGCTTATGGCGGTGGCCCAAAGCCCGCTGGTAGCGGCAAGCCCGCTGGCGGTGGCAAGCCTAAATCTTATAATCCAAATTTTAAAAATGAAAATTCTCGAGCAAAGCATCATAGCGAAAAGCCCCAGCAAGAAAAGCGAGGACGGAATCGTCGTAACTTCTGATTTTATTGCCGTTATCGACGGCAGCACATCCAAAACCAAGCGTCGCCATTGCCCCCTTATGAGCAATGGCCGCTATGCCATGCAGCTCATCAGTCGTTATATCCGCAAGATGCCGGCCAACACCAGCAGCCATCAGTTCTGTGTTGGTGTTACCCGTGCGCTGCGCCGTCATTACTGGCTGCGTTTCCCCGTTGAGCGTATGCAGCAACATCCCGAGGAGCGCCTCTGCGCCTCGGCCATCATCTACAGTCGCCTACGCCGCGAGGTTTGGATGGTGGGCGATTGCCAGTGTCTGATAGGTGGTAATTTCTTCGATAACCCTAAGCCCTACGAGCAGCCCCTGGCCGAGATGCGTGCTGCCAAAGTTAAGGAGTTGCTGGCCGCAGGTGTGCCCCAGGCCGACCTGTTGCAGCCCCACGACCCAGCCCGCGAAGTGATGATTCCTACCATGCTCGACGTAATGAAAAATCAGAACATTACTTACGCCGTTATCGATGGTTTCCCCATCCCCGAGCAAAAGATAAAAGTCATCCCGCTCGACTTCCAGAAATGGGAGATTGTGTTTGCCAGCGACGGCTATCCCCAACTGGCCCCAACGCTTAAGGAATCAGAATCGCTCCTGGCCCACCAGCGCGAAACCGATCCCCTAAACATCGGCCAATTCAAAGCCACAAAGGCCTTCATACAAGGCAACAACTCCTTCGACGACCGCACCTACATCCGCTTCGAAGTATAAGGCTAAGCATTGATAAAGTTCACACGATGGCGGTTATCCTTAGGCCGCACGGCGAAGTGTAACCAGATGGCACCGTAGCGATTCTTTTCTATCAGCAGTTCGTCATAATCCTGCTGCGTCTCTTTAGCATAATCGATAAGGGTTGCCGCATAGCAGATGGCCTGCTCCATACCATTAGTGCGAATATCCACCGCACATCCAGTTAGGTGATTACTGGTGGGGGCTCCACCAACTTTTCTGTTCAACTGAGGCGATCGATAACCAGAGTTAATGATAATCGGTTGCGAGGATCTTTCCCTCAGAACCTCCAGCCAAGTGCAGAGGTTTTTCAAATGGGCTATAACCTCATGACTGGGAATGTTATACACCTCAGGATACTTGCTCCTGGTGAACTCCCCGAGCACAAAATGCTCGGAGAGGTTTACTTTACTATTCAACTGTACTACAGGTTCCATACTTTCTTTTCTTTTTGTTTACATTAATTGGTGTACTATTTGGAAATGCGATGCTATACGCAGCATCCAAATCTGGTAGTTTTACGTGGCGTAGGCCTAACCCTAATTTGGTGGCTACGATAGCCCTAAGCAACTCTCGATGTATGCGGGGATAGTGTCTCGGAGATGACAACAGATCGTTGCCACACACTTGTTCGTCGCTCACCACTGTTTGTTTGCATACCTGCCAAATAAAGTCGTCGGTAGCTTCAGCACCAAACCACAACTTTAGTACGTTACGCACACTGAATCGCTTATAGCAGCTTGAAAGCACGCGCCTTGTGCGCTCCAGCTGACGCCAGAGCTGCACAAAGCATGCTTGATTATTCTGAATGTCCATGTTCTTAATGACTAATGACTATTGACTATAATGACTAACTCACCTTGCGATACCCGCCATCATCGGTCAGCGATACCAGCCCCTGCTTACGCCAGTTTTTCAGCATCTGCTGCACGCTGTTGCGGGTAACATCGGCACCCTTGATGGCTACGCTGAACTGCATGGCTTGATCGAAACTGAACTGCACATCCAGGCGCTCGTAGATGGTATCGTTCTTAGAACGACGACTCCTACTGTTACCGGCAGCATAATCCCTGCTGCGATAGGCATTTTCTATGCGATCGCGAAAATAATACAACGCACTATCCAACAGCTGGTCGGCTATCACGTCGTACATATCCAGCATAGCCGGCGTCTGTGTTTTCTGCAGCATCTCCTTCCATAAGTAGGGTTTCTGCTTCAGCTGGGTTTCGGCACCATTCAGTCCGTGTTTCTGTATCAGCTGTTCGCACACCTTACACAGCATCAAGCAGCATACCATGCGCTGGGCAGTAACACAGGTACGGAATCGTTCACGAGCCTTTACACGGTCGTCGTTCATCATGGCTTCGAGTCGTATTTTTTCAAGCCATGCCCTACCCCTTGTTTCCAGTTTTTGCAGCACCACTTCGCCTGCCATCAGCGGTAACAGATGTGCCACCTGCTGTATGCGTTCGGTCTGTCGGTCGGTCAGTACATAGGGCTTATCCTCCAGCTTGGCATAGGTATTATCGGGCGTTTGCGACAGGGCTATACGACTCTGGAAACCATCAGTATAATTGGTTACTACACGGTACAGCGCATCAGGTGTGCCGCACATCACCACATTCCACAGCAGGTGCTTAATATGCACATTCACCGCCTCGGCACTCTTGGCCTCACGATCGTACCTACTGCCATCGTAACTCTGACGCAGCAGTACCGAGAAATCGCTCATAGCCGAACGCCATTTCTGTGCCACGGTATCAGCCTCGGGTGTAAACGAAAATGCATGTTTACCTTCAACGTTTGCCAAGCGCTCGGCCAGGTTAGCCACCGTGTTGTTCAAGGCGATATAACGCACAGGCAACTTAAGCTCTTCGGGCTGTTCCTTCTTGTTTTTAGAGGCTCGTTTCTTTCGTCGATACTCGTCCTCCTGCTGCTGATACATCTCGTCCATAGCCGAAACTTCGCTCATCCAGGCATCCACCACCGGGTCGATATCGCCCTTGCGGCTGGCAAACTCACCAACAATGTACGATATCAGATTAAGTCCGCGCACACGCCCGTGTACATCAAGCTTTACCCCTGTGGCCAGCGCACCTATGCATGGACAAACCGCCGTAATGATTGGCATGGCCAATTCGGGACCTACTGCCGCCACCGAATCCTTAACACCCTGAGGCAACTTCTTAATTGACAGTTGAGAATTGATAATTGACAATTGCTGGTCGTCGGTATCTATGGTATCATAGGTAGATGTGGCGAGGGCTGCCACTATCTGGTCCATCAGTCGCGAACCCTTGGTAGGTTCCTTGCAGGCCGAATGGATAATCGAACGCATCTCGTGATCGGGTAATCCTAAGTTGGGCATCAGCGCCAGTAGCCACTCCTCGCTGTCGTCGCAAATAGAACGCAGGTTAGCAGCCAGTTGGTGCAGTCGCTTGTTGCGTTCGCCTGTGTTAGGAACCCCACCCGTTCGCCGCCAAAACTCCGCAATAATATCCTTATACGCTATGCCCTTGAATTTATTTTGGCACGCAACAGCCGCGTCCTTTTTTAAAAAGGCCGTGTCATCCGTGCCTAAAACTTCTTCGAGTTCGAAGATGGCATCATCCAGGTAAATCAGTTCATTGCCCGATGTAGTAAAGAACACGCGGGTGATGTCCTTAGCCCCACTATCATAAGCCACAGATATCAACTCACTCGCCCATTTCAGGTTCTCTTCCTGGCTCAGTTCGGACTTACGTGCAAATACCAGATGGTAGCCACCGCCACGGGCACTCTCTTCGAGCATCAACAAGCCCAGCTCATCTTTCTTACTCAGGATGCGCTCGCGGATAGCTGGCATCTCATCGGCCGATAGGTGGTCGATATCCATACCCACAGTGGTGCTCATGCGGGTGCTACCCTTCAAGGTGTCGTCTTCGTTAGGCAAACAGCTGTAGTTCATCTGCTGCAACTTGTGTTTCAGTGCCTCCTCGCCATTGCGGATACGCTGCACCAGTTGCCGCTGCTCGCCACCATTTCGCAAAGCCAGATACTCCTCTCTCGAAAGGACGGGGCGCATCATCTTCGCCCCATCCTTATAATATACTAAGTGGCAACTCATCCCAGCTCACCTCCTTCCAATAGTATCTTCCTTATCATTTTGCTGGCTATGTTGTTTGCCTGTTCAGTTAGTTTCTGGGGTAACTGCCCTACCTCATCATCATCCAGCGAGAATACAAAATAGTAGCGACCGTTACGACCGTGCGACAACGAGCAGTTATCCTCACGAAACAGCGGCTTGTTCTTTGGTCGCTTAGGCAACTCGCTCATATACACGTTACCATCACGCATGCCCTGCACCACGAACTTACCCTTAAAAGCCTCGGCCGCCACATCCTCGCAGCACTCAAAATCAAGTGTGCGCAGTCCTGTTTCCAACTTGCCAAAGGTCATCAGACCTTCAACCATTACCTGTTCTCCTAAAATTCTGCTTTTTCTTGTTTTCATATTTTTTCTAAGTGTTTAAGCGAGAAGAAGTTTCGGATTCCTTGGCCATTTACTCGAGAATATCCTCCTCACCCTCAACTCAGAAAATTAATGTTTAATAACTACGATATCGGTCGCAAGTATTTCTTGGAACACCTGCCCCTGATACTCATGTGTAGAGAAACGAAGTGTGGCTGCCACCACATCACCTTCGTAGAACCTGCACGCCGCCAGATTGCCCAGCATGGCGCACACATACTCGTTTTCGAACTTGCTACCACCCATCTCGCGCAGCACAATGTTACACTTCTGAATGGTACCGTTGTCACTCTTTGATGACTGTACGCTAAAGGCCTCGCCCTGGCGTACCACTTTTAAAATCTTTGTTTCCATAATGTGTATCAACAAATCAAATTAACACTTGTGAATCACCGAGAAGCCTCAGGTTTACGAGTGCAAAATTAAGCACTTTTTGGCATTGAAAAGCAGAAAAATAAAGGTATCTCCCGACCATTTCGCAGTCGGAAACAGTCGGGAGAAATATGTCGAAAACCTAGTATTTACAGGTGTTTCGGTTAAAGGTCGGAAATGGTCGGAATAAAATTCTCTATTGCATCAGCATCGGCAGATAACTCTTTTCGTGGTTTGGCCAATTTAAGCGATTGCCCCTGTTTGGTAAAGCATTGTGCTGCCAGTTCGTTCATGTGTGCTATGGTCATCTGTTTCTTCGCAAGCACCTCGTTATTCACCTTTACCAGCATCAGTCGTGCCGTCTCAACTGTTTTCATCCACTCTATCGGTTTAATGTCAGTTGGCTGATTGGTTGAGAAGCCCATCAGATACTGCCAGCAGCTCATCTCGGTATCAGGAGCAATAAATCCATTTCTAATCAGGAACTCGAACCACTGTTTGCCCGCTGCCTCATTGTTGTTAATAGGGAAATGAGCCACCTGGGCTACCGAGCACTCCTCGTAGCGGGCGTGCCGCCCCTCCATACGTATCTCGCGGTCGTCATCGGGCTGTGCATTCGCACCACGACGCTCTATATACTGCGCCTCATCACCCGTCATTATTATTCTTCTTGCCATTGTATCTTATTATTCTTTATTTTCTATATAACTAGCATTATCGCCTGTTAATATCACATTACGCTTTTCGTGTATAGCCTTTTCATCTTCGGCTTTCTTGGCGATAGCATTTGTCATTTCTACAAATGCTATGCCTGAAACAAATCGCCATATAACCTCGCGAGGAATATGCCGATAATATAGTTTTGAAACAAAGCGTTCGGGGTTAGCCTTCCATTCAAAGTACAAGTTTTCGGGAAACTCTTCCAGTTCCTTTTCTACCGTCTTGGCATTATACTTTCGTTGGTGCACCATCAGATGTTTTCGTGTATCGGCCGACTGCATCTGCTCTTTCCAAAATTCCAGCACACTACCACACGTTGTCTCACGACCTGTACGTCCAGCTGACATTGTAAGTTCGTCGATGACCTCCTGAAACTCGCAGTCACCGATATCAGTAAGCATCTCTATCAGGTGTTTTCGATAGTCGCTCATTTCGCCCGAAATATCGTATTTCAGATAAGCGGAAAAACGTTTTACTAGCGAGATAAAGTGCGCCTGTGCTTCATCATCCCATTCATCACGTTCGGTTAGTCGGTCTATTATTTCATCGCGCATATAAACCAGGTTATCAAACTCTTCTGGAATATCGAGTACAGGACCAGTATATTTCCAATCCAGAAATATTTTTTGCGGATACAAGTCGGTTACAGGGCCTTTATAATCTAACACCACACACTCGAACGCTACACACGGGTGCTCGATATTAGAACCAACTATCATACCTCTTAATTTGTTTTGTTCGCTGCATCGTAGCGCTCCCCATGCTCTCGGTAGCTCTGGACTTGATACATATCCTACGTGTCGTCCCAGCCAGTCGTAAGCACGAACGGCAACCTTGTCGCTGTCGTTAGCGCTTTCAGGTCTGAGAGTCATAGCATGCCCAGGCGCCTCAGCAAGAAACTCGCCGACATGCCCATAAAGATCTTTACGGTAAGGAATACCTACTATATTTAGTTGTATAATACTCATAGTTGAAGTTGGTATAGGGTAAGTTAGCCCAAAAACGATGGCAAAGATAAATAAAAAATGTGTGTTTCAAGTATGGTGATTCTTTAAAATTTGCGAGTTTAAGGTTTTTTAAATGATGACTAATGTTTCTACTCATTAACCATCATTACCTGCTAGGTAAAGCTATATTGATTGTTATTTCGATTTTGCTCTGGGCGAAAGACTGTTGTATGCCTCTACACCGCCTGTACCCGATTTGTATATGATGGTATCAATAAAATACAGATGTCCCTCATCGTCAACGAGTACATTACCATCAACGGCATCAAAAATATCATGCCTACCGTTAGTAAAGTATTCACCATTATCTTCCGGACTAAAGCCAAGGCGAATAAACTCATCGTAAATTTCTTCTTTTGTAGCTAATCGTGCATCAGAGATAAATGGTTGAACAAGGACCGCACAAATCTTTCCTTGGATATTCTCTGCAAAGCCAATCATACGATATGCACAATCAGGGAAGTAAGTATTATGAGCCTTGATACGTTCAAAGAAAGAAGTGAGATTATCGTCAGAATAACGGAAGTCGTTAAGTTTTATAATATCATTAAGATCTGGTGACAAATAAGTTTCGTTCTCTGAGCCACGATCAAAATAATCGCCAAAAAGGCTGCGATCATTATACCAGCAGCCTTGCTCTTGGGCCCATTTCTTGAGCCTTACCAGTTGGAGAGATTTGCAAGACGTTGTTCCCGCAAGTTCCTCAATCTCTTTAAGGACTCCGCACGCGAAAGCGGATGCGCTTTCCAATATGCAACCTTCGCTATCTTGATAGCGTTCATTTTCTTGTGATAATCGTTCAGAACAATATCCATTCATTTATCATTTAAAATTTATCGCTGCAAATATACATCTTTTTTGGATAGCATCCAATTTTTTTCGGGTTTTTCTTTAGAAAAAAACTCAATATCCTGCGAGCTATATTTCAGTCATTAGTAGTCATTAGTCATTAGTCATTAAGAGTAGTGGAAATGTGGGTAAGTATTAAAAGAATATATATAATATATTATATATATTCTTTTATTTAAAATACAGGGTTGTTCGAGGCTTATTGACTATTGACATTAATGACTATTGACTGCACAGAAATTTTTTTTCGAGAAAAATGAAAAAAGTTGGAGAATTATTCGTAGACCGCAATCAAAATATCGTACCTTTGCACCGTTGAAATGAATGAGACAGATGGCGGCCACGTGCGGCAAAACTATTTCCCACGTGCACTAAGAAATTCTCCCACACGAGGGCGCAAATCTACATCGGAGTTGAGACATTAAACATTAAAGATTAAACATTAAACATTTTTATTTACAACAACACAAAAACAAAATTAGAATTATGGCACTTAAAGTTAAAGCACAGGAAAAGTTGCAGAAGATTGGCAAGTATGAGGGCACTTATCGCTACATCATGATGCCGGAGTTGTACACCTCACTCTCGCAGGACAAGGTGATTAAGGAGGCTGCCCTGCGCAGCGGAGTTAGCAAAGGCATTATGCAGGCCTGCTGGGATGCTGCTGGCGAAGTGATTAAAGCTTGGGCCACAGAGGGTCACTCGGTTGCGCTGCCAGGTTTGGGAACCATGCGATTCGGCATCCGCGCCAAGAGTGTAGCCAAGGTTGATGAGGTGAAAGCCGGACTGGTAACCAGTCGTCGAATCATCTTCACCCCAGCGGTGGATCTGAAAGAGGAGCTGGCAGGTACAGCCATCCAGATTACCTGCTACGACCGCGATGGTAAGGAGATTAAGCGTGTAACCTCGACAGACCCAGGTACGGTTGAGGATCCCGACGAGCCAAGCAATGGCGGAGGCAATACCGGTGGAAACACTGGTGGCGGCAACCAAGGTGGTAATACCGGTGGCGGCGGAAATCATAACGAGCCGATTGGTGATTAAGGGCTTGGGGCTTAGGCCCCACCCTTTACATGAAACATGAAACATTCTTGCTTAGGCAAGCGTACTAAAGAAACGATTAAAAGATTAAACATTAACCTATTAAACCTTTAACCATTATGACAAAGAAAGAAACATTTAAGTTCATCATACAGATGATAGCAAGTATCGCTACTGCGATTGTAACGGCCCTAGGCGCCACGAGTTGCATGGGCGCCATGTAGATAGCCAAGGACCTGCACTTGCGCGGCCCGCCACGCATACTGCAGCAGGCTCTATCCTATCACCCTCAGGTTTCAAAGCGAAGCCTGGGGGATTTTATTATAAAGCCAGGCAGATCATTCTCATATTTATACTCTTTTCCACCAAAAAACTCCAGTACATATTGGTCTCTAAATATCTGTTCTGCTTGTGGAGCTATTTCTCTCACCAGTGGTGAGAGTTTTGGAGTTCCTACTTTAGATCTTTCATAAAGAGCACTATCTATCTGACGATTTTGTTCTCGCTTAGTCCATCTCTCCTGGATACATTGTTTCAAATAAAAGTATCTTTCTTCGGTTGATTTGGTACGACTTAAAATAGTTAGATTGTTTGTCCAATTAATTTGTCTCAGCAGTGCTGAGAGTTTTTCGTCCATGCCATTATATGTCTCATAGAACTGCTTCATTCGCCAAAGGTTCTTATCAGAAAATCCTTTAGCTTCTGGGCTAGTTCTTTCGATATAATCAGCCAATTGTTTAACAACGCCATCACCCCATTCAGAAGCAGCAATCTTGTTAGAGATGTAGCTACTGCGATTGTAACAGCCCTAGGTGCGACATCGTGCATGGGCGCCATGTAGATAGCCAAGGACCTGCACTTGCGCGGCCCGCCACGCTTACTGCAGCAGGCTCTATCCTATCACCCTCAGGTTTCAAATCGAAGCCTGAGGGTATTTTTGTATCAATAACGGCATATCATAACTTAATTTTTGAATATTATCTTAGGTCGGACAGGTTTAGTCCGACTCATAGTATAATTTTGCCCCCAGAAACTTAAAATGGAGGATATAGTTATGAAAGAAGACAAAGATTTACTATTCTTGGCAAAGTGCCAGAATGACGACCTTCGTACATTGTGCGACATACTCACACATAATAAACAAGGTGAATTGAGATTTAGTGAACAGTTATCAAATACCGATGCCTACCTAAACTGCTACCCTGAAAAAATGAATCTAATGGCAAAGGAGATTAGCGAAGAATTTCGTAAGTTTGGTAGTAACACTGTACATACATTATATAAGAAAGGTGAGGCAGATAGCTATGAGACCATCTTAAGAAGAGTTTGCAAGAAACTTAAAGTGAGTGTGGCTTACAATGATAACGTTAATATGATGGAACAGCGATTACTGACAACGCTGTGCGAGAAAACTACAGAGAAACTCTCTGATGAAGAACTAAGAGATCTTGCTGACAAAGCAGGTATATCACATAAGAACCTGAATCGACAGCAAATCGTATTCTCGTTGATGATTTCTCTACGTACCAATAGATATCTTTTCGTGGAATTAATGACATTCATTATCACTCGTATTGCCAATATGATTTTTGGACGTACTATCTCTATGATGGGTATGATAACCTTTGAGAGATATGTTGGTATGTTAGCTGGCCCTATTGGTTGGGGAATGTTGGCATGCTGGACTATCAGCGACATCGCCTCGCCTGCTTATCGTGTTGTTATTCCTGCAGTAATAATGATTGCGGGTATGCGTTATCGTCATGTTGAACTATCAGAAGCATAAATTATGGAAGTACGTGATATCATGCATCCCGAAGATGCGAAGGCAATAAGAGCCTTACAGAGCCTAAAGGGATATAATGAGCTTATAAGCTATTGTATGGAGCATGGCCTTGAAAGGATATATCGAGGTATGTGCCTTGGTTCCTTTGTCAGAGTTAGTTCCACGAACTATCCGGCTCTATACATAGCTTTTAAGGAGGTAGTTGAAAAAGTAGGCATTACTGAACCAGAACTCTACATCTATAACGATCCACATATGAATGCATTTACATATGGAGAAAATAACACCTTCATAGCTTTGAGCAGTGCAATCGTAGAAAGAATGGAGCTTGATGAACTTAGATGCGTTATGGCCCATGAGTGCGGACATATTCTTTGCCATCATACATTATATTCAACGCTTCTTAGAACAATCAGCGAGTTGGGTTATTGGCTTGACATCCTCTCATATGCCACATTAGGTCCCGTTTTGATGGCTATGCATTATTGGTCTCGTAAGAGTGAGCTTTCTGCTGATCGTTGTGCTGCTGCAGTTGTAGGTGAGTTTGCTTTTCAAACCACAATGCTCAAGTCAACATGCGGTCTGAAGGAGATTAGCGGGAATCCTTATCAGCTCGTTGAGCAGGCTCGTGAATATCATCATTTCAAAGAATCCTCTTGGCTTAATCGTTTGCAACAGAACTGTCGCATCGCATTCAACTCCCATCCTCAACAAGTATATCGTGCCTGGGAGATAGACCGTTGGAAAAACTCCTGGCAATACAGAAAATTAAGAAATATAGATTGTTGAACTGAAGAAAAAGATTATGACGTTAGATATTGTAACAAAAGGTATTCCATACCTCCACATGGTTGTTGTAACAATTATGGTATTTGCTGGTGTCCCTAGAATATACACTTTCACATCTTTGATCTGGATAGGATGTGCCATCATATCAATCTCCCTCACTGAGGAAGAAGTTTACTTGGAGCTCCCTGCCCTATGGCGATACAGACATCTGTTTGCTTTGGGAGTTTGCTTTCTGATTTCATAGAGTGTTTAACATAGAAAACTCACTCTTTGATATAAAAAAAGCACAAATACTTGGATGTTTCAGAAATAATCCCTATATTTGCCCAAACAATCTAAAAGAGCTGAAGCGGCAACGCTCATTTGACATATTACATGGAGGCTGATAAGTATTGTTATAAGAAATTGTTCTCTTGACAAACAAGTATATATGGAGGAGGAAGAGACACTTCTTGTCGCAAACATATGGAACGTAAAACAATAAGGTCATGGATGATTTAAAGAACTACGCAAATGATGACATCGTAATTTCTGAAATTGCAGAAATGACGGATAAGGATTTTGAAGAAATTGAGAATGCAGATTGGGATTTGATTTATAATTCTCTGGAACAGGAAGAGCAAAGACTTCTTGATGAACTAGAAACAATAAATCAAAAAAACAAGAATGTCGACGCCAATGAGCAAGTTTTTAACTTGGCAAACGAATGCGAAGACATTGTGATAGACAGTATTTTGGGGCCCTTCGGTCTCTCTAGAGCCATGTTTAATGATAAAGATGGTGGTGCAGTGACAACCCAGCATAATGCCGAAAAAGATATTTTTGCAAAAGATAGTGAAAAATTTAATAGAGAAGATTACGATTTTACGGCTAGACAAAGAGAGAAGATAAAAAGTGAAAGAAAAGTTAATGGACAGGATAAGGATCAATTAACAGGCAGAGAAACGACAAATCCTCATGTTGACCATTTTTTCTCCGCAAAACAATATCATAAAAAGGGAGGTTGGATGCAGAATAAAGAAAAAAGAAATAAGTTTGGTACAGATAAAAGAAATTTAAACGTTGTCGATGGTTCCTTAAATGAATCATTAGGAGAGAAAGATAAATACGATTATGAAACTCAAAAAAGTAGCCGAAATCCAGAACTTACAAATAAAGAAGATCGAGGAATGGACAATCGGCGTGTTAATGCAGCTCAAAGAAGGTCTGATGAAGCCGTTAAAGAACACGAGCCTACAACCAAAGAAAGGATTATCTATCATGGTCAAGAATTAGGTAAAGAAGGAGCGAAAGCTGGACTTAAGTTGGCCTTACGCCAGGCTTTAGGTTGTGCATTAAAAATAATGGTAGAAGAGAGTTTTTTGATTATTAAAGATGCAATAAAAAAGTATAAAGAAGGGACATTGGAGGGGTTCCGATCCTTTATCTTATATATTATTGAGGGCTTGAAAAATATTCGTTATAAAATTCAAAGTCACATAAAGGAAATCGGTAATTCTGCCTTAGAAGGCGGAATATCTGGTATCATTTCCACTATTGTTACATTTATAATTAATAGTTTTATAACAACCGTAAAACGCATAGTAATAATAATTAGAGAAGCAACCCTTTCTTTAGGAAGGGCCGTTAAAGTACTATGCGATAACTCCAAGCCAATGGAGGAAAGAATGCAGGCTGCAGGGAAAATAATATTTGCAGGCATTTCAACTTGTATAGGCATTTTCCTAACTGAAGCCATTTCAAAATTCTTATCAACGAATTTACCCATTTTAGGCTCTATGTCTGATGATGTGGCAAATGTGTTGGTTTCAATTATTGTAGGTCTAGCGGGAATACTCATTACTTATCTTTTTATTCAGTATAAGAACAATCAGATGCGAGAAAACTCTTTAGCTGAACGTAATACCAATATGGATAAGATAAAAGAATTGTCGGATTATTATGTGCATGTATCTTCCGCCAAAGTTGATGTTGCATTATTTGGAACATACCAATATATGTATTCCTATATAAATAGTTTTGTAGAAGTTCAAAAAGAACGGCAGGAGATTGAAAAGATTGAAAAAGAACATAACGAAGAGATGAATTCGACATTAAAAGAAATCGATAAAATCCAGAGTGAAAACGAAATAAAATTATATAATCTTAGAAAAAGTATAAAGAAATGAATAAAGAATTATTGCCAAATCAGAAAGAACCCCCAAAGTCTCTTGCAGATTTACAGAAAGAACTTGCAGGACTAGAGAAGAATGTTTCTACCATCAAAAGTAGTATATCAACCTTACAGAATACGATTTATAATGGAGGGGCTGATATAGAAAAGGTTGGCAACATCTTGGGGGCAAATTGGGCACCTCCATCAACGAATTCGGTAAAAGATGCTTTGATATCAATTAATACAGATTTTACTAGTTCTTTTCAGAATACATCCAAGGTCATTGGTCACCTTAATGATAATCTTTCCAATACTCTGATTATTATTAAAAACATGATCATATGTATGGGAATAATAACATTTAATCAGCGAAGAGATAAAAGAGCAAGTGAAAAAGCTGTTAAAAGGTTAAATGATGTAACAGAAAAGATCAAAAAGGGTGAAATAAGTATTTCTGAATTAATTGATATATTTGCCGAGAATGTAGAGGCCGAAGCAAAAGAGTACCAGCAGCTTGAGGAGGGGCTATCTCTATTGCAGTCAGAATGGCAAAATACTCAAAAAAAAATAAATGATAAACTTCAGACAATAATACATGAAGCTGAGTCATTAGAAAAATCCCATGATTCATATATTAAAGACCTCAACGATAAGCTATCTGTGACTATTACAGATATCAAAAAAAATCAAGAAGAAGCATCTTCGTTATTGAAGAATGAACAAAATGAATCACTAGATAGAATAGAGAAACACATTACTGATTCTCTTGCCGAGATAAAACGATCATCCGAAGAATTAGTTAAGGCACAAGAGGAATTTGTTTCTCAGATTAAAGAGCAAACAGCAATTGCATTATCAGAATTTCAGAAAGAAGCAGAACATAAAACTGCGGAGATTCAAGAGCAGACAGATGGCTTTATAGAGAATCAAAATGCTATTTTTGAAAAGATGAAGAAACAATTGGCAGTTTATAAGATCGTCTCAATAATCGCATTGGCAATCTCATTAGCATCATTGTTTTATACCATCCTGATTTAATCCTGATAAGTTTTTGGGGGGCGGACACAAAATGTCTGCCTCTCTTTTTATCTTTGCAGCCAGAAACATGAAGCAAAGGTAATATGAAAATGGAATTAATTCGAAAATACAATGAATATTGTCCTTCCATAGTATTATGGGGCAGTGTCGTTGTTCACAGAGATCCATTGCCTCCAGAATTAATTAAACTTGGCGTCATTGTTCCATACTCTAACTCTTATAAAAAATATCTAGACTCGGAAGAGTGGAAAGATGTCGATATTCCTGAAGGTTATTCTATATTTCTATTTCCAAAAGATATCTGGGACAATATAGATAAAATGGCTGAGCTTTTATTGAACCTAGGAATTATCTGTAGGCCCAAGTATCAGATAAGAATTGTTCCCTTAGTAACAAACCACGAATTTGATACTGGAAGAAGAATAGTTTATGTGGAAGTAACTAAAGATGGAATTAATTATAAGAGAATACCACACTTTTTTAATGAATTCCTTCATGTGGTAGAAGATCCCAATAATCTGATTGGGAAATTTGTTGAAGAGATGGAGAGTATTAGTAAAAGTAAGGAATCGAATAATAAAAATTAAAGTGCTATGAGTAGTATTATTGTTGTTGATTTAATTTGTCCCAAATGTGGCAGTCCTGTCGTGTGGTGTAATGGTGGTGATATAATTTACGACTCATCACAGTTTAAGGCAACTTGTCCTTCATGTGGTTATGAAGACTGGGCATCAAAATTTTCTATAGATAAAGGAAAGATAAAATGAAAATAAAAAAAGACCCACTCCCTATTTCTAAGATGAATAGCCAGTTCTTCATGCTTCAATTCATTCAACCTGGATATACCCAGGAATTGTCAAGCACAACAAATTGGATGAAGCTTTGGAGGAACATCACACTAGAACTCAATATGCAAATAAAAAAACTGTTTATAATGAAAAAGAAGAGCATAATCCTTTGTGTATATAAAAATAATAACTATCTTTGCCACAAAAATAACTGCCTATGCAACCTAAAATAAGAAAATGCCTCTACCTGATTAATCTGCTGGAGCGGAAAGGTGCAATGACTCTGAAGGAGATAAATGAGAGTTATCAGTACTCTTCTATATATGAAGGTGATGATATTCTACCTCGAACATTTCTGAGATATAAGGATTATATTGAGTTAAATTTCCCTTGTTATATAGAGTATAATACCAGAACGGGGAAAAACGAGTTGCATCGCAACAAAGGATTCTATGGTGAAAACGATTCTCTATTTGACTATCTACTCTCAGCCTATCATATTGAAGGTATGACCGAACTAGCCCTGAAACATCGCGACAAGATTATGCTTACAGAGGCTCCTACTGGAGTAGAGAACGTGCAGATAATACTGGAAGCCATTGACAAAAATAAAGGTATAGAGTGCGAGTATTACTCGTTTAACCGACAAACGGTTAAGCATCAATTACTTATCCCTTACTTCCTACGCACATGGGAACAGCGCTGGTATCTGGTGGCAGAGCCTGATAATCATCATCATGGCATTTCAATTTTCGCATTGGAGCGAATGGACAATATCACATTGACAGAGGAGAAAATGGCCCCTACTAACGATATAAGTGTTGAAGAGTACTTTGACGGCAGTTTCGGAGCCAATCACTCTGACGAACAAAAGCCTGAGATAATAAGGATAAAGGTTTACGGACAACAGGTGGAATATGTAAGGACACTGCCTATCCACGAATCACAAAAGGAAGTTGAGATCAATCCTGAATGGAGCATTTTTGAATACAGGCTTGTTCCATGCTTTAACTTCTATCAGCAGCTTTTATGGCATAGGGAAAAGTTGGAAGTTTTAGAACCGCAGTATGTCCGCGAAGAAATCAAGGCGGCAATACAGAAAATGCTTGAACATTATAACGACTAATCTTGCCGTTAACGTTGGTGCGATAGTGCATTTTGTAAACAATATTACACTATTATTTCAGCATTTTAAGGAGTTGTTTGTCGGAGGCTTGGGGGCAGATGGTTTGCATGTGGGCGAAGATGCGCTGGAAGGATTCTTCGGGAGTGCGGGGGCACTGGGTGGCAGCGCGACCATAGAGGCGCTCGGGTGTGGTGAGGAGCGACCAGCCCCAGCCGTACTCACGACCGTGACGGTCGAGGGGATACACAAAATCTTCGGTAACGATACGGGTGGCCATCTGCAGGCGGGTAACGTAGCCATCGAACTTACTACGCATCTTAGGACCGGTGAAACCGCACTGGCTGCGCAGCTCGCGGGTAATCAGACTGCCCTCCTGCTCTAAGGTAAAGAGGATAGCTTCATCAATACTGCCCTCCTGGGGCGCTGGATACTTGCTGCGGCGGTAGTTACAGAAATCGGGCCACCACTCACGACTGATAAAGCCTGCCTTGCCAGCAAAGAACTTACCATACACATGATGCCCCTCGGTGATGATGCTACCCTTCCACTTCCACAGCGGCCAATCCCAACCGCCATCGCTGAACACTACATAACGACAATCGTCAGCTACAATCTCTTCGGCCGAGAAACCACGAATACCACTATCGAGCAAGGGCAAAAAGCCAATGCTGCTAATCAGCTCAGTAAGCTGCGCGCTGTTATGTACTTCGGGAAACATCATACGAACATTAGTTTTAGGGAATGAAAAAAGCTCCCGTAAAAACGGGAGCTCATGTTTTGTAGTCGATAGGGGAATCGAACCCCTATGCCAAGATTGAGAATCTTGTATCCTAACCATTAGATGAATCGACCAGCATGTCAAATTATCGACCAGAATGTCAAAGATGTTGTAGTCGATAGGGGAATCGAACCCCTATGCCAAGATTGAGAATCTTGTATCCTAACCATTAGATGAATCGACCAACATCGACACGCTCTCGTGGAGACTTCCTGAGGCGGAAGGAGGGGGATTCGAACCCCCGGTACGGGAACCCGTACGGCAGTTTAGCAAACTGCTGGTTTCAGCCACTCACCCATCCTTCCAAAGGACCTTAGAGTACCAAACCTTGGGGCATCTCCTCGATTGCGGGTGCAAAGGTACGACTATTTTTTGAATCCTCCAAATTTTTATTCGACTTTTTTTCGAAAAAGTTATTTGAAAGCTACCACTTGGGTAAGCGTTGAGTCGAGATAGAAGGTGTTCTGCAAAGTGTCGCCTTGATATAAGTATCTCATTCTCAGATAGAACAGATCGCCAGCGGGTGCTTGAGCATACTGAATGCCGCTTTTGAACAAGGGTGCACCATTTTTTCGCATTTTTGCCACAAGTGTGTCGTTAATGTGACGTGTGGTGCCCAAATCGGCAAAATCAACACCCGAGGTCTCTACCCCATCCTGCATATTCTCGGCCACAAAATCCTTCACCGTCTGCTCGGCGGTGTACTGCTTTCCGCACGAAGCGAAAAGCAGCCCACCCAAGCAAAGGGTTATATTTATAATGTACGCGCGCGTATGCATCATTTCTGCGGAATGTTTTTAAGTACATCAAGCAGATGATCCCATACCATCTGTACGGTTGGAATGAGCAGACGCTCGTCGGGGGTATGCACATAGCGCAATGTGGGACCGAAGCTTACCATATCCAACTGTGGATAGCGCTCCGAGAACAGACCGCACTCCAAACCAGCGTGGATACCACGAACCACGGGCTCCTTACCGAACAGTTTTACGTAGCTCTCGCGAACAATCTTCTGAAGCTCTGAGTTGGCCTTCATCTTCCAAGCGGGATAGCCGTCGCCCGATGTGGCCTCGGCACCTGCCAACTGGAAGGCGGCACGGATGGTGGCACACATATTGTCGAGGTTTGACATGACGTTACTGCGCTGGCTTGACAGAATCTCGATGGCATTCTCGGAAGAGTGGATGCTGGCGATGTTAGATGAAGTCTCGACCATACCGCCGAGCTCCTCGTCCTGACAGATGGCGTAGATGCCATTATCAACAGCCTGAACAGCCCAAACAAAGTTCTTGGCTACAGCAGGGTCGATAACAGGCTCGGCATCGGTGCTCTCCATACTCCAAACCATCTGGGTGTCGGTAACATGGAACTCGTCCTCAACCTCGGCTGCAAATACATTCCAGTCGGCCTTTACGTTCTCCTTTACATCATGAGGTACGGCAATCACGAACTGACCATCGCGTGGGATGGCGTTGTGCAGCTTACCACTATGGAACTGAGCGAGCTGGATGCCCTCGTAACGGTTCATCTCCTGATACAGGAAACGAGCGAGGATCTTGATGGCGTTAGCGCGCTTCTTGTTGATATCATCACCTGAGTGACCACCAACCAGGCCCTTGAGCTGGGCTTTCATGAAGAAGCTACCCTCGGCTGCCTGCTGGCGCTGGAAAGTGAACTTGGCTGTGGTGTTACGACCACCGGCGCATGATACGAAGATTTCGCCCTCGTCCTCAGAGTCGAGGTTGATGAGGTAATCGCCAGTCATGAAACCAGCCTTCATGCCCTCGGCACCGCTCAAGCCAGTCTCCTCGTCGCGAGTGAACACGCACTCGATAGGACCATGCTGGATATCATCAGATGCCAAGATGGCCAGCTCGATGGCACAACCGATACCGTCGTCGGCACCCAGTGTGGTTCCCTCGGCTGTGAGCCACTCACCATCTACATAGGTCTTGATGGCGTCCTTATCGAAATCGAACTCTACATCAACCAGCTTATCGCACACCATATCCATATGGCTCTGCAGGATAACGGTCTTGCAGTTCTCCATACCCTTGGTGGCGGGCTTACGTATAATCACATTACCGGTTTCGTCAACTTTTGTATCCAGATTGTGGCTCTCGCCCCATGATTTCAGATACTCGATCATCTTCTCTTCGCGCTTAGATGGACGCGGAATTTCGTTAATCTTCGCAAATTCTGCGAACACAACTGCAGGTTTTAAATCGTTTTTATTCATTATTAATGCTTTTTTTGTTTGATTTCGCTATAAAATGCTTAACTTTGCAGCCGCAAAGATATAAAAAATGATTGAGACTCTACTCATAACCACGTTAATAATTGCTATATGCATGGCATTTTTGCTCGTAAAGGTGCTTTTAAAGCGCAACGGCGAGTTCTCATCGCAGCACATTCACGATTCGCAGGCGATGAAAGACCGAGGTATACACTGTGTGATGGACCAGGATCGCGAGCTTCGCACCAAGAGTCCGTTTGCTGTCTCGGAGAAGTAAAAATTGAAAATTCAAAAAATAATAATTAAAAACAGAAAATGAAAAAGTACATTTTTCCAGCACTGGCCATCGCAGCTATGATGGTATCGTGCAACAAACAGAGTCCTAAGATGGACGATCAGCCCGCTGCTGCTAGCGGCGAGGGTATGAAGATTGCTTATGTAGAGGTTGACTCGCTGATGACTCAGTACAACTTTGCTAAGGACTACAGCGTAACCCTGCAGAAGAAGAGCAACAACGCCCGTAACACTTTGAACCAGAAAGGTAATGCCCTGCAGGCTGCTATGGCTAACTTCCAGCAGAAGTTGAACAACAACGGTTTCCAGAGCCGTGAGCAGGCAGCAAGTCAGCAGGCCGCTATACAGCGCCAGCAGAACGACCTGCAGGAGTTGCAGGCACGTTTGGAGAACGAACTGGCCAGCGAGACAGCTAAGTTTAACGAGGCTCTGCGCGACTCACTGCAGAATTTCCTGAAGTCGTACAACGAGGATAAGAAGTTTGACCTGATCCTTTCGAAGGCTGGCGACAACATCCTGATGGGCAACAAGAAGCTGGATATTACTCAGGACGTCATCAACGGTCTGAACAAGCGCTACAAGCCAACTGCTAAGCCTGCTGCCGAGAAGGCCGAGGAGAAGAAGGCTGAAGAGAAGAAGGCTGAAGAGAAGAAGTAATTTTTGGTAATACTTAATAAAAAGAACAGGAGCTCCGCGATTGGGGCTCCTATTTTTTTGTGTTATGGAATAAGCAGCGATGAATCGCCGTAGCTGAGGAATCGGAAATCGTTGGCCAGCGCATAATCGTAGATCTTATGCCAATCGCCCTTTACAAAGGCGCTTACCAGCAACAGCAAGGTGGATTGTGGCTGGTGGAAATTGGTTACCAGCATTTTTACGATGTGATAGTTGTAACCGGGGGCGATGATAATCTGGGTACTGCTGTGCAGCACTTCGAGACCGTGGGCATCCATCCAGGCACCAAGGGCTGTAAGCGACTCAACGGTGCTTACCTGGGTATCGGTATCGTATGGCTCCCACTGGTTTACATGCAGATCGTCCTCAGATGCCTCGGGGTTCTGCATCACCTTCAGTCCCATATAATACAGGCTCTCGAGTGTACGCACGCTGGTGGTACCTACGGCAATGGCACAGCCATCGTGAGCCAGCAACTTGCGGATGGTGTCGCGACGAACCGAGATATACTCGGTGTGCATCTCGTGCCCCTGAATCTCCTCGCTCTTGACGGGCTTAAAGGTTCCGGCACCCACATGCAGGGTGAGCTCCTCGCGCTCGATACCGTGTGCATCGACGGCTGCCAGCACCTCGGGGGTGAAATGCAAACCTGCAGTAGGTGCAGCCACACTACCCTTGATTTTTGAGTAAACGGTCTGGTAGGTAGTCTTGTCGCTCTCCTGGGTTTCACGATTCAAGTATGGTGGAATGGGCAGTTCGCCCATGGCATCGATAATCTCGGCAAACGAGAAACCACCGGTCCACTCGAAATCGATGCGGTGCGAGGTGCCGTGGATAGGACCACGGGTAGCTGTAACAACCACCTGCTGACCCTTTATCTCGATTTCGCGACGAAGCGTGCCTTCCTTCCACTTCTTCAGATTGCCCACCAGGCAATACCACGCACACTTCTCGGATGTCTGGAATATCAGTTCGTAGTCCGAAGGCTGGGCAGGCTCAAGCAGGAACACCTCGATGAGGGCACCTGTATCCTTGCGGAAATGCATACGTGCCTGGATAACCTTGGTGTTATTAAACACCATGAGAGCACCCTTGGGCAGATACTCGGGGAGGTTATAGAATACATCGTGACTTACCTGGCCCTGACGGTAAACCAACAGCTTAGAGTGGTCGCGCTGGGCAATAGGGAATTTAGCAATACGCTCATCGGGGAGCGGATAATTATAATCGCTGATACGAATATGTCGTGGATCGGAATTCATATAATACAAGCTTTAATAAATACAAAAACTAATGTTAATACAAACACGCCTACAGGCCAGTTGCAGTCTAAACGGCGATAGCAGCCCGGGGTGTATTGGTCGGGATTTAGATTACGAGGTGTGTACATGCCCCGGGTAATACGACCATAGAGGAAATAAACACCTGTGCCTACTGCCACACCCCACAGCAGGCCTACCATGATGTCGCCTGGGAAGTGAACACCCAGATACATGCGGGTCCAGCAATTAAGGAGCGACCAGATGACCAGTGCGATTGACAAACGGCGACTGCGCACCATCCAGATAAAATACACAGCAATGCTCATGGTGTTGGCTGCATGCGATGAGAAGAAGCCATACTTGCCGCCACGATAGCCATCAACGATATCAACCAGCGTGCCAATCTGGGGATCGTGTGTGGGGCGCCAACGGGCCACAAGGGGTTTTACGATTTCGTCGTTAAGCGTACCTGCTATCAGGATGCACAACCCAGCACCCAGCAGCACATACAGCAAACGGCGGAAATTATCGTTATTCTTCATCACCATATAAAACAGCGACAGATAGAGCGGTATCCATGTAAGACCGTTGGTAAGCATGCGCACCATACGGTCGAGGAACAGCGAATCGCTGCCGTTAACGGCCAACAATAACTCGCGGTCGAAATCAATCAACGTCTCAAACATAGGGTATTAAATCATTTCTATTTTCTTACTCTCCAGCCAACCTTTCTTTCCGTCGGCCAAACGTACCTCGCGCCAGTTCTTCATCGAGCTGTCAGTAATCACCACCTTGGTACCCTCGTGCAGGATAAACAGGTCGGTACCGTTCTGGGCAGGCGTGCTCTTGACGGCTACCGATGGGGCTATAACGATGGCACCCTGACGATACAGCAACTGCTGGCGCTGCTGCCAGGCAAAGAAATTGCTGAACACGAACACCACCAGCAAGGCGATGCCGCCAAAGAAACCTAACTTCTGCACCCATACACGGGCCGAGAACAGGTAAACCAGGAACAGCACGATAACGATGGCCAGCGACACAAGGGCCATACGTCCCCACCCGTCGACACTCATCAGATTCACCAACGAGCGATACCAGGTAACGAAGAACATCTCGCTCTCAGGCACAATCTTATCGATGGTTTTAGAGCGGGCCAACTGCAGGTTAAAACGGATGTCGGCATCGCCTGGCGAGAGCAACAGGGCGCGCTCGTAATTAAGCACGGCACGGGTGATATTCTCGGTGCGATAGTAGGCATTACCCAGATTATAATACAGTTCGGCCGAAGCACCCTGCTTAAGCATATATTCATAACCCTTGATGGCCTCCTGATAATTGCCGTTGATATAAGCGCTATCAGCCTCGGCCTTGGTAGCAGCCTGGGCAGCCATAGGTGCCAACAGCAGTAACAATACCAAAGTAGCGGCTTTCTTACTACCCTTCTTCATCACCTCCTCGATCTTCTCGATGGCCAGTATGGCCTTATCGTAAACCTTACTCATATTTCCCTTTGGATCGCCTGGGGCATAACGCTCGAACTCGCACTCGTCGATAGCACCGATAAACTTATCGATGATTGACTGATGCACGCCACGATCGGCCAGCTTCTGACTAATGTTATCGTGCGACAACTGGGCCACTGGGATATTGAGCTTATCGCCCACATAACCCCACAGGGCACGCAGCACCTCGTCGTAGAACTCGTTTGGCTTGTTGTCGGTCATCAGGCGGGCTGCCAGCTTCAGGCGCTTGGTGGCCACCTTGTTGGCCTTCTTACCACGCATCTTGGTAACATTGGCGTTATCGATGGCACGCTGACGGAAGATAACAAACAGCGTGATAAACACCACTACCAGCGCAGCGATGATAATCCAGTAAGCAGTTGAGCCGAAGAAGAAATCGTTGGTGAGATGCTGATCGGCATCGCCTGTCTTGATAAAGCGGATATCCTTATTCAACTCATCGACATCCTCCTGACCAGAGAAATCACTCACCGAAGCACTACCAGAGCCCTTGGCCACATCGAGATGGAAGCCCTCGCTCTTTACCGTTTCGTAACGCTTGGTGGCGGTGTCGAAATAGGTAAACTCAACGGGTGGAATATCGTACTGCCCCTGATGGCGTGGTACAATCAGGATATCGTAAATCTTCGAGCCCTCCAGTCCGGCTGTGGTCAGCTTGGTCTGGTCGGTCACCTTGGGCTCGTACTTATCAAAGTCCTTAGGCAAGTTCAATACAGGCTCTTTGATGAGCTTGAGGTTACCTGTACCACTCACAATCACACGCAGTTTGATAGGATCGTTGGCCTTGGTCTCTGTCTTATCGAGCTGGGCCGAGATATTAAACTTACCTACTCCACCCGAGAATGTGGCTGGGCGCTGTGGCAGCGGATCAACCTGAATATCAATACCAGGAGCCACAATCTTTTTCTTCACCTCTACGTAGCCTGAGCCACCGTTGAAGAATGCCTCGAACGGATCCACATTACGATTCTGCTGCACCACGATACCCTCGAAGGTAATCGACGGAATCTGCAGTTTACCAGTGGTTTGTGGGAACATCACATACTGGCTCCAGGTGCAGGTGCGATATGGACGACCATTGACCGTCTCGATCGAGAACGACTTCTGCTGTGGCAGATCCACCTCCTGGGTATAGAAGCTCTTCAGGTCGGGCATATCGCCACGCAGCTGGGTGAGCTGTACCAGTGTATAAACCTTATAGGTAAGCAGGATGGGCTCCTGCTCGTAAACACGCTTTTTGTTGGCGCTTACCTTGATAAACAGGTCGCTACCCGAGATACGACTACCGGCATCGCGCATCTCAGCACCATCGTCGCTATTCTGGCGCGAGCTAGAGCCTGAGCCCGAAACCGAGCCCGAAACCTTGATGGTGAGCGATTTTGAGGTAATCTTCTTGCCATCTACCACCGCATAAGCTGCAGGGATGGTAAACGTACCATTCTTGGTAGCTGCTACTATATAAGTATAAGTAATAGACGAGGTTGACGAGGTGTGACCATTAATCATCTGATAGCTCGACTGCATGGAGCGGTTCGGGCCAATGAGCACCTCGAACTCAGAGGGGATATTACCAGCACGGAAATCGGACACGTTCTGTGTGTTGACCGTGTACGACAACCGGAACTGCTCGCCCACCGCAACATGCGATGGTGCCGATGCTGTTAATGTTTGGGCCACGGCCAGAACCGTGGTCATTACCATTGCTATAAATATCGCTATTCGTTTCATTACCAATTCTTTAATACATTCCGACGCTGCGGCTTCTGCTGCTGTTTCTTCATCTTGTCCTGCGTCATCTTCTCGTTCTGGATGGCGGCATTCAAGAGCTGCTCGGCATTGTCCTTACTCATCTGAGGCTTCTGCTGCTGTTGCTGCTTGTCGTCTTTCTTATCTTTGTTCTGATCTTTCTGATCGTCCTTCTTCTGATTGTCTTTCTTCTGATCGTCCTTGTTGTTCTGATTCTGCTGCTGGTTCTGGTCCTGCTTCTGTTTCTGTTTTTTGCAGAGAACCAGGTTATAGCGGGTTTCATCGTCGTTAGGATTCAGGCGCAGAGCATTCTTGTAAGCCTCGATGGCCTCGCCGTACATCTTATGTGTCTGACAGATCACACCCATGTTATGATAGGCGGCAGCCTTACGCAGCGGGTTGGTCTCGATACGGGTGGCCTGCTCGAACTGCTGCACAGCAGACGAATCCTTCTTCTGAGCCATCAGCGCATTACCCAGGTTATAAGCTGCCTGCGGATTCTTGGGATTTTTTTCTACGGCCTTACGATACGACACCTCGGCCTTATCGTACTGCCCCACACGGAACTGCTTGTTACCCTCGCGGATATACTGGCGATCGGTCTGGGCGCTGGCTGTAACAGCCACCAGCAATAAAGCTACGGTAGCAGCGGCTTTCTTCTTAGAACCGAAAAGCGACAAACGCTTAAGCAGCGGATTGCGACGGTCGAAGATGCAAATCTCGAGAATGAGCAGCAGCAATGCCAAGATGGCTACAGCCTGGAACTGCTCGTCGAACTCGCTGTAAACGGTGCTGGTAGTCTCTTTCTTAGCCAGCTTTGAAAGCTCGTTATCCAACTGGTCCTGAGCAGCACTGTTGTTCTCTACATGGATATAGGCACCGCCACCAGCCTGAGCCACCTGGCGACACATATCCTCGTTGAGGGCCGACATCACCGTGTTGCCCGTATTATCCTTCATATAATCGCCTGTACCGGGAATGGGGATAGGCGCACCTTGGGTTGAACCGACACCCAGCACATACACACGCATGCCGGCTTTCTTGGCAGCCTCGGCAGACTCGAGTGCCCCACCCTCGTGATCCTCGCCATCGGTAATCACTATGATGGCCTTGCCAATACCCTCTTCCTGGGTAAAACTATGGGTAGCCATATCGATGGCACGGGCAATATCAGTGCCCTGGGTAGCCATCATCGAGGGGTCGATGCTGGAGAGGAACATCTTGGCCGACACGTAATCGCTGGTGATAGGCAACTGAACGAAAGCGTCGCCAGCAAACACCAGCAAGCCAATCTTATCGTTGGTGAAGTGATCTACCAGATTCTCGACCATCATCTTACTACGGTCCAAACGGCTGGGCGTGATATCCTCGGCCAGCATAGAGTTACTGATATCCATCGCAATAATAGTCTCGATGCCGGTACGCTGCTCGTTACTGATCTTGGTGCCGAACTGCGGACGGGCCAGCATAACAACCAGCAATGCCAAAGCACCCTGCAGAATCCAGAATTTTACTGCGGGGCGGAAACGAGACACATCGGGCATGAGCGAACGCAACAGCTTGGGATCGCCAAACTTACGCAAACGTTTCTTCTGATTGCGATACGTGAGAAAGCGGATGATGGCCAGTACTGGTATCACCGCTAAGAGATAGAGATATGTAGGGTCAGCAAATCTAAACATAATTACGGTATCCTCCTAAATATAGTTACACGCAGCAGAATCTCGAGCAACAGCGCCAACACAGCCACAAGTGCAAAAGGCTGGTAGGCCTCGTAACGCTTGCTGAAGGTCTTGACGTTGAGCTTCGACTTTTCAAGCTGGTCGATTTCCTTATAGATTTTACGAAGTTCGTTGGTATTGGTGGCGCGATAGAAATCGCCCTCGGTAATGCTGGCAATCTCGCTCAGCGTCTTGGTATCAATCTCAACGGGCACATTCACATACTGCACACCACCGGCCACAGGCATAGGATAAGGTGCCACCTTATTGGTACCCACACCAATGGTATAAACGCGGATGCCCAGACTCTTGGCAATCTCGGCAGCGGTAGATGGCGAGATATCACCACGGTTGTTACTACCATCGGTAAGCAGAATCACCACCTTGCTCTTAGCCTTCGAATCCTTGAGTCGGCTCACGGCATTGGCCAGTCCCATACCGATAGCGGTACCATCCTCGATGAGTCCGCGGGCGGCGATATCGGTACGCACATTCTGCAGCAGGTTCAGCAGCGAGGCATGATCGGTGGTCATGGGGCACTGGGTGAACGATTCGCCGGCAAAAATGGCCAAGCCGATATTATCGTTGGGGCGACCAATGATAAACTCAGAAGCCACCTGCTTGGCAGCCTCGATACGGTTAGGGCGCAAGTCCTCGGCCAGCATACTGGTAGATACGTCCATAGCCAGCATGATATCAATACCCTCTACGGTTTTGCTATCCCACGAGTTACGGGTCTGAGGGCGAGCCAGCACCATGACTATCATCACAAATACCAGCAGTCGGAGCAGCATGGAAAGGGGCATAAGCTTAACCTTCCAGCTTTTTGGCGCATAGCGGAAGGCAAACGTATCGCTCATCCGCAGCGTGGGCTCGGTTTTCTTTCTGTACATCACATACCATATAATATAAGGTATGATGAGCAGAAGCAACAGCAGATATTCTTTATTGGCAAATTCCATTTGTTCTGTTTTAATTCAATAACTGATAAAGGGTGTAAGCCACAAAGCCGAACAGACCGGCGCATACCACCGAGATAAGGGTGATGACGGTTTTGAGCAGGCGGCGCGACTTCTGTGTACGCTGATCCTCCTCAGAGAGCTGTGGTTTAACCTTTTCTTCTACAGGCTGATTCTCGAGCTTGGTCTGATTAATGAAGTCGATGGCGCTCACCAGATTCTTATCGTTCTCGTTGATAAGTGTAGAATACTTGGCGAACTTAACCAGGTCGGCAGTCATAAACAGCTCGCGCAACTCGTCGAGTGCCTTCTGATCCTGCGAGGCGGTGAGGCGTTCGATAATCTCGCTACTGGTCATCTCCATCGCATTGAATCCGTAACGCTCCTCGATATATTTACGCAGGGTATCGGTAAGCTTGGTGTAGTACTCCTTCGAGTTCTCCGAAGCCACCATCTTATCGGCCTTAATCTGCTCAATCTCCTGCATGGCCTTCTGATGTGGCAGCAGGCGCTTAACAATGCGGATATGAGTGATGATGGGCTTGTTGTCGCGCAAACGCAAGTACAGATAGTAGCACAAAGCCAACAGTACCAGCATGAGCACACTCAACCAGAATGGCAAGCTCCACTCGCTCCAAAGGAACGGGTTGTCCTGCACATCCTTAGGACCAAAGAACTGATCGACCTTGGTGGTATCCACATCGATGGTGAGCACCTTCAGGGCCAGACTCTTACTCTTATACTGCTTACCATCCACCTTAACGGTAAGTGGTGGCAGATAATAAAGGGTATCGTCGAACGAGGTGAGTGTGTACACCATCGTGCGGGCTTCGAATCCATCACCGATATCCTGCTTCTGCTCCTCGCACTTCAGCACCTCAACACCAGGTGTAATCATCTGTGTGGGCTGAAACTGCGGGAACTCAACCTTCTGACTGGGCTGCACATTGGTAGTGAGTCGCAGGTGAGTCTGCTGACCAACAAAGATCTGAATCGAGTCAATCTCAGCCTCGACAGATACTTGTGCCGAAATCAGCAGCGAATTGGCTATCAGCGATATAAGAAGAAAAATACGTTTCATTTAACTACGTTGTTTAAATAGCAGTAGCAACGATTTCACAAAGTCGTCGTTAGTGGCTATGCTCACATTGTCTACATTGCTCTTATTAAAAGTTTCCTGCAACTGGGCCTGGCGGGTTAACCAGTACTTCTGGTAAGCCTGACGCAGTTTCTTGGAACTTGTATCCACATACTGCTCGTAGCCAGTTTCGGCATCTACAACCTTCATCAATCCCACATCGGGCAACTCGCGTGCACGCTGGTCGTACACCTGGATGGCTACCACATCGTGCTTGCGATTGGCAATCTGCAACGACTGCTGGAAATTGCTACGCACATAGAAGTCGCTCAGGATAAAGGCTGTGGTACGACGTTTCTGGACACTCGACAAGAACTCGATGGCCTGCTTGATATCCGTACGTGTTGACTCGGGCTTAAAGTCGAGCATCTCACGGATAATGTACAAGATATGCTTGCGGCCTTTCTTGGGCGGGATGTACTTCTCGATCTTATCCGAGAAGAAGATCACACCAATCTTATCGTTGTTCTGAATAGCACTGAAGGCAAGGGTGGCAGCAATCTCGGTCACCATATCGCGCTTCATCTGCTTCTGGGTGCCGAAATCAAGCGAACCGCTGACGTCGATCAACAGCATCACCGTCAGCTCGCGCTCCTCTTCGAACACCTTTACATAAGGACGATGGAAACGAGCAGTCACATTCCAGTCGATATCTCGCACATCATCACCGAACTGATACTCGCGCACCTCGCTAAAGGCCATACCCCTACCCTTAAAGGCAGAGTGGTACTGACCTGCAAAGATGTTTGAGCTCAAGCCACGGGTCTTGATCTCGATCTTACGGACTTTCTTTATTATTTCAGAAGTTTCCACTATTCTCTATTCACTAATCACTATTCACTATTAAGGCACTTCAACCTTATTGATAATCTTTGAAACAATCTCCTCGCTGGTAATATTGCTGGCCTCGGCCTCGTAGGTAAGTCCAATACGGTGGCGCAATACATCGTGAGCCACAGCACGAACATCCTCGGGAACAACATAGCCACGACGCTTAATGAAAGCATAAGCGCGAGCAGCCTTAGCCAGATTGATGCTGGCACGAGGCGAACCACCAAACGAAATCATGTCCTTGAGATCCTTCAAGCCATAACGCTCGGGATAACGGGTGGCGAACACGATATCAGCAATATACTGCTCGATCTTCTCGTCGATATAAACCTCGCGAACCACGCTGCGAGCCTTCAGAATCTCCTCGGCTGTAGTTACAGGGGTAACGGTAGGCATCTCGCCTGTGATATTCTCGCGGATAATCTTCTTCTCCTCTTCGAGTGTAGGATAATCGATAACCACCTTGAGCATGAAACGGTCGACCTGTGCCTCAGGCAGTGGGTAGGTACCCTCCTGCTCGATAGGGTTCTGAGTAGCCATTACCAGGAATGGGTTAGGCAACTTAAAGGTCTGACTACCGATAGTAACCTGCTTTTCCTGCATGGCCTCGAGCAGTGCACTCTGCACCTTTGCTGGGGCACGGTTAATTTCATCGGCCAGCACGAAGTTGGCAAATACGGGGCCCTGCTTTACCTGGAACTTCTCGTCCTTCTGCGAGTAGATCATAGTACCTATCACGTCAGCAGGGAGCAAGTCGGGGGTAAACTGAATACGGCTGTAATCTGAATCGATTAACTGCGAAAGGGTCTTAATGGCCAATGTCTTAGCCAAACCTGGCACACCTTCCAGCAAAATATGTCCATCACTCAACAAACCTATCAAAAGCGAGTCGATTAGATGTTTCTGACCAACGATTACGCGGTCCATTCCACTCACAAGATTTGTTACAAATGCGCTTTGTTGTTCAATCCGAATATTTAACTCTCGGATATCAATAGCTTCTGCCATAATATTTATATCTTTAATTGTTTTCTAAATTTGACTGCAAAAATACTTTTTTTAAAGGACTTTGCCACACTTTATCAGTCTAAATAATATTAAAAAAGTTTCCCAAAACCTAAGTTTTAAGAAACTTTTTCATTATTTGCTGATTTAGTTGGCTGTTGCGGCCTTCTTTTTCTTCTTCAACTGCAATTTTGGAATTTTAATTTCCTGGCCAACCTTGAGTGGTGTAGAGGCTTTGATGTTGTTATATACCTCGAGATAACACTCCATATCGGGTCCCAGAACACGGCGTGAAATCTTTACAAGATTGTCGCCTTCCTTCACCTTTACCGTGCGGTCGGTACCTACAATACGATAGGCACCCAAGCGTACTCTTACGTCCATCGCGTTGTACTTATCGGCAATAGAATTTTTGGCCTCGGCCTCTTGCTTTGCCTTGGCTTCTGCCTCTGCCTTAGCTTTGGCTTTTGCTTCAGCGTCGGCCTTGGCTTTTGCTTCAGCGTCGGCCTTGGCTTTTGCTTCGGCATCTGCTTTGCCTTTAGCCTCTGCAGCCTTAGCTTCCTCGGCAGCCTTTGCTTCAGCAGCTTTGGTATCAGCCTCGCTAGCAGTCGGCTCAGCTGGGGCCTCGTCCACTACAGCTTCAATATCAGGAGCAGCCTGTGGCTCGGGAGCGGTTTCCTTCTGAACGTGGATCACAGTCTCACTGCTCTCATCAGGCAGGAAGTTGGCGTATGGATAATGGTTACCCAACAGATAGCCACAACCTAAACCAATGATACATGCCAGCAAGGCCAGTACCCATTTACCAGCCGACTTGCGTGGACGGGCTGTCTCAAACTCATATTCGGGCTCCTCGTTCTCTGGCTCTTCCTCCTCTACCACCTTCTTAGGTGCAGGCTCAGAAACAACCTCGTCTGTAACACCCATTCTCTTAAAAGCTGCAGCAAGCTCTTCGTCGGCAGTCATCTTGTGCTCCTCAACTACAGAAGCGGGCTCACCCTGAACGATTGGTTCGGGGCTCAGCCACATGTGTGCGCTCAGGAATCACTACGGGCTCGGGATCATCCTCAAGCATATCACGCAGCGACTCTTCGGTAATTCTTGTCTCGTCAGAAAGCTGTGTTACAACTGGCTTAACGGGCTCTGGCTCAGGAGCATAAACGGGTTCAGGCTCGGGAGCGTATACCGGTTCTGGTGCAACAACAGGTTCGGGCTCTGGGCTATAAACGGGCTCAACAACAGGTGCTGGCTCGGGGATTACCACAGGCTCGGGCTCGGGTGCTACTACTGGAGCTGGCTCGGGCTCAGGGATTGGCTCGGGTGCAGGAGCTGGTTTCTTGATGGTCTGGAACGAACTCAGGATCGACTGCAGATTAGAATTTGCAGCAGGCCGTGGTGTTTCAACCACCGGCTCAGGAGCTACAAAGGGCTCTGGCTCGGGAACAACCACAGGCTCTGGCTCAGGTATTACTACAGGCTCGGGCTCAGGAATTGGCTCGGGCTCTGGAGCAACCACAGGCTCGGGTTCTACAACGGGCTCGGGTTCAGCCTTGGGTTCTTCGGCGGGCGAAGCAACATAAGGTTCGATAACCCACTCAGGAATATCTTCATCGGCGATATCTTCCAGAACTTTTGGTTCTTCCTTTGGGCGAACTGTTGTCTCAGGACGAATAGTCATACCTAACTTCAGCTCCTCCTCGAGTTCATCATCGATATCGTCATCGAACTCATCATCAAGTGACATCATTTCTTCTACAGGCTCGGCTACGGGCTCTGACTCAGGAACCACAACTGGCTCTGGAGCAACAATTGGTTCGGGCTCCTCGTTGCCACCAAAGTCAACCAATGGCATAGCTGCATGATCATCGTCGGGAACCACAACTGACTCGGGCTCAGGAGTTACAACTGGTTCAGGCTCAACCACAGGAGCGGGCTCTGGTTCGGGAGCAACTACTGGAGTTGGCTCTGGTTCAACAATTGGTTCGGGTTCGGGCTCTACCACAGGCTCTGGTTCTGGCTCAACGATGGGCTCAGCATCAACTTCGGGCTCGGGTGCATCGGTGGTTGTGGTATCAACATCGTCGAAATCCACACCATCGTTCAGCACTACCGTCTCGAACTGGGCAAATGGCTTGTTTACCAGTTCCTTCAGCAGGGCATCGGGCACAAAGGTAATTTTACCGTGACCCTCGATCAGCACACGCTCGCCTGTATTTACGTTTACGCTTTCGCGATCTTCAACATCAATAATCTTGAACGTACCCAGACCTTTGACTTTAACCAGCTTATCGGTTTCAAGTCGCTGCTGTACGATATCGAACATAGCACTTACAAACAAACTTGCATCGCGTCTGTTCATCTTTCTGCGCTCAACCAGCACATTGGCTAATTCTTGTATCGAAATCTTTCCCATCACTCAGCTCCTCCATTCTTTACACGTTCTTTCCAACTTACATTTGGCTTAAATGTAAGCACCAGTTTTGGTGGCACCAGCATGCGCTGTCCTGTAGAAGGATTTACCATGATGCGCTCCATCTTCTTCTTAACTTCGAATGTACCGAATGTAGGAATCAGCACTGAGTCGTCGTCCTGAAAATGGTCGCCCATCGCCTCAACTACACAATTCACAAACTGCTGGGTTTCATCAGCCGAATAACCCGTGCGTTGCGCCAATTCTGTGATAAAGTCTTTATTGTTCATATGTTTTAATGATTGTGGTTCCATATAAATCAAATTCTTCCGAATCTGTAATCAATACATCATAGAAGTTGCCGATGGTAAGTTTTGCCTCAGCTGCTGGTATCAGCACCTCAGGGTCAACTTCTGGCGAACAGAACTCGGTACGACCGATATAATAATCACCCTCACGTCGGTCGATAATCACCTTGAATACCTTTCCAACTTTCTCAGCCTCGAGTTCGGCGCTGATATTCTGCTGGATACGCATAATCTTATCCAATCGGCTCTGCTTTACATCCTCAGGCACATCGTCCTCGAAGTTGTCAGCCGAATAGGTTCCTTCTTCTTCTGAATATGAGAAAGCACCCATACGCTCGAAACGAGCCCACTTTACAAAGGCCTTGAGTTCCTCGAAATCCTCGTCGGTCTCGCCTGGGAAACCAACCATCAGGGTGGTACGGATATGAATGCCGGGCACCTCTTCGCGCATACGACGAACCAGCTCATAAGTCTCATCCTTAGTCACATGGCGACGCATACGGCTCAGCATGTTATCTGATACATGCTGGAGTGCGATATCGAGATACTTACATACGTTCTGCTTTTCGCGAATCACGCGCAGCAGATCCCAAGGAAAGTGTGTGGGATAAGCATAATGCAAGCGAATCCATTCTACACCAGGGATATCAGCCATCTGCTCGATGAGCTCAGCGATATGCTGCTTGCCATCCAGATCCACACCGTAATAGGTCAGCTCCTGGGCAATGACATTAAACTCCTTGGTGCCCTGACTAACCAGATAACGCACCTCATCCAGGATTTCCTGCATGGGGCGACTCTGATGCTTACCTGTAATCAGCGGAATGGCGCAATAAGCACAATGGCGATCGCAACCCTCGCTAATCTTGATATATGCATAATGACGTGGCGTAGTGATATGGCGCTTACCTTCGCAAGCGTTATACTCCTCGCCATTCAGGTCTTTCAAAAGCTTCTTATAATTAAATTTGCCGTACCAGCCGTCAACCTCGGGAATCTCTTTTTCCAAGTCGGCCAGATAGCGCTCAGAGAGACAGCCCATCACAAAGAGCTTCTCGATACGACCTTCGGTCTTGGCCTGAGCAAACTCCAGGATGGTGTTGATACTCTCTTCCTTGGCATCGTTGATAAAGCCGCAAGTGTTTACCACTACGATTTCACCCTGAGGGTCGTCGCTATCGTGTGTACACTGATAGCCATTGGCCTCCATCAAGCCCATCAGAGTCTCGCTATCAACCAGATTCTTTGAGCAGCCCAGTGAAATGATATCTATCGTCTTACTCATTGAACAGCGAATCTACAAACTGACGTTTATTAAACAGCTGGAGGTCGGTCATACCCTCGCCCAGTCCGATATATTTTACAGGTACCTTCAACTGATCAGAAATACCAATTACCACACCACCCTTGGCTGTACCATCAAGCTTGGTGATAGCCAGCGAGGTAATCTGTGTAACAGCAGCAAACTGCTTAGCCTGTTCGAAGGCATTCTGACCGGTAGAGCCATCCAGCACCAGCATCACCTCGTCGGGTGCCTCGGGCAGTACCTTCTTCATCACATCCTTAATCTTCTTCAGCTCGTTCATCAAGCCTACCTTATTGTGCAGACGGCCTGCGGTATCAATCAATACCACATCGGCACCATTAGCCTTGGCACTCTGCAGGGTATCGAATGCCACACTGGCGGGATCGCTACCCATCTGCTGCTTGATAACAGGCACACCTACACGCTCGCCCCAGATACACAACTGCTCAACGGCAGCTGCGCGGAATGTATCAGCAGCACCTAAGTAAACCTTCTTGCCGGCCTGCTTGAACTGCCAAGCCAGCTTACCTATGGTTGTGGTTTTACCAACGCCGTTCACACCTACCACCAGAATAACGTAGGGCTTATGATCGGCGGGCAAATCCCAATTATCATTATCATCCGAATTATTCTCGGCCAGCAGCTCGGCTATCTCCTCACGGAGAATGCGGTTAAGTTCAGAAGTGCTGACATATTTATCGCGAGCCACACGCTCCTCGATGCGCTGAATAATCTTCAATGTGGTATCTACACCCACATCGCTAGTGATGAGTACCTCTTCAAGATTATCCAATACATCATCATCAACCTTCGACTTACCGGCTACGGCACGAGTCAGTTTATCGAACACACTCGTTTTGGTTTTCTCCAAACCCTTATCGAGTGTCTCTTTCTTATCCTTACTAAAAAATCCAAATAATCCCATATTGCAATATTTTCGATTGCAAAGATAGGCATAATTTACGACACAACCAAAAAAAGAGGCCGCAAATTTCCTTGCGACCTCTAATTTCAATATAATAAATGTAAATTAGTTCTTGAAAAAGTCCTTAACGGCCTCGTTGGGAACCATCTGCTCGTCGAAGATGTAAGCACCAGTCTTAGGGCTCTTAACCATCTTGATTACCTTTGTGTAAGCGCGACCATCCTTTGAGCCTTCGTGGAGGGTAGCGACGGTTTTCTTTGCCATACTTCAGTCGTATTATTTAATCTCCTTGTGAAGAGTCATCTTCTTCAGGATTGGGTTATACTTCATAAGCTCCATACGCTCTGGCGTATTCTTACGATTCTTGGTGGTTACGTAACGGCTAGTACCGGGCATACCACTATTCTTGTGCTCTGTGCACTCCAGGATAACCTGAACGCGATTACCTTTAGCTTTCTTTCCTGCCATGATTTTAATCTCCTATCACTTTAATGTCCTTCCAGTCTACAAATCCTTTGGCAACAGCCTGCTTCAAGGCAGCATCCAGACCTACTTTATTGATCATACGAAGACCAGCAGCGCTAATCTTCAACTGAATCCAGCAACCCTCCTCTACGTAGTAGAATTTCTTGCTGAAAAGGTTAACGTCAAAGCTTCTCTTTGTACGGTGCTTTGAGTGAGACACATTGCAACCTATCTGTGCCTTCTTTCCTGTAATTTGACAAATCTTAGACATTTCTATCTACCTTTTTACTTGTGATTTACACTTACTTATTCCAAACAGCGTGCAAAATTACACAATTTTATTGAGATTCAGATAATTACACGACCGGAAATTCAAAGAATTAATGATTTTTAACCTTCTCGCGTGGGTCTAGGGGCATCTTCCTCCTTCAAAAAGCCCAAAAACATCTCCATAGCACGATTGGTGGCGATGGCCAGATTGATGTCGCGACCATAGTCTTCTTCGAGCTTCATGGTTACCACTTTTTCGGGACGTCCGCATGCCAACCAGATGGTGCCAACAGGAATCTCCTTGGTACCGCCGGTAGGACCAGCAAAACCGGTAGCAGCAATTGCATAATCAGTATTCAGCGCCTTACACGCTCCCTTTACCATAGCTATCGCAACCTCCTCACACACAGCGGTTTTCTCTTCGAGCAACTGATGGTCAACACCCAGCAGATTCTCCTTAACCTCGTTGATATATGAGATAATACCACCCTTGAAATACTTTGATGCGCCAGGTACTGCAATAATAGCCTCAGCTATACGGCCACCAGTGCAACTCTCGGCAGTACTTACTGTCTTCTCGGTCTCCCAGAGGATTTCACTTACCTCTCTACTTGTTATCTTACTTTCAAAATCCATATTTAGTTTAATTTTCTTTTTTTGCAACGGACTACAGGACTTAAAGTTTATTTTCCAGTGATAATCAATCTTATTAGTCCTGTTGTCCGTTGCTAATTATTACTACTTAAACGTTACTTTACTGAATGCGGGGGCGCTGATGTCGCAGAACTGCTGATCCTGGTACTTATAATAGCCCACGATACCAATCATGGCCGCATTATCGGTGGTATAACTGAACTTGGGGATATAAATCGTCCAGCCATAACGCTTCTCGGCATCGTAGAACGCATTGCGCAAGCCGTTATTGGCACTCACACCACCAGCCACAGCCACGTGCTTGATACCTGTCTGCTTCACAGCCTTCTTCAGCTTCTTCATCAGGATATCAACAATCGTCCACTCCAGCGAGGCAGCGATATCTTCCTTGTGCTTCTCGATAAAGTCGGAATCCTCGGTCACCCACTTCTGCATCGAATACAGGAACGAGGTCTTCAAGCCCGAGAAACTATAATCGAGACCAGGGATATTAGGCTCGGCAAACTGATAGGCCTTAGGATTTCCCTGACGAGCCAATCGGTCGATAATAGGACCACCGGGATAACCCAGTCCCATTACCTTCGAGCACTTATCGATAGCCTCACCAGCAGCATCGTCGATAGTCTGTCCAAGCACCTCCATATCGTTATAGGCGTTCACCTTTACAATCTGCGAGTTACCACCTGATACCAACAGGCACAGGAATGGCAATGGTGGCTGGTGCTGATCGTCCTCGCTCTCCTTGATAAAATGTGCCATCACGTGTCCCTGCAGATGGTTTACATCAATCATAGGGATACCCAACGAGCGGGCAAAACCTTTGGCAAAGCTTACGCCTACCAGCAACGAGCCCATCAGTCCGGGACCGCGGGTAAAGGCAATCGCTGTTAAATCCTCTTTGGTAATACCAGCTTTCTTGATGGCCTGATCAACTACAGGCACCACATTCTGTTGGTGTGCTCTTGATGCCAATTCGGGCACTACGCCACCGTATGCCTCGTGTACAGCCTGCGATGCCGTAACGTTCGACAGCAGAATACCATTCTTCAGTACAGCTGCCGAAGTATCATCACACGAGCTTTCTATACCTAATATATATATATCCTTCATCTTAGTACGTCAGTATCTCTACACCATGTTCTGTCATCACGAGTGTATGCTCCCACTGTGCACTGGGCAGCTCATCTTCGGTAATAACCTCCCATCCGTATGGATCGTCGGCATCGATGAATACCTTCCAGGTACCCATGTTAATCATAGGCTCGATGGTGAACACCATACCAGGAACCAGCAGCATACCAGTACCACAATGTCCGTAGTGCTCTACATCGGGCTCCTCGTGGAATTTCAGTCCCACGCCGTGTCCGGCCAGATCGCGAACGATACCATAGCCGTATTTCTTACAGTGCTTCTCGATGGCATGACCGATATCGCCCACAAAGCCATAAGGCTTAGCGGCCTCCATTCCAATCTCCAGACACTCCTTGGCTACACGCACCAGCTGCTCCTTCTCAGGAGTAGTCTTGCCGATGATAAACATACGACTGGCGTCGGCATAATAGCCATCAAGGATGGTAGTAAAGTCAACATTGATGATATCGCCCTCTTCGAGCACATCTTCCTCCTTGGGGATACCGTGACATACCACCTCGTTGATCGAGGTGCACACGCTCATGGGGAATCCTTCGTAATTCAAGCAGGCTGGGATAGCACCAGCATCCTCGCACACCTTGCGACAAATCTGGTCGATCTCGAGTGTGTTCATTCCAGCCTTAATCTCCTTGGCCACTGCGTCGAGCACAGCGGTATTCACTACACCCGCCTTACGGATGCCTTCTATCTGTTCAGGGGTTTTAATCAGTTCACGTGTTGGCACCAGCTTACCTTTGTTCTCCCAATACATAATGGTTTTATCCATCTCTGTGGGCTCCTGTCCGGGCAAGCAATGCCATCTTCTTTTTTTCTTAAATGCACTCATTTCACCTTATTATATATATAATCGGGTGCAAAGTTACTGCAAATTATGCGAATAACCAAAGGAAAATACTTTTTTCTTTATTTATGCGAGTTACATCCATCTACCACCCAGTGGTTTATATGTTTAATTTTTTCTTTATATATTTTGTTTTTTCAATTTATTTTCATATCTTTGCCGCCATAAACAAAATATCACTATAAATCAAATTTATTCAGTATGAAAACAAAACTAATTCACAACCTTGCTACAGCAGCCATGATGCTGCTTGCAACCATTGTCGCCACAGGATGCAATACCTATTCCGACAATCCCGCTAATGCGTCAAAAAATCTAACCGATGCCGAGAAGGCCGATTTGCTTGAGCGAGCCTACGTCTATGCACTGCCGCTGATGCTTATGGACGCTACCTATATTCATATGACTAACGTAGTTGAGCCCGTTGGTCAGCAGGCACCCCCCAACCGTCTGATTCACGCCCGCGTGCTGGCCAACGCCAATACCAAAGAGGTGGTGACACCTAACGTGGACACTAACTACACACAGGTGATGATGGACCTCTCAGGAGATGCACTCGTGTTGCGCCTGCCTCACACAGACCGTTTCTGTCTGGCTCAGATTCTTGATGCCTGGAGCAACTGTATAGCAGCTCCTGTAGCCACCGATATCGAGGGCGAATATGGATACTACTGTTTTACAGGCCCCAAATTCAAAGGCGACGTTCCAGCCAACATGACACATATCGCCAGCCCTACCGACCATGTGTGGATGCTGCTGCGTACAGTTTGTAAGGGTAAGGAAGACCTGTCCAACGTACATGCTATCCAGGACGAGATGCGTACCTATATGCTGAACGACTTCCTGACTACCGGCGCAGAATATACAGGTAAGGGTACCTACAACCCTGATTACGACTTTAAAGCTCCTGTGGATTACATCATGACGATGCCTATGGACAAATTCTTTGCTCGCGCCAATGAGCTGATGCTCACCAATCCACCAGCAAAAGAAGATGCCGAATGGCTGGCCGACCTTAAGCGTATCAATGTAGGTCCTGGTCTGAAATTCGACGCTTCTATCTTCGGCAGTGAGGCAGAGACATTGTGGAAAAACCTCGTAACCAATATTATCGCTATCACAACGCCACGCAGTCAGCAGTTTGTTAAGCCCAATGGCTCTTGGCAGTTCTATGGCGAACCTATTGCAGAGTTCGGTACCGAATACTATTATCGTGCTCTTATTGCTGTGGCAGCCCTCGCAGCCAATCCTGTAAGCGTAGCCGTTTATCCACGCGCCAACGTTGATGCCGACGGACAGCACCTTAATGGCAACCATCGCTATCGTCTGCATATAACTTCTGACAACTGGCCAGAAACAAAGCCTTACGGTTTCTGGAGTGTGACCCTCTATGGCGAAGACAACTTCCTCTACGACAACGAGCAGAATCGCTATAATATCACAGACCGCGACAACTGGAAGCGCAATGATGATGGTTCACTCGACATTTATGTTTCGCACGAACCGGATACAGACCATCCCGATAACTGGCTGCCTGCACCTGCTGACGACTTCCATCTCATCTTCCGTATCTACAACCCTGTTGATCGTATCGCTCATAACGAGTGGACCATGCCCATCATCACCCGCTTAGATTGATATCCCAGATACCTCAAATTTACCCAAACACTAACCCCGCTCTACTATGATAGTAAAGCGGGGTTAGTATTAGGGGAAAACTGCATTTACTTGATGCGGGGATGTGTGGGGCGAGCCTCGTTGGCATCGGCTGCACTGCGGGTGCGATAGTGACTGCCACCCCAGTTGTAGTCGTAGTCGTATTTACGAGTAGAGTTACGCAGCTCGAAGCTTACTTCCTTGTCGCCATCCCAGAAGCGGCCACGGAATCGATTTGAGTTCAAAGAGTAGCTACGGATTTCTACACGAGCGCCATCTTCGAAGCGGATATAAATGGTACCAAAATCAACATACCACTCGAAACGATATACCTCGTAGTCACGTGGTCCATAATAATCGGCCCAGAGACCATTACCCTCAGTGTAAGAGTTTGAGTATCGCAGGAATGTGATTTCTGAATCAACATACGCCTCACCATAAGCATCGGCAATCGACATATTGCCAACCCATGTGCCTTCGAGATCGTAAGCGATTTCCTCATCGGTTTCGCAAGAGGTGAACGACAGTGTCATCAATCCCATCATCGCGATCATCAGTGTTGTGTAGAGCTTCTTCATAATTGTACCCTTTCTATTTTTTTTGTTAGACATTCGATTATTTTTGATATTGCAAAGTTAGATAATTTAGCTTACTCCTACAAAGGAAAATCCATAAACCACAATGGGGAATTCCCTAAAGTAGAGAGGAAAGTTGGTTAAAGTCCATATTCCGATAATCGGATATCTGGATGTCGGACAATTCGCTGATCGACTCTGCCGAATTGGTGGTTGCCAGTCCCACTACCTTCATATTGGCAGCACGACCAGAACGCAGACCATTAAAGCTATCCTCGAAAACAATACACTCATCGGTGCTTGCACCCAAGCGCGTGGCGGCTTTGAGATAACAATCGGGATCGGGCTTGCTGCGCTCGAAATCCTCGCTGGTGAGAATAGCATCGAACAGGTTCTTGAATTCGGGCTGATAACGATACACAGCCTGCATCTTGGGCAGATTGCTGCTGGTGACAACAGCAGTCTTAACACCATGACTGCGCAAATCGGCAATCATCTGTTCGAAGCCTTCGATATAATCGTAATGCATGTGGCTCTCGTATTCGTTAAGTCTATCTGTGATTACAGGCTGCTCTTTCTCCAACGGACCACTGAACCACTGATCGTAGATCTGTGTGAGCGTCTGACCTTTAATTTCGTGTTCCAGACCTGGACGTTCGGGGTGATAGAGTCGACACTGAGAACCCCAGAAAATAGAATACTGGGGTTCTGTGTCGAATACTACACCATCGAGGTCGAAGAGTGCGGCTTTCAATGTGCTCATTTCTTCTCCTCCGCTGGTACAAGATATTTGTCGCCTGTCTGCTTCAGCAAATCACGCGCATACTGCTCAGGATAACCAGGACGCTCAGCACGTGCACCATGTCCATAAGGTGTGCGCAGGAAAGTGCCGTTGGCATCTGTTGGTTTAATGGCCATATCGTTAAACTTCACAATCAGGAAGAAGGCCAGCTTCTGCCAACGGGCAATCATCTCGTCGCCCTTCTTGCAGCTGTAATTAGTCAGGAACTTCACACGCTCCTCGGCTGTAGGCAATGCGAGGGCTTTAGCCTCGATCTCAGGCTGAAGCTGAGCATACGAAGCGTCGAGCGAATCGCGAACGGCCTGCAGGGTTGGGAACAACTGTGAGTAACGAGGATAAACCATATTGCTAACCCAGTTGCATACCCAGAAAGCATTGTCCATCGAGAAAGTTACGTCATCGGCACCCTCCTCAGTAAAGCACTTGGGGCGACGTGTGATACAAGAGTACATAGGTGTGTAAGCCACCATGTTACCATCGTCGTTACCAAACCAGAAGCAAGCACCAACCTCGCGAGGCATCCAGCTACGCATCTGTGAGATAAAGCTCCAAGCAGTCTGCTGGGTTGAGATAGGACGCTCGTTGAATACATCCTGCTCGCCCACCTTGAATGTAAGAGGTGTTGGACGATAAGGCATCTGATAGATACCGCCACCGATATTGGTATCGAGAGCGAATGGTGTGCCCTCGTAGTGATCGCGCATAGCATCGCGCAGATCCTGGATGGTTACCTTCTTGTTAGGGATAATCCAAAGTGGCATCTCCTTAGCGTTCTTCTCCTTACCGGCTGCATAGGGAACATACTCCGAGAAATCGTCGGCAAAGCGGTTAAAAAAGCTCCAAACACGAGCCTCGCAGAAACGACGACCCGAGAAGTCGGGAGCAGCGTAAGCAGCATTATAGCTGAAGTCGGCATCCTTACCATCAAACCAGCCCATCGCACGTGCATAGCTTACCACATTGCTTGAGCAAAGCATCAGGTTGGGAACAGGCTTCTTACCGTTAACGGCATACTTCTTACCAAACAGGTCCTTCATCTTTACCTGTACATAGCGACCATCCAGGAACTTGGTGATACGACTCTGGTTAGCGTGAGCTGCTACTGCGTTATCGGGAATGCGTACAGCTACCCAAACGGTGCGCTCCTTCGACTTGGTGCGATCAGGACCGCAGCCCATCATCTCCAGCATCCAAGCCTCGTCCTTATCAGCTACAGAGAAGGTCTCACCCTCAGAGTAGTAACCATACTGCTCAACGAGCGAAGTCATAATCTGCAGGGCCTCGCGAGCAGTCTTAGAACGCTGCAGGGCGATGTAGATAAGCGAACCATAATCGATAACACCTGTTGAGTCGGCCATCTCGTGGCGACCACCAAAGGTAGTCTCACCGATAGTTACCTGCCACTCGTTAGAGTTACCAATCACATTATAGGTCTCGGCAGCCTCAGCTATCTCACCGAGATACTTGTTTGTATCCCACTCGTACACCTTACGCATATCGCCAGGCTGATGCTTGGCTGCGGGATAGTGATAGAGGGGCATGAATGCGCCATACGAGTCGGCATTATAAGTTACAAACACCGAACCGTCGGCGCTGGCTTTCTTGCCAACAATAAAGTTAGTACATGCCGATGCGCCCATTACGGCCATCAGCGCAATTGCTAGTATCAGTTTTCTTTTCATATACATTATTATAATATTAGTCGCAAGCCTTGAAACTCATGTCGAGTCCCTTAACAGAGTGTGTGAGCGCACCAACGCTGATGAAATCTACACCCTGTTCAGCATAATCACGAATGGTATCGAAGGTGATACCGCCGCTCGATTCTGTCTCATAACGATGGTTGATAATATCAACCGCCTTCTTGGTATCGGGCACGCTGAAGTTATCGAGCATGATACGATCCACACCTCCGTGATCGAGTACCTGCTGCAACTCATCGAACGAGCGAACCTCGATCTCAATCTTCAGGTTCAAGCCCTTCTCATCGAGATACTTATGGCAGCGATCGATAGCGTTAGTGATACCACCGGCAAAATCTACGTGGTTATCCTTGAGTAGAATCATATCAAACAAGCCGATACGGTGATTGCAACCACCACCAATCTTTACGGCCTGCTTCTCGAGCATACGCATACCAGGTGTGGTTTTACGGGTATCAAGCACACGGGTGCTGGTACCCTCCAGACGCTTCACATACTTATCGGTCATGGTGGCAATACCACTCATGCGCTGCATGATATTCAGCATCAGACGCTCGGTCTGAAGCAGCGAACGGATTTTTCCTGAAACAATCATGGCGATATCGCCTTTCTTTACGCGGGTTCCATCCTGCATCAGCACCTCAACCTGCATGGTGGGGTCGAAACGGTGGAACACTTCTTTTGCAATTTCTACTCCTGCCAAGATACCATCTTCCTTAATCAGCAGATGACTCTTACCCATTGCATCCTCGGGGATACAGCACAAGGTAGTGTGGTCGCCATCGCCTATATCTTCGGCAAACGACAGATCTATCAGTCTGTCAACCAATTCATCAACACTTAACATTAATTTTAAATTTTACTTTTTAACTATTTTACTATTATTTTGATTTTAGAAATAAATTCCGAATCCGAGACGTACGCCGAATCCTGAGTAGTCAGAATCCTTGGTGCTGTGCTCGTAATATACCTCAGGCTCAATAGTGAGCTTACCTGTCAGGAAGTAAGCGTAACCTACGCTCAGCTCAGGACGGAAATCGCTGAAGTCGTCGCAATGTACATACTTGGCTGTAGCACCAGCATACACACCGCAACTCTCAAAGTAATAACGCAGTCCGGCACCCAGCTGTACCACCGATGGGAAATCGGTCTGAGCCTGATAACCTACCAAACCAGTAATCATCCAGTCGTCGGCAATCAGATAACCACCCTTAGCGTGTACATCCAGAATCCAGTCGCTACCCTTATGATAGTTCAGATCCAAACCTGAGAGCGAAGCGCCTACATACCACTTATCCTGAGAGAAAACTTTCTGAGAATCGTTCAGATACTGTGCGTTAGCACCGATTGCCATCATCAGGCCGATAGCAGCCATCATCAACTTTTTCATAATCATTACTGTTTTAAGTTATTATTCTTTCGATACCATAATACAAACCATACGATAGCTACACCCAGACAAACTGCGCCATAAGGATAACCATCGTTGCCAAGACCCAGGAACTGCTTCGACACAAAGAAGTAGGTTGAGCAAACGGTAGTCATAAACAAGGCAGGAATCAGCGTAAGCCAGAAGCACTTGTTGTTGCGAACCAGATAAACGGTGATGGTCCAGAGTGTGAACACGCTGAGTGCCTGATTACTCCACCCAAAATACTGCCAGATGGTATTGAAACCATCGGGATTCTCAATCTGCCAAACCAGCATAGCGATAGAGATGGCAAACAAGGGGATACAGATAAGCAAGCGCTTAGGGATGGGGCGCTGATTCATCTTTAACCACTCGGCAACAATCAGTCGGGCCGAACGGAAAGCAGTATCACCCGATGTGATAGGTGCAGCAACTACTCCCAACATAGCCAGGATAGCACCAACAACACCCAACCACTCGTTACAAACCAAGTTTACTACAGCAGGAGCCGAAGTATGGAATCCAGCAGTAGCCTGCTCAATCAGCGTATAGCCTGGAGCGGGGGTACCATAGAAGAACCACGATGCTACTGTAGCCCAGATAAGTGCCACGATACCCTCGGTAATCATGGCGCCGTAGAAGATGGGGCGACCCATTTTCTCGCTCTTTACGCAACGGGCCATCAGCGGACTCTGTGTAGCATGGAAACCTGAGATAGCACCACAGGCAATGGTGATAAACAAAGCTGGGAAGATGTTATCCTTCCAGGTATCAGGATGGGTGGCGGCACCAAGGTTGTAGAAGGTGTTCCAGAGCTCGGGCACTGTGGGCCAGTGCAGGAACAACCACACCATCAGCGCAGCTGCCATAAACAGCAGCGAGAAGGCGAAGAGCGGATATATCTTTCCGATAATCTTGTCAATAGGCAACATAGTGGCAATGACATAATAGCTGAAAATGATGATAATCCACATAAGGGTGTCACCACCTATAGAATGCAGAATCTCGGCTGGCGAATAGACAAACACCGCACCTACTATAATGAGCAGCAGCACGGTGAACACCAGCATGATATTCTTGGTGGTCTTGCCCAGATACTGACCGATGAGTTCCGGCAGACCTGCACCATCATGACGCATAGACAGCATGCCCGACAGATAATCGTGGGTGGCACCGGCGAAAATACATCCAAAAACAATCCACAGATACGCTACAGGACCAAACTTGGCTCCCATGATAGCACCAAAGATAGGACCAGTACCAGCAATATTCAGGAACTGAATCATGAAGATTTTCCATGAAGGAAGTACGATGTAGTCTAGGCCATCAGCTTTGGCAACAGCTGGAGTCACACGGTCGTCGGGACCAAACACACGCTCTACCAGGCGACCATAGAAGAAGTAGCCTATCACAAGAGCAACGAGACTCAATACAAATGAAATCATCTTTCTTTAGCTATTTTTTGAATTATTTTTGTGCAAAAGTAGTGTTTTTATTTGAGAAATGGAAAAAATAAAGTAACTTTGCACCAAAATTATCAAAAAAAATATCATTTTGAAGACAATTATACATATTTTCGTGCTTTTAGCACTTGTGCTAAGTACCAAAGCGAATACACCAAAACATGAAGTCAGAGCCGTTTGGTTAACCACCATTGGCGGTATCGACTGGCCTCACTCCTACTCTACACCTACCCAGCAGCGCGAGTTGATTTCGATTCTCGACCAACTGCAGCAGGCTGGTATCAATACCGTACTGATACAAACCCGCGTACGTGCCACCACTATTTTCCCAACCACCACTGAGCCTTGGGACGGTTGTATTACCGGTCATCCTGGTAAATCGCCTGGTTACGACCCGCTGCAGTTCTGCATTAACGAGTGCCATCGTCGCGGTATGGAGTGCCACGCTTGGATTGTTACCATCCCCGTTGGAAAATGGAACGGTACAGGCTGTAAGCAGCTCCGACAGAAATACCCATCGCTGATTCGTAAGATTGGCGACGAGGGATATATGGATCCCGAAAAGCCACAAACGGGCGATTATTTGGCCCAGTTCTGTGCCGAAGTTACCCGCAATTACGATGTAGATGGCATCCATCTGGATTACATCCGCTACCCCGAAACCTGGAAGCTGAAGGTGTCGCGTCCACAAGGTCGACAGTACATTACCGACATCGTTCGCAAGATTAATCGTGCAGTTAAAGGTTTAAAACCATGGATTAAGCTATCTTGCTCGCCTATAGGAAAATACGACGACCTAACTCGTTACAAAAGCTCGGGTTGGAATGCAAACACTACCGTCTGTCAGGATGCCCAAGGTTGGCTGCGCGACGGACTGATGGATGCCCTGTTCCCGATGATGTATTTTCAGGGCAATAACTTCTTCCCCTTTGCGGTAGATTGGTTGGAGCATAGCTACGGACGTATGGTAGCTCCAGGCCTGGCTGTTTACATGATGCATCCCCGCGAAAAGAACTGGAATCTGGATGTGATTACCCGCGAGATGAATGTGCTACGCGACTTGGGACTGGGGCACACCTTCTTCCGCAGTAAGTTCTTTACCGACAATACCAAAGGTATCTACGATTTTACCTGCGACTTTAATATGGTGCCAGCCTTGATTCCACCTATGACGTGGGCAGGCAAGCAAGCGCCTTCGGCAGTTAACCATTTGCAGATGAAACGCGGTATGATCAACGATATGATATCGTGGCAGAAGGCTACCGACTATTCGGGTGCCGACTATCTATTATATAATGTCTATGCCTCAGAAACACTTCCCGTGGATGTGAACAATCCCGAAAACCTGATTGCTACCCGTCAGCGTGATTTATCGATTACCGTACCCCATAAGGGTCGCACCTTGTATTACGCCGTTACGGCCATGAACCGCTACGGTATGGAGGGCGAAGCAGCCAGCATCCCCTCTACTATAGCACCTAACGGTAGCAAACCATACGATTTTCGCGATCTAATCATGGGAAATAAGCTAAAAAAGTACAAATCAACAAAGAAATGAGCTAAAAACACAACCTCATTTACCAATAAATGCGTAATTTTGCAGCATCAAAAAATATAGCAAATCAAAATAATAACTAATTATGGAAAGAACATGGAGATGGTTTGGCAAGAAGGATAAGATTACTCTTGCACAACTCAGACAAATCGGTGTTGAGGGCATTGTTACCGCCCTGCACGATGTACCCCTTGGCGAGGTTTGGACTCGTGAGAAGATTCGCGACCTGCGCGAGTACATCGAGAGCTACGGCATGCGCTGGAGCGTAGTAGAATCGCTACCCGTTGTTGAAACAATCAAATACGGCGGTCCCGATCGCGATCACCAGATCGAGGTTTACAAAGAGAGTCTGCGTAACCTCGCTGCCGAAGGTATCCACTGTATCTGCTACAACTTCATGCCCGTACTCGACTGGGCCCGCACCGACTTGTTCCACGACAACCCCAACGGTGCCACTAACCTCTATTTCAACTATGCCGAATTTGCTTATTTCGACATCTATATCCTGAAGCGTCCAGGCGCTCGCGAGGAATGGGAGAAGTTCCAGTTCCCCGAGGGATGGGGCCAGGGCCGCAGCGTCATCGCCGAGTGCGACGAGCTGGCTAAGACCATGACACCCGAGAAGGACCACAAGCTGGTAGAGAATATTGTGATTAAGACTCAGGGCTTTGTATCAGGTAACTTCAGCGAGAACGACGAGGCTCCTGTACAGAAGTTCCGCGAGTTCCTCGACCTGTATAAGGGCATCGACAAGGCTAAGCTGCGTGCCAACATGAAGTACTTCCTCGAGGCTATCATGCCTGTTTGCGAGGAGTGCAACATGAACATGTGTGTTCACCCCGACGATCCCCCTATCGAGATTCTGGGCTTGCCACGTATCGTTCGTACCGAGGAGGATATCCAGTGGTTCCTGGATGCTGTTCCCAACAAGCATAACGGACTCACCTTCTGTGCTGGTTCGCTCTCTGCAGGCGCTTATAACAATGTGGTTGAGTTGGCTAAGAAGTTTGCCTCTCGCACACACTTCGTTCACCTGCGTTCGTGCCACATCTTCCCCAATGGCGACTTTACTGAGGCCTCTCACCTGGGCGGTCGTGCCGATCTGATTGAGCTGTGCCGTATCTTCGAGAAGGAGAATCCTGCTCTGCCCATGCGTGTGGATCATGGTATGACCTTTACCGATGAGCCTGGTGGTATTATGGACGAGAGCAGTCACGGTCACAATGCCGGTTACACCCTCCTGGGTCGTATGTTCGCCCTCGGTCAGGTACAGGGTATCCTCGCCACCGTTGATCGCGAATTAGGCATCGAATACAAACAACCCGGATTCTTTGATTAAATAATAATTATGAAATTAAACGATATACTGAGCGGACAGTTAAATGCCGCAGAGTGGGAAGCTAAGGGCTACCAGCTTCCTAAGTTTGATATCAAGGCTGTACGCGAAAAGACAGCCAAGGAGCCCACATGGGTACACTTCGGTGGCGGAAACATCTTCCGTGCTTTCCCTGCTGCCATCCTGAACGACGCACTGAACACAGGTAAGTACGATCGCGGTGTGATTGTAGCCGAGACTTTCGACTTCGAGGTCATCGATAAGGCTTATGCCCCCTATAACAACCTTTCGCTCTGTGTGAACCTCTGCTCAGACGGTTCTATCGAGAAGAAGGTGATTGCCAGCGTAACCGAAGCCCTGAAGGCCGACCCACAGTTTGAGGATTGGAACCGCCTGGTTGAGATCTTCAAGAACCCATCATTGCAGATGATTTCGTTCACCATCACCGAGAAAGGTTACACCTACAACGAGGCCGACCTGGCTCGCGGACTGAAGCCTGTATTCGCTATGGGTAAGGTTTGCGCCCTGTTGCTCGAGCGTTTCAACGCCGGACAGATGCCTCTCACCGTCCAGAGCATGGACAACTGCTCGCACAACGGCGATAAGGTAAAGGCTGGTGTATTTGCTTATGCCGAGCGTTGGGTGAAGGACGGATTGGTACCCGCTGCCTTCCTCGACTATCTGAAGGATGAGAAGAAGATTACCTTCCCTTGGTCGATGATTGATAAGATTACCCCTCGTCCACACGAGAAGGTAAAGGAGATGCTGGCTGCTGATGGTTTCGACGACAACAACTACATCGAGACCGAGAAGCACACCTTCACCGCTCCATTCGTAAATGCCGAGGAGGTGCAGTATCTCGTTATCGAGGATAACTACACCAACGGTCGTCCACCATTGGATCTGGGCGGTGCACTCTACACCACTCGCGAAACCGTTGATAAGGTAGAGACCATGAAGGTTACCACCTGTCTGAACCCACTGCACACCGCCATGAGTATCTATGGCTGCATGCTGGGCTACACACTGATTTCTGCCGAGATGGCCGACGAGGACCTGCGCCCATTCGTTCAGAAGCTGGGTTATATCGAGGCTATGCCAGTAGTAGTTGATCCAGGTGTGCTGAACCCCTACGAGTTTATCGGCGCTGTTATCAATCGCCGTTTGCCAAACCCATTCATGCCCGATGCCCCACAGCGTATCGCTATGGATACCAGTCAGAAGCTGCCTATCCGCTTTGGTGAGACTCTGAAGAAGTACATAGCTCGCGGTTTGGATAAGAGCAATCTGGTACTCATCCCTCTCACACTGGCTGGTTACGCCCGCTACCTGAAGGGTATCAAGGATGATGGTACAGCCTTTGATTGTTCACCCGACCCCATGCTCGATGAACTGCAGGCTATCGTTGCTCCATTGCAGATTGGTAAGGCCGATCAGGATTGGAGCTGCCTGAAGACTCTCTACAGCCGCAAGGACGTGTTTGGTCTCGACCTGTACGAGGCTGGTTTGGGCGAGCAGATCGAGGGAATGGTTAAGGAACTGTTTGCTGGTAATGGTGCCGTTCGCGCCACACTGCACAAATACGTTTCTGCTAGATAAAATAAAAAGGCCCTAATAATAATGAAGCCCGCCAAATTTGGTGGGCTTTATTATTTTATTTGCACTTATCGTACCACTCACGTAAAGCAGCACGCGGGGTACCTTGCTTTACGGCTTGGTCTAATGCCTCGCGAGCTTCTTTCTTACGTCCTAAGCGCAACAGCACATCAACCTTCGATGCTGTCAGCTCTGCGTTCTTAGGCGCCAATCGTAAAGCTTCGTCCCAATCGTACAGGGCTGCATCGTATTGCTCCTGTTGTGTTTCAAAAGCCGCTCTGGCTGCATAGGCATCCGTACTGTCGGGGAACATCTGTACAGCACGGTTCAGCTCATCGGCAGCATCGGTCTTTCGTCCCAACAACTGCAGCACGTGGGCCAAACCCAAGCGCGCCTCCAGGTGTTCGGGCTGGATAGCTAAGAAAGCCTCGTAATCGGCACGGGCAAAGCTATACTGTCGCAGCTGCGTCTGACAGAACGCACGGAAGTAAAGTGCCGCCAGGTTTTTCTCGTCTTTCTTCAGCACAGCCGAATATTCATCGCGGGCATACTCGTACTGCTGCAGATTAATGTTAGCCTCAGCCTTTTTCAAGCGCAGTTCCAGATTATTGGGGGTCAGATTTATCTGCTCTATCAGCACCGATACCGAATCGCGCCATTGTTTGGGCGTCTGGGCAGCTGCGCCCAGCGCCACAAACATAGCAGCTATCATTACAACTTTACGCATTCTTAATGTAATTTACAATCCACTCTCCTACTTCGGTTGTGCCGTATTTCTCGCCACCCTCGACCTGAATCTCAGGGGTGCGCACGTTGGCATCGAGCGAGGCGGTAACAGCCTTACGAATCAGGGCGCCCTCTTCGTTCAGTCCGAAGTGCTCCAGCAGCATGGCTGCTGAGAGAATCTGAGCGATTGGGTTAGCCAGATTCTGACCGGCAGCCTGTGGCCACGAACCATGAACGGGCTCGAACAGCGGTGTGTGCTCGCCTAATGACGACGAAGGCTGCAAGCCCATCGAACCAGTAATACAGCTGGTCTCGTCGGTCAGGATATCACCAAAGGTATTCTCGGTAACAATCACATCGAAGTAACGGGGCTCTGTGAGCACACGCATCGAGGCATTATCGATAAACATGTAATCGGTAGTAACCTCGGGATACTGCGACTCCATCTCCTTGGCTATCTGGCGCCACAAACGGCTCGATGCAAGCACGTTAGCCTTATCAACCACAGTCAGATGCTTCTTACGGGTCATTGCCATCTCGAAGCCCACTTTCAGGATGCGCTCCACCTCAGGACGGGTGTAGATATTGGTATCGTAGGCCTGATCGTTATCCTGATACTTGGCACCGAAATACATACCGCCAGTCAACTCGCGAATCACCACAAAGTCGGCACCCTTCAGGAGCTCTTCTTTCAATGGCGACTTGTGCAGCAGACAATCGAAAGTAGCCACAGGGCGCACGTTGGCAAACAAACCCAACTTCTTACGCATGGCCAGCAAACCTGTCTCAGGACGTATCTTAGCGGTAGGATCGTTGTCGAACTTCAGCGAGCCAACAGCAGCAAACAGCACAGCGTCGGCCTGCATACATACCTCGTGGGTGCTGTCGGGGTAAGGATCGCCCACCTCTTCGATGGCATGAGCACCACAGATAGCAGGGGTATATTCAAACTCGTGACCGAACTTAGCGGCAATTGCATCCATCACAGCCACACCTTGTTTCATAATCTCTGGGCCTATTCCGTCGCCCTCTAATACAGCAATCTTTAATTTCATAATTCCATTTCGTTTTTTCAACTATATTTCTTTCTCTTGTTCATCTTCGATGATGTTCAGCATCTTGAAGGTAGCCTTGATGGCCGCTTCGGTCTGGTCGGCATCCAGTCCGCGGGTGCGGAGGATTTTGCCGTTATCATTCCAGGTAATCACGGTCTGTACCAACGCATCGGTTCGTCCGCCAGGCGGGATGGTAACAGCGTAGTTCTGCAGGATGGGGAACGTACGTCCGAGATACTTCTTATAGATATAGCGCAACGACTTTACGAAAGCGTCGTACTGACCGTCACCAGTAGCCGAAGCCTCGTACGCCTGTCCGTTAATCTCCACCTTTATATTTGCTCCAGGTTTCAAGCCATAAGCCGTTGATACTACATAACTTACCAACTTAACTTTATCCTCTGGTGCATCGTGTTTCAGCACGTCGCTCACGATGAATGGCAGATCCTCCTGCGTTACAATCTCTTTCTTGTCGCCCAGTTCGGTAATACGCAGGGTTACACGTTTGGTCTGCTCAGGTGTGAGCTCCAAACCGAGTTCTTCCAGATTCTTGGCGATGTTAGCTTTACCGCTATTCTTACCAAGGGCATATTCGCGCTTTCTACCGAATCGCTCTGGCACCAAAGCGTTGCAATACAGGTTATCCTTCTTGTCGCCATCGGCATGCACACCAGCCACCTGGGTAAACACGTTATCGCCGATGATAGGCTGATTAGGTGCTACGGCAATACCACTATAGCTCTCAACCATACGCGAGATGTCGTTCAGTTTGTCCTCGCGGATATTAGTGCGGGCATTAAACTGGTCCTTCAGAATTACCTGCACACTCGACAGCGGTGCATTACCACAACGCTCACCCAGTCCGTTCACCGTTACGTGCAGACCTTTGGCACCACTCAGCACAGCAGCCAACGAGTTCGATACCGCCAGATCGTAATCGTTATGGGCGTGGAAATCGAAGTGCGTATCGGGATAACGCTTCAGCATTTTGCGGAAGTACTCGATACACTGCAGCGGGTTCATGATACCCAAGGTATCGGGCAGCATAAAGCGTCGGATACCCACATCGCACAGCGCATCCATCAGCTTGTAAACGTAGGTGGGCGACTCGTTCATACCGTTGCTCCAATCCTCCAGATACAGGTTAACGGTAATGCCTTTTTCGTGGGCATAACGCACCTCGCGATGGATATCCTCTATGTGCTCGTCGGGTGTTTTCTGCAACTGCTGGGTACAATGCTTCAGCGAGCCTTTGGCCAACAGATTCACGGTTTTACAACCGCACTCAGCAGCCCAGTCGATGCTTTTGCCGCCATCGATAAAGCCCAGCACCTCTACCCTTTCGAGAGCATCGATACGTGAGGCATAGCGACAAATCATGCTTACCGCCTCGCGTTCGCCCTCGCTCACACGGGCCGATGCCACTTCGATACGATCCACATTCAGATCGTTCAGCAGCATGCGGGCCATCATCAGCTTTTCGTGGGGCAGAAACGATACGCCGCTGGTTTGCTCACCATCGCGCAGCGTAGAGTCCATAATCTCCACAAAGGGCTTTACACGCTTGAATTTGTTTACTTGTTCGCTTGTTCCCATTGTTCTGTTTTCTGTTTGTTCTCCACCAAGAAGTCGATATCGTCTAATCCGTTCATCAGACAATGCTTCTTGTAAGCGTTAATGTCGAAGTGCTCGCTGCGCCCGGTAGCCTTGTTGGTTACCGTCTGGTTGGGCAGATCCACCTCTACTTCGGTCTTGGCATCAGCATCGATGCTGGCAAAGAGTTCAGCCAGAAACGCCTCGCTCACCACCACGGGCAGCACAAAGTTGTTCAGCTCGTTGTTCTTATGGATATCGGCAAAGAAACTGCTGATAACCACACGGAAGCCGTAGCCTGCGATGGCCCACGCAGCGTGTTCGCGACTACTACCCGAACCAAAGTTCTTGCCTGCCACCAGGATGCAGCCCGAGTACTTGGGATTGTTAAGCACAAAGTCGTTGTTCAGCGTGCCATCGGCGTTGTATCGCCAGTCGCGAAACAGGTTGTCGCCAAAGAATTTCTCTTCGCGTGTGGTGGCCTTCAGGAATCGGGCGGGTATTATCTGGTCGGTATCCACATTCTCCATCGGAAGCGGAATACACGTACTTGTTATTACATTGAATTTCTGTTTCATCTTTTTTTGTTTTTTTGCAACGGACTACAGGACTTTAGGATTATTTTATCGCGAGGATTTTTTCTTTCAGTCCTGTTGTCCGTTGCTATATTAACTCTCGTGGATCTGTAATCACGCCGGTTATCGCTGCAGCGGCAGCGGTGAGGGGCGATGCTAAGATGGTGCGGGCACCGGGGCCTTGGCGACCTTCAAAGTTGCGGTTGGATGTTGATACCGCCAACTTACCTGCGGGCACCTTGTCGTCGTTCATGGCCAAGCAGGCCGAACAGCCAGGCTGACGGATTTCGAAACCAGCAGCCTCGAGCACCTTGTCCAGTCCTTCTTCGCGAATCTGCTTGTCAACAGCCCACGAACCAGGTACCAGCCAAGCCACCACATCGGGCGACTTATGACGGCCCTTAACCAGATGGGCAAACGCACGGAAATCCTCGATACGTCCGTTGGTGCAAGCACCCAGGAACACATAATCCACCTTGGTACCCAGCAACTTCTGTCCAGCCTCAAACTGCATATAGTTCAGGGCCTTCTCAAAGCCAGCTTCGGGTGCTTTAGCCTGCTCGGCATTAGCGGGAATATTCTCAGTAATACCGATACCCATACCTGGGTTGGTACCATAGGTAACACGGGGCTCGATATCAGCAGCATTAAACGATAGCTCCTTGTCGAACACAGCATCGTCGCCACTCTTCAGCGTTTTCCAATAGGCCACAGCCTTGTCCCACGCCTCGCCCTTAGGGGTATACTCCCTACCCTTCAGGTAATTAAACGTGGTACTGTCGGGAGCGATAAAACCACCACGCGCACCCATCTCTATCGAGAGGTTACACAGCGTCAGTCGGCCCTCCATACTCATAGCCTTAACCGTAGATCCGGCATACTCGATAAAGTAGCCCGTAGCACCACTGGTGGTAATCTGTGCCATCAGGTAAAGGGCCACATCCTTAGGTGTTACACCCTTACCCAGCACGCCGTTGATGGTGATACGCATCGACTTAGGTTTCTGCTGCAGGATACACTGCGAGGCCATCACCATCTCTACCTCGCTGGTACCGATACCAAAAGCCACAGCACCCATTGCGCCATGGGTAGAGGTGTGCGAGTCGCCACAAACAATCGTCATGCCTGGCAGCGATAATCCCTTCTCAGGACCTACCACGTGGATGATACCGTTATCCTTCGACATCATGCCGTAATGGGTCAGTCCGAACTCGGCTGCATTCTTGGCGAGGGTGTCCACCTGCTTACGCGAAACGGGATCCTCGATAGGTTTGTCCTGATCGTGTGTAGGTGTATTGTGATCGGGCATACAGAATATCTGCTGGGGGCGGAAACATTTCAGTCCGCGTGCACGCATGCCGTCGAATGCCTGAGGCGATGTTACCTCGTGACAGTACAAGCGGTCGATATACAGCTGCGTAGGACCTTCCTCCACCTGCTGCACCACGTGCTTATCCCATATCTTATCAAAGAGTGTATTCATTTTTAATCTTCCTCCTTTTTAAACTTGTTTATACAATCGATATACGCCTCGACGCTGGCGGTAACGATATCGGTGTTGGCACCAAAACCATAGTAAAGGGCACCGTCGTACTCCACCTGCATGTGTACCTTACCCACATCGTCGCTACCCTTCGAGATAGCCTGGATGGTAAACTCCTTCAGCGTCATCTGCTTCATGATTATCTTCTTGAGTGCCTTGATGGCTGCATCAACCGGACCGTTACCCGAAGCAGCTGCCTCGAACTTCTGTCCGCTGATGTCCAGTCCGATACTGGCCACACTCTTCACGCCCTTACCTGTAGTAACCTGCAGGAAGTCTAATCTAACAGCATGTGTATCAGCTGTATCGGCACCAGCCAGCATCAGAGCATCGGCATCGCTCACCTCCTTCTTCTGGTCGGCCAATACCAGGAACTTCTCATATACCTTATCCAACTTCTCCTCGGTCAGATCCACACCGTTCACATGCAGACGATGCTTCAAGGCAGCACGACCTGAGCGGGCGGTGAGTACGATTGAGTTATCGTCGATACCCACATCCTTGGGGTCCATAATCTCGTAGGTCTGTACGTTCTTCAGCACACCGTCCTGATGGATACCGCTTGAGTGCGCAAAGGCATTACGACCCACGATAGCCTTGTTAGGCTGAACGGGCATATTCATCAAGCTCGACACCATACGGCTGGTAGGATAAATCTTGGTGGTATTGATGTTGGTCTCGATACCTAACTGCTTGTGGCACTTCAGTATCATGGCAATCTCTTCGAGCGATGTGTTACCGGCACGCTCGCCAATACCGTTGATGGTTACCTCCACCTGGCGGGCACCTGCCATCACACCGCTGAACGAGTTGGCAGTAGCCATACCCAAGTCGTTATGACAATGGGTTGAGATGATGGCGCGATCGATATTATCCACGTGCTCCATCAGGTATTTGATTTTATCGTGATACTCCTCAGGCAGACAGTAGCCTGTGGTATCGGGGATGTTTACTACGGTAGCACCAGCCTTGATTACCGCCTCTACCACCTGGGCCAGATATGCGTTGTCTGTTCTTCCGGCATCCTCGCAGTAGAACTCCACATCATCTACAAATCGCTTGGCATACTTGGTGGCGGCAACGGCACGCTCCAGAATCTCCTCACGGGTTGAGTTGAACTTATACCGAATGTGCTCGTCGCTGGTACCGATACCCGTGTGAATACGCTTGTGCTTGGCATACTGCAGGGCTTCGAAAGCCACGTCGATATCGCGTTCAACGGCACGTGTCAGCGCACAAATCACTGGCCATGTAACCGCTTTCGAGATTTCAATCACACTGTTAAAGTCACCTGGACTTGAGATAGGGAATCCTGCTTCGATCACGTCCACGCCCAACTGCTCAAGCGCCTTAGCCACCTGAATCTTCTCTACGGTGTTCAACTGGCATCCGGGCACCTGTTCGCCGTCGCGGAGCGTTGTGTCGAAAATAAACAACCTTTCCATTTTACAATTTTACTATTTTACGATTAAACTATTAATTTATTCCAAACGAAAGAGCCTTTCACACTCGGAAGTGAGAAAGGCTCTATCTTAATTTTTAGTTTCAATGAAACATTGTCAATTATCTACATACCCTGTCACTTCCGACCTGCCCCATGCAGTCGAATAATAATAAACAGGCTGTTAAGTAGATTCAGACTCTTCATTTTTGCTTAATTTTTTATTTTCGGCTGCAAAATTAATCATTTTCGTTGGAATAAACAAACAATTCGTAACTTTTTTATCGAAAAATCTATCAATTTATTAGTTTTAGCCCTTTTTGGGGGCCTGTTCGCACATCAATTCTTTATCATAAGCATAAAAATTATCATTATTTTGATGGCAAAGATAGCAAATTAATTTGTAACTTTGCACCCGAAATCATGTAAATAAATGAAAAAGGTATTAATATCTATTATAACACCCTTTGTTCTGCTGTTGGCATCAACCTACTTTCTGAGGCAACCCACGCATCCCGGCATGCAACTAAGTGCCGATATGCAGAACACACTTGCCGCCGAGGCCGACACCCTGCCCAACGACTCTATGCCCGATTTTGGCGACGAATTTGAGTATTACTTCGACCGTCACAACGTGATGGACGAGGGCTATGAGATGGTGGCAGCCTTTGCCAACGGTAAGCGCCTGCAGATTGAACCTGCCCAGCGACTAACCGTTTGGAACGTGGGCAACTGGCGCAACCGTACCCACGAGGGCACCACGCTGGCTTTAGACTCGGCTGGTTTTACCATCGTGGCCACTTATCAGGCCGACACCATCAAAACGGGTTTGCGTATCGACAGCTTAGGAACTTACCAAGGCGACTTCAGAGGTACCAAAGCCAACGGTCATGGTGCTTACATAGCCGATGGCAGCTATTTCGAGGGTCACTGGACCGATGATAAGCGCGACGGATTCGGCATTCAACTGCTCACCCCTACCGATGGCGAGCCACGCCTGCAGGTGGGCGAATGGAAGAAGAACCGATTCTGGGGCGAACGCATGAAGTACACCTCCGAGCGCATCTACGGCATTGATATCGCCCGCTACCAGCACGGCAAGGGGCGCCACAAATCACCCATCCTTTGGGATAAGCTCAGCATCAGCTTCTTAGGCAAGAAAAACCACAAGAATGTGCACGGCAAGGCCAACTACCCCATCTCGTTTATCTTTATCAAGAGTACCGAGGGCGTTACCGTAACCAATAAGTTCTATGCCGACGATTACGCCAAGGCACGCAAACATGGTATCCCCATCGGCGCCTACCACTTCTTCTCGCTCAAAACATCGGGTGCCGCCCAGGCCAAGCATTTCATCAAGCACACCAAGTTCCAGAAGGGCGACCTGCCCCCAGTGCTCGATGTAGAGCCCAGCGACGCACAGATACGTGCTGCAGGCGGTGCCGAGAAGATGTTCCAGCAGATACGTATCTGGTGCAGGATGGTTAAGGCCCGTTGCGGCGTAACACCTATCTTATATATAAACCAGATGTTTATCAATAAATATTTTGGTATGGTGCCCGACATTAAGCGCGACTACGACGTGTGGATTGCCCGCTACGGCGAGTACAAGCCCGATGTGCGCCTGGCCTTCTGGCAACTGTGCCCCGATGGCCGTGTAAACGGTATTCGTGGCGATGTAGATATCAATGTGTTTAACGGCTATAAGAGTCAGTTCGACGAGTTCGTAGCCAACAAAAGCATAAAATAACTTTCAATCTTCAATATTCAATTTTCAATCATGAAGACTATCTTAATACTGGTTGGCAAGACCACCGACAAGCATTTCCAGGCGGGCATCAACGATTATGTAGATCGCATCGGACATTACATGCCTTTCGAGCTCATAACCATCCCCGAACTCAAAAACACCAAGAGCCTGTCGGAGGCACAGCAGAAAACCACCGAGGGCGAACTGATTCTGAAACAGATTCAGCCCAGCGACACCGTGGTGCTGCTCGACGAGCATGGTAAGGAGTTTCGTAGTATCGAGTTTGCCAAGTGGCTGGAGCAGAAACGCAATACGGCCCGCCGACTGGTATTCGTCGTAGGCGGACCGTATGGATTTTCTCCCGAGGTATATGCCCGTGCTAACGAGCAACTCTCGCTCTCAAAGATGACGTTCTCGCATCAGATGATTCGTTTGGTATTTACCGAGCAGATCTATCGTGCCTGCACCATCATCAAAGGCGAGCCCTATCATCACGAGTAATTATAGATCGTTGTAATTCTGTACAGCGAAGGTTGTGGTGCGCATGTCGCCAGTCTCGAAGCCACGCTTCAGCCAGCGCTTACGCTGATCGCTGGTGCCGTGGGTAAACGATTCGGGTGTTGCACGGCCCTGAGCCTTCTTCTGCAACCAGTCGTCGCCGATAGCCTTAGCCAGTTCCAAGCCCTTTTCTAAATCGCCGTACTCCATCGAGTGGTTCATCGCATCCTCGTAATGCGCCCACACGCCGGCATAGTAATCGGCCAACAGCTCCAAGCGCACGCTTATCTGGTTGGCACTCACCTTATCTGTCTGGTTCATAGCCGAATGCGCCTTGTTCAGTGTACCCGTCAGGTACTCAATATGGTGACCAATCTCGTGGGCTATCACATACGCGTAGGCAAAGGTGTTACCCTCAACACCCAACTGACGTTTCATCTGGGTAAAGAACGAGAGATCGACATACAGTTTCTGGTCGCCCGAGCAGTAGAACGGACCCACCGCAGCTGTAGCCGAGCCGCAAGCCGAGTTTACCTGATTACTGAACAGCACCAGCGTGGGGTACTGATATTCGCCCCAGCCATTCTCCTCGAACACCTTGGCCCATACCTCCTCGGTACTAGCCAGAATCTTCTTACAGTCCGAGGCCAGTTCCTGTTCCTCCTCAGTAAAATTCTCCTCACCAACGGTCTCGGTAGGCGCCTGCATCTGTAAGCCTTGCTGCACCACATTCTGTACGACATCGCCCACGTTTCCACCTTGCAGAAAGGTAAACAGAGCAATCAGAATAATACCGCCAATACCTCCGATACCAGCCTTAGCACCACCGCTCATACCGCGGCGATCCTCAACATTCGAGCTTTCTCTTCGTCCGTCTAATCTCATAGTCCTAAGTTTTTATTTAATGTTTAATCTTTAATGTTTAATCTTTAATGTTTAATGTTTTACGTTTAATGTTTAACGTACCGTCATATGAAAGCACCCCTGCTTCACCTCGTATTTGATGTAGCAGCGACCCTGTTCGCGCATATCGCGCAGCACCTCGCACAGCACGTATTTCAAGCTGTCGTTACGCACAGCCCTGCGCGCAGGTCCATCAGGATCCTGAACCGTTTCGTAGCGGTTGTAACAGATGTCGAAGGTGGTACCATACAGATGGCACGAGTTCTCGGTAGCATTGCCGTTATGTCGGCGCAGCTTGGTCACATCGGCCTCGGTACGCAGCACGCTGGTAACAATGGGGCGATGCAGGGCAATGCCCTTTACATACAAGCTGTCGAAGAATGCCTGACCGACATCCTGCAGCAGCACCGCCGCACGGGGCACCAGGTAAGGAATACTCGAGTACAGCTTGTCGATATGCACGTAAGGGTTGGCACCCACATACACCAGCTCGCTCTTACGCTTCTCGGCATCCTCGCGGTTCTTTACACGCTTCACGCCCCACTTCATCGCTGCAGCCAACTGCACCGACTGGGTATCAGGAAAGCAGGCCTTAAAGCTGGGCACCGAGTATATCTTATGCTTCTTAGCAGTAGCTGTAGCACTGAAATCGGTATGAGGCATCGCAGCTGCCACACTGTCGGCATTCACCTCTACATGGCTCTCAGCAATTCTTGGTTCAGCCAGCTGCGGAAACTCGGCACGTACCACCGCAAGCACCGCTACAATGCCCATAAATCCTATTAAATATCTTTTTTTTGTAAGTTTCATTTAAAAATTCTGTTTTGCGTTGCAAAGATACAAAAATTATTTGTAACTTTGTGCCCAAAAATAAAAAACTTCAGCTTTTGATAGAGAAACATATCGTATTAGAAGACATTGACCCCGTGATATTCTATGGGGTTGGCAACGGGCACTTACAGATGATTCGCTCGTTATACCCCAAACTGCGCATCATGGCCCGCGACAATGTGATTCGCGTTTTGGGCGACGAGGAACAAATGGCAGCTTTCGAGGAAAGTGTTGAAAAGCTGCGCGCCCATGTACTCCGTTTTAATTCGCTTGGCGACGAGGACATCCTCGATATCATAAAAGGTAAGCGCACGCGCGATGATGTGCCCGATGGCGTTGTGGTTTATTCCATGTCGGGCCGCCCCATCAAGGCGCGAACGCCCAACCAGCAGCGACTCATCGAGGCTTACAACCATAACGACATGGTGTTTGCCGTTGGCCCAGCTGGTACCGGAAAAACATACCTCTCCATAGCCCTTGCCGTTAAAGCCCTGAAAGACAAAACCGCCAAAAAGATTATCCTCTCGCGACCAGCTGTAGAAGCTGGCGAGAAACTCGGATTCCTACCTGGCGACATGAAGGATAAAATCGACCCCTATCTGCAGCCCCTTTACGATGCCCTCGAGGACATGCTGCCTCAGGTAAAGCTGCAGGATATGATGGAGAAGAACATCATTCAGATTGCCCCCTTGGCATTTATGCGCGGTCGCACGCTGAACGATGCTATCGTGATTCTCGACGAGGCGCAGAACACCACGCCCGCCCAGATACGCATGTTCCTCACCCGTATGGGCTGGAACACCAAGATGATTATTACAGGCGACATGACGCAGATCGACCTGCCCCACTCGCAAAAGAGCGGACTCATCGAGGCCCTGCATATATTAAATAATGTAGAGGGCATTGGTATCGTTAATCTGCAGCGCGATGATATCGTTCGCCACAAACTCGTAACCCGCATCGTCAACGCCTACGAGGAGTTTGATAAAGAGATGAAGGGCGAAATACCAAACAAGTGAAACAGAGAGAAATTGTCAAAACAGATATAATAAGATGAAAGCATTAACTAAGACGGACTTTAAGTTCGCAGGTCAGAAGAGCGTTTATCACGGCAAGGTTCGTGACGTTTACAACATTAACGACGATCTGATGGTGATGGTAGCCACCGATCGTATCTCAGCATTCGACGTAGTACTGCCCAAGGGAATCCCCTTCAAGGGTCAGGTGCTCAATCAGATTGCAGCCAAGTTCCTCGATGCCACTACCGACATCTGCCCCAACTGGAAGCTGGCTACCCCCGATCCCATGGTAACCGTTGGTCTGAAGTGCGAGGGTTTCCGTGTTGAGATGATTATCCGTAGCATCCTTACCGGTTCGGCTTGGCGCGAGTACAAGAATGGCTGCCGCGAACTGTGTGGTGTGAAGCTGCCCGACGGCATGAAGGAGAACGAGCGTTTCCCCGAGCCCATCATCACCCCAACAACCAAGGCCGATGAGGGTCACGACATGAACATCTCGAAGGAAGAGATTATCGCTCAGGGCATCGTATCTGCCGAGGACTATGCCATCATGGAGGACTACACCCGTAAGATCTTCGCTCGCGGACAGGAGATTGCCGCCAAGCGCGGACTGATCCTCGTTGATACCAAGTACGAGTTTGGTAAGCGCGATGGTAAGGTTTACCTCATCGACGAGATCCACACCCCCGACTCAAGCCGTTATTTCTATGCTGATGGTTACGAGGAGAAGCTTGCCAAGGGCGAGCCCCAGCGCCAGCTCTCTAAGGAGTTCGTTCGTCAGTGGCTCATCGAGCACGACTTCATGAACGAGCCCGGACAGACCATGCCCGAGATTACCGACGAGTATGCCGAGAGCGTATCAGAGCGTTACATCGAGCTGTACGAGCACATCGTAGGCGAGAAGTTTGAGCGCGAGAACAGCGACGAGGATATCGCCCAGCGCATCGAGAAGAACGTCAGCGAATGGCTCGCAGCTTTTAAGTCACGCTAATGTTTAATGTTTAATGTTTAATCATTAATGTACGATCAGGAGAAGATAAAGCCATACGGCGAAGGTGAAAAAGCGTCGCAGGTAGAGCAGATGTTTGATAACATCGCCCCTACCTACGACAAGCTTAACCACCGTTTGTCGTGGGACATCGATAAGGGTTGGCGCCGCAAGGCCATCAAGGCTTTGGCGCCTTTCAAGCCCCAGTCGCTGCTCGATATAGCCACAGGCACAGGCGACTTCGCCATCCTAGCCACCCAGATGCTGCAGCCCACCCGCGTGGTAGGTGCCGACATCAGCGAGGGCATGATGGAGATAGGCCGACAGAAGGTAAAGGCACTCGGACTCGACAGCATCGTAACGTTCGAGAAAGAGGATTGCCTACACCTATCCTATAATAGCGATACCTTCGACGCCGTTACCGCCGCATTCGGCATCCGCAACTTTGCCGACCTCGATGCCGGTCTTCGCGAAATGTATCGCGTGCTTAAGCCCGGTGGCCATCTCAGCATCGTCGAACTTACCACACCTGTTAAGTTCCCCATGAAGCAGCTGTTCCACATCTACTCGCACACCGTGCTCCCCGTTTATGGCCGACTGATCTCGCGCGACACCAGCGCCTACTCCTATCTCACAAAAACCATCGAGGCTTTCCCCCAGGGCGAGCGCATGGTAGATATTCTGATGAAGGCAGGATTTGCCGAGGCCTCGTTCCGCAGGCTCACCTTCGGCATCTGCACCATGTATTTTGCAACTAAATAAATACTAAATTTATGGACAAGTACGGACTTATCGGTTACCCCTTGGGACATTCGTTCTCCATCAGCTACTTCAACCAGAAGTTTGCCGACGAAGGCATCAATGCCAAGTACGAGAACTTTGAGATTCCCACGATTGATGAACTCCCCGAGATCATCGACCGCAATCCCAACCTTAAAGGTCTCAACGTCACCATCCCTTACAAAGAGAAGGTGATTCCTTTCCTCGACAGCATTTCGCCCGAGGCACGTGCCATCGGCGCTGTCAATGTGATCCGTGTGGTCCATGAGAAGAATAAAACGCTGCTCAAGGGCTATAACAGCGATGTCATCGGGTTTACCCAGAGCATCGAGAGCATGCTCGACCCCAAGTGGCACAAAAAAGCCCTTATCCTGGGCACCGGCGGCGCCTCAAAGGCCATCAACTTCGGTCTCAAGTCGTTAGGCATCGAGCCCGTGTTCGTCAGCCGTTACGAGCGCCCCGACACCATCCAGTACAATCAGATTACCCCCGAGGTTATCAAGGAGTACAACGTCATTGTTAACTGCACGCCATTAGGCATGTACCCCAAAACCGACGAGTGCCCCGATCTGCCTTACGAGGCAATGAACTCGCACACCATCCTTTACGACCTCATTTATAACCCCGACCAAACCCTGTTCATGCGCAAGGGCGCCAAGTACGGTGCCGAGGTTAAGAACGGCCTCGAGATGCTCCTGCTCCAAGCCTTCGCCAGCTGGGAATTTTGGCACGAAAAATAGTTTAGATTATGGATAATAGATATATGATGCGAGGCGTGAGTGCTGCCAAGGAGGATGTGCACAACGCTATCAAAAACATTGACAAGGGAATCTTCCCACAGGCCTTCTGTAAGATTATCCCCGACATCTTAGGGGGCGACCCAGAGTATTGTAACATCATGCATGCCGATGGCGCTGGCACCAAGTCGGCCCTCGCCTACATGTATTGGAAAGAAACTGGCGACCTCTCAGTATGGAAAGGTATCGCTCAGGATGCCATCGTGATGAATACCGACGACCTGCTTTGCGTGGGCGCCGTAGATAACATCCTGGTATCAAGCACCATCGGTCGTAACAAGATGTTGATTCCTGGCGAGGTTATCTCAGCCGTTATCAATGGTACCGACGAGCTGCTGGCCGAACTCCGCGAAATGGGTATCGGCATCTACCCCACTGGTGGCGAGACTGCCGATGTAGGCGACCTGGTTCGCACCATCATCGTAGATAGCACTGTTACCTGCCGCATGAAGCGTGCCGACGTGATCGATAATGCCAACATCCGCCCAGGCGATGTCATCGTTGGTTTGTCGTCAACCGGTCAGGCCACTTACGAGAAGCGCTACAACGGTGGTATGGGTTCAAACGGTCTTACCTCAGCCCGTCACGATGTGTTTGCCAAGTATCTCGCCGAGAACTATCCCGAGAGCTTCGATCACGCTGTCCCTGACGAGCTCGTGTATAGCGGTAAGTACAAGCTTACCGATGCCGTCGAAGGTTCGCCCGTTAATGCCGGTCAGCTCGTGCTCTCACCCACCCGCACCTACGCACCAGTTATCAAGAAACTGCTCGACGAGCTCCGTCCCGAAATCCACGGTATGGTACACTGCACAGGCGGCGCCCAGACCAAGGTGCTCCACTTCGTGAACGACAACTGCCGCGTCGTCAAGGACAACATGTTCCCTGTACCCCCATTGTTCCGTGCCATCCACGAGTGCTCAGGTACCGATTGGAAGGAGATGTACCAGGTATTCAACATGGGTCACCGCATGGAAATCTACGTACGTCCCGAGGTTGCCGATCAGGTCATCGCCCTCTCAAAGAGCTTCAACATCGATGCTCAGGTAGTAGGACATATCGAGGAAGGCAAGAAGAGCCTCAACATCAAGAGCGAGTTCGGTACATTCGATTACGAGTAATTTTATTTACATCTATAAAAACGCAGCGGAGAGCACAATGCCCTCCGCTGTTTTTTTATGCATTAATAAATAGTATTTTGTGCCGATTATCTTTCGGCCTTACCGCAAAGTGCAGCCACATGGCACCATAGCGATTCTTCTCAATCAGTAGCTCGTCAAAGTCCTGACCGCTCTCAACCGCGTAATCCAGCAGAACAGCTCTATGATGGTCATTTCCAAGCTGTGTTCGTTAAATTTTGACATAAGCTATTCTTTAATTGCCTTTTACTTATTTATTATCTACTATAGGACCAACCCAAAGCCAATGACCAGCACTTGTGTTGCCCTCACGAATCAAAACCCCCTTCTTTTGCAAGTCTGCAAGATCACGCCATATAGTTCGTGTAACTACTGACAGAACTACTGACATTTGCTGTGCTGAAATAAAAGAATCCTTCAGTATCAATTCGCGTATTTTCTTCTGTCTATCAGTAAGTTGCACTACCGACAAACTACCGACAGAACTACTGACATCACTTACGACATTACTAGTGACATCACTTACGACATTACTAGTGACATCACTAGTGACATTCATCATCTGCATGAACTTGGTTCGCTGTATTGTTACCCTCACTCCTCCGCAGAAATTCTCAACCTTAGGCATAGGAATTCCTGCTGGTTCAAATCCGTCTTGAATTTTTTGGAAACCACGTCCCCAAGTATCGATAAAACCAGCCTTGAAGAATGCATTAGCAATATTGCGATTACGCGGCTTTGATGAATGGCCTTATTATTCTATAGTTTTCCAATAAAACTAAACCCTGTTGTTCTAAATCTCAGGAGTTTCATAGCGTCATTGTATTGTTTGACGTAGTCAAAGAACGACTGCGTGGCAAAAACGCATAATTCATCAAAGTGTTCCTGGATATATTCCCACCAATCTTCGTTTATTATGATACAACCATCATAGAGTGCATACATACCTGTGAAATCTCTTCTTTTTGACTCAGCAATCACTTCGGCATCAGCAGTATACTTTACCCATGGCGACAAGAATCTGTTCAGAGTCATCCTCCCACAGATTGGCAGCCCTGGCCCATTGTTCAATCAGTTTTTCTTAGCACTCATCTATTTGCCAGTTTGCTGGGCTTCCTTCGCAGCCTTCAGCATGGCTACTTGACGTAATGCTTGCTGTCGCGTAGCTCGCGATGATGGACGCCCCAATGAGCGGCGCACCTGCTGTGCAGAGTCCTGCATGCTCTGATAGATTAAATCTAGGAAAATCTTCTGTCCCATCTTGTATCTCCTTTATACAGTTATCAATAGTTTGCAATGTTAGAGCGGAAAGCCCTCCTTGGCAATAACCTCGTATATCTGCTCTATTTTCATTTTGATAGTTCTTTTGGGTGCAAATATACAAAGATTTCTTATATAAAATCACTTCTACTAAAAAAAAAATCCCAAAATATTTGGAACTTATTGAAAATGTTTTTATCTTTGCACCGTCAGAACATCTGTTTTGGCTATCCGGGTAGAATCCCGCGAGGGGCAAGGCTTTATCGATACTGCCCATTTAAAAACCACCTTCCGGGGTGGTTTTTTATTTTGTATATTTCACCATAAAGTATTTGATATATGATTCGCCTAATGTGTCTTTGCGAACAATAGAGATAAATTTCTTTCCTTTTATTACAAGAACCTCTATTGCTTCAGGATTCAGTTCGAAGTAATGCTTTATACTCTTAGCCAATGGACGAGGTTCATAATTAGAAACCATATGAAGCAACACACGGTTAGTTTGACCAACAGATTCTTTTAAACGATTATCAACCGAGTTCGATCCCGAAATGGTTTTTAAATCAAACAGTTTATATACACCCTTGCGTTCAAAAATAAAGTCAGGCGTTCTAAACCTCTTTGGATTTGGCAATATAAAAACACGATAACCATGCTCAACAGCTTTCCTTGCTGCATTAATCAAATTCTGATAGTCATCACATGTATCACCCGCAGCGCTAAAGATCTTCTCTTCATTCTCAACTGGTTCGAATGCTGGATGTTCAGCAATGCGTCGTAGTTGAGTATAAAAACCAGCTCCACTAAAATTGGGCAAATCTTCCAATAACGTATCAAGATTTTGATATGGAGGCTCGCATACCAACATGCAAGTCTCCTCTAATATAGAATAACCTTCCGTTAAATTCTCTTCAGACATAGTTGATTCATTTACAATTGCAAAGATACAAATAAAAAGCGATGTAACAAATAATTAGCTAGAAAAAACTCATATTTCTTAAAGAATCTCTCTTAACTCCATTATATCGAGCATGTGGTATCTTACCTGATCTATTTCGGCATGCCAGCTCTCATGGAAATGTCCGTAATACCAATATCTTAAAGGATGATTCTTGCTATAAAGATAACTATAGATATCGTCCATCACCTGGCGCTCATACCTTACGTCGTCCAACAAATCTACATCATGCTCAGCCCAGCTTTCCAAGAAATGGTGTGATGATAATTCACAGAACGATGGTGAAGTATGGGTAATTATGGTATCGACAGCGCATTGCTGATCAATTTTATTAAGCTTCTCCTTGTTAAATTCAGGGAGTTCATTTGACCAATAAACATTTGGCAAAAGAGGATCATTTGGATTGGGCAAATGAAATTTATTAGAAGCCATACGAAGAGTTCTGTCGATGGATGTTGCACCACCTACACAAAGAATCGTATGACCACAAGCCTTAATTACCGAATAATCACATAACGTACGCCAGCGTTGGTGTTTGATTGGTAGTCTATTAAAATAAGCTGGATTATCATGATTTCCTCTTATAAAAACTATCCAGTTATTGGATTTTGAAAGCCGGTCGCGACAACGATTGTAAACAGCCTCATAATAGCCGGGCCTTTCAAAACCGAATCCACAATCACCAGCTACAATGATAAGTGTATCGGTCATTTCATACTGTACGCAGCACTTAAATACGAGCTGAGTAAAATCACCATGAATATCGCCACTAACTACGATTTTCTTGGCGCGAGGGTATTCTACTATATTGCAGTTTCTGTTCACTATTTTTATTTGTATTATTGCATGCAAAGATACACCAAATAAGTGAAATAAAGAAAAAACTAAGAATAAAAATAATCGTCTTTCAACAAAAAACAAGGGTTTAGAGAGAATGATTCAGCTTTTGGCAGGGGTAAGGTAAAATCCATTCAACTTTTTCTAGGGTAGTACAGTTTTCCCCTCTATAGCTCCATGTTGAGTGGTAGTTCGGAATTTCCGAACAACCACTGTCTCGTTTAATTCCTTGTCCTCAAAGGATACTTTTCTCATCAAATCCTTTCCGGCCGAATTCTTCTTGTAATTGTCGCGCCACTGTCGCGACAATTTTATGAGGGAATAACTACCACTTCTTGCCAATTTTATGAGGGAATACTCGCCTATTTCTGATAAAGAGAACCGATCCTACTGATACCGCCTAAGGCCAGAGCCACATTCTTTCTGGTTGCTTTTGGGTAGCCAATCACCAGCTACTATCTAAGCCTTTGGAGAACTTTTCGTCTATGGTATTAATCAATTGTTTTTTAATACGAATAAACCTAACATTTGTTTTTGGCTTAGGCTTGTAAACTCCGCTAAAATGCAAAAAACGAGCCTCTAAACTCCGCTAAAATGCATGTAGTGGTGATAGCATCACACCGCACGCCGCACGCCGCAACTTTTTGGTTTTGCGGTGTGGAGGGGTGCGATGGTGGATGTGGATTAATTAGTATTATAAATATTATATATTATTATATATATTATAATATATATAATAATATATAATATTCTAAAGACAAAATGCTGCGAGTGTGAAGTACGGAAAAGTTGCGGCGTGCGGCGTGCGGTGTGGAGGTGAGCATAGCAGACGAGGTTATACTTATTTGAGCGAAATCCGTAATTTTTGAGGCGAAAAAATTACGGTTCTTGGCGTACGAAATGGATAACCAAAATATTTTTGCTTTTTGATAAAAAAGTGGCTAAAATATTTGGTAGTTTGAAATATTTTTTGTACCTTTGCATCGTTAATCAAAAACAAAGCGCGCAAAACTTTTGAGAGACACAAACAACACTTAGTTATTAACCATTTTAAAATTAAAACACACAACATTATGGCAAAGATTTTTTATCTGTTGAAGCAGAACAACATCAAGAACTCGAAGATTTACGGTAAGTGGTTTGCCCACGGAAAAACCATCGAAACACTGAACACCCGCAAGATGGCCAACCACATCTCGGAACACGGAAGCATCTACACCCCAGACGTGGTATTCGGAGTGCTGGAGAAATTCAGAAGCTGTCTGCTGGAAATGCTCCTGAACTCGAAACGAGTAAAGATCGACGGTCTGGGCATCTTCTTCACCACCATCGAGAACGAGAAAGGTGGAGCCCTGAAGAAGGAGGATTTCTCGCCAGCCAAGAACCTGAAGGCCCTGCACATTAGGTTCCTACCCGACCAGGAGGCTGAGACCAACATCTCGAGCAGAGAGTTTATCAAGAAGGCGGAGTTTGTGAATGCAGAGACATTTGCTGGACAGCTGACCGAGGAGGAGGATAAACCAAGTAACAGTGGCGGTGGTGGTAGCAGCCAGGGCGGTAATACCGGTGGAAACACTGGTGGTAATACCGGAGGCGGCGGTCACAGCAATGAGCCAATCGGAGATTAAACATTAAACATTAAATTATGACAAAGAAAGAAACATTTAAGTTTATCGTGCAGATGATAGCATCGATCGCGACGGCGATAGTGACGGCATTGGGAGCCACCTCGTGTATGGGGTATTAACAAAAGAAACAGAGGATGTCCAACTGGGCACCCTCTGTTTTTCGTTTTATACGTTGTGATGGAAGATGTACCGCAGGGGTTGGATGATGCGGACGGCAAGGCTGATATCCTCGGTGATGACCTCGGCCTGGCCACTCAACTCGCCAGTGAACCGTAGTTCACGTCCAACGGTGGTATGCAGGCCCTGTGGCAGTGTGATGGTGGCCACATACACATCCTGATTGGCGACTGCTGAAAGACCGCTTACCGTGCCACGCAGATAGCCGAACTCGAGATAGGGATAGCCATCGAGCATGATGTTTACACGCTGGCCCTCCTTGACCTTACCGAAGCCTGTGGCTGGCAGAAGAACCTTACCCACAAAGCATGATTTGCGCGACTCGACAACGGAGAAGATATGCTGACCTGTAGTGATATTCTGATTGACCGCCCACACATTGGTGTACGACAGTTTGCCGGATGCTGGGGCCACAAGGGCATAGAGATGCTCCCACTGACCGATGGCCACCTTGAGGGTGTTGAGCGCCGACTGCAGCGTGGCCGTAACATGCTGCATATCCTGCTGGTACTGCACCTGAAGCTCGGCCAGACGATTATCTATCTGGGCAATGCTGAGTTGGGTTTGCGAGATGTCGGTACGTACCTGCTCGACGGAGAGCTGGGCCGAGATCAACGAGCGCTGACTCTGCTCCATTTCAGCATCGGAAGTGAGCTTGCGTTCGTGCAGGCTTTTTTCGCGATCGCGATCGTGCTTGACCAGATCGGCTTGCTGCTGGCTCATTTCGAGCTGACGTTTGAGATTACTTTCGTGGCGCAACAACGAGGCATGCTCCTTCTGTGCCGACAGTATCTGCTGGCGATAGATATTGAGGCGAACGGCCTGATTGTAACTGACGACGGCATCGCAGAACTGATTATAGGCATCCTGCACCACACCCAGGCGCAACGACTGATCGGCAGCGAAGGGGATGGGCTCGCCACTAACCGACAGCTTACCGACGGCCTGTTTCACACTTACCACATCATCGGTATTGGCGGTATTCTCGACCACAGCGATGATGGCGCCTTTTGACACCTGCTGACCATCGGCCAGGCGAAGCTCCTGCAAACGACCATCGGCACGGGCCACAATACGATTGGGAGGGGTATCGCCCGTGACTACCACCCTACCCTGCACCACATCGGGATAACGGAAAATAAAACTGCCAATGACAACCAGCGCCACCACAGCGGCAATGACTGTAATACCATATTTTATCAACGACGATGGCGGACGCGAGATGATGTCCTGTACCTCGTCGCTATGTAGTTCGATTCTATCTTCTTCCATCATTTTCTGCTAAACATTCAGTTGGTTCTTTACCAGTTCGTAATAGATGCCGCGACGCTCTAACAGCTGGGCGTGATTACCCGACTCGACAATGCGCCCCTCGCTCATCACCAGGATATTGTCGGCATCAACCACCGTACTGAGTCGGTGGGCAATGATGAGCGATGTACGATTATGCAGGAAGTCGGCCAGATTCTGGATGATGGCATGCTCGTTCTGCGCATCGAGCGAGTTGGTAGCCTCGTCGAAGAACACGTAGTCGGGATTCTTATACACGGCACGGGCTATCAGGATGCGCTGCTTCTGACCCTGACTCAAGCCACTGCCCTCGGCACCAATCTTGGTGTTATAACCCAGCGGCAACTGGCGGATATAATCGTCGATCTCGGCCACGCGGGCTGCCTGCACCAGTCGCTCGGTATCAATCACCTCGAAACCGGCAGCGATATTGCGGGCGATGGTGTCGGAATAGATAAAACCATCCTGCATTACCACACCACAATGCCTGCGCCATGCACGCTTGTCGTAGTTTTCCAGATCCGACGAGCCTATCACCACCTCGCCGGCATCGGGCTTATAGAAGCCGAGAATCATCTTGAGCAGCGTGGTCTTACCACTACCACTCAGTCCGACAATCGCCGTAGTCTTGCCGTGAGGTATCACCACATCAATATGGTCGAGTGTAGGTTTGTCGTTCAGTTTATCGTAACGGTAGGTAAGATTCTTGATCAGGATATCACCATCGCCGCTCACCTGGCTGATAAGCTGGCGATCGGGCTGCACCTCGTCGTCCTTCTCGTACACCTCCTGCAGACGCTCCAGACTGAGGCGGGCATCCTGATAGCGATGGATGAAATCGACCAGTTGATTGACTGGACCATTCAGACTACCGATGATATACTGCACCGACAGCATCATACCGAGTGTCATATCGCCACGAAGTACCAGCATGGCCACCAGCGCCGTGATAACCAGATTCTTCACCTCGTTGATGAACGTGGCACCCGATTCCTGATACTGATTGAGCGCCAGGCTCTTGATATTGAGGCGGAAAATGCGCGCCTGCACACGCTCCCACTCCCAGCGTTTCTGCTGCTCGCAGGTGTTGAGTTTAATCTCCTGAATACCGTCGATAAGTTGCACAATCTTACTCTGATTGGCCGCGTTCTGGGCGAACAACTTGGTATCGAGCTTGGCACGACGGCGCATGAACAGCAGTACCCAGAGCACATAGAGCGCACTGCCCAGCATGAAGATAAAGAAGATGCGCCAGTCGTAAATGAGGATAACGGCACCGAACACCACGATATTGAACAGCGAGAGTATCAGCGATAGGCTGCTACCCGTGAGGAACGTCTGGATACGGTCGTGATCGTCGATACGCTGCAGGATATCACCTGTAAGGCGCGTATCGAAATAGCTGAAAGGCAAGCGCATCAGCTTGGCCAGATAGTCGGACAAGAGCGACAGGTTTACGCGCGTAGAAACATGAAGCAGTATCCAACTCTGGATGAACTGTACCGAGGTGCTACCTATCATGAGCATCAGCTGCGCAATAAGTACCAGGACGATGAAACCGAGGTCCTGGCGCGAGATACCGAAATCGACGATAGCCTGCGTGAGGAACGGCAGTACCAGTTGCAGCAGCGAGACCACCGTGAGCCCTAAGAACAGCTGCGCGATGAGCTTCTTATAAGGTCGCATATACGACAGCAACAGCATGAGGCTGCGCTTACGGGCCTTGCGGTCGCTATCATCCTCGACATACTCGTCGCGATTGAAATCGGGTGTTGGTTCCAGCATCAGGGCGATACCAGCGGGCTGTCCTTCTTCGGTATCCGAAGCCCAGTAGCGCAGAAACTCGCGCTCGGTATAGGTGATGCGCTGACCTACGGGATCGGCCACCTTGAACTGTAGCCCCTCTTTGGTACGCTTCACCTCGTAGAGCACTACAAAATGCCCCTGATTCCAATGCAGGATACACGGAAGTGGAACCTCGTCGACCAACTGTTGCAGCGTAGCTTTCACGCCTGTGGTATGCATGCCTAACTGCTCGGCAGCCTCAGCAACACCGAGCAGCGACACGCCATCGCGCTGTATATGACACATATCGCGCAACCGTTCCAGCGGATAGTTGCGCCCATAATAGGCCATCACCATGCGTAAGCAGGTTGGGCCACATTCCATCACATCGTGTTGAGTGAATATTGGGAATGGTTTATTCATTTACCTTGTTTTTTAGCAATCTGGCCACAAAGTTAGCAAGAAAATGGCAAATAAAACAATAACTTCAAGTTTGTTAACATTCAGTTAATATTTATTTAAACTATGTTAATTAAAACAGCTATTATTATCGTCATCCAAATTATTTTGCTTACATTTGCCAAGAAATTAAAAAACTATTATCAAATAATTCAAAAGTACAATTACAAATTTAATTAAATCAACAATTATGAAACAATTAGAAAGAGCGCAGCTCAAGGCTGTTAAAGGTGGTGACGGATGGATACTGTTACCTGGTGGTGTTATGAATTTGATACCTACCACTACACTGATCACTACAACAGGTACAAATGGTAATCAGGATACAAATACTTCTACATCTCTGCTTAATTCTCTGATTAATGCAATCAAGAATAAGATGAATAACAAGAAGTAAAGTAGAATGTAAAAAACTGCAAGAAAAACAAAGTGGCAGCGAGGTAATTCTCACTGCCACTTTATTTTTGGTTATTTTCTTGGAAGCGTCATCACAAAGCGGGCACCAGCGATATAAGTGGTGTCGAGCTTCACATCACCACCCAAACGACGGGCAAAACTGCGGGCTACCGTGAGTCCGATACCCGTACCATCATAATACTCATCGAGCTGCACAAACTCATCAAAGATGCGCTCAGCCTGATTGGCAGGAACACCCATACCTGTATCTTCGACGATGAACTGCACAAGCGTATCGGTAATGCTTACCTTCAAGACGGCACGCTGTTTCTTATCAGCAGCATCATGATGACCATAGGCCTCGGCTGGTGCCGTGAACTTGCGTGCATTATCGAGCAACAGCGCGAGCGCACGAACAGCTGCACGCTTATTGGTGGTGATGCGCACCGACGAAGCCTCGTCGCCAGCCTGCATCTCGAACACTAAATGATCGGCATCGTCTATACCCGAAGCGTCGATGGCATCGGTGGCTATCTGTTCAACTGAAACCTGATCGGTAAGATCGATGACCGTACGACTGCTCACATCCGACAGCTCCAGCATCTTATTAACCAGGTTGGTAATGCGGTTGGTATTTTCGAGAATCTGGCGATTGGCATCCTGACGCAAACTCTCGTCGAGATAGGCATCCGAATCCGTGAGCACCTGAGCAAAACCCGAAAGCACATTCAGAGGGGTACGGAACTCGTGCGAAATCTGCTGGATAAACCTGGTCTTCATGCGCGATGCTTCCTCGGCACGGGCATTGGCTATCAACAGCTGCTCGTTCTTCTGGTTCAGGCTGGCAGCCGCACGACGACGAGTGAAGGCATAAATAAAGAAGAACACCAAAAGCAGCACAATCACTATCAACAGTACAACTATGCGCATCTGGTTGATCTTAGCCTCTTTTTCGGCAATCTCGGCATCCTTCTTACTCATATCATAGATGGTAGCCAACTCGGCTGTCTTGTCACGTCTCTGCCATACCTCAGCCGAATCGAGTCTGTCAAGAATGCGTGTAGCTACAGCAAGGGCAGAGTCGCGATGACCTGCACCCAAATGGGCATCGAACTTTAACTTAACAATACCGTTAAGTGTCTCAAGATCCATCTTCATGCCCAACTGTCCCATCACAGTTTCAACATCATTGATATTACGCTCGGCCTCCTCATAGCGATGACTACTATTGAGATATGAAACCGAATTGATACGAGCAACCACTGATTTTGACAAGGGATTCTTCATAAAATCGTCATAGGCCTGAGCAGCCTCCTGATGATGGCCTGCCTTTTCGAGGATAAAGGATTTGACACAACTAACCTGATAGCAGAATATGGGGTAATGCGACTTATCGACACGAGGATTATCCGCCATATTCTGAAGATATTTTTCGGCACGATTCATCCAGGCCTCTGCCCCATCCCATTGGCGCATATTACAATAAGAAATCATAGCGGCAACGGCGAATTGCGTACGTTTAGCCGCCCAATTATGCTGTGCAACAGAGTCGTTTACAGACGTTTTTTCAAACTGATCAATCAGCTTCATCACCTGCTGCATGTACTTTTCACCCTCGGCTGAACGTTCCAGATGGATATAGCTAAGTGCCAGATTGCTATAGGCCAACAGATAGCCCGTTTGCAGCAGATAGTGGCGATTGATAAAACTGGTATCAACACTGTTGACCAACTGCTGAGCCTTTCGCAAGCCCGACTCGTAGTGGCGACTCGTGTATTCCAGCTCTGAGTTATTGGCTGCTATCAGGAAGTGATAGAAGCGATCCTGTTCTGTGACGACAGGACGCATCAAGGCGCTATCAGCAATCGCACTGGAACGATTTACATTCGGGCTCATGTAATACGACATATTATAAAAGTCGGCACACATCTGATTGATTTCACCCAGCGCCATCAAACTATCGACGGTACGAGGGATGGAATCAGAATATCGCATGATGTTATGCACACGATCGAATTCCAAATCATGACTCTGCTGAGCATTGTCACACGATGAGAGAAGCATCACGGTTGCTACTAGGCCTATCCATGAAAACTGAAAAGTTTTTTTAAGTAATGACATATGTTGGTACATTTTTGGGCACAAAGATAGCGATAAAAAACAGAAAAACAACATTAAAACCCAAAAATATTTTGAAATCTTCGCATTTTTTTGTAACTTTGCCGCCCAAATATAATATATATAAATAAGATGGCAGAAACAAGTAACAGCATTCTTCAAAAATTAGATGGACTGGAGGCACGATTCGAGGAGGTTTCGACCCTGATTACCGACCCCGCCGTGATTGCCGACCAGCAGAGATTCGTTAAACTGACTAAGGAATACAAGGACCTGGGCGATATTATGGACGCCCGCAAACGTTATATTGCGTGCTTGAACGGTATTAAGGAGGCTAAGGACATTCTGGCTAACGAGACCGACCCTGAGATGAAGGAGATGGCACGCGAGGAGCTGGCTATAAACGAGGAGTTACAGCCACAGCTGGAGGAGGAAATTAAGATTGCACTGATACCGAAAGACCCAGAAGATGCCAAGAACGTAGAAATGGAGATACGTGCAGGAACAGGTGGCGACGAGGCTGCCCTGTTTGCTGGCGACCTGTTTAAGATGTACAAGAACTACTGCGAGTCGAAGGGCTGGCAGGTATCGATTACCTACGTATCTGAAGGTGCCGTGGGCGGATTTAAGGAGGTTGACTTCTCGGTAACAGGTGCCGACGTTTACGGTACACTGAAGTACGAGAGTGGTGTACACCGCGTGCAGCGTGTGCCAGTGACCGAGAGCAACGGACGTATGCAGACCAGTGCTGCCACAGTAGCCGTGCTGCCCGAGGCCGACAAGTTTGAGGTACACGTGAACGAGGGTGAGATCAAGTGGGATACCTTCCGTTCGAGTGGTGCCGGTGGTCAGAACGTGAACAAGGTTGAATCGGGTGTACGCTTGCGTTACATGTGGAAGAACCCTAACACTGGCGAGACCGAGGAGATCCTGATTGAGTGTACCGAGACCCGCGACCAGCCTAAGAACAAGGAGCGCGCACTCTCTCGTTTGTACACCTTTATTTATGATAAGGAGCACCAGAAGTACGTGGACGATATCGCTAACCGTCGTAAGAGTCTGGTTTCTACCGGCGACCGTTCGGCTAAGATCCGCACCTACAACTTCCCACAGGGTCGTGTAACCGATCACCGCATCGGCTATACCACACACGATCTGCAGGGTTTCCTGGGTGGCGATATTCAGGCCATGATTGATGCGCTGACCGTAGCTGAGAATGCTGAGCGCATGAAGGAAAACGAACTTTAATACATTAAACATTAAACATTAAAGAATTAAATCAGATATGACCAGAAAAGAACTGATTGAACAGATTCGCGAGAAGCAGAGCTTTCTGTGCGTGGGACTGGACACAGACCTGGACAAGATGCCCAAAGGCCTGAAGGAGATTGTGAAGAAAGAGTATGAGGAGGAAGAGATGACCTTCGGCATGCTGTTTGAGTTTAGCACCCGCATTATTGATGCTACTGCTCCCTACTGTGTGGCCTACAAGCCCAACCTGGCCTTCTACGAGGCTTACGGCATTGAGGGTATGGCTGCTTTCGAGGGCATTATCGAATATCTGCAGGAGAACTATCCCAAGCACCTGATTATAGCCGATGCCAAGCGCGGCGATATCGGTAACACATCGAAGATGTACGCCAAGACTTTCTTTGAGCAGTACAATGTAGATGCGCTGACCGTTGCTCCTTACATGGGCGAAGACAGCGTTACACCATTCCTGGGCTACGATGGCAAATGGGTAGTGCTGCTGGCTCTTACCAGCAATAAGGGCAGCCACGACTTCCAGCTGATGAAGGACGAGAATGGCGAGCGCCTGTTTGAGAAGGTACTGAAGAAGAGTCAGGAATGGGGCAACGACGAGAACATGATGTACGTAGTTGGTGCCACACAGGGACAGATGTTTGAGGACATCCGTAAGCTGGCCCCTAACCACTTCCTGCTGGTTCCTGGCGTTGGTGCTCAGGGCGGCAGTCTGGAGGAGGTTTGCAAGTACGGCATGATTAAGGACTGTGGACTGCTGGTTAACTCTTCTCGCGGCATTATCTACGCCAGCAATGAGAAGGACTTTGACGAGGTGGCTGGACAGAAGGCCCAGGAGCTGCAGCAGCAGATGGCCAAGATCCTGGCAGATGCCGGCATCTGCTAATGTTCAATGTTCAATGTTCAATGTAACAAGTGGGCGAGGTTAAAATCATCAACGACCCGGTTTTCGGGTTTATCAAGATACCACGCGGCATACTCTACGGGATTGTAGAGCACCCGCTTTTTCAGAGGCTGAACCGCATCAATCAGTTGGGGTTGGCCTCTGTGGTGTATCCTGGGGCCAGGCATACGCGATTCCAGCACTCACTGGGTGCTTTCCACCTGATGAGCGAGGCTATACAGAACCTGCAACAGAAGGGACAGTTTATCTTCGACTCGGAAGCCGAGGCGGTACAGGCCGCCATCCTGATGCACGACATCGGTCACGGTCCGTTCTCGCATGTACTGGAGAACACGCTGATTAGCGGCATCAGTCACGAGGAGATTTCGCTGATGATGATGGAGGAGATTAACCGCTCGCTGAACGGACAGCTGAACCTGGCCATATCGATATTCAAAGGCGAGTATCCGAAGAACTTCCTGCACCAGCTGATATCCAGTCAGTTGGATATGGACCGACTGGACTACCTGCGCCGCGACTCGTTCTACACAGGCGTTACCGAGGGCAACATTGGCAGCGCACGTATCATCAAGATGCTGAACGTGGTAGACGATTCGCTTGTAGTAGAACAGAAGGGTATCTACTCGCTGGAAAACTATCTGACCACCCGCCGCCTGATGTACTGGCAGGTGTATCTGCACCGCACATGTGTGGCCTACGAAAAGGTGCTGGTAAACATGCTGAACCGCGCCAAGTGGCTGATACGTAACGGCCAGCAGGTGTTTGCATCGCCCGCCCTACTCTACTTCCTGGAGAACGACATCGATGCCGAGTGGTTTGCCACCCATGCCGAGGCGCTGCAGTACTACAGCGAGCTTGACGACAGCGACATCTGGAGTGCCATGAAGGCCTGGAAGCACCACAGCGACAAGATACTGGCCACACTGGCTACCGACATGCTGGATCGCCACATCTTCAAGGTGGAGGTGCTGGAGGAAGAGCCCACAGCCGAGCGCCTTGACGAGCTGAAGCGCAGCATTGCCCAGCACATGGACATACCTTACGAGGACGCCCACTATCTGATGAGTCTGAACACCATCCAGAAGGACATGTACAACGTAGATGACGACAAGATACAAATACTTTACAAAAACGGCGAAATCAGAGACATATCGGAAGCCTCGGAGCTGCTAAATGTTCAGTTACTTTCAAAAAAAATACGAAAATATTATCTTTGTTATCAAAGATTTGAAGAAAAATAGTTATCTTTGCACGGATTTTTAAATAATTGCAAACAATATGGAGTTTACAGCCAAACAAATTGCAGAATTGATACAGGGAAGAGTGGAAGGCAATGAGAATGCAGCCGTTCGCACTTTCGCTAAGATTGAAGAGGGTGTTGAGGGCGCCATTTCGTTCCTCTCAAACCCAAAATATACCCATTACATTTACGACACCAAGTCGAGCGTAGTACTGATTAACGAGGATGTAGAACTGGAGCGCCCAGTAAGCTGCACACTGATTCGCGTGAAGAACGCCTACGAGTGCGTGGCCAAGCTGTTGCAGTTCTACGAGAGCATGAAGCCCGCCAAGACAGGTATCGACCCGCTGGCATCAATCTCGCCCAAGGCTAAGGTTGGCGAGAACGTGTATATCGGTGCGTTTGCCGTGATTGGCGATGGCGCAGTGATCGGCGACGGCTGTCAGATTTATCCCCACACCGTGATTGGTGATGGCGTACAGGTAGGCCAGAAATGCTTGTTCTACCCCCATGTAACCATCTATCAGGGATGTAAGATTGGAAATAATGTTACAATACACGCAGGTAGCGTGGTAGGTGCCGACGGCTTTGGCTTTGCACCTAACACCGAGGGCTACGATAAGATTCCACAGATTGGTATCGTAGTAATCGAGGATAACGTTGAGATTGGTGCCAACACATGTATCGACCGCAGCACCATGGGACAGACCACCATCCGCAAGGGTGTGAAGCTGGATAACCTGATTCAGGTGGCTCACAACTGCGAGATTGGCGAGAACACCGTGATGAGTGCTCAGGTAGGACTGGCAGGCAGCACCAAGATTGGTGCCTGGTGTATGGTTGGCGGACAGGCTGGATTTGCCGGACACATCCAGGTGGCCGACAAGACCTTTGTAGGTGCCCAGTGCGGTGTGATCAGCAACACCAAGGGTAATGGTGAGCAGCTGATTGGTTCGCCCGCCGTTAATCCAAAGATGTACTTCAAGGCACGCGCCATCGACGCCAAGCTGCCCGATATGTATCGCCAGGTAGCCGCCCTGCAGCGCGAAATCGACGCCCTGAAAGAAAAACTGGAGAAATAATAATTTAGCGTTGCAAAAAAGAATATAAATGATATGAAACAGAAAACACTGAAAGGCAGCTTTTCTTTGTTCGGAAAAGGTCTGCATACAGGTTTGAACCTGACCGTTACATTCAACCCTGCACCCGAGAATACAGGTTATAAGATTCAGCGAATCGACCTGGAGGGTCAGCCTATCATCGACGCCATCGCCGAGAACGTAATCGATACCCAGCGCGGTACCGTACTGGCTAAGGGCGATGCGCGCGTTTCGACCGTTGAACATGGTTTGTCGGCCCTCTATGCACTGGGCATCGACAACTGCTTGATTCAGGTAAACGGTCCTGAGTTCCCTATCCTCGACGGTTCGGCCATCCTCTACGTCAACAAGATTCAGGAGGTAGGCATCGAGGAGCAGAACGCACCCAAGGATTACTATATCATCCGCAAGAAGATAGAGATTAAGGACGAGCAGACAGGATCGTGCATCACTATCCTGCCCGACGATGCATTTACCATCACCGCTATGTGTTCGTTCGAGAGTAAGTTTATCAACTCGCAGTTTGCAACACTCGACGACCCCGCTAAGTATGCCACCGAGATTGCCAGCGCACGTACATTCGTGTTTGTACGCGATATCGAGCCTCTGCTGCAGGCCAACCTGATTAAGGGCGGCGACCTGGATAACGCCATCGTTATCTACGAGCGTCAGACCACTCAGGAGCGTCTGGACATGCTGGCTGATATGCTGCACGTTGAGCATCGCGACGCTACCGACCTGGGTTACATTCAGCACAAGCCCCTGCAGTGGGAGAACGAGTGCACACGTCACAAGCTGCTGGATATCATCGGCGATATGGCACTGATTGGCAAGCCCATCAAGGGACGTATCATTGCCACACGTCCTGGCCACACCATTAATAATAAGTTCGCACGCATGATGCGCAAGGAGATTCGTAAGCACGAGATCCAGGCACCTATCTACGATCCGAACGAGGAGCCAATCATGGACGTGAACCGTATTCGCGAACTGCTGCCACACCGCTACCCCATGCAACTGGTTGACAAGGTGGTAGAGCTGGGCGCAACCACTATCGTAGGTATCAAGAACATCACCGCCAACGAGCCTTTCTTCCAGGGACACTTCCCACAGGAGCCCGTGATGCCAGGTGTGCTGCAGATTGAGGCTATGGCCCAGTGCGGCGGACTGCTGGTACTGAACACCCTGGAGGAGCCCGAGCGCTGGAGCACCTACTTTATGAAGATAGACGATGTGAAGTTCCGTCAGAAGGTAGTACCAGGCGACACCCTGATTTTCAAGGTTGAGCTGCTGGCACCCGTACGTCACGGTATCTCATCGATGAAGGGCTACGTATTCGTAGGCGACCACGTAGTAAGCGAGGCCACCTTCACCGCCCAGATTGTGAAGAATAAATAAAGTTCAAAGTTCAAAGAAAAATGGCAAATCAGATACACCCAATGGCAATTGTTGACCCCGAGGCAAAACTGGGCGACAACAATATTATCGGCCCTTTCTGCGTGATCGACAAGAACGTAGTAATCGGCGACAACAACAAGCTGTATAACGGCGTAACACTGCACTTTGGTACCCGTCTGGGTAACAATAACGAGATTTTCCCAGGTGCATCAATCTCTACCAAGCCCCAAGATCTGAAGTTCGTTGGCGAAGAGACCACCTGTGAGATTGGCGACAACAACTCAATCCGCGAAAACGTAACCATCAGTCGTGGTACTGCCTCGAAGGGTAAGACCACCGTGGGTAACAACAACCTGCTGATGGAGAATATGCATATCGGACACGACTGTGAGATTGGTAACGGCTGTATCATCGGCAACTCAACCAAGTTTGCCGGCGAGGTAGTAGTTGACGACAACGCTATCATCTCGGCCTGCTGCCTGTTCCACCAGTTCCTGCACGTGGGTGGTTACATCATGTTCCAGGGTGGTAGCCGTACCAGTCAGGACATTCCTCCCTACGTGATTGCAGGTAAGGAGCCTATCCGCTATGCTGGCGTGAACCTGATCGGACTGCGCCGTCGTGGTTTCTCGAACGAGACCATCGAGGCCATCCACGATGCCTACCGTATCATCTACTCAAAAGGTGTGATGAAGGAAGGTGTGGCCGAGGCCCGCGCTAAGTACCCCGACTCTAAGGAGGTAGAATATATCTGCTCGTTTATCGAAAATTCGAAGAGAGGTGTCATCCGCTAAGACGCTTATCGTGATCACAGGGCCAACGGCCGTAGGCAAAACAGCCTTGTGTCTCGACATAGCCCAGCACTTTGGCATACCTATCATCAATGCCGATTCGAGGCAGATTTACAAGGAACTGAAGATAGGGACAGCAAGTCCCACAATCGAGCAAATGCGACGAGTGCCCCACTACTTTGTGGGTTCGCTCTCGCTGCACGATTACTACAGTGCATCGCTCTTTGAACAACAGGTTCTGGAAATTCTGCAGCGCGAATTCGAGCATAGCGACTATGCCCTGCTTACAGGCGGTAGCATGATGTATATTGATGCTGTGTGCAACGGTATCGACGACATACCGACTGTGGACGATGAGACGCGCGAAACCCTGAAACGCCGACTGGCCGACGAAGGACTTGAAGCGCTGGTGGAAGAGCTGCGACAGCTTGACCCTGAGTACTACGAGATAGTTGACAAGCAGAACCCTCGCCGCGTGGTGCACGGACTGGAGATATGCCTGATGACAGGTAAGACTTACACCTCGTTCCGCAAACGCGAAAAGAAAGAACGCCCGTTCCGCATTGTGAAAATCGGACTGAACCGCGACCGCGAGGAACTGTACAACCGCATCAACCAACGCGTTGACCAGATGATGACCGACGGACTGCTGGACGAAGCACAACGTTTGTACCCGATGCGCCACATGAACGCGCTCAACACGGTGGGTTATAAAGAGATGTTTGCCTACATCGACGGCACCTGGACACTGGAAGAGGCCGTTGAACGTATAAAGGGTAACACCAGGCGATACGCACGCAAACAATTAACATGGTATAAGAAAGATGAACAGATAAGGTGGTTTCACCCTGACGAAATAGAACAAATTTATAGTTACATATCTCAAGACTATGAGCAACAAAACAACTGAAAAGATGATGGGCTGGCTGAATCTGGCTCAACAGAAAATCAAAGGCTTCTGGCCTTGGTATAAAGGCTTGTATCAGGGACGTGCCTGGTACGTAAAGACACTGGTGGGCATCGCTTCGCTGGTGGTGGCTTTCTTCCTGTACTTAGGAGCCGTTGACATGAACTTCCTGTGGCTGTTTGGTAAGAGCCCCTCGATGAGCACCATCAAGAACAAGCGCCCAGCCGAGGCTTCGATGATTCTCAGTGCCGATGGCAAACAGATTGGTAAGTTCTTTAGCGAGAACCGTACCCCTGTAGGCTACGACGATGTTAACCCCGCCTTCTGGAAGGCCCTGATTGATACCGAGGATGAGCGTTTCTACAGTCATCATGGTATCGACTATCAGGCTTTTGCTGCTGCCCTGAAGGATTACGCCCTGCATCACGATGCACGTGGCGCATCAACCATCACACAGCAGTTGGCCAAGAACCTGTTCCGTACACGTTCGGAGTATTCTACAGGTTTGCTGGGTAACATCCCAGGTATCAAGATACTCATCCTGAAGAGTAAGGAGTGGATTACTGCCTACAAGCTGGAGTTCTTCTTTGACAAGAACGAGATTCTGACACAGTATGCCAACACCGTGGATTTCGGTTCGAACGCATTCGGTATCAAGACAGCTTGTAAAACTTATTTTGGTTGCTCGCCAAAGGATCTCACTACCGAGAATGCAGCTGTGCTGGTAGGTATGCTGAAGGCTACCACCTACTACAACCCGCTGATTAACCCCAACAACTCGCTGAAGCGCCGTAACATTGTGCTCGACCTGATGCACCAGCACGGCGACCTGACCAAGCAGGAGTGCGACTCGCTGAAGCAGCTGGAAATTAAGCTCGACTATAGCGTGGAGAATGCCTACGACGGCGAGGCAAACTACTTCCGCGAGGCTGTGGCCGACTTTATGAAGAGCTGGTGTACCGACTACTACGGCGAGAACAACAAATACGCTTACTACACCGAGGGACTGAAGATTTACACCACACTCGACTCGCGCATGCAGAAGTATGCCGAGGAGGCTGCCGTAAAGCAGATGAAACAGGTGCAGAAGAGCTTTAACTCGCACTGGGGCAGCACTAATCCCTGGCAGGACGAGCGCCACGTTGAGATACCCCACTTTATCGAGGATCTGGCCAAGAAGACACCTTATTATAAATATCTGAGTAGAAAGTTCGAGGATAATCAGGATTCTATCGATTACTATCTGAACCTGCCTCATAAGGTACGCCTGTTCGACTACGACAGCGAGACTGGCTATATCGAGAAAGAGATTTCTACACTCGACTCGCTGCGCTATATGGAGCGCTTTATGCACTGCGGATTTGTGGCCATCGAGCCTCAGACCGGACACGTAAAGGCTTGGGTGGGCGATGTTGACTTCAAGACCTGGAAGTACGACAAGGTTACCGCTATGCGTCAGCCTGGTTCTACCTTCAAGCTGTTTGTTTACACCGAGGCCATGAATCAGGGCATCACCCCTTGCGACACCCGTAAGGACGAGTACTTCTCGATGAAGGTGATGGATCACGGCGAGGAGGTGACATGGGCACCAACCAATGCCGACGGACGTTTCTCGAACGCCGACATCACCCTGAAGCAGGCATTTGCTATGAGTATCAACTCGGTAGCCGTTCGCCTGGGTCAGGAGTGCGGTATCGACAATATCGTAAAGACTGCCCACGACATGGGTATCAAGAGCAAGCTCGACGCTACCCCAGCCCTGGCTCTGGGTTCGAGCGACGTAAACCTGCTGGAGATGGTAAGCGCCTACTGCACACCTTGTAACGATGGTGTACAGCACGATCCCGTACTGGTAAGCAAGATTGAGGACCGCGACGGTAACGTAATTTACGAGGCTCCTACACAGGGCGAGCAGGCCATTCCTTACCGCAGCGCCTTCCTGGTACAGCAGCTGCTGATGGGTGGTATGAGCGGTACCAGCTCACGACTGAGAGGATTTGTAGGTTATGACGTGACCGACACCGACTTTGGTGGAAAGACCGGTACATCAAACAACCACTCTGATGCCTGGTTTATCGGCACCACACCTAACCTGGTTTGTGGCGCATGGGTAGGTGGCGAGTATCGTTGCATCCACTTCCGTTCGGGTATGCTGGGTCAGGGTAACCGTACGGCACTGCCCATCTGTGGTTACTTCCTGGGTAGCTTGCTCAAGGATCCTGCCTTCCAGAAGTATCACGCTAAGTTTGGTGCATCAAAGGATAATTCGCTCACACAGGCTATGTATGGTTGCGGCGGTTATCTGGCTATGCCTTCGGATTCCGACTCGATCGCTGTTGACTCGCTCCACGTTTCGGAGAGCGGCGAACTGATTGAGGTGCAGGGCGACGGCAGTATCAAGACCGGTGAGGCCGACCACGAGAACGCCAACACCACACCAACACCAAACAATAACGGCGAAGCTACCGAGAAAAAAGATTAATGCAAGCAGAACAGCAACTTGATTTGGACAACAAAGAGTGGCAAGACGCTCTCCAAATCATCAACTATACACGGCGCTCGCTTTTCCTAACCGGAAAAGCGGGCACTGGTAAATCTACCTTTCTGCGCTACGTTTCGAAGAACACCAAAAAGAAGCACGTGATACTGGCACCTACCGGCATTGCAGCTATCAATGCAGGTGGATCAACACTTCACAGCTTTTTTAAACTCCCCTTCCACCCACTATTGCCCAACGATGTGCAGTACAGTTGGAAGAACCTGAAGAAAACCCTGAAATATAACGGCGCCCAGTGCAAACTGATACGCGAGGTGGAGCTGATTATCATCGACGAGATATCGATGGTGCGTGCCGATATTATCGACTTTATAGATAAGGTATTACGCGCGTACACGCGTAACCCCGAGCCGTTTGGTGGCAAACAGCTGTTGCTGGTGGGCGATATCTACCAGCTGGAGCCTGTGCTGAAGGACGACGACCGACAGCTGTTGCAGCCCTTCTACCCTTCGGCTTATTTCTTTAACGCCAAAGTGTGGCAGACCATGCCGATTGTATCTATCGAGCTGCGTAAAGTGTATCGCCAAACCGACGATAAGTTTATCGCCATCCTGGATCGCATCCGCAACAACACCGCCACCCAGCACGATCTGGATTCGCTGAACAATCGCGTACAAACCACTAACACCCAACACCCATCAGCCACCACCCAACTAACAGTAACCCTCGCTGCCCGCAGGGATACCGTTGATTTCATCAACGACCAGCAGCTGGATGCGCTGGACGGCGAAGTGAGTATGTTTAAGGGCGAAATCAAAGGCAACTTCCCCGAGAGCTCGTTGCCCACACCTATGGAACTGCACCTGAAACCAGGCGCACAGATTATCTTTATCAAGAACGATAAGGAGAAGCGTTGGGTTAACGGTACGCTGGGCACCATCGAGTATATCGACGAGGAAGGCGGCGTGATTGGCGTGATGACCGAAGATAACGAGGAGTTTGACGTGGAGCGCGACATCTGGGAGAACATGCGCTACACCTTTAACGAGAAGGAACAGAAAATTGAGGAAGAACTTTTAGGCACCTATACCCAGTTCCCGCTGCGCTTGGCATGGGCCATAACGGTACACAAGAGTCAGGGACTGACATTCTCGCAAATCTCGATCGACTTTGGTGGCGGTGGCGCTTTTGCAGGCGGACAGACTTATGTGGCCCTTTCGCGTTGTACATCGCTCGAAGGCATCACACTGAAAGAGCCCTTGCGCCCCAGCGATATCTTTGTACGCGCCGAGGTAGTAAGGTTTGCCAATCAGTACAACAACCAGCAGATAATTAACCAGGCCCTGCAGGAAGGTAAGGCCGACCGCGAATACCACGATGCCGTAACCGCCTTTGACCGAGGTGATTTCAAATTATTCCTCGACTCTTTCTTCAAAGCCATCCATCTGCGCTACGATATCGAGAAGCCGCATATCCGTCGTTATATCCGTCATAAGCTGGAGATTATCAATCGCCAGAAACGCGAGATAGAACGCCTGAAGGCCGACCACGAAGCTGAGATGGCCCAGCTGAAGAACGAACTGGATGCCAAGCGCGAGATGCTGAAGCGCCTGGCTGCCGAATACACCATCATGGGTCGCGAGTGCGAACACGAACACATGACCGAAGCCGCTATCCGCAACTATCAGAAAGCACTCGAATTATACCCTGATGCCAGCGACGCACAACGCCGACTGAAAAAACTTCAGAAATCAACTAAATAAATCCCCCCCTCCTCTTTGTTCATAATTCTAAATTCTTAACTATCAAAATACCCCCATTTTGCAATCGTTTACATAGCAATTTTTGTTAATTTTGTTTAAAATACAACTTTGTGTAGGTGCACAGAGCCGATTCGTCAAAAAAAAACGCGAAAAAATTTGTGAGTTTCCAAAAAAAGCCTTACCTTTGCCACCGTTATCCTGAAAACAATCTTTTTACCTTAGAAGACTAATACCTATTGAAGATATGGAGCGATCGCTTGCGAAAGTCATTGCTCTTTTTTTTATCCCTACCCGAAAGGTTAATTTTTCATAAATAATAATAAACTATCAACTATAAACTATCAACTATCAATTAAAATATGTACCTTTGCACCCCGTTAGAGTCCGTTGGGGCAGAGTTAAGTGTGTACGAACGTATGCCGCCTCGCGGAAAAACCCCTAAATACAAATAAAAAGCAAATGTACGCAATTGTAGAAATTCAGGGTCAGCAGTTCAAGGCCGAGCAGGGCAAGAAGCTCTTCGTGCACCACATCAAGGATGTTGAGGCAGGCAAGACTGTTGAATTTGACAAGGTACTGCTCGTAGATGCTGACGGTGCAGTAAAGGTAGGCGCTCCCACCGTAGACGGAGCAAAAGTAGTGTGTGAAGTAGTGAACCCACTCGTAAAGGGTGACAAGGTCATCGTTTTCAAGATGAAGCGTCGTAAGGACTATCGCGTTCGCAACGGTCATCGTGAGCAGTTCACAGAAGTAGTAATCAAGTCGGTAATCGCTTAAAAACGTAGGAGGAACAACATTATGGCACATAAAAAAGGTGTAGGTAGTTCTAAGAACGGTCGTGAGAGCGCAGCTCAGCGACTTGGCATCAAGATCTTCGGTGGTCAGCAGTGCGTTGCTGGTAACATCATCGTTCGCCAGCGTGGTACAAAGCACAATCCTGGTAACAACGTTGCCATCGGTAAGGACGACACTCTCTACGCTCTCGTAGATGGTACCGTAAACTTCCACAAGGGCAAGTACAACAAGAGCGTTGTATCAGTAATTCCAAACGCTGAGGCCTAAGAGAATTATTAAGAAACACTTATTCCAAACAAACAACAGGATCCCGCACTCCGCAAGGAGTAGCGGGATTTCTGCTTTTTTTAGCTTATTTCTTTGGCTATTTAACCGATTATTTGTACCTTTGCGCCTTAGATAAAGAATATAAACTAATAAATACGTATTTAAGATGTTAACACTCAAACTCATCAATGAGGAAACAGAACGCGTAATTCGCGGATTGGAGAAGAAACACTTCGCCGGCGCCAAGGAGGCTATCGACAATGTACTGGCCGTTGACAAGCAGCGTCGCGAAGCTCAGCAGGAACTTGATAAATGCCTGAACGAGCAGAAGCAGCTCTCAGGACAGATAGGCCGTCTGATGAAGGAAGGCAAGAAGGACGAGGCCGAGCAGGTAAAGGCTCAGGTGGCTCAGCTCAAGGAGAAGTCAAAGGAGCTCGACGAGACTATGGCTAAGGCTCAGGAGGAGATGACCACTCTGCTGTGCCAGATTCCTAATATCCCTTACGACGAGGTTCCCGAGGGCAAGGTAGCTGAGGATAACCACGTAGTAAAGAGCAACCTGAAGGAGTGCACCGCTAACGACACCGTTGGAAACTGGGACGTTAACCCATCACTTGGTATCGCTAATCCCCTGCCCCACTGGGAGCTGGCCAAGAAATACAACCTCATCGACTTTGATCTGGGCGTAAAGATCACTGGTGCCGGATTCCCCGTTTATATCGGTAAGGGTGCCCGTCTGCAGCGTGCCCTCATCAACTTCTTCCTCGACGAGGCCCGTAAGAGCGGCTACACCGAGATTATGCCTCCTACAGTAGTTAATGCTGCATCAGGCTACGGTACAGGCCAGCTGCCCGATAAGGAGGGACAGATGTACCACTGCGAGGTTGACGACTTCTATCTCATCCCAACAGCCGAGGTACCTGTAACAAACATCTATCGCGACGTGATCCTCGACGAGAAGGATCTGCCTATCAAGAACTGTGCTTACACAGAGTGCTTCCGTCGTGAGGCTGGCTCATACGGTAAGGACGTTCGCGGACTGAACCGTTTGCACGAGTTCTCGAAGATTGAGATTGTACGTATCGATAAGCCCGAGCACTCAAAGGAGAGCCACAAGGAGATGCTGGAACACGTTGAGGGCCTGCTCAAGAAGTTAGAGCTTCCCTATCGTATTCTGCTGCTTTGCGGTGGCGATCAGAGCTTTACAAGCGCTATCTGCTACGACTTCGAGGTTTACTCAGAGGCTCAGGGACGCTGGCTCGAGGTATCAAGTGTATCTAACTTCGACACCTACCAGGCTAACCGCTTGAAGTGCCGCTATCGTAACAGCGAGACCAAGAAGACCGAGCTGTGCCACACACTGAACGGATCGGCTTTGGCTCTGCCTCGTATCGTGGCTGCCCTGCTGGAGAACAATCAGACCGAAAACGGTATCAAGATCCCAGCAGCACTCGTACCCTACATGGGTTGCGACATGATTGATTAATCAACAACTTACAAATACTTATGAACAAAATCGTTAGAAAAGAGCAGTTCTCTGAGAAAGTATTTCTCTTCGAGATCGAAGCTCCACTGATTGCAAAGAGCCGTAAAGCCGGTAACTTTGTGATTGTGCGCGTAGGCAAGAAAGGTGAGCGCATGCCGCTGACCATCGCTGGCGCAGACATCGAGAAGGGTACCATCACGCTGGTTGTACAGATGGTGGGACTCTCATCTAAAAAACTCTGTGCCCTGAATGTGGGCGACTATGTGACCGACGTGGTTGGTCCATTAGGTAACCCCACTAAGATTGAGAACTACGGAACGGTAGTTTGCGCAGGTGGTGGACTGGGCGTTGCTCCTATGCTGCCCATCATCCAGGCCCTGAAGGCTGCTGGCAACCGTGTGCTCTCAGTAATGGCAGGTCGCTCAAAGGACCTGATTATCCTTGAGGATAAGGTACGCGAAAGTTCTGACGAAGTAATCATTATGACCGATGACGGTAGCTACGGCGAGAAGGGCGTAGTAACCGTTGGTATCGAGAAATTCATTGAGCAGGAGCCACACGTGGATAAGGTATTCGCCATCGGACCTCCAATCATGATGAAGTTCTCGAACCTCACCGCTCAGAAGCACAACATTCCTTGCGAAGTTAGCCTGAACACCATTATGGTTGACGGAACAGGTATGTGTGGCGCATGCCGACTCACTATCGGAGGCAAGACCAAGTTTGTTTGTATCGACGGTCCTGAATTTGATGGTGCTCTGGTTGACTGGGACGAGATGTTTAAGCGTATGGGCACCTTTAAGCGCGAAGAGCAGGAGGAGCTGGCCCACTACGAGGAGCATCTGGACAGTCTGAACGCCGAGGAGAAAGCCGAGGCTAAAGGTACCGACATCAAGATGGACAGCGATCCTACCAACGATCCCATCGAGGTGCTGACCGACCGCAATGCTGCTTGGCGCGATGAGCTCAGAAAGAGCATGAAACCAAAAGAGCGCACTCAGATTGAGCGCGTGATTATGCCTGAGCTCGACCCCGTTTATCGTGCTACCACACGTACCGAGGAGGTAAACATCGGACTTACCAAGGAGATGGCAATGACCGAGGCTAAGCGCTGTCTGGATTGCGCCAAACCAACCTGTGTTGAGGGCTGTCCTGTAAACATCAATATCCCATCGTTCATCAAGAACATCGAGCGCGGTCAGTTCCTGGCTGCTGCTAAGGTGCTGAAGAACACCTCTGCTCTGCCCGCTGTGTGCGGACGTGTTTGTCCTCAGGAGAAGCAGTGCGAGAGCAAGTGTATCCACCTGAAGATGAACGAGCCCGCTGTAGCCATCGGCTACCTGGAGCGTTTCGCAGCTGACTATGAGCGCGAGAGCGGCAACATCAGTCTGCCTGAGATTGCACCAGCCAACGGTATGAAGATTGCCGTAGTTGGTTCGGGTCCTGCCGGACTGAGCTTTGCTGGCGATATGGTGAAGAAAGGTTATGATGTATATGTATTTGAGGCATTGCACGAAATCGGTGGTGTGCTGAAGTACGGTATCCCCGAGTTCCGTCTGCCAAATAAGATTGTAGATGTAGAAATCGAGAATCTGGCTAAGATGGGCGTTCACTTCCAGACCGACGTGATTGTGGGTAAGACCATCAGCGTAGAGCAGCTTGAAGCTCAGGGCTTCAAGGGTATCTTCGTAGGTTCTGGTGCAGGTCTGCCTAACTTCATGAATATCCCTGGCGAGAACAGCATCAACATCATGTCAAGTAACGAGTACCTTACCCGTGTGAACCTGATGGATGCTGCCAACCCCAAGACCGATACTCCATTGAACCCCGCCAAGAGCGTGCTGGTTGTAGGTGGTGGTAACACCGCTATGGACTCATGTCGTACAGCCAAGCGTCTGGGTGCCGATGTTACTTTGGTATATCGTCGTAGTGAGGTTGAGATGCCAGCCCGACTGGAAGAGGTGAAGCATGCTAAGGAAGAGGGCATTAAGTTCCTCACCCTGCATAATCCTATCGAGTATATTGCCGACGAGACGGGTGCCGTTAAGCAGGCCGTTCTGCAGGTGATGGAGCTGGGCGAGCCCGATGCATCAGGTCGCCGCAGTCCTGTTCCCGTTGAGGGTAAGACCGTAACACTCGATGTTGATCAGGTGATTGTGGCCGTTGGCGTATCACCAAACCCACTGGTACCAAAGAGTATCGAGGGCCTGGAGCTGGGCCGCAAGAACACCATCGCTGTGAGCGAGGAGATGCAGTCGTCTCGTGCTGAGATCTTCGCTGGTGGCGACATCGTGCGTGGTGGTGCAACAGTCATCCTCGCTATGGGTGATGGCCGTCGTGCTGCATTGAATATGGATAAGCATCTGCGTGGAGAAGCTTAATCAAGATAAAGAGAGCCATCGCCTCTGGCATCGTCTCAATGAGCGTTTTGTCAAGGCGATGGCTACTTATCATCTGATAGAAGATGATGACCGCATACTCGTGGGCCTATCGGGCGGTAAGGACTCGCTCCTGTTGCTCGAAATGCTGGCCAAGCGCTCGCGCATACAGCACCCACGTTTTACGGTAGAGGCCTTGCACGTTAGGATGGCTAACATCCACTACGAGACCGACACCAGCTACCTGCAGCAGTTCTGCGACAACCTGGGCGTAAAGCTCCACGTGCTAACTACTAGCTTTGAGGTTGACGCTACAGCCGATTCGGAACCTACCGACGCAGCCCGTCGCCGCAAGCAGAAAACGCCCTGTTTCCTGTGCTCATGGAACCGCCGCAAGCAGATGTTTAATCTGGCGCAGGAGTTAGGCTGCAACAAGATTGCCTTAGGGCATCATCAGGACGACCTGCTGCATACGGCATTGATGAATCTCACCTTCCAAGGCCGATTCGACACCATGCCCGCCCTACTCAGGATGCGCAAGATGCCACTCGCCATCATCCGTCCGCTGTGTATGATCGAGGAGAAAGACATCAAGCAGTACGCTGAGTTGCAGGGTTATCAGAAACAGCAGAAACTCTGTCCCTACGAGACCCACTCGCATCGCGCCGACATCAAGCACATCTACGATGCTATCGAGCAGATGAACCCTGAAGCCCGCTACAGCATGTGGAACGCGCTGAACGCTGACAACAAACTAATAGAAGAATAGGATATGAACCTGAGAAAGATTACGATACTTGCATTGGCCGTACTGCTGTCGCTCCCGATGGCAGCACAGAAACGTAAACGTGTAAAGCCCAAAACAAAACCCGTGCCTGTGATCGAAGAGCCACAGGAGGATCCACGCATCACCAATATGCGCGAGATGACACAGCAAATTGTGATTATCGACAGTATCGTAACCGATAAGGAGCAGTTCTTGGCTTCAATCCGACTCTCTTCAGAATCGGGTAAGCTGATGCCTACGGGCACCTTCTTCAACAATCAGCAGCAGGGTTGCCTTTACATCAACGAGATGGGCAACAAGGTGTACTTCAGTCAGCCTGTCGACACGCTGCAGCAGCTCTTCACATCCGACAAACTGGGTAACGAATGGAGCCGTGCGCAGCGCCTTACTGGTATCAGCGAGGGCATCAGCGAGGCCTCCTACCCCTTTATGCTTGCCGATGGCGTAACCTTCTACTTTGCCGGTAAGGGCGAAGAGAGTATTGGCGGCTACGACATCTTTGTGACACGCTACGACTCGCGTAGTGGTTCATTCCTGAAACCCGAGAATATCGGTATGCCTTTCAACTCTGAGGCCAACGACTACATGTACGCTATCGACGAAACAAACCGTATCGGTTACTTCGCCAGCGATCGTCGCCAGCCTGAGGGCAAGGTATGTATCTATATCTTCGTGCCATCAGAGACACGTAAGACTTACGATGGCACCGTGTATTCAGAAGAGCAGATCCGACATCTGGCTGATATCACCAGCATTGCTGATACCTGGGGCGATGGCGCTGAGCGTCAGGCTGCCCTCGAGCGTATCAAGCAGAAATACGCCGCTGGCACATCAGTCGAAAAAACAAACAACAAAGGTAAAGCGACAGTAAACTTCCAATCGAAAGAAGCCAAATCGCTCTACCCTGAGCTGGTGGAACAGCAGAGCAAGTTGGATACCGCCAACGCACGCCTGGCCCAGTTGCGCCAGCAGTATCACACAGCCAACACCAACGGTAGAAAAGTGCTGAAGAACGAGATTCTGAAGCTCGAAGCCGAGGTGGTAGAGCTGAACGCCAACGTAAAACAGTTGGATAAAGCAATCCGTAATGCAGAAATAAAAAGTAAAATTAAATAATACATACAGTCTATGAAGAAGAATTTTCCAGAATCAGAACTGATTATCAATGCCGATGGTTCATGTTTCCATCTGCATCTGAAGCCAGAACAGCTGGCCGACAAGGTGGTGCTGGTAGGCGATCCAGCCCGAGTAGACACCGTTGCAGCTCACTTCGACTCAAAGGAGTGCGAGGTTAGCAGTCGCGAGTTCCACACCATCACAGGTATGTATAAAGGCAAACGCATCACTGTACAGAGTCACGGTATCGGTTGCGACAATATTGATATCGTAGCCAACGAGCTCGACACGCTCGCCAACATCGATTATAACACCCGCGAGGAGAAAGCCGAGCATCGCACCCTCACCATGGTACGTATCGGTACCTGTGGCGGTTTGCAGCCCAACACCCCTACCGGATGTTTCGTAGCCAGCGTAAAGAGCATTGGTTTTGATGGTTTGCTGAACTACTATGCCGACCGTAATAAGGTGTGCGACCTGAAGCTTGAAGAGGCTTTTAAGCAGCACATGAACTGGAACCCCATCAAGGGCGCTCCTTACGTATCGGTAGCCGATGCTGAGCTTATCGACCGCATTGCAAAGGACGATATGGTTCGTGGTTATACTATCTCGTGTGGTGGATTCTACGGTCCTCAGGGTCGTGTGCTGCGTGCTAACATCGAGGATCCCAAGCAGAACGAGAAGATTGAGAGCTTTGAGTATGATGGCTTGAAGATCTGCAACTTCGAGATGGAGTCATCAGCCCTCGCCGGTATGGCATCGCTGCTGGGTCATCGTGCTATGACCTGCTGCATGGTTATCGCCAACCGCTACGCCCAGAAGATGAACACCGAGTACAAGAACAGCATCGATACCCTTATCGAAAAAGTTCTCGACCGCATCTAATGTTTAATGTTTAATCTTTAACGTTTAATGTCGGTCGACACAATTTGCGCACTCGCTACCGCCCCTGGCGGAGCAATAGGAATAGTAAGAATCTCAGGTAACGAAACACTTGAGATTCTTTCTCGTGTATTTACCAAGGACCTCACAAACGCCCAGCCCAACACCATTCATTATGGGCATATCAGGAACGGCGAAGAGATTGTCGACGAGGTTCTGGTAAGCGTATTCCGTGCCCCCCACTCTTACACGGGCGAAGAGAGCGCAGAGATTTCGTGTCACGGTTCACGTTATATCCTGAATAAGGTATTAGCCTTGCTGATAGCCAACGGTTGTCGCCAGGCGGGCCCAGGTGAGTTTACCCAGCGTGCCTACCTGAACGGCAAGATGGACCTCTCGCAGGCCGAAGCTGTAGCCGATCTGATAGCCTCAACCAATCAGGCTACCCACCAGATAGCAATGAGTCAGCTGCGTGGTCATTTTTCATCCAAGCTGGCCCAACTGCGCGAACAGCTGCTCAAGCTCACCTCACTCTTAGAGCTCGAGCTTGATTTCTCCGATCACGAGGATTTGGAGTTTGCCGACCGCAGCGAGCTGATGGATTTAACGAAAACGATTGACAATCACATTACCCGCTTGGCCAAAAGTTTCGAAACAGGTCAGGCACTTAAGCAAGGTATCCCTGTGGCCATTGTGGGCAAGACCAACGTGGGAAAATCTACCCTTCTGAATCGCTTATTGAAGGATGATCGCGCTATTGTGAGCGACGTTCATGGTACCACCCGTGATACCATCGAGGACACCATCGACATCAACGGCATCACCTTCCGCTTTATCGATACAGCAGGTATCCGACAGACCCAGGACGAGGTAGAACAGATAGGTATTACCCGCACATATGCCGCTATCGACAAGGCCCGCATCGTGCTTTGGCTGATTGACGCAGAACCTTCAACAGAAGAAATTAACGATATACTACAACACACTGAAAATAAGAAGCTTATCGTTATCAAAAATAAAGCCGATAAGGCGGATAACAATAGTTACAATCTGTTAAATTACCCATTTATCACCATCAGTGCTAAGTTTGGTACCGGTATCGAAGAGTTAGAGCAAGCCATCTACGAGGCAGCTAATATTCCTGCCCTAACCGAGAACGATATCATTGTTACCAACGCCCGTCATTACGACGCTTTGGTGCGTGCTCACGACAACATCCAGCGCGTGATCGACGGTCTCCAAATGCAACTTAGCGGAGACCTTCTGAGTGAAGATCTCCGCCAAGCCCTTGACACCCTCGCCGAAATCACCGGCGGTCAAATCACCCCCAACGAAGTTTTAGGAAATATCTTTAAAAACTTCTGCGTGGGAAAGTGATTCTTGGGTTTTATTTCTTTTCCTTACCGTGAACGCTCTTAATCTTCATGCCTAACTTACCAGGCAGGACGGCGTTAAGACCTACGCCTACGATAGCCGAGAGGGCTAAGCCTGAGAAGTGGATAGGACCGAAGCTTACGTTATCGTCGGCACCGTATTTCACGCCGATGGCGATAACCAGAATCAAAGCAGCCACAAACACATTACGTGAAGAGTTGAAATCTACGCTATCCTCAACCAGGTTGCGAACACCCACAGCCGAGATCATACCGTAGAGAATCAAGCTTACACCACCGATGGTAGCAGCAGGCATCAAGCCAATCAAGCAAGCGAACTTAGGACAGAACGACAGCAGGATGGCAAAGACAGCAGCCAGACGAATCACAGCGGGGTCGAACACCTTAGTAAGGTTCAGCACACCGGTATTCTCGCCGTAAGTGGTGTTAGCAGGCGCACCAAACAGCGATGCAAAAGCAGTAGCCAGTCCGTCGCCCATCAGCGTACGGTGCAAACCGGGTTCCTTCAGGAAGTCCTTACCTACAGTAGAAGAGATAGCACACATATCACCGATGTGCTCCATGATGGTAGCGATGGCGATAGGCATGATGGCGATGATAGTAGAAATCAGGAACGTGGTATCCATATTATCCCACACAGCCAGCGCGGTCTGCTCCTTGCTGAAAGGCAAGCCAATCCAGTCGGCCTCGCCCAGCGAAGTAAAATCAACCTCGCCCATTGCAACGGCAACGCTATAGCTTACTACCACACCCAGCAGGATAGGGATAATCTTGATGATGCCCTTACCATAAATGCTGGCAACAATCACCGTTACAAGTGCTACGAGTGCCAATGGCCAGTTGGTGGTACAGTTCTGAATAGCGCTACCCGAGAGCACCAAGCCAATAGCAATAATCATAGGACCAGTAACCAAAGGTGGGAAGAAATGCAACACTCTCTCGATGCCAAACGACTTGATGAGTCCGGCCATCACGAAATAGCACAAACCGGCAAAGAGCACGCCGATACAGGCATAATCCAAAGCCAGCGTCTCGCTCATTCCCTGCTCTACGCCCAGTGCCTTCACCGACAGATAGCCGCCCAGGAAGGCAAACGATGAGCCAAGGAAAGCAGGCACCTTAAACTTGCTGATAGCATGGAACACCAATGTGCCGATACCCGCAAACAGCAAGGTCGACGACACTGACAAACCGGTTAACACAGGTACCAGCACAGTGGCACCAAACATCGCAAACAAATGTTGGACACCCAAAATAATGTATTTTGGCATGCCCAGTTCTCTGGCATCAAAGATGCCCTCTTTTTCTTCTATCTGATTCATCTAAGTGAGAAATTTTATAAAATCGTGCAAATATACAAAAAATCCACAATACTCTCATGATTTTCCCCATTTTTATTTTTACCGAAAGAACTGTTTTCGCACACAATTTAACTGTGTTCGCACACAATAGCTTGATGTATATCAAAAGAAATGCATTTTATTGCAAAAAGTATATCATTTTTATTGCATGGTAACGAAAATCGCCGTACCTTTGCATCGTCAAAAAGATACAGAGGTATTAGTTAGGTAATATAGATTGATTTAGGTTTTTATTTAGAGTTAATAGTTAGTTAGAATTTGGTTTTAGGTTTATTAGTTAAATTGGAGATAGGTATTTCTAAGGTGTTAGAAAAGATTTGTTAGTAAGGATAACAAAGACGCAGTGGTGACACTCCGTTTTTTCTCAGAAAAAGGTTTTTAGTTATTCATAGATTGTTGGTGCCGCCCTCGAGTCGTTGATGACTCTCGAGCGGCTTTTTTATGCACCAACAAACTAAATACAAGTTAGAATGAACGCATAGTGATATGGTTTGTTACCATCAATGGTGTATTGGGGCAGTGTGCGGCGCCCCCAGGTGTCGATGCCACCAACACCATGAATATTCAAATCGATATTGAGATTTACAAACTGCCCACGCTGAATTTCATACGGATGACGAGCCGCCTCAAGGTTTTCCTCACCATAATCCCAGGCACGAATGCAGAGTGGTTGTAATCCATCAATACGCAATGTGTTAGAACCATTAGATATACTGAACCAACGCACATCAGTACGGCATCCATTGTCTTGAGGACGTATGTATTCAGTTTCGAATTGTGACAATGGCATCTGATAAAGACCGAGGAAAGCACTCCGTTTGCGATCAGGATAGTTTTCCCAGGGTCCACGACCATAATACGCTATATTTGTCATATCAGCTGCCAAACGCATACGCATGCCCAACTTTGGTATAATTGGGCGATTTGTTTCTGTGGGCTGATAGTCAACATCAACAAGAATGCTACGCTCATTAAGCACGGTGTAACGCACCTTCACATCTTTTACCTCTTTCCACATAGCTACACGCCCCGCAAAACCAGCGGCATGCTGATTGTCATTTTCTGGTTTCCAGAAATATGGTTCGAGGGGGGCTTGCAGTACTTCGCGCCCATCTATCATCCATGACGTGAGTGCGTTACCACGGATGGTAATGCCATTACCTGCAACAAGAGAATCAGAAGGAGTCACTACTGGTTTCGGGAACACATAAGGCGAAAGTACAAACTGCTCACTGGCTACCACAAATCCTTTCTGAGCCCAAGGCATATCCTGACGCAAATGCGCAGCCACATTCAACAGTCGTTCACCATCAATCACGATAGTATCACACGTGATGTCGTACTCACTCACATCAGTAAAACTGTCACGATTGATAATATGAATGCTATCCCCTTGTAACACAAACTGCAAAGGTTGATACACATGTTGTACCTCATAGTAATGTGGATGTGGCGTACGGTCGGGTGCCAGCAAACCATTGATACAGAAGGCATCTAAGTTTGGTTTATCACCAAAGTCGCCTCCATAAGCCCAGAACTTCTTATCCCCATCTTTCTTAACGAGTCCCTGGTCCACCCAATCCCAAATGGCAGCGCCACAGATACTTGAGTCGGCATATATCACATCCCAGTACTCCTGCAGGTTACCCACGGAGTTACCCATGGCGTGGGCATATTCGCGTGCTATCAGCGGTTTCTCAGTTTCTTTGATAGCCTCACTGCGCAGTTCGTCGGGTGCAGGATAACCAAAGTCGTGCAGAGCGGAGTAGCGTGGATGACAATCGTAGAAAGGCAGGCGTGTAGAGTCAAACTCGCACACCTTGTCATACATTGCCTGAATATTAGGACCTACCCCACCCTCATTTCCAAGACTCCAAAGGATGACGCATGGATGATTGAAGTCACGTTTCACCAACGATTCTGCGCGATCCACATGTGCCTGCTTCCAAGCCTCATCATGCCCCATCTCTTCGTTGGCATAGCCATAGCCATGACTCTCCTGATTAGCCTCGTCCATCACATAGAGCCCCCATCTATCGCAGAGTTCATAAAGATATTCGCGATCAGGATAGTGCGACGTACGCAGAAAATTAATATTGGCCTGCTTCATCAGTCGAATGTCCGTCTCATAGGTAGTATCATCTACATAGCGACCTGTGATAGGATGATGGTCATGACGATTCACGCCGCGCAACTTTACATTCTTGCCGTTGATTTTGAAAACCTCTCCAACGGTTTCTACCCGTTTCACTCCCAGATGATAATCAAAATGCTCAACCACGTTACCCTTCTTATCTACGAGTTCAACGCTAAACGGATAGAGATGAGGCTTCTCAGCCGACCACAAACGGGGATGATCTATCAGGTGCGAAAGCTTAACATGCATGGTATCGCCTGCCCCCAGCGTTTTCAGAGCCCCATCGATGGTATGTCCATCCAACTTCAGCACAGCCTTCATATTTTTAGCCACTGAGCGACCGCTATTACAAACGGCAATATCAGCAGTCACACTGGCTTGAGAAAAATGTCGGTTAGGAACAGCCGTTACATGGTAGTCGGCAATATGCACCAAGGGGCGCACCCACAACTGCACCTCACGGAAGATGCCAGAAAGGCGCCACATATCCTGATCTTCCAGATAACTGCCATCGCACCAACGATAAACCTCGACAGCCAGTTTGTTCTCACCTTCATGCAGATACCGCGTCACATCAAACTCGGCCGGCGACATGGAATTCTGACTATAGCCCACCTGCTTTCCATTCAACCAAACATACATCGCCGAATGGACACCACCGAAATGCAGAATAAGATTCTGTGATAGCATTGCTTTAGTGACGTTGATATAGGTAACGTAGGAGCCTACAGGATTGCGGTTCTCATAGGCCGTCCAGTCACGTGGCGGCTCACTTGTCACACTGGGCCGATCACGCTTAAAAGGATAGTCTATATTAGTATAGATAGGTGTGCCAAAGCCCTGGGTCTGCCAGTTGCCAGGCACCTTGATTTTATCCCATGCGCTCACATCGAAATGCTCCGCATAAAAGTCAACCGGTCTCTCCTCTGGTTTGCGGCTCCAATGGAAGAACCACTCACCATCCAGACTCACAATCTCCTTGCACTCATGCCACCTAGAAGGTAACTGCAAAGTAGCATGATAAGGCAATTTATTGATACCAAGAACAGCAGGGTTCTCCCAATCACGAGATGTCTGCGCCTGACCATCAACAGCCAGCGCCAACATCAATGCGAAAAAAATTCTTTTCATTCTAATTGATGCTAGTAGTAGCTACAGGCAGACTACTCTTCACACTCACCTGCACCTTACCTTTCTTATGGGTGCTACGTACCACGATGATGGCACGACCTTTAAAAGTAGTGGCGCGTGGCGATGTCTTTATTTCGCGGTCCTTCAGGTCGGCAGAGGCAAAAGCCATCAGCGTGGCCTGGCCCTTTACAATAGCCTCGCAGGGGACAGCAGCATCAGGACATACCCTACCCTCTTTATCCACCACCTCGACGGTGATATAGGCCAGCGACTGCCCGTCGGCAGTCAACTTGGTGCGGTCGGCTGTCAGGCGCAGACGGGCAGGCTCACCGGCAGTGGCCAGCGTAACAGTCTCATCACCAGCCTCAGCCCGCAAGGTGCCAGCCTCGTAAGGCAACGTAAACACAGCCTTAAACTCTGTATCGCGGCTCACCTTCTTCGTGCCCACCAGTTGGTCGTTCAGATAGAGTTTCACCTCGGGCGCCTTGGTATATACCTCTACATCGATGGGCTTACCTTCCCAGCCAGCCCAGTTCCAGCTCTCCCATGTGGGCCATACGCTCCAAGAGGTTTCATATATCTTACCATGATAGCCATTGGGCTCCTTCACTGCCATGTAGAGTGGTGCATTATCATTCCACAGCATACTGCGGTAATGGCTGATGGGGCGACGCCAGCCGGTCATATCCACATCACCGCAGCAGGCGCCGTGCCAATCGGGTTGTCCGCCTTCGGCATAGCTCTCGCCTGGGCGCTCACCCTCATAGTAGTAGCGACCGATGCCCGACTCTCCCAGATAGTCGAGACCTGTCCATACCATATCACCAATCACATAAGGATAATCATGCACGGTAGCCCAGTTGCGGAAAGCCCCACGTGGATAGCTCTCAGTCTGCCACATCACGCGCTTGGGGTCGCGCTTATGGTCAGTAGCATGCTTGAATATCATGTAGTTATAGCCTGCAATATCCAGCACCTCAAAGTGTGGGTCGTAAATCTCCCAATCGCGATCCCAGGCACAGAGGGCCTCGGTCACAGGACGTGTCTTGTCGCACTCCAGCACAGCAGCCTTCAACTTTCGAGCAGTGGTTACCACAGCTATCTCCTTGCGCTCTATCACCTCGTTGCCGATGCTCCATGAGATGATGCTGGGGTGATTGCGGTCGCGCATCACCATGGCATGGATATCCTCACGATAGCATGAATCAATGAGTGTAGAATAGTCATAGGGTTTCTTGGCTGTGCGCCAACCATCGAAAGCCTCTCCGATAACCAGCATACCCAACGAGTCGCAGGCATCCAGGAAAGCACGTGTTGTGGGGTTATGACTGGTACGAATCAGATTGAACCCGGCAGCCTTCATCAGGCGCACCTTACGTATCTCTGCGTCATCGAAAGCCATGGCTCCTATCACACCGTCGTCGTGGTGCACGCAGGCACCATTCAACAGCATGGGCTTGCCGTTAAGCACAAATCCTTTCTCAGTATCGTAGCTGAACGAGCGCACGCCAAATTTTGTTGAGCATGGAGAATTCTGTGTTGAGAGCTTAGTGTTAACAGTATAGAGATAGGGATCCTGGGGTGACCAGAGATGGGGATTCTGGATGGTATAGCTAAAGCATACCGACTTACTCTCGCCTGCCTGGAGCTCCACCTGCTGTTGCTTGCCTTCCACTTCTACAATGGCCTGACCGGCGTTAGCAGCCTCGTTCTGCACCGTCACTTCTACATTCACTGTGGCTTCTTTAGTCGATATGTTGCTCGTGGTAACAAACACGCCGTTCTCGGCGATGTGCAGGAGTGGCATCGTCTGCAGCCACACGTGACGATAAATACCAGAACCAGAATACCAGCGACAGTTCACCTGCTGACTATTATCAACCTTCACCACCACTTCGTTCAGGCGCTTGTCCTTATATAAATAAGGTGTCACATCCACGGTGAAGGGGGTATAGCCATAGGCATGCTGCCCAGCTTTCTGTCCATTCACAAACACCTCGGCACGCTGATACACACCCTCGAAGTGTAATTTCACCAACTCACCCTTAGGAGTAGCAAAAGCCTTACGATACTCCCCCTTGCCAGCGGGGAACCATCCGCCGTCGGTACCCGTGGCACCGGTTTCAGGATTAGAGGCATACGAGATGTCCCAATCGTGAGGTAGGTTTACACTGATGATCTTGCCATCGTGGCTGAAATGCCAGCCATTGTCGAATAGTTGCTGTGTCTGTGCCTGGGCACCCATACAGGCTCCCAACAGCACAGCACATAAAGTTAGTTTTTTCATTTTAAGTTATTGTTTTTTAAATAAAAGAATTACTCTTCCATCAGTTTACGGTATCGGGCGCGTTTGGGCTCCTCTAAGCCTAAGCGCTGGGCCTTGTTACTCTCGTACTCGCTGTAGTTACCCTCGAAGTAGAACACATTTCCTTCGCCCTCGAAAGCCAGGATGTGTGTACAGATACGATCCAGGAACCAACGGTCGTGACTGATGATAACAGCACAACCGGCAAAAGCCTCCAGACCTTCCTCGAGCGCACGCAGGGTGTTTACGTCAATATCGTTGGTAGGCTCATCGAGCAACAGCACATTGCCTTCCTGTTTCAGGGCGATGGCCAGGTGCAGACGGTTACGCTCACCACCTGAGAGCACGCCGCACTTCTTTTCCTGATCGGCACCGCTGAAGTTAAACCTACTCAGGTAAGCACGCACGTTTACATCCTTACCACCCATACGGATGGTCTCGTTACCCTGACTCACCACCTCGTAAACCGACTTGGTGGGGTCGATATCCTTATGCTGCTGATCCACATAGCTCAGCTTCACGGTCTCACCTACGGCGAACTGTCCGGCATCGGGTTTGTCCAAGCCCATAATCAAGCGGAACAACGTGGTTTTACCCGCACCGTTAGGACCAATCACACCCACAATACCATTTGGTGGCAGGTTGAAGTTCAGATCGGTAAACAATGTTTTCTCGGGGAACGACTTAGCTACGTGCTCGGCCTCGATCACCTTATTACCCAGACGAGGTCCGTTAGGAATAAAGATTTCCAGTTTCTCTTCCTTCTGCTTCTGCTCCTCGTTCAGCATCATCTCGTACGAGTTCAGACGGGCTTTACCCTTAGCGTGACGGGCCTTAGGCGCCATACGCACCCACTCCAACTCGCGCTCCAGAGTCTTGCGACGCTTCGAAGCCGATTTCTCTTCCTGTGCCAAACGCTGACTCTTCTGCTCCAGCCAGCTTGAGTAGTTACCCTTCCAGGGGATACCCTCGCCGCGATCCAGTTCCAGAATCCACTCAGCCACATCGTCCAGGAAGTAACGGTCGTGCGTAACGGCAATCACCGTACCCTCGTACTGCTGCAGGTGCTGCTCCAACCAGTCAATACTCTCAGCATCCAGATGGTTGGTAGGCTCATCGAGCAACAACACATCAGGCTTCTGCAGCAACAAGCGGCACAAAGCCACACGGCGGCGCTCACCACCCGAGAGGTTCTTCACGCTCCAATCGCCAGGAGGACAGTTCAGAGCAGCCATCGCGCGATCCAGCTTCGAGTCCATATTCCAGGCATCGGTAGCGTCGATGATATCCTGCAGTTCAGCCTGACGCTGCATCAGCTTATCCATCTTATCGGCATCCTCGTAATATTCTGGTAATCCGAACTTTACGTTTATCTCGTCGTACTCGGCCAGCGCATCGTACACGTGCTGCACGCCTTCCATCACGTTCTCCTTTACCGTTTTCTCCTCGTTCAAAGGTGGTTCCTGTGGCAGATAACCCACACTGTAGCCCGGGCTCCACACCACGTTTCCCTGATACTGCTGATCCAGTCCGGCGATAATCTTCATCAACGTAGATTTACCGGCACCATTCAAACCGATGATACCAATCTTAGCGCCATAGAAAAAGCTCAGGTAGATGTTTTTGAGTACTTGTTTCTGATTTTGCTGGATAGTTTTGCTCACGCCAACCATCGAGAAAATCACTTTCTTGTCGTCAACTGTTGCCATATTGATTTATTGATTTTTGTTATTTGGCGCAAATTTACTAAAAATCCTTGAATTGTGCTTTGTTTTCGGCAAATTTCTTTGCCAAACAGATTATTTTGCCTATTTTTGCACCTAACAAACATTAATTATTTAGGTTATGGTAAAGCATATTATTCTTTGGACATTGAATCCAGAACTGAGTGAAGAGGAGAAGCAGACCGTTAAGGCAGGTATCAAGGCTGGTCTTGAGGGATTGGTAGGTAAGGTACCGGGGCTGCTTGATGTTAAGGTTCATATCGATGGCCGTCTGGCTTCATCAAATGCCGACGTGATGCTCGACAGCACGCTCGAAAGCGAAGAAGCGCTGAAGGGCTATGCCGTTCACCCCGAGCATGTAGCCGTAGCCAACGGTAAGGTTCGTCCTTACACCGTTCAGCGCTCCTGCCTCGATTTCGAGATCTAAACCATATTCTGTGGTTTTCCGCTAATAAAGCAACGTACATTTTCGGTTGCTACCTGTATCAGTCGCACTCTTGCTTCGGTGCTTGCCCAAGCAATGTGCGGCGTGATATAAGCGTTGGGCTGCTTCTGCAGTTTATTATCAGCAGCAGGCGGTTCAACGGTCATCACATCAGCGCAGAAGGCACCCAGGCGTCCTTCTTCCAGCGCTTCAGCCACAGCATCGTCGTCAATCAGCGGTCCGCGACCGGTATTAATCAGGATGGCCGATGGCTTCATCTTCTTCAGACTCTCTTTATTAATAAGGTGACGCGTGCTGTCGGTTAACGGACAGTGCAGCGACAGCACATCGCTGGTAGCCAGCAACTCATCCAGATTTACTTTCTCGATACCGGCAGGCAGCACCTCTTTACTGCTCAGCGCCTTTACCTTCATACCGAAAGCCAGCGCAATCTGGGCCACACGCATACCGATATTTCCCAAACCTACAATGCCGAATGTCTTACCGGCCAGCTCGGTCAGTGGGGCATCCCAGTAGCAGAAGTCCTTACTCCTACTCCACTTGCCCTCGCGGTTCTGCTGGGCATAATGCTCTGTTCGGTTAGTTACCGTAAGCAGATGCGAGAACACCATCTGTGCCACGCTCTCGGTGCTGTAAGCCGGCACGTTGGTTACCACAATGTCGCGCTCGTGTGCCGCCTTGATATCCACCACGTTGTAGCCTGTTGCCAGCACGCCGATATACTTCAGCTTGGGCAACTGTGCCATCACCTCGCTGGTTATCAGCACCTTGTTGGTTAACACCACGTCGGCCTCGGCCGCACGTACTACCGTCTCCTGGGGCGCCGTACGCTCATACACCGTAACATCGCCCAACTTCTCCAGCTCGTTCCACGACAAATCGCCAGGATTAGCTGTGTACCCGTCAAGAATTACTATTTTCATTGTTGTGTTAGAATTTGGTGCAAAGATACAATTTTTTTTTGTAATTTGCCAGAAAAGAATTAATTTTGCACCCGAAATGGAAAAATTTGAAGAACAATTACGTAATGATCTGCACCAGTTTCTGCAGAGTTTGAACGAGGTAGATGAGCGCCTGCCCGAGTGCCCCGATGTAGAAGACAAGTGGGAGGAGATAGCCAAGGCTTATATCCCCGATGGCATTCGCGAGTTCCAGGCTTATCCTTCGGCCTCGTTGGGTTGGATGATGTATATCGGTCTGGCCGTAGCCAAGATGTGGGATACCGAATGGGAGATCTACTCGAAGGTAGAAGACCTGTATGCTTACATGCGCGACAAGCGCGGCTACGATGCGATGGACGAATACATCCGTGAGGAAGTACTCCTGCTGCAGGGCGACGATTACAGCGCTCTTGAAAAACTTACCGGCGAGTGCGCCCAGCGTGTTTACAACGCACTGATGCACCAGCACCTGGAGCCCGGCACCAAAGAGGCTTTCAACGGTTATGTGAGCTGTCTGCACCAGCTTTACCTGATGGGAGCTGCCGTACAGCTTAAGCGCATGGGTTATCACATGACCAAGGTACAGTAAGCCCTACGCCCTCTTGCTGATAACAACAAAAAATAAGCCCCGCCGATTGGCGAGGCTTAAATTTTAATATCTCAAGTAAATAAATTACTTTTTGTTCAGGGCGAGGTCGATAGCAACTGCTACAGAAACAGTAGCACCTACCATTGGGTTGTTACCCATACCCAGGAATCCCATCATCTCAACGTGTGCAGGTACTGATGAAGAACCAGCGAACTGAGCGTCAGAGTGCATACGGCCCATGGTGTCGGTCATACCGTAAGAAGCAGGACCAGCAGCCATGTTATCTGGGTGCAGAGTACGACCGGTACCACCACCAGAAGCTACTGAGAAGTAAGGCTTACCAGCGAGTACGCGCTCCTTCTTGTAAGTACCAGCTACTGGGTGCTGGAAACGTGTTGGGTTTGTAGAGTTACCAGTGATTGATACATCTACGTTCTCCTTCCACAGGATAGCTACACCCTCACGTACGTCGTCAGCGCCATAGCACTTAACCTTCAGACGGCTTGGGTTGTTACCATAAGGAACCTCCTTAACCACGTTCAGATCACCAGTGAAGTAATCGAACTTAGTCTGTACGTATGTGAAACCGTTGATACGGCTGATGATCTGAGCAGCGTCCTTACCAAGACCGTTCAGGATAACGCGAAGAGGATTCTTACGAACCTTGTTAGCCATCTCAGCAATCTTGATAGCACCCTCAGCAGCAGCGAAGCTCTCGTGACCAGCGAGGAAAGCGAAGCACTCAGTCTCCTCACGGAGCAGACGAGCGGCGAGGTTACCGTGACCGATACCTACCTTACGATCGTCGGCTACTGATCCGGGGATACAGAAGCTCTGCAGACCGATACCGATGGCCTCAGCAGCCTCGGCAGCAGTCTTAACGCCCTTCTTGATGGCGATAGCAGCACCACAAACATATGCCCATTTAGCGTTCTCGAAGCAGATCAGCTGTGTGTCCTCACACATCTGATATGGATCGATACCAGCCTTTTCACAAATCTCATTGGCCTCCTCGATAGAGTTGATGCCATTCTCCTTCAGAGCAGCAAGAACCTGGTTGATACGGCGCTCCTGACTCTCAAACTGTACTTTTCTAATCATTGTCGTATCCTCCTATTATTCTTTACGTGGATCAATTGCCTTAACTGCACCCTGCTCCTCGGTTGTACGACCGTAAGAACCAGTGAACTTCTTCATAGCCTCGTTGGCGTCCATACCGTTCTTGATGGCCTCCATCATCTTGCCGAGGTGTACATACTCGTAACCGCAAACCTCGTTGTTAGCGTCGAGGTACTGCTTTGTGATGTAACCCTCAGTGAGCTCGAGGTAACGTGTACCCTTAGCAACGGTGCCATAAAGTGTACCAGTCTGTGAGCGAAGACCCTTACCGAGGTCCTCAAGACCAGCGCCGATAGCCAGACCGCCCTCAGAGAAAGCACTCTGTGTACGTCCGTAAACAATCTGCAGGAAGAGCTCGCGCATAGCGGTGTTGATAGCATCGCAAACGAGGTCTGTGTTCAGAGCCTCGAGGATGGTCTTACCAGGCAGAATCTCAGAAGCCATAGCAGCTGAGTGAGTCATACCAGTACATCCGATGGTCTCAACAAGAGCCTCCTGGATTACACCGTCCTTAACGTTCAGGCTCAGCTTGCAGGCACCCTGCTGAGGTGCGCACCAGCCAATACCGTGGGTGTAACCAGAAATTTCCTTGATTTCCTTTACTGCTACCCATTTGCCCTCCTCGGGGATAGGTGCAGGTCCATGGTAAGCGCCCTTACAAACGCTACACATGTTCTCCACTTCTTTTGAATAAATCATTGATAATAAAACATTTAAATGTTAAACAACTTAATATATCCTTCTTTTTGACCTACAAAATTACTCCAATTATTTGATATTACCATTTTTAGGGTCTATCATTTAGGAATTATTAACCAACTAGCAGGTTTACAGACCTCTATACTTCAGGAAACCCGAAGCGTCGGGGTTCTTCATGCCAGTAAAGTCGGTAAACATCTCCATCTGGTCCTTGGTGTTACCGCGGCTCAGCACCTTCATTCGGAAGGCATCGCCGGTCTCGGGTTTCAAGGCGCCCAACTTCTCAAAGGTATCGGCTACGTTGCAGGCCAGCACCTCGGTCCACAGATAGCTGTAGTAGCCGGCAGCATAACCTCCGCCCCAAACGTGGTTGAAGTAAGAAGTGCTGTAGCGTGGTGGAATCTGGGTATCGTAAAGACCGATCTTCTTCAGCGCGTCGATTTCGAACTGCGCAGCGTCGTCGGCTGTAGGTATCTCGTTTACTGAAAGATGGTGCCAAGCCAGATCCAGACAAGTAGCAGCCAGGTTCTCGCCCAGGGCGTAGGCTGTTTGGAAGTTAATGCTCTTCAGCATCTTCTCCTTCAGGTCGGCAGGCATAGGCTCACCGGTAACAGCGTGCTTGGCGTAGTGGTCGAAGATCTCAGGAATCGAGGCAAAGCTCTCGTTAAACTGCGATGGCATCTCCACAAAGTCGCGAGCCACAGCGGTACCGCTCAGGGTGTTGTAATAACAGTTAGAGAGCATACCGTGCAGGGCGTGACCAAACTCATGGAACAGTGTTGTTACCTCGTCCCAGGTAATCAGCGTGGGCTGACCCTCGGGAGCCTTGGCATAGTTGGTTACATTATATATAATAGGCAACTGCTGGCGCAAGCCGCTCTGCTTGGCAAAAGCGCTCATCCAGGCACCGCCGCGCTTGGTGGGGCGGCGGTAAGGATCGCTATAGAACAAAGCCAGCATTTTTCCATTCTTATCGCGTACCTCAAACACCTTCATGTCGGGGTGATAAGTAGGCACATCCTTGCGCTGTACGAAGTTCAAACCGTAAACACGATGAGCTGCGTAGAACACACCGTTCACAATCACGCTGTCGATGTTAAAGTAAGGTTTTACTTCGTCGTCGCTCAGGTTCAGCATCTCCTGCTTCATCTTAGCCGAATAGTAGAAACGGTCGTAAGGCTGCAGCTTGAAGTTGGGTCCCATCTCCTTGCGGGCAAACTCCTCGATGGCCCTGGTTTCGGCCTGGGCCTTTGGTGTGTACTCAGCAATCAGCTGCTTTAGGAAGTTGTACACATTGTCAGAGTTTTTAGCCATCGTACGCTCCAGCGAGTACGAGGCGTAGTTCTTATAGCCCATCAGCTCGGCCTTCTCGGCGCGCAGCTTAGCAATCTCAACTACCAGGGGGAAGGTGTTGTACTGATCAGAGCCGTCGGCACGATGACGTGAAGCCTCGAACACACGGCGACGCAGATCGCGGTTTTCCAAGCTGCTCAGGATAGCCTGCTGGGTAGTGTTTACTATCACGATAGCGTAAGGAGCCTTACCTCCACGAGTCTCGGCATCCTTCTTGCACTGGGCAATATCGGCATCGCTCAAGCCCTTCAGCTCGTCCTTGCTATATACCCAAACCACAGCGTTGTTGGTAGCAGCGGGCAGCATGTCGCCCCACTGCTGCTGCAGCTCCGATATACGCATATTAATCTGCATCATGCGCTCCATCTTGGCATCATCCAGCAGAGCACCCGAACGTACAAAACCCTTATATACCACCTCGGTCAGGCGCTTGTCTTCGCCCTTCAGGTTCTTGTACTCGTTGTCGTAAACATATTTCACACGCTTAAACAGCGCCTTGTTGAACGAGATCTCGTTCTCCAGCTCAGTCAGCAGCGGTGTCGACTTCTTCTCAGCCTCGGCAATGGCGGGCGTCTTGTGTGCGCTGGCCAGTCCCTCGGCTACGTTCAGCCATTTGTCAAGCTCCAGTCCGCTCTTCTCCAACGCCAGGATGGTGTTCTTGAAGGTAGGCTTCTGCTTGTTGCTTACAATTTTGTTGATCTCCTGTCGCTTCAGCTTGATAGCCTTCTCGATGGCAGGCAGGTAGTCGGTTTCCTTAATCTTGCTGAAATCGGGTGCGCCCTTAGGCAGTCCGTCAGCGGCAAAAGTTGGCAGCATCACAGCTGCGATACTCATCGTCATGAGTGTTCTTTTAAAATTCATATCCATTAATGTTAGTTTATAAAGTAAAGTCTATTTATTTGAGTGTGGCAGGTGGAACTTATACTGGTTGGTCATCACCTCCTTCACGGTGTTAATCTCCAGGAACTTGGTGCCACCGCCCTCGCCTACGTTTCCACTCAGGTAGGCAATCTTATCAGCATCCTGCACGTAACCCTTCTGGCGCAGCATGCGTACAGCCGCATGGAACAGCACCTCGTTGTCGATATGCTCCTTCTGAAATACAGGGATTACACCATATGAAAGGTTCAGCAGACGCTGCAGTTTATCGTTGTAGCAGATAGCCAGCACGGGGTTAGGACCACGGAAGGCAGCCAGGTTGCGAGCGGTGTCGCCCGAGCTGGCGTCGGTGATGATACCCTTCACACCCAGCTTTTCGGTGGCCTCGATAGCCGAGTGAGCCATAAACTCGCGGATATCGCATGTTGGTGACAGGGGCACCTCGATGTCGTTCTCGCGCATCTTGTCCTTCTCAGCCTGTTCGGCGATAGCGGCCATGGTGCGAACGGCCTCTACAGGATATTTTCCGCTGGCAGTCTCGCCCGACAGCATCAGTGCATCGGTGCGATAGTAGATAGCATTAGCAATATCAGTAACCTCGGCGCGTGTGGGGCGTGGGTTATTAATCATGGTGTGCAGCATCTGTGTAGCAACGATTACAGGCTTCTTAGCGCGTACGCACTTGCGGATAATCTGTCGCTGGATACCAGGAATACGCTCGATGGGCACCTCGATACCCAAGTCGCCACGTGCAATCATGATACCGTACGAAGCCTCGATAATCTCGTCGATATTGTCCACACCCTCCTGGTTCTCGATTTTCGAGATAATCTTGATGTCGCTGTTGTAGGCATCCAGGATAGCCTGCACGGCACGCACGTCGGCAGCCGAGCGCACAAAGCTGTGAGCAATAAAGTCGATGTCCTGGTCGATGGCCAGTTTAATGTTCTTGCGGTCCTTCTCGGTCAGCGTAGGCAGTGCGATGTGAACACCGGGCACGTTTACGCTCTTGTGCGAACCCAGCACACCGTCGTTCTGCACCTGAGCGATTACAGCTGGACCGTTGATACCGATCACCTTCATGTCGAGTGCACCGTCGTCGAACAGGATATGACAACCCTCGTGTACGTCGGCAGCAAAGTCGGCATACGACAGGTTAATGATGTCGTGCGTGGTATCCATTTCGGGGCGACCGAAAATCTTCACCACATCACCTGTTTTATAGGCGATGGGCTCTGGGCATCCGGTGGTACGCACCTCAGGACCCTTGGTATCGATAAGGATACCAATGTGGTGGCTCACGCTACGCACATTATTAATTATGTTTTTAATACCCTGTTCATCGGCATGCGCCGTGTTCATTCTCACTACATTCATGCCTGCCTCGAAGAGACTGCGGATGAAATCCTGATCACATCTTCTGTCACTAATGCTAGCTACAATTTTTGTCTGCTTCATGTTATTTTTCCTTCATTTTGTGGTGCAAAGATACAAAAAAACGGCCAAAAAGCGGTGATTTTTGTGATTTTTTGAAAAAAAAACGAGAAATATTTTCGTAATCGGCTGAAAATTAGTAACTTTGCAGTCCGAAATCGAAGAATTTCGAGTTTACACATTATTAATATATAAAAGAGAAAGAAACAGATAAAGAAATGACAAAGGCAGAAATCATCAACAGAATTGCTGAAGAGACCGGCCTGGCTAAGAAAGATGTAGCCATCTCAGTAGAGGCATTCATGGAGTGCATCCGCGAGAGTCTCGCTTCTGAGAAGGAGAATGTATATCTGCGTGGCTTCGGTACTTTCGTAGTGAAGCGTCGTGCTCAGAAGACCGCCCGCAACATCTCTAAGAACACCACACTGGTAATCGAGGCTCACGACTTTCCCGCCTTCAAGCCTTCGAAGAGCTTTATTGAAAAAATGAAGTAATTAACATTATAAATTATTAAGTATTATGCCAAACGGAAAGAAAAAGAAGGGCCACAAGATGGCTACTCACAAGCGTAAGAAGCGCCTGCGCAAGAATCGTCATAAGAGCAAGTAAATCTTGATCCTCTGTGACCAATAGTAAAGAAATGAAAGGAGTGTGTCTTGCTAATCTATAATGGATAGCGGCACACCCTTTTTAGTGCTAACGAGACATTCCCTCAAGAATTTTTAAGGAAAACAATTAAGGAGAAAGACAATGACAAGTGAAGTTATCATTGATGTGCAGCCAAAGGACATAAGCATTGCCCTGCTCGAGGATAAGCAGCTGGTAGAGTACCAGCAGGAGCAGCGCACGGCGTCGTTCTCGGTGGGCAACATTTATGTGGCAAAGGTCAAGAAGCTGATGCCAGGACTTAACGCTTGTTTCGTTGATGTCGGAGCCGAACGTGTTGCATTCCTGCATTATCTTGATCTGGGAACTCAATTTAACTCTTACGAGAAATATCTGAAACAGGTAGTGAGCGACCGCAAGAAGCTCTACCCTATCCAGAAAGCCCACATCCAGCCAGAACTTAAAAAGGATGGCAGCATTGCCAACACCTTGAAGGTTGGTCAGGAAATACTGGTACAAATTGTAAAGGAACCTATTAACACCAAGGGTCCACGCCTCACCTGCGAGTTGAGTTTTGCCGGCCGTTATCTGGTGCTCATTCCTTTCGAGGACGGTGTTTCTGTTTCGACCAAAATCAAGAAGGGCGAAGAACGTAGCCGACTGAAACAGCTTATTCAGAGCATCAAGCCAAAGAATTTCGGTGTTATTGTACGTACAGTAGCCGAGGGAAAGCGCGCAGCTGAACTTGATGCCGAGCTGAAGATACTGTTGAAGCGTTGGGAAGACGTGATTAGCAAAGTACAGAAGACCACAGAGCGACCACAACTCTGCTTCGAGGAGGAAAGCAGGGCCGTAGCACTGTTGCGCGATCTCTTCAATCCCACTTACGACGGCATCCATGTAAACGACAGCGGCATCTACGACGAAATCAAGAACTATCTGGGACTCATCGCACCCGAAAAGAAGGATATCGTTAAGCTCTATAACGGCACGGTACCCATTTTCGACAATTTCGATGTAACCAAGCAACTCAAGTCGGGCTTTGGAAAAACGGTAAACTACAAACATGGTGCTTATCTGATTATCGAACACACAGAGGCCATGCATGTAGTGGATGTGAATAGCGGTACGCGAATCAAGAAAGAGAACAATCAGGAGGCCAACGCCCTCGAAACCAACCTTGGAGCTGCCGACGAGCTGGCCCGCCAGCTCAGGCTCCGTGATATGGGTGGTATCATCATCGTCGACTTTATCGACATGAAGTTACCCGAGGACCGCCAGCTGCTCTACGAGCGCATGTGCAAGAACATGCAGAAGGACAGAGCCAAGCACAATATCCTGCCCCTTTCTAAGTTCGGATTGATGCAGATTACCCGTCAGCGCGTTCGCCCCGCTATGAATGTGAACGTCGAGGAAACCTGCCCCACTTGTTTCGGTAAAGGTACTATCAAGTCGAGCATCCTGTTCACTGATACCCTCGAGAGTAAGATTGACACCCTAGTAAATAAGATAGGTATGCGCAAGTTCTATCTGCACGTTCATCCCTACGTTGCCGCCTACATTAACCAAGGCCTATTCAGCCTCAAGATGAAGTGGCAAATGAAGTACGGACTGGGCGTACGGGTCATCCCCTCGCAGAAGCTGGCGTTCCTTCAGTACGAGTTCTATGATGCCGACAGGCAATATATAGACATGAAGGAAGAAATCGAAACAAAGTAATAAAACTCTTATATCGAAAACCTATGCTCACACTAAAAATCCTATTCTGGGCCATGTTGCTCATAGTATTCTACACCTATTTAGGTTATGGAATTCTATTATACATCATCCTCAGGCTAAAACGGCTTTTTGCGGGCGCTCCCCGCAAGGCCGTCGTGCCTGCCGATGAGCAGCTGCCCACCATCACCCTGCTTATTTGTGCTTATAACGAAGAAGATGTGGTGCCCGAGAAGATGGCCAACACCCTGGCTATCGATTACCCCCGCGAAAAGTTCCGTATTATGTGGGTAACCGATGGCAGCACCGACCGCACCAACGAGCTGCTTAAGGCCTACCCCGAGGTTGATATCGTGTTCAGCCCCGAGCGCCGCGGCAAGTCGGCCGCCCTTAAGCACGGTTTGCAGGAACTCAAGACCCGCTATGTGGCCTTTACCGATGCCAACACCATGATTAATCCAGGCGCCATGAAGGAGATTGCCCGCCTGTTTACCGACCCCACCGTGGGCTGTGTATCGGGCGAGAAACGCGTGGCCGCCCGCAAGGAGGGCCAGATGGCTGCCGAGGGCGAAGGTCTGTACTGGCGCTACGAGAGCACCTTGAAACGTTGGGACAGCGAGCTGTTCTCGGCCATGGGTGCCGCCGGCGAACTCTACGCCATCGACCCCCAGCTGGTACGCGAGGTTCCCGACAATGCCCTGTTAGACGATTTCATGATGTCAATGTTTGTGGTACAGGATGGCAAGCGCATCGCCTACACCCCCGATGCCTACGCTCAGGAGTACGGCTCTGCCAACATTTTTGAAGAGAGCAAACGCAAGCGCCGTATCGCTGCCGGCGGACTTCAAAGCATCTGGTGGTTGCGCAGTTTGCTCAACCCCATCAAGTACCCGCTGGTAAGCTTCCAGTACATCAGTCACCGCGTGCTGCGTTGGAGCATTACTCCAATCGCAATGGTTATCTTACTGGGTATCAACATATTACTTTCTGTAATGCGCGCAGGTTCGTTTTTCGATTTGATGTTAGCAGCACAGATTTTGTTCTATCTAGGCGCCTTTGCCGGCTGGCTTTTGGCCCGTCACGGCGTTAAGAACAAGCTGCTTTACACCGCCTACTATTTTGTTTTTATGAACCTCAATGTTTTTCGCGGAATGGCCTACCTGCGCAGCCATAATCACAGTGGCGCTTGGGAAAAAGCCAAGAGAAGTTGAAAATTTTGCTAATTTTCTTTCATTTTTCTTTTGTGTTTACAAAAAAAGCATTACCTTTGTAGCCAAATAGTGATTTTTAATAACAACATGGAATATAGCGAGAAGGAAGTAATGCTTCAGAAATATGCGGAGGCCAATCGCAAATTATCCCTTGCGCAAGAACAGCTAGCCATCGCAACCCAGAAGCTGAAAGAATATGAGGAGAAGGCCCAAAAAGCAGAAAAAGCGAGCAAGATGAAGTCGCTTTTCCTGGCTAATATGAGCCACGAAATCCGCACCCCCTTGAATGCCATCGAGGGTTTCTCTCGCGTATTGGTCGAGACCGATTCACAGGACGACCGCATGAAGTTCTTCGAAATCATTGAAAGCAACAACAACCGTTTGATGAGCCTGGTAAACGAGATTCTCGACCTCTCACGTGTAGAGGCCGGCGAAATCACGATGAAGAAGTCGAGCACCGACCTCAACCAGCTCTGCGACAGTATCAAGAATCTGTTTAAGTTCCGTTGCCCCGAGACGGTTAAGCTCAGTTGGAAGAAGCCCAATATGGCCGTTACCTTCAACACCGATGCCAACCGTATCACCCAGGTATTCTCAAACCTTATCAGCAACGCCTTGAAACATACTTCGGCCGGCAGCATCACCTATGGTTACCGCATGCTCGACGAAGGCTCAAACATCGAATTCTTTGTGCAAGACACCGGTACGGGTATTGCCCCCGAGGATCTTCAGCATATCTTTAACACCTACGTTTCTCGCGATGCCGAGACCAACAACAACGGCTACGGCCTTGGTTTGGCGCTCTGTAAGATTATTGTCGAGAAGCTGGGCGGTAAGATCTATGTCGAGTCGAAGCTTGGCGAGGGTTCGCTGTTCCACTTTGTGCTGCCCTTCGAGGGTACCATTGGCGGCATAGCACCAGCCCGCAACACCACCACCTCGAATGTTCGCACCATCCGTGTAAGCGGTCGCCCCGACGATAAGAACAAGAAGACCATCCTGGTAGCCGAGGACGAGGACAGCAACTACGAACTGGTAAAAATTGTGCTCCACAAGCGTTACCGCCTTATTCGTGCCCATAACGGTATCGAGGCTGTAACCATGAACGAGGAAGAGCACCCCGATCTGATACTGATGGACATTCGTATGCCCGAGATGAACGGTCTTGATGCCACCCGCATCATTAAGGAGATAGATACCGACACACCCGTTATCGCCCTGAGCGCCTATGCCTTCGAGGAGAATATCCGCGATGCAAAGGATGCTGGCTGCGACGAGTTCATGGCCAAGCCATTCAAGGTTGAGAACCTGATCGAGATAGTTGGCAAATACCTCGACTAAGCATAACTACACATATATTTTTTATACTCACACATTATGGGAAAACTTGCTGTACAAAAGTACTTTTCATTCTCCATTCTTATTCTCACCGTACTTGTCATGATATTCACCCTTGTAGGTCTCTACGGTGGTGATGTTCAGCCTGCAGGTAATACAGCCCGCGCCATGCTGGTTTATGCCCTGCCCGTGCTGATAGCAGCCAATGTGGTACTGTTTCTTTACTGGGTTATTATGCGCCGTTTCCATTGGGCTTTCATTCCGCTCATTGCCATCATGTGCTGCATCCCCTACTCAGGCACCATCTATCAGTTTGGTTCGCTCGATGAGCATGCCGACATCAAGCCCGGCATCAAGATTGCTACCTACAACGTGGCCATGTTCGGTCGCGAAACCTCAGGCTTTATTGCCCAGGATATTCTGAGCGAGATGAAGAAGCAGAAGGTGGATGTGGCTTGTTTCCAGGAGTATAACGACCAGAGCGGCGACAAGAAGAACAGCGACTCTTACAAGGAGTACTTCCCCTATATGGCCCAGGGCGAGCACGATATGGTTATCTACAGCCGTTACCCCATCGTTAAGTCGAAGAACATGAACTTCGAGATGACCAACAACAGCGCCATGTGGGCCGAGGTAAACTACAAGGGAACCGTTATCCGTGTGTATAACGCCCACTTGGAAACCACCGGTATCAACGGTACCATGTACAGAGCCGGCAAGCTCATGAGTCAGGGTATGGACATTGAGAGCAACGCCTTACTACGCGCCCTATACGGCAACTACACCATAGGTATGATAGCCCGCTCGGGCCAGGCCAACGTGCTGGCGCAGGATATGCGTAATTGCGAGCGCCCCATCATTGTATGCGGCGACTTCAACGATGTGCCCTACTCTTACGTTTACAACACCATGCTGGGCGATAAGGTGGATGGCTTTACCGAGTGTGGCAGCGGCTTTATGTACACCTTCCGTGGTGGAAAAAAGAAGGTGCGCATCGACTATATTTTCCACGATAAAACCTTCTTAGGTCTGTCGTATTACAAGCGCGAATTGAGTTATTCCGACCACAACCCCGTGTTCTCAAAAATTCAGATTCCTCAGGATCAACAGAAGTAACAACATAAAGAATCCCGCCTGTTCAGAGCGGGATTTTTTTATTGCACGATTTTAAACCTTACGCGGAACGATCGTTCCTGTTCGTCCCAGTTGGTGCCCAGCAGTTCAAAGCGCCCTATCTGACTGGTGCTTCTTACGTGCTTACCGATGCAGGGACACACATCATAATCGCCAATGCGCACCAGGCGGATGGTCTCCGATGCATCATCGGGCAGTCGGTCAAGCGTCACATCATCGGGTATCGTGTCGCGGGTCACAAACTCAAACGTCACAGGCAAGTCCTGTGCTATCAGGTCGTTCATGCGCTCCTCAATCTCACGCTCCTCGGCGCGCGATGGTTTCTGGGCCAGATGGAAACTCATCTTACTCTTCTTACGCTCCACATGGGCATTATACGATCGCCCGCAGTCAAACATCCTGATCATCGTCTGGTTCAGCAGATGCTCGGCTGTATGGGCTGGTGGAAACTCCTCCTTGTTGTGCTCGTTCAATACAAAATCGGCCATATCTTTAAAATTTTGGCGCAAAAATACGAATTTTAACTAAAAAAAACAAGTTTCTTGCAACTTTTTCCGCCTTACATGCGTCAAAAGAATAAAATAAAACAACTAAATAAATAAATGAATATGAAAAAGGTATTATTTTTGATGGTATGTGCTTTGGCGCTCACATCGTGTAAGTTAGATTTGGGTATCAACAAGGTAACTCCCAGCGACAACATCGTAACCAAGACCTATAAGGTTGATACTTTCGAGGAAGTAAACATGAGTTGCGTGGGCCACGTAGAGATCGTGCAGGACGTGAAAAAGAGCGGCACCATCGAGCTCACTGCTCCCGACAATTATATTGAATACTACAAGTTCGAAAGTGGCAACGGCGCACTGAACATTAAGTACACACAGAAAAATCTCAATCTGAACACACAAGAGGTAAAAATCAAGGTTTATACTGCCGACCTTACCAAGGTTACCAATAGTGGTGCCTCTAACATTAAGATGGACAGTCTGGATACCGATAAATTAGAGATTACCAATAGTGGTGTTGGTGAGATTGCAGTCAGCGGTATTGCCGATGATGTTGAGTTGCGCAATAGCGGTGTTGGCAGTATCGAGGCTGGCAACCTAAAGGCACTGAACGTAACAGCCAGCGTATCAGGTGTGGGCAGCATCAAGTGTTATGCTTCCGAAAGCATCGAAGGCCGCGTGTCGGGTGTAGGATCGTTAGAGTACGGCGGTCATCCCAAGAAGAAGGATACCCACCGCTCCGGTGTCGGCAGCATCAGTGAGATCTAATTATTAGGCACGGATTACGCGGATTAACACGGATTTTTTTAGGCACGGATTTACACGGCTTTAATAAATTAAAAACACGGCTTTGGTTATTTCAACTTTAGCCGTGTTCTTTTTATTATAAATCCGTGTCTTTTTTATAAAAAAAAGCCGTGTTCGCTCGGCTTTGCCGCTTGGCTCGTCCAAGAATCCGTGCCTAATAATATTTACGCGCGGAATTTTAGGATGGCGGCGCCGTTCTCGGGAACTTCAACCTGAACGGACTCGTCGCGCTTAAAATGGAGGCGCGATTTCGTGTCGGTTAGCAAGTCGGTTACCTGCGCGTTTTTCTCGCTCAAGCCCAAGTAATCGAAGGCATGGGCGGGAATATTTACGTTTACGGTGGTAGCCTGATCGGCAAAGTTGGCAATCACCAGGATGGCCTCGGTGCCGTGCTTGCGTATAAACGCATACTGGCGCTGCAGATGGCCGTTGGCATACATCAGGTCGAACATCTCGCCCTGCGTGATAGCCTTCTCCTTTTGTGCCAGCGTCATCACCTTGCAATACATATCGTAGATATACTTTTCGCGGATGGTATATTTGCGGTTAGCCGCACGCACCATGGTGTCCACGCTCCAGTAGTCGAAAATGGTGGTTCGTCCGTCGCAGCCGCTAAAGCCCTCCTTGTCCATACCACGCTCGCCATACTCCTGTCCGAAGTAAATCATCAGCGGGTTCTGCTGCAGCAGGGCCGATACCACTAAGCCCGGTATGCCCTTGCGGCCGTCGCCGGCAAAAAAGTCGCTGGCCACGCGCTGCTCGTCGTGATTCTCCAGGAAGTACAGCATGTGCTGCTTGATATCATCCGTCTGCTGCCAGGCGCCTGTTATCGCATGGGCACTCTGCTGGTTGCAAATCACGCTGCGCACCGTATCGTACATGCCCACCTTGTCGTACAGGTAGTCGAATCCGGCACCCAGGTAGTTGCGATACTCGCCGGGGTTATACACCTCGCCGATAAACACGCACTCGGGATAGCGGTACTTCACCTTATCCGTGGCCCAATGCCAGAAGGCAGCAGGCACCATCTCGGCCATGTCGCAACGGAATCCGTCAACGCCCTTAGCCGCCCAGAAGAGCAGTATATCCGTCATCTTATCCCATGTATTGGGGATAGGATTAAAGTGGCCCACGCCGCCGGCATAGTAATCCACGCCGTAGTTCAGCTTCACCGTCTCGTACCAGTCGTTCATGCCTGGTGCATTGTGGAAACAGTCGTTACCCGTGGCCTTGGCAGGCTCCTCGTCATACTCCTCGGCCTCGCCGTGATACAAGTCGAAGTAAGGATGGAAACGCTGTCCGGGACAATAATAGAAGTTGTTCTGCGGGTCGAATCCGTTCTGTGGGTTATCCTCCTCGCCCAGGTCCTTCACCCCTTTGGGCTTGCAGATAGAGTGATACTGACGAGCCACATGGTTAGGCACAAAGTCGATAATCACCTTCAGTCCGGCCTTGTGTGTGCGCTCTACCAGCGCCTCAAACTCCTGCATGCGCTGCTCTACGTTCTCGGCCAGATCAGGGTCGATATCATAGTAGTCGGTAATGGCGTAAGGCGAACCAGCCTTACCCTTCACCACCGCAGCGTGCTGACGTGGAATGCCGTACTGGGTGTAATCGGTTTGCGATGCATGTCGGATAACACCTGTGTACCAAATATGGCTCACGCCCATCTCCTTGATAGCTTTCAAGGATTTGGGCGTGAAGTCGTTCAGTTTTCCGCAACCGTTCTCGGCCAATGTTCCGTCCTCATGGCGCGTCACATTCTTATTGCCGTACAAGCGGGTAAACACCTGATAAATAATTATCTTCGAACTATTCATCATTAATGTTTAATGTTTCATGTTTAATCTTACTCAATACCGTGTGCATTGACCTCTTTGTTGATCTTAACGATCATACCCTGCAGGGCCTTACCAGGACCGCACTCTGTAAAGTCGTCGGCACCATCGGCAATCATGTTCTGTACGCTCTGAGTCCAGCGAACCGAGCTTGTGAGCTGAGCAATCAGGTTAGCCTTGATCTCAGCAGGATCGGTATGAGGCTTAGCATCTACGTTCTGGTAAACGGGGCACTTTGGAGTCTTAATCTCAGTAGCCTCGATAGCTGCCTGCAGCTCGTCCTTAGCAGGCTGCATCAGTGGCGAGTGGAAAGCACCACCTACCTTCAGCACCAGTGCACGCTTAGCACCAGCAGCCTTCAAGCGCTCGCAAGCCTCCTCGATAGCCTCAACGTTACCGCTGATAACCAGCTGTCCAGGACAGTTATAGTTAGCGGCTACTACTACACCCTTACCCAGCTTGCTAACCTCGGCGCAAACCTGCTCTACAGTCTCATCGGGCAGAGCAATGATAGCAGCCATAGTTGAGGGCTGAGCCTCGCAAGCCTTCTGCATAGCCATAGCACGAGCGTAAACCAGCTTCAAGCCATCCTCAAAACTCAGGGCACCAGCAGCTGTAAGAGCCGAGAACTCACCCAGTGAGTGACCAGCAGCCATCTTAGGATCGAAAGCGTCGCCCATGCAGAGTGCCGAGATAACGCTGTGAAGGAAAACGGCAGGCTGTGTAACCTTAGTCTGCTTCAGCTCCTCGTCGGTACCAGCAAACATAATATCGGTAATACGATAGCCAAGAATCTCGTTAGCCTTCTCAAAAAGTTCCTTTGCCAGGGGGTTGGTATCATACAGATCCTTACCCATTCCTACAAACTGTGCTCCCTGTCCGGGAAAAACAAATGCTTTCATCTTTCTTTAATTTTACTATTTTACAATTTTACTATTTCACTATCTAAAACTCCTCCTTTTTTCCTCCTTTTGCTCTTTTCAGGATGCAAAATTACTAAAACTTTCTGAAAAATGCACCCTAATGACTATTTTTTTGCCGAAAGTGGTGATAATATCGAAAAATCTGTGTAATTTTGCACTTAGAAAGAGAACAGATGGCAAAAATGAAGCTTATTGTAATGACGAAACCCACATTCTTCGTCGAAGAGGACAAGATACTTGTGAACCTCTTCGAGGAGGGATTGGATAATCTGCACCTGTACAAACCAGGTGCTTCGCCCATGTATTCTGAGCGCTTACTGACTCTGCTTGGCGACGACTATCACAACCGCATAACCGTTCACGGCCACTTCTATTTAAAAGAGGAGTATCGCCTGCGCGGTATACATATCGACGATGCGTTCACCGAGGCTCCCGTTGGCTATAAGGGCAACATCAGCCGCACGTGCCACGCTATCAGCGAACTCAAGGAAACAAAGAAAAAGTCGAACTATGTTTTCCTACACTCTATTTTCGACAGTCAGACCAATGCCGACGAGAAGCAGTCGTTTACGATGGACGAGTTACGCGCAGCCTCCAAGCAGGGCCTGATAGACAAGAAGGTTTACGCCTTAGGAGGAATGAATCTCGACCGCGTGAAGGAGATTAAGGATTTAGGCTTTGGTGGCATGGTGATATGCGGCGACCTATGGAACCGCTTCAACATCCACAACGAGATCGACTACAAGGCCTTACTTAACCACTTCGAAAAACTGCGAAAAACGATTGATTAGCATGCTAAAGTACTAATATAAAAATATAAATAGGTATTAACAATGAGTGATAAGAGCTCCTTTTTGGTATTCTCAGGAACAGCCACGAGATACCTGGCAGAAAGAATCTGTCAAAGTCTTGGTTGCCCGTTAGGTAAGTTACAAATCACCAAATTCTCTGATGGAGAGTTTGCTGTTTCGTACGAGGAAAGTATCCGCGGTCGCGACATCTTCCTGGTTCAAAGCACCTTCCCCAGTTCCGACAATTTGATGGAGTTGCTGCTGATGATTGATGCAGCCAAGCGCGCTTCGGCCCGTACCATCAATGCCGTTATCCCCTACTTCGGATGGGCCCGCCAGGACCGTAAGGATAAGCCCCGTGTAAGCATCGGTGCCAAGCTGGTGGCCGATCTGCTCAGCGCTGCTGGTGTTAACCGTGTGATCACCATGGACCTGCACGCCGACCAGATTCAGGGTTTCTTCGATGTTCCTGTCGATCATCTGTATGCATCAAACGTTATTCTGCCCTACCTGCAGTCGCTTAAGCTCGACGAGCTGGTAATCGCATCACCCGATGTTGGTGGTTCAAAGCGTGCCAGCACCTACGCCAAGTACCTGGGCTGCCCACTGGTATTGTGTAACAAGACTCGTGCCCGCGCCAACGTGGTAGCATCTATGCAGATTATTGGTGATGTAGCAGGTAAGAACGTAGTGATTATCGACGATATGGTTGATACTGCCGGTACCATTACCAAGGCAGCCGACCTGATGAAGGAGAACGGTGCACTCACTGTTCGCGCTTGCGCCAGCCACTGTGTGATGAGTGGTCCTGCCAGCGATCGTGTACAGGCTTCGGCCCTCGAGGAGATTGTATTCACCGACTCTATTCCTTACACCCAGCGTTGTGCTAAGATTAAGCAGCTCAGTGTAGCCGAGATGTTTGCCGAGGCCATCCAGCGTGTAATCGACAACAAGAGCATCAGCGATTTGTACATTGTATAATGACAAATAAAAGTTTTATCGGACTGGCAGTTGCAAGCTTCATGCTTTGCGCCTGCCAGTCTGATGTTTATCAGATTAAGGGTTGCGCTACCCAGCTGAAGGATGGCGACACCGTAACCCTGGCATTCGAAGACCCGCCACAAAAGGTTCTTGGCCAGGCCATCGTTAGCGGCGGCACCTTTAAGTTTGCCGGCACCACCGATACCACGCTGTTCTGCCGTGCCTATCTCAACCGCCAGCAGCTCACCAGCTGCAGCTTCTTCCTCGAACCTGGCGAAATCACCATCGAGCTCAACCAGCACCCCCGCCCATCGCGTGTGTCGGGTACCCAGCTCAACAATCAGTGGCAGGCCCTTAACGATACCGTGCAGAAGCTTGGCACCCAGCTTATCCGCCTGGCCCAGCTCTCCACCCGTACCAACGCCGCCCATCGCCAGCAGTTGCAGCAGCAGGTAGACAGTCTGCACCGCCGCATCAGCGATTGCATCACTCAAACCGGCCAGCGTAACCGGCAAAACGTTTTAGGACGATACATCATCCAGAATTATAAAAAACCCGAGTTCAGAGATTGAACCCGGGTTCTTTTTTATGCTTGTACCAATGTAATTACACGGTGTGTGCAGGCAGCTCCAGCCACTTAATGTAGCAGAAGTCCTGACGGTGAGGCAGCTCCTTATGCTTAGGATACATACGGATGGCGCTCTTGAACTGTCCAGCCTGCTGTGGAGCCAGTGTAGCCTCAAAGATATAGTTGTTACCCTCGTGGCCCACCATCTTCAGTGGCTCGATCGAGAAGATACGCTCCTCGCCCTCCTTATTAATATGTACGTTCACCTTCTCGAGTGCTACAGCATCCTCCAGTCCCTGCTCGTCAATCACGTAGCGGATGGTGTACTTCTGTGCAGTCTCGATACCGGCAGCAGGATAATCCCACTCGGCGCTAACCACGTGGATGGCATCCCAGCGCTCAGCTACGGTCTCCTTCCACTGAGCCAGTTCCTTGGCCAGCTTGTTGTTGTCCTTGCTCAGAGCCTTAAAGCGCTTAGCCTGCTTGTTGTAGAACTTCTCGTAGTAGTCGTCAAGCTGTCGCTTCATGGTGTAGTGAGGAGCAATCTGAGCAATCGAGTTCTTGATTACCTTCACCCAACCCTTCGACAGGCCAGTCTTCTTATCCTTATCGTAGTACAATGGGATAATCTCGTTCTCCAGCAGGTGGTAGATGGTAGCAGCATCCAGGTTGTCCTGGTAGCCCTGGTTCTGGTAGGTACGCTTCTCGGTAAGAGCCCAACCGGCACCCTCGCGATAGCCCTCAAGCCACCAACCGTCTTTTACTGAGAGGTTTACTACACCGTTCATCTCGGCCTTCTCGCCCGATGTACCCGATGCCTCCAGCGGACGTGTAGGAGTGTTCATCCAGATATCTACACCCGATACCAAGCGGCGGGCCAGCAGGAAGTCGTAGTCCTCCAGGAAGATGATCTTGCCCAGGAACTCGTCGCGCTGCGAAATCTCGTAGATGCGCTGGATCAAGCCCTGACCGGCACCATCAGCTGGGTGAGCCTTACCAGCAAACAGGAAGATTACTGGGTGCTCAGGATCGTTCACAATCTTGCTCAAGCGCTCCAGGTTGGTAAACAGCAGGTGTGCACGCTTGTAAGTAGCAAAGCGGCGGCAGAAACCGATTACCAGTGCGTTAGGATTCATACCCTCGAGCAGTGAAACCACACGCGAAGGATCGCCCTGGTTCTTCAGCCACTTCTCGCGGAACTGCTCCTTGATATAGTCAAACAGCTTGTTCTTCAGTGCCATACGTGTGGCCCAAACCTCCTCATCAGGACAGTTGTAGATGCCGTGCCAGATTTCCTCGTTGCTCTGGTCACTCATGTGCTTAGCATCAAAGTACTTGGCATACACCTTACGCCACTCGGTAGCACACCATGTGGGGAAGTGAACACCGTTGGTAACATAACCTACGTGGTTCTCCTCGGGATAGTAGCCGGCCCAGATAGGTGCAAACATCTTCTGGCTTACCCAGCCGTGCAGCATTGATACACCGTTAACCTCCTGACAGGTGTTGCAGGCAAATGTACTCATGCAGAAACGCTCGCTGTGGTCGTTAGGATTGATACGACCCATGCCGATGAACTCGTCCCACGAGATACCCAGCTTCTGTGGGTAACCGCCCATGTACTTGCCAAACAGACCCTCGTCGAAGTAGTCGTGACCGGCAGGTACTGGTGTGTGAACGGTGTAAAGACCGCTGGCACGAACCAGCTCCAGAGCCTGGTTAAATGTCAGACCCTCGTCGATATAGTCGCACAGGCGCTGCAGGTTACACAGGGCAGCGTGTCCCTCGTTACAGTGGTAGATATCCTTCTTAATGCCCAGCTTCTTCAGCAGCAGCATACCACCGATACCCAGCAGAATCTCCTGCTTCAAGCGGTTCTCCCAGTCGCCACCATACAGGCTGTGGGTGATAGGCTTGTCAAACTCCGAGTTCATCTCGTTATCAGTATCCAGCAGGTACAGCTTTACACGACCCACGTTTACACGCCAAACATAAGCATGAACCTGGTAGTTGGTGTAAGGCACATCAATCACCATGGGGCTACCATCCTTGTCAAGCTGCCGCTCGATAGGCAGGTTGCTAAAGTTCTGTGCCTCGTAGTTGGCCACCTGCTGTCCCTCCATCGAGAGGCTCTGTGTAAAGTAACCAAAACGGTACAGGAAACCAACGGCACACATATCAACATTAGAGTCAGAAGCCTCCTTCACGTAGTCACCGGCCAGCATACCCAGACCACCCGAATAAATCTTCAGGGCAGAGTGGATACCGTACTCCATACAGAAGTAAGCCACCGATGGGCGCTTCTTGTCGGGTTCAACGTCGATATACTTACGGAACAAGGTGTAAACGCTCTTAATGCGCTTCATCAGCGCCTTATCCTTTACAATTTGCTCTTTACGGGCAAAACTCAGTCGCTCAAGCAGCATAACTGGGTTGTGTTTTACCTCATGATAAAGCTCAGGGTCCAGGTCGCGGAACAAGTCGCGAGCCTCGTAGTTCCATACCCACCACATGTTGTGGGCAATCTCGTCCAAACACTTCAGTTCTTCAGGAAGACTCGACTTCACGGTCAAATCCTTCCACATTGGAGCATTTGCATAATCAGCTTTAATTTTCATAATCTCTCAAATTTTTATTTGAATTCTTCTTTAATTTTCTAACAATTAATGTTTAATCATTAATGTTTAATGTTTAATGTACTCGCATTTGCGCCTTGCGCAGCGCGATATCATACGCTTCGTAGTAGTACTCGATAAAGTGAGTCCAGAGAGCCTTCTCCGAGAGGGCTTCAGCATTCTTGCGGCAAGTCTCAATCTGCTTTTTAGTCATGTTCGAGAACTCAGCCACCGTATCTTTGATATTATCGGCCACTTCGCTATAGTTGTAATCCGTGCGGTGAATCACCTTCACACCATCCTCCAGCTGTCCGTCGTGACCGAACACCGTGTTGGCCCACAGTCCGAATCCAGCCAGGTCGGTAGTGATACAAGGCACCTTAAAGGCTATTGCCTCAAGTGGGGTGTAACCCCAGGGCTCGTAGTACGATGGGTAGATGCACAGGTCGTTGCCCAGCACCACATCGTAGTAGGTCATGTTCACGATACCATCATTACCGTCCAGATAGCAAGGCAGGAAAATCACCTTCACGTTCTCATCCTTACGGTTGTGCATATCGTAGTATTTCAGCATGCTCAGCACGTTGTCGTGACTCATGTTGTGCAGCCAGTGCGTCACCATCGGCACCTCAAGAGGAGTGTTAAATGATGGCTGTTCGCTGTTGGTGGCTTGCTTAATGTTTAATGTTTCATGTTTAATGTTTAATGTAGCAAGTCTCTCTTGTAAGTCTTTGCGTGGCTCTCCTACCCAACCGGGCACCTCGATAAATGCCACCACCTTCTTTTTCAGGTCGCGGTCGCGCAGCAGTCGGTTCATAGCCTCAACAAACACGTCGATACCCTTATTGCGGAACTCGTATCGTCCCGAAGTCGAAATCAGCAGCGTGTCGTCGTCCAGTTCCTCGCCCAGCAGTGCATTAGCCACCTGCAGCATTTTTTTGCGCGCGGCCTTACGCTTGCGGGCAAAAGCCTGCGCTGTGGCGGGCACAAAACTATTATCAAAACCATTTGGAAGCACCACGTCCACCGGCTTATCCAGCAGCTCCACGCACTCCTTAGCCGTAATGTCGCTCACTGTGGTAAAGCAGTCGGCATAGTGGGCAGTCTGCTTCTCAATACTGTGTTTGCTCTGCATGTTCAGCTCGCCCGCCATCTGGTCGCCGTTATAGGCAAACAGGTAGTCGTACAGCGGCTTCTGGTTACCCGCAATCGATCGGCCAATGCTCGTAGCATGGGTCGTAAACACCGTACCAATCTGTGGCAGCTTGTTGTTCAGGTAGAGCAGTCCCAGTCCGCACATCCACTCGTTAGCGTGGTATATCACCTTCTGTTCGGGCTTCAGGCTGTGCTTGTAGAAACTCTCTACTACGAGAGCTGCTGCATACGAGAACATCGATGCCTCATCATAGTCGCCATAGGCATGCAACGAATCCACCTGGTAGTGTTCCCACAACCAGCCATATATTTCGTTTTTCTTCTCAAAATACGGATTAAAATCAACCAGAATAGCGATTGGTTCACCAGGCACAGTCCATCGGCCCACCCTAACCTTCAGGCCCTGCTCTTTCGCAGCCCACTGCCACTCGGCCAGCAAGCTGTTGGCCTCCCTAAAGTAAGGACTCTCCTGCTCTTTCCAGAAATCAGGACCAATAAATATGATTTTGTCTTTCAGAACCTGTTGCAAAGTTTTAGCACGTGTCGAAAGTACGGTATAGATACCGCCCACCTTGTTGCAAACCTCCCAACTCGACTCAAAAATAAAATCAGGTGTAAATCGTTCCTTTGCCATGTTATACTAACTAATTTGGCGCAAAGATAATTAAAAAATTATTAAATCACCAATCTTTTTGTTATTTTTTTCGGCGTAAACGTTTAAAAGATGATATAGATTAGTATCTTTGCGGTCTAAAAAACGTATAAGTGTTGTAATATGAACAAGTTAATAGTTTCAGCCCTGCTGTGTTTGGCCAGTATTACGGCCAGTGCGCAGAACACCCAAGGCCCCTTTCGCGCGTACCTTATAAATAAGGAACTTGATATTGTGATGCGTATTAATTTTTACCAACAAGATGTTACCGTTCCCGGGCAGGATTTGTTTGGCCAGGTACCCGGCTATCTCAGTAAGCGTTTCAACTCGTTTGCCTGGGTCATCACCGATGCCGAGGTAAAGGGCCACAAGGCCACGCTGCAGATGATCAACGATTACGGCAGCGAGGATCTCACCGCCACCCTCACCGCCAAGGGCGATTCAGTATTCATCCTCAAGCAAGAATCAGGTAGCGCCCTCAAGGTGCCCTTCAAAGGTAAATGGCAAAAACTGCCCAAGACCATCGAATTCCGCCGCCAGTAATTTTTTACTGGCGTTTTTTTTGGTCGTTTTCCAAATTCTTATTACCTTTGCCACGTTGATTGTTAAATGAATGATTATGAAATTCATTTTAATGATTATGTTCATTCTATTTTCGCAGTGATGCGAGAAAGAATTGGGTTTTATTAGTTATAATTATCACAGAGGAATCAGCAGCGATGCTCATTCCCCTTTTTGTTTCATCTATCTTTATCCATATCTATAGAGGCAATGTAGTCATCATATGCATCCCGTTCTTCACGAGCAGCTCGATAACTTTCATCGTCACAAGTTTTATCATCCGGATTTTCTGGTGGATTACTTCCTCTAAAAATAGCGTCACCTTTGTATATTAGTAGAAATATTACAGCTCCTATATGCATAATTATCACAGCCCACCATGAAGTAATGGCAGCCAGCATCCATATTATGAAGGCATACAAAAGAACCCATATAAGACAAGCTATCATATTCTGTCAAGAATTAATTGTTTCTATTTCGCCACAAAATTAGCACAATTTTCGCACTCCACAAAATTTACAGTCATTTCTTTTGGTTCTCCACAGAAAACTTTGTATCTTTGCACCCGAAACATCAAGAGCAGTCGCCTTTATGGCGGACTCGCCAACCGAGCATTAGGATGTCACGGTGGCCAAGGTACGATGTGGAAGCAACATTATTATTCACTTCAAAATTATCCTAAGTTATGCAACAGCACATTTATTACATCAAGTTTGCATTGCAATTTGCCGATATGCAAATCGCAGAGTTAGTTAACGTATTCAATTCTCAGATAAATCTTCGAAGTTTCACTTCGATGCGCGCTTATCACGACGCAGCCCTAATGGATGAATTCCAACGTCGAGGTATCGACGCCACCTGCGTCCACGATGGTCACAGTATATCATTCGCCCATCCTATTGCTTATGATATAAGCCAGAATAAGTTAGTTCTTTTAAGCTAATACCTCTATATAAAAATCTCCGCCCCTATACTGTCTGCTCTGGTATAGAGGCGAAGATTATATTATATCATGGATAGTACGCGTTTGGGGATTTCTTTACAAATAGTCTTACCTTTTATAACGTTAAGCCGATCGTAATTTATTCTTTACTAAAAATACAATCTCTATGCCATTCCAAGAATTCTGGACTAGGAAGATACTTCCTTGGAGTTATAAGTTTCTTATTCCTGATGGGTTCGAAATATTGCTTAAAATACTCCTTACCAACATTGGCTTCAAGCTTATTTGAGAATAATGCTGTCAGATCGTCTTTGAACGTAATCAGTCCTTTATCAAACGCCTTGTCATAAAGAGCCGACAAACAGATACCGTTACATGGATTAAGTCGATCACTTTTATGCTTTTTATCAGACCAAGGTATAATATGACTAGCCAGCAATAACTCTGGTATATCAATACCCGTTAATGCACAACGCGAGCCATAGTTGTCAAGCACCATGAAACGAAAATAATTCTGTCCCTTTCTACGTTTTGCTTCATATATTACATCTTCACCTTCCTTTGTTATATCATAATGAGCCATTAATTTCGTAGAAATCAGATGAGGATTCGTTTCTTCTGCCACAATAATTTCTGCAGTCTCAAATTGAGAATACTCTATCAAGCTATTCAATGCTGCTGAACAAAAATTTTTCAGCAAATAACTTTGGGGTATATTTTTATCGTAATCAAAGATGTTTGGCTTACCATTTTTCAATTTCCCAACTTCTCGATTCACAAAATCTAAAATCTTTTCAATCTCGTCTGGATCGGATATTTCATAGAGTGACTTACCACTAAAAACAATCTCGTTTTGATGCTGCAAGACATCATCCAAAATTGCTATTGCACGAGCATAACTGCTCGCCTTTCCTGATTTTTCAGTAGAAAAGCGAGTATTGAACTTTATAAACCCCAGTCTATCCATATTGTCAGTTTTTGAAATATCAACTGTCCAAAATCTTAGATCTCATCTCTTCAAACCGTTGTCGGACTTGACACCTCTCTTCAGTTTGAACCTCCACTTGAAGTTGAGGAAGAATCTGATGGCGAGGGTTGGGGAGTAATGACATTTGTAGGTGTCGGTACTTGCTCTCGTGTATTTGTATTCTTATTCATAATCGTAAATAAATCGTTTATACTGTATTAATCTTTCTTCTGCCATTTGATGGGCTTTATCGTCCATTTTTTCATCAAGATTGCCATATATCTCACTGAGTTTATTTACCTCTTTAGCTTGCTGGCTCTTTGCAACAGCCAATTCCTTCTCGATTATATCAAGGACACTTTTCTCCTGTTCAATATGACAATCAACTTCCTTCATCCACTCACCTAACTTGTGAAGATAGGAGCGTAGATTATCAAGCAGTTCCTTCAATGTTGCCTTCTCTTCTGCGCCAATAAGTTTGGCGATTTGTTTCCTATGAATGAAAAAAAAGAAGATATACATAATTAGCACCAGGAAAAAGACAATGAGAAAATATGGTAGGTATACCCCAAAAAACTCTGATGAAATCAGTTTAGTAGCACCAGCCATAATCAAATCTATAGCCATGCCACTCAAACATCCATTCTTGACATAGTTCATCCATGCATACTTCTTACGAATCGCTTTATCATCATCGAGACACATACGGCCATATTCGAGCATCACCTGATACTTGTCAAGTTCGTATGCAATCTCTTCATTGAGTCTTTGCTGCTTGCTCTTTGCTACCATCTGCTTCTATAATCTATTAGACAAAACACTCTTAATAGTCGTATCCGTAAACGTATGCCAAATTTTTAATTCTACAGGTTTGTAGTCATCAAATAGCTGACCTATTTTTTCTATCTCGAATACCAAACGTAGATCATTTTCATCTGCATCAGGATGTATCTCGTGCTTAGAACCAACTCTGGCTATTTTTATTAGATAAATATCACGAATACCCTTTTGCTTAACATATGGCATAAAATAGTATAGCTTATTTAAAGCTACTGTTGATGGAAACTTTTTCCCTGTATAATAAATACGTGCAGAACCGTCTAAAAACAGGTCTACATTATCGTTTTTCACAAGACTTATTAATACGTTCTTCTCCTTATCTACTTTTAATTCAGGATTAATTGAGACAGATGAATTATTCACTATTTTTTCCGGATAATCCTCTCGTAGTTGTTCGTAATTAACAGGATTATTATTGCCCAAATAAGCCATAATACATTCACCCACGTATCTTGCCAAATTAACAGGAACTGCATTGCCAATCATCTGTTCCATATTAGTCTTATTTCCAAGGAATCTAAAATCTTTGGGGAATGTCTGTATCATACTTCTTTCCAATGTTGTTAGAGGGCGTATTCCTTCTAATGACTTTACTGGATCATTACTATGCAATTGATATCCGGCAGGCATAGGACGATTGACTCCACGAATTGTTGGACTAGGCTCGTTTACACTGAAAATACCTCTTCGAGCATAACTACGTGGATGGCGATAATAGTACTGAATATCTAGCTGACTTCCAAAATAATCTGCAACAGTCATTTCTTTATCAGATTGGCGTAACTCAAGAATATTCGACATAAAACCGTCTTCTTCGCCCAGATGACCTATCATTATGAATCGTTTGCGACGTTGTGGTGCACCACAACGACTTGCGTTTAATATCGCATACGTTAATCCATAACCACACTGCTTAAAAATAGTTTTTGCTTCAACCAACTTTTCGGTTTTGGTGATACGATCTACATTCTCCATCACAAACCAATCTGGTTTTAAAGCAGCAATAACCTGAGCATAATTTATAGTAAGATCACCACGTCCATTATTTTCGTCTCGTTTTCCTGCTGAAGAAAAGTCCTGACAAGGAGGACCACCAATTATCATATCAGGTTTATATTTTTTTACTTTTTCTACAGTCTGATCTACATTTGACAAATCCTGTTTTATTACAGGATGCTTAAAATTAGCATGATACACCGTTATCGCATCATCCCAATTATCAAAAGCAGCAAGAATATTAAATCCTGCTTTCTGGAAGCCAAGACTTAGGCCACCACACCCACAAAACAAATCAACTACTTTCATTTGAATAACTCTGGATGACTTACAATAAACGCATCAAACCTTCTTTCTGGGCTGAGAAGCTTCTGACCATCACCCAAAATGATGTTTTTAATTTCATATTTACTTATTCTAGGCTTTGTCAATTCTGGACATCTCATCAATGGATTTGTCAATTTTCCACTAATAGAAAAAGCCTTGTCTGTTTTATAATTATATGCTAGCTCGTTAACGATACCCGTGTAATTAAAACTTCCATATAGACTAAAGTCCCATAGCATCTTATATAGCCAGATAATTGTTCGCTGATTGCGTGAAATATCGTTATCCGCATTAGTCTCTCTTAAACACATCTGTATAACAGAAAGATTTGACCAAACAAATACATCAAGACAATCATCTGCGAAATCCTTTAATTTCTTATCAGTTTTCCAAATCGGTTGAATAATTAAAGGAATCTGCTTGTTACTTAAATCTATGGAAACATCAAGTATAGCTTTACAAATAGCTTTATAATGAGGAAGTACCTGTCTTATTTCACTCCAATTTTTTATTTCGGATCCAATTGTATTCAAAATCGAATGCAGTCTATTTTTACCTTTCTCGCTGTTATAGCATGAACATATACTGCAAGCCAAAAATAAAATAGTAGGAGACCTTACAACAATCTCACTTCCATATTCAGATTCTTCCAAATCTTTCGTAGTATTATCAGGAAGGGTAGTTAATTTAACTTCCAAGCCGCTAGCTGCCACCTCTGTACTACGATTTATCATTACCAAATCTATTTTCTCTTTCTTAGCTGCATAATAAAATTGCTCATAGGGATAATATTCAGCCTCATAATTATAATATGCATCTTCACCTAAAGGATTAACGCCAAACAGATCTGTTGTATTGATCGTTTTATGAACAACTTCATTCTTTTTATTCGTACAAATATAAATAGGGTTAACTCCTTTACTACCCATATAAGCAACTAACGAGGCTGGGAATGAGCTATTAAACTGATTCTTACCCCATGAATCTTCATATCTATAGTCTCGACTTGAGTATTTCTGTCCAAATAAACCTGGTAAAACACCCTCAACGAAACAAGCTACTTCTTTTGTGTCTTTTTTAGCCATATTATAAAATCATTATTGAAAACGACATTTTAGGAAGGAAACACACATTAGTTTAAAACTTTTTACGTCCTCGTGTTGATGGCTTAACATAAATCTCGCCTTTGCGGATTTCGCAATAGGCGTTTCTGTATACCAACTCTTTACCCTGAGCAGCCATTTTGCTGAAATGGTTGTTCAAACTGGTTTGAGCAATAAGCAACTCATTGGCCTCGTGCTTGTCGAAAAGCGAGGCTGGAGAGCCAAAAAACTCGTAAGTATCTGACTCTAAGAGATGTAAGAGAATAACGTTTCTGTTAGCCATTCGTATCTTGTTTTTATAGGGTACAAAGTTACTAATTTTGTGACCAGAATTTAAATAAAATAATAGCATTAACATGCCACCATTTTTAATTAGTATTCTATTTAAAATAGAGCCACAATTTAGTTTTAAAATGTTAAAAGAGCCAGTTTATGTTAGAAAATGTACCAAACATTTGGATCTTTCAAAAAAACTCTCTATATTTGCCAACGTCAAAAGGTAACCTTTGGCTATCCGGGCAGAATCCCGCGAGGGAGCAAGACTTTATCGACACTACTCCATTATTTTTTTGCCAAAGGTGCTTTTTGACTATCCGGGCAGAATCCCGAGAGGGCAAGACCATATCGACACTACCCCAAAAAAGGGTGAGCATTTTTATGATGCTCACCTATTTTTTTGTTATTATTCGCTGCCTGAAAAATAAAACACAGATTTTTTTGGCGGTTTGCAAAATTCAGTGTACTTTTGCTGCCAAATTAGTTTTTTCATAATTTATATAATCATAGTGAGAGGAATCAGCAGCGATGCTCATTCCTCTTTTTTGATGTCCTCAACTACCACCAAATCGGCTGGTAACCAATCTACACAATCAAGTTGATCTATAGTTAGCCAGCGGGCTGCCTCGTGCTCTTTAAGCGTCAGGGCTCCACTCACTACACTACACCAGAAGCAATGCATAGTTAAATGAAACTTAGGATAATCCCACTCTACGGTTTTAACCAACCGCTCCACTGTGATATTTGTTTCCAGCTCTTCCCAAATTTCACGTTTCAACGATTCTTCGGGCGTTTCGCCAGGTTCCATTTTGCCCCCAGGAAACTCCCATCCATCTTTCATATCGCCGTATCCTCGCTGCGTGGCAAAAATGCGACCAGCCTCATCGTGTATTATCGCTGCAACTACTTCAATCTGTTTCATAATCGGCTACAAAAGTAGCATTTATTTCACTAAAAACTAAATATTTACCAAAAATATTTGGAACGTATCAGAATTATTCTTATCTTTGCAGCGTCAAAAGTTTACTTTTGGCTACGCCGCTGAGTGCGGGGAGCAAGACTTTATCGACACTACTCCATTTAAAAAGTCATCCTTATGGATGGCTTTTTATTTTTCGTACTTCTTTCGAAACACACGATTAAAGTTGGTACTTCCCACTCCTACTCTATTTACAGAAATCACTTTTTTCCCTTTAAAAATCAATACTTCTACTGCATCATCATTAACTTCAAAATACGACTTAATATCTGATGCCAACAAACGTGCATTATATTCTGTATTAATATTTAGCAGTACTCTATTACTCTGACCGATAGATTCAAACAACCTATTTACAACAGAAGACTGCCCTATAATAGTTTTTAAATCATACATTTTATAATTGCTTTTCTTTTCAAAGATAAAATCAGCAGTTCTGATGCCTTTGGGGTTAGGAAGGATGAATACACGGTAACCATGTTCTACAGCCTTGCGGGCTGCATTAAGCAGGTTCTCGAAATCAGCATCCTGTTCACCACCTACACTATATATTCCCGTTTCGCCACTAATCGGCGTAAATGCTCTATGGGCTGCTATATACTTAAGCTGGGTTACAAATGCTGAACCATGCAATGAATGCAGGTCCTCCAGCAAGGTATCAAGATCCCTTGTTGGTGGCTCTGAAACTATCCACTCTGAAGAGAAATCCTCTTCAAGTATTTCGTATTCTACAATATCTTCTTGTATCATATATTCTGGTTGATATCCAAGTGCAAAGATACAACATTTCGAGCAAATAAACAAACAATTATTGATAATTATTTTGCATAGATCTAAACAATCAAAATTCGATCTAAACTGATCAAAATTGTTTGGTCAGGTTAGGGCGATCTTATACCTTTGCGATGATTTTAAAACAAACAATTATGGAGAAGAAATGGATTTCGACAGAGCAAATGCTCGAAGCATTAAAAAGTGACCCAGACAACGAACATGAGTACACTCATTATTTAGGTGGTTGTTTTCGTTCTACCCATTGGTGGATTTACGATTCAGCGAAGGATGAATTTCTTGGTTCAACAAACTGGAATGACTACACCAACTTTACAGAATCAGAAATGCTTAGTATTTATGGAGGGCAATGGTGGCATCGTGATGCATAAAAACAATGAAAAATTTTAAATATTTCACCAAAATGTTTGGAGCATTCAGAAATACTTACTATATTTGCCACGTCAAAAGGTAGCCTTTGGCTATCCGGGCAGAATCCCGCGAGGGAGCAAGACTTTATCGACACTACTCCATTATTTTTTTGCCAAAGGTGCTTTTTGACTATCCGGGCAGAATCCCGAGAGGGCAAGCCGTATACGTCACTACCCAAGAAAAAGGGTGAGCATTTTTATGATGCTCACCTATTTTTTTGTTATTATTCGCTGCCTGAAAAATAAAACAACGATTATTTTTGGTGGTTTGCAAAATTCCATGTACTTTTGCTGCCAAATTAGTTTTTTCATAATTTATATAATCATAGTGAGAGGAATCAGCAGCGACTGCTCATTCCCCTTTTTTGATGTCCTCAACTACCACCAAATCGGCTGGCAACCAATCTACGCTATCAAGTTGCTCTAGAGTTAACCACCGTGCAGCCTCGTGTTCGTTAAGGTGTAAAGCCTCATCAAGCAAACTGCAATAATAGCAATGCATGGTAAGGTGGAACTTGGGGTAATCGTAATCTACGGTACACACAAATGTATCCACGCTTATCTCTGTAGAAAGTTCCTCGCGTATCTCACGTTTCAAGGCTGCCTCGGGTGTTTCGCCTGGTTCTACTTTACCACCGGGGAACTCCCACCAGTCCTTCCATTCGCCATAACCGCGCTGGGTGGCGAACACCTTATCGTCTTTGCGAATAATCGCTGCTACTACTTCAATCTGCTTCATAATCGTCTGCAAAAGTAGTACTTTATTTCGATATACTTGCAAAATTTCATTCGTGGGTACAACAATTTTCGCATCTAGCAAAACAAAAAGTAGATTTTATTTGGTGATTTACAAAAATACGTATACTTTTGCAGCCGTATTTGTTTTTATATTTTTATAGTTTGGAATCTCGCAGTGATGCGAGGATGGTTTAAGTTAAAGTACACAATTCCATAGGAATCAGCAGCGATGCTCATTCCTTCTTTTTTTTCTATTAAAGCGAAGTATTTAAGTTAATAATTGTAAACAACATACATCTCATCAAAATTTATTGTTATTTATGCGATAAAAATTTGGCCAAGTAAAACAATTGCACTAACTTTGCCTCCTGGAAATGTAATGAAAAGATCTATTAACTTAATACATATTTATATTATGAAAAGAAAAAGGCTTATTTGGTTGCTGGCAGGAGCAATTGCCTTCTGCAGCACTAGCATGATGCAAACCTCATGTACAAAAGCAGAAGACAATCCTGTAATGCCCGAGGAGGGAACATCGGGAATGGTGGGTGGCAACGAGTTTACGCCCACACAGTTGATTAAGACGTATATCTATGTAGCACCAGGAGTGGATCCCGATGTGAAACAAGCCATCGATTGGGCCTCGAAGGGTGCAATCGACCAGCTGAGCGAAACGTTGTCGATACCTGTATACGTAGTCAACAAACTTACCGACCTGAGCGACGAGCAAATGGATGATATCATGTATAGTGGCGAGACGGTGCTACTGATGAACCCTGTGGAGAGCGAGATTAAGGCATATCTGGAAACCCACGACTACATCACTCTCGATCCAGAAATTACCGACTCTACCTGGATTCTGGGATTCAACAATAACACAAAGATTCTCATCGACAAACTGAGCCAAACAGGCGACCCCGTGGCTGACAATGCCAATCGCAACGAAAAGGCATATGTAGCACTGTCGGGAGTGTTTACAGCTTTCGCCGAGCGCTACGAGGGCTATACCGGAGCCTTCGGCGGCGATGATAAAGAAGACACCAAGAAGATGGAGAACCTGTTTGCATCGTACCACTTTGTGCATGTAAACTCATATTCTGCCCACGTGCACTACGACACCACATGGGGCGAGAAGTACTATCTTGACGGAACAGGTTCGGCCACCACTCTGCTCGACGTTTATCCAGTACACGTGTACGAGGGACAGGCTGGAGCAGGCGACTACTTTGCTGTTAAGATGAATACCAGCGTGGCCAATGCCGGCATGTGGAAGGGTAAAGGCTGGAATAGACGTGTAGGTATATACATCCGCCACTGCGGATTGTGGGCTACCAACTTTGACACTCAAGTTGTGCCGATGAAGGACGAAAATACAGTGATGCCTCAGACCGAGCTGCAGTTCCTGGCAGCATGTCCACCAACACCAGGCACCACCACCAATCAGAAGTATTATGAAGACTCTAAGTCGTTCAGCCTTAACGTTTCGGCTACAGGTAAGCTGGAGGCTGGCGAAGAGGCTAAACCAGGCGAAGAACCTACAGCCAAGAAATCAAAGAGTTTGCAGGTACAGTTGTCCATGGGCTGGAACTGGACCCACAAGGAGAGCTATGCCATACAGAATGTAGAGATTGAGGATCGTCATGCCGGAAACAGCATCGATTGGAACATCAAGTTCAACGATCTGCCTCACTACGATTGGGACGAGGACTACGGATTTAAGATCACCGAATCGCTGCCATACCGCAACACGCAGGCACTCAACGCATCGTGGATGTGGTACGATCCCAATGCCAAGGACGAGAGCGATACCAAGCCTCTGCTCATCAAGGTTACCACCAATCCTCAGTACGAGATGCAGACCTTCTGGACCACCAAGGCCGACCTGAAGTCTGTATATTACAACCACTCTAAGACAGAATTCTTCAAGATACCACGCCCCAACAACAAGCATGCCGGCGAACTGGTAATCAAGAACGACCTGAAGGATGATGCTTACATCTCTGACATCCGTGTATATCGCAAGGGCACTAATATTATGGTGGGCAACTACAGTATGTCGGTACCTAACGGCGAGGAGCAGACTCTGGGCCATTATCTGTCGAATAATCAGGCGTATATAGTTACGTTTAAGGCCACGTTCGGCGATGGATCAACAGCCTACTACACCTATTCGCTTAACGATGGCATAAAGGTAACTCATAACACTACCACAAAGCTCTATGCACGAAACGACTTCACTGCAGAAGGCGCTTGATATGAGCTAAAACAAATAAACGATAAAAGCGAATCCCGACAGCCACTGAGAGCTATCGGGATTCTTTTTAATTATAAAAAACCTTATTGAGATTACAATCCTGCAGCAGCAATCCACTCGTAGATGCAGCTTACAACGCCGAAGAGGGCGATGCCGGCAACCATGCTTCAAGAACAGCAGAAAAGGATGCACATTGCCTACACATCATAGCCGACAATTTTATTGGTGGTGTAGATATCAAGAATTGAAGGTGATGATGAAAAGAATTGTTTTGGCTACGGCTATCGCCCTTGCGTTTATAAGTGCCTGGCATGAAACTAAAATGCAGCATTCGTCGCGATGGCGCGTGCTGCATTTGACAAGTTCTACAATCTGATGTAAAAGGAGGTTAAAAAACAAAAAGCACTCGGTCATTCGACATAAAATGACTACCTTTGTAGCCAAATCGTGTGAGAAATGGAGTGGATAAACAATCTGATTTTTAATCCATCGGCTATGCAGACCGTAGTGGTACTGTCGCTGATTTGTGCCTTGGGGCTTGCCTTGGGCAAGATTCGGGTCATGGGTATAAGCCTTGGCGTGGCATTCGTATTTTTTGTTGGTATCCTAGCAGGTCATTTCGGTTTTGAAGTAGATTCCAGGATGCTTGACTATGCCCAAAGTTTCGGTTTGATTCTGTTTGTCTATTGTCTCGGCCTGAGCGTGGGTCCCGGTTTCTTCGGTTCGCTGGCCCACGAGGGTGTTACACTCAACCTGTGGGGGCTGGCCGTCATTCTCATCGGCACGGCGATGGCAGTCTGTCTCTGTCCGCTTACAGGCATCAGTATGCCTGACATGGCGGGACTGCTCTGTGGAGCTACCACCAATACACCTGCACTGGGTGCTGCCCAGCAGACACTGTCACAGCTGGGCATCCCCCACAGTGGGACGGCCCTCGGTTGTGCCGTCACCTATCCGTTGGGTGTGGTAGGTGTCATCCTCGCCATCCTGTTTATGCGCAAATTTTTCGTACGCCCTGCCGACCTGATGCCCAGAAGTATCAGTGAAGAGAACGAGACCTACATTGCCCGGTTCAACGTGGTTAATCCCGCCATCGTTGGCAAGAGTCTGGAAGAGATTGCGACGATGACTCACTTGCGGTTTATCATCTCGCGTATCTGGCGCGGTGACGAAGTCATCGTGCCCAAGTCGACAACCCAACTACAGTTGGACGACCGCCTAATGGTAGTCACCAAAAAGGAAGATGCCTCAATGCTCGAAATCCTAATAGGCCTGCATGTGGAAGAGCCGGAAGACTGGAACAGCGAGAAGGTGGACTGGAATGCACTCGATAACAAGATGGAGAGCCGCGTGGTAGTGCTCACCAAACCGATACTCAACGGCAGGCGACTTGGCAGTCTGAAGATACGCCACACTTACCGTGTCAACATTAGCCGTATCACACGTGGTGACATCAAGTTGCTGGCCACGCCAGACCTGCGGTTGCAGTATGGTGACCGTCTTCACATCGTGGGTGACCCCAAGTCCGTCGATGCCGTTGAGGCTTTCTTCGGCAACAGCGTTCAGAGCCTAAACGAGCCCAACCTGGCCGCTATTTTCATTGGCATCATCCTCGGACTTGCCCTGGGCAGTCTCCCGCTCCAGTTGCCTGGCATGAGCATTCCGGTCAGGCTGGGCATCGCAGGAGGCCCCATCGTGGTAGGTATCATCGTGGGAGCTTTTGGGCCGCGGTTTCACCTCATCACCTACACTACCCGCAGTGCCTCGCTGATGCTCCGTAAGTTGGGGCTCTCGCTCTATCTGGCCTCTCTTGGTCTGGATAGTGGCGCACAGTTTTTCGAGACGGTCATAAGACCAGAAGGTATCCTCTGGATTTGCATAGGCTTTGCACTCACTGTTGTGCCTGTGCTATTGGTGGGCATGGCTGCCCTGCGGAGCCACAAGTTCGACTACGGCACCATCTGCGGCATCCTTAGCGGAAGTATGGCCAATCCGATGGCTTTGGCATATGTCAACGACACCATTGAGGGCAACAGTCCTTCCGTCAGTTATGCCACGGTCTATCCTTTGGGCATGTTCGCCAGAGTTATTCTCGTGCAGATGTTACTTATGATTGCGGGCGGCTGAATTAAAAGATAGACTCTTCGGTCTCAGAGGTCAGCAGTTCCAGTGCCTTCATGCCCATGACGGAGTTACCCTTTATGTTAAGCCGGGGGCTCCAGGTGGCTACGGCATAGTGCAGCGGATGGATGGCCGCTATGCCGCCTCCCACGCCGCTCTTGCCCGGCAAGCCTACGCGATAAGAGAATTCTCCGGCTTCGTCATAGAATCCGCAGGTCTGCATGATGGCATTTATGCGTTTCACCTGCGACGAGGTGAGCGACACGCCGCCATAGTTGAATGGTTGCCGATGGTTGGCAAAGGGCAGGAAGGCGTGGGCCAACTCGTGGCACGACATCTCTACGGAGCACATCAGGAAGTAGAATTCTAGTACACGGGTAATGTCACCCCGAATGTTGCCGTGGTATTTCAGCAGGTTGGCAATGGCTGCGTTCAGGTAGCCGCAACTTTGTTCACTCTGTGCCACACGGCGGTTGAACCCCACGGTGCTGCTGCCACTGAGGCTCCTGACAAAGGTCAGAAATTGTTCCTCGGGGCGGCTCAGCGTAGAGAGCAGCACGTCGGCCATGACGATAGCACCGGCGTTGATGAACGGATTGCGGGGAATGCCGTGTTCATATTCCAGCTGTACCAGCGAATTGAACGCATTACCGGAAGGCTCCTTACCCATGCGCTGCCACAGGCGGTCAGCCTCCTGGCTGAGGCACATGGCTAGGGCAAACACCTTGCTGATGCTCTGCAGCGAGAAGCGGGTGCGCGTGTTGCCTTGCTCGTAGACATTCCCGTCGAGCGTCAGCAGGCACAGGCCAAACTGTTTGGCATCTACTTCTGCCAGCATGGGAATATAGTCAGCCTGCCTCCCTTCATTGGCGAAGGGCAGGCAGGCTGTGTACACCTTATCTATAATCTGTCCGTAGTCCATCACTTCAAGCAAAATCATCAATGACATGGCAAAGGTACAACAAAAATCTGAGAAAATCAGCGCTTTTGGCGGAATATTTTTCGTTTTGGACAGATTTTACCGTATTCTTTCCTCTGTAATCGACTCCCACCTGGGACTTCGCAGTAAGTTGATAGGCTATCAGTACAGCGAGATAATACGGGCCGTCTTCTCCGTTTTCTGCTGTGGCGGCGACTGCATGGAAGACCTCAACCTGTATCTGAAGGATGTGCACGGTGCTGCGCGGCATAGAAGAACTGGCAACGGAGAACATATCATACACGGTAGAAAAGACGGGCAACGTCTATGATTTTTATCTGCGAATTTTAGGGAATATCAATCAATGCCTTACCAACTCTAACCAGACGTCCATCTTTTACACAAAGATAGATTATATTTTCTACACTACGTTTAGTGGATGAGGGGCGGCGCTCGAGTACCTGGCTAATCAAATCGCGCACGCGGACAGGACTATCGGACTGGGCCACCACATCTACAACCAAGTCGAACAATGAACCAGAAAAAACGCCCCACTCGACCAGCGAGTAGATGGTTGTTTTACCGATATTTATCAACCTTTCATCCTTGAACAGATAGGGTTTGATTTGTAAAGGGGTTTTATATTTACTTCGGGGATAAAGCTGTTTATAGCGGGCAAAGATATCGTTAACAAACATCCCCTTACCGTTATCCTTGATAATGTTATAGAATATCTCCGCGTAATCAATGCGGTTGGCAGGCAACTGCACATAATGATCTTGGACACTGACACCCCAGAAATCCTTGATGATACACTCGAACACATACAAAAAATGCTCAACACTATCGGCACTAATCACTTTACCCTCCCTCCAATATTTGGGATTGCTTACAAAGGGGAGTAATGATATCTTATCGGTATTTTTACGGTACTTGCGTACCATGATTTCGAAATCTTCAAAAGCCGAAAAGAAATTAAAGTTTAAATACTTAGCATCGTAAATACAAGTATGGAATGGCTGGTTCCCATTGATATATGCAGAGATTTTGCCTATACCTATATCAGTATATCGGGTTGTAAAATGCAATACTCGCGAATCCTGAAATAGGTTAGCCAAGCAGGCATAGGTGTTAAACGAGATAGACAAATGCTCACGGCGGGAAATATTTTTAAACTGCGACATTTTTGGGGTTAGCACACCAGTAAACGACAGGTTATACGGCTGCCACCATTGGGGATTCATCACGTTTTTATAATCCTGGTCGGCAAACGATTTAATTCCAATAATTTGTCGAATTCTCTCTCTTGAAAACTTACTGCGAGCTGCTGCCAGCGTAGCCTCATCACCCAAGCCACAGTACGATGCAAAAATCTTGGCATTATTATTGGTAGTGGTATTAAAATACCTACACAAGATGTAGAACATAGGATAATGATGATGTTTGCCGTAGAACTGACTAACAAATTCGACATCATCGTTACTAAGAAAGTGGAACTGGTACTTGCAGAGATTGTAACGTACGTTATCTGTATTATCAAAGAGTATCTTATGATATATAGGTTCGAAATCGGCCAACAACTTTTTTAATTGCTGAAAACGCTCTATTCCCACACGAGACAAACGGAATAATTCATTTTCGTTCTTTAGAAAACACATGAACTCAAGATAATCAATCTCACCTTTTACAATCACACTTTGGGTTTTGTTATCATATCGAGACAGTGTTTCCTCGAACGCATGTCTCAGCAAAGAATCCTTATCGGGGGTGATATTGGCAAAATGAACCAAACGCACATTATTATTATCCCGATAATAAGAAAGCCATTTTACGGCATCAACAAAATCATCGTAATTCCCATGAAATAAGGCACGAGCCTTTAAAGTTTCCTTAATCTTTGAACAGATGTTTAATATCATATCCAAACAGGCTAATGCGTATTTCTCGTTATATACAAATATAATATTACACACTTGATAAGGATAGTACAGCAAGTCGCGTGCAAACAAGGTGTAATCTGGGTAAATGGCACGCAGTGCATCGATTACGTCAGCGTCGTACAGCTGTTGCTTTTCGAGCTCATTCCTAAACAAAATACTAACAGTTTCGATGAGTTCCTTTTCGGATTGGGCTTCAAAATCTACAGCATGTTGGCTGATATACGCTTTATATTTTTTTCCGAACTGATGTAGAAAATCGCTCACATCTGCCGGGCAACTGATACCAACGTTTTCAAATTTATAACGACGCTTATCGCGGTATATCCAAGGCAACACATCTCTATAAGAGCTGAATAATTTATGTATTCCACTCCAGGCATCCACGCGATAATCCTCCATCAGGTTTTGAAACGCAATATGCAACTTATAATTATATGTATATTCGAGCATAGTTTTTTATTGCAATTTTTCTGTTCAGTTTAATTCGGCCACAAAAGTAACACTTTTTTTCGCAACCAGCAAAATTATGATAATAAATATTTTGGTGGTTTGTAAAAAACATAAAGAGGAATCAGCAGCGATGCTCATTCCTCTTTCTCGTTTTATGTGATTTCCAAAGTTACTTGGTGCGGTTGCGGATTTGCTGCTTGAGGGTTAGGATGCGGCGAACACTCTGGTTGATGCGGGCCTCGCTGAGGGTGCCATCGTTAACGGCGGCTATCACGGCATCGAAGGCCTCGACCAGATTGCGGGGATCGAGCACGATATCTGCACCGGCCTTGATACAGCCCACAGCGGCTTCGGCGTTGGTGTACTGCTTGGTAATGGCGCCCATGCTGATGGCGTCGGTAACGATGATGTTACGATAGCCTAACTCGCCACGCAGCTTATCCTTAAGGATGACGGGCGACATGGTGGCGGGCTCATCAGTACCAGTCACGTTGGGGGTTGCAATGTGGGCAGTCATAATCAGCTCGCAGCCCCAGGCGATACCTGCACGGAAGGTTACCATCTCGCAATCCATCATCTCGTCCCAGGTCTTCATAGATTTGGCATAGCCGTAATGGGTGTCGGCAGTGGTGTCGCCATGTCCGGGGAAATGCTTGATGCAGCCCGTGATGCCAGCATCTTTCAGCCCCTGCAGGTAGCTGGTTACCATGGATGCTGCCACAGCCGGATCGCTACTGAAGGCGCGCTTACCAATCACAACATTGTCGGGATTGGTGTTGACATCGGCCACTGGGGCAAAATCGATGTCGAAACCATAACGGGTAAGATAGGTGCCGATGGTGTTAGCGCACTCGTAGGCATTGGCGGGATCGCCGGTTTCGCCAATCGACTCCATCGACTCATATTTGGGCAGATTGAAGTTGGGATGGTTGGCCAGGCGCGACACGCGACCGCCCTCCTCGTCGATACACAGCAACGGACTACCATTGAGAGCACGTATCTGCGAGATGAAAGAAGAGAGTTGGTTTTCATCTTCGATGTTCCAGGCATAGAGTATCATGCCACCTATGGGATAGTTCTTAACCACACCTGCCATGCAATCGTTAATCTGCTGCAGTTTGTAGGGCGAAAGTTCTTCGAAACTGCTCCAGTGTATCGTGGTGTCGAGGGCCTCGGGGCGCACGTAGAACATCTGACCTACTTTTTCACGAAGGGTCATTTTTCGCAGCTGCTCCTCAACGCTACCGGCCGAGCTGCCACTGGGGTTGTCATCGTTAGTACAAGCTGTTAACAGCAATCCGCCAAAAAGCACTGCGGCGGTAATCCATGTTTTAAAAATTTTCATACCTATAGTTTTAATTGCAAAAAGATTAATTAGATGGGTGCAAAGATACAACATTTTTTGGCACCCAACAAAATAATAGGGTGCAAAATAGTAAAAAGATGTTAATAATTAAGCATTAATCGACGAATATTACCAACTATTACGTATATTTGCGGTGAAAAAGATGATTTTACCAATAATTGGGAACTACAACTTTACTACTACTAACACTATACCAACGAAAACAAAGAGAGGGTTGAGCCGCAAAGCTCATCCCTCTCGATATTTTTAGGCGACACTCTCTGGATATAGGCTGCGGGACGTTTTAGAAAAATATTGGGACAGCCGTGAGGCCATTCCCAATATTTTTTGTACCTTTGTCACCGATAATAATGATATATATTATATACAGTGAAATATATGAATCAAGAATATGCAAGGGTGTCAGTAGAATCACCCGAAATTGAAAATAAGAGTCCCCATAGGCATGTGTTGACTTACGAAGTAGAGAACAGCGATATCCAGGATGAATTCACATTAAAATTCTAAAGATGAATATGAAAAGTGAAACCTTCCAAATTGCCTCCGACAGTCAATGGGAAGATGCCGGTGATGGTGTTGTCCGTCAGATAATGGCATATGACGACAACCTGATGATGGTGAACTACACAATTTCACTCCAGTCCGTCGTACTGACGGATAGCCTGGCGCCAGGCCTCTGGGAAGGGCATGGTCTGATGATGTTCCAAGTCGTAGAGCACCATCACTGAAGCGCAACGGCACTTCACCTCCAGGGTATCAACATCGATAATGTCCTGTTCGAGATGGAAACTCTTATTGCCAATCTTCATCGTACGCGTACGCGCTGCGATATGGTCGCCTGCCTTGATCTGTGACACGAAGTCGGCCTCGATCTTCGCTACCACAATGGCTACGCGCTCCCAATCCACATCCTCGCAAACGGTGGCAAAGTACTCGGTCTTGGCCGTATCGTAGAACTGAAAATAAACGGTATTGTTGACGTGGCCAAACTTATCCACGTCGTTGAATCGAATCTGAATCGGCAAGATATGTCTATAGCCGTTATTTACTTCTTGTGCCATCACTGAAAACTAAACTAGCCTATGAATTCGGCTGCAAAGTTATGCAAAACTCCACACTTCCCCTCCCTCGAAACAGGAATATTATTCCCAATCCCTGCAAACTCTTGATTTAAAACATCTCGCCCTATAAGAGACTTGGCTACAAATTTTTTTTACCGCACATTCGTGCGCACCCCGCCCACAATCCCCTGCGTGCTTCATATCTTAGATATGCTTTTTGTATGCCTGAGGTGGGCTAGCCACTCTTACCTTTGGGACGCAAGAAAAGGACAGATAACATTAAAATTTATCAAAAAACATTTGGAAATTTGGAAAATAGTGCGTATATTTGCGGCAAGATATAATAACCTAAAACAATTTGGAAGATGAAAACAAAACGATCTTATTATCTGATGCTCACTCTGATAATGGTAGCAGGGTTGAGTACCACATCATGTGTACAGAACGATAATCCTATCGTGGCCGACGTGTCGAGCGGTGTGCAATCCAACAAGGCTAAAGAGCCTACAACCGACCGGATGGGCGTGCTGGTGACAGCCGACGTACCCACTGCCGTGATTGGCACATTCGACGAGGGTACTACCGGTGCATCGCTCGTGAAGCGACTGCCTAAAACCACGGCCAGCATAGATGCCGACACCCGCATGGTGATACTGTCGGGTAGCATGTTCGACAACATGGCTGCAGCGTTAGACCCCGAGGTGATGAAGGCAGCAGTACGACTCACCATGGATGGTGGCTACATATGTCTCACTAACCCCACTAACGAGCAGGCCGGCGCGTTCGGACTGACCTATCTGCTGTCGCTGCTTGCACTCGAAGAGGCCGACATAGAGCAGCTGTTTGACATTACCAGCGAAGAGGCTGCCGAAGCCGCACAAAGCTCGCCACGCCTGGAGCGTATGAAGATGCGCATGGCCAACATGCAGCGTGTGGCCAGAACCAGAGCCGACGACGAGGACATGGACATGAATGCCCCCTTTGCCGAGATGATCATCCTGGGATCGAACGACTACTTCATGCAGGAACCGTTTGTAGAGAACTTCACCTCGTACGTCAGTGAGAGCGACGAAAACGGTAACTCCACCGATCCACAAGTGGTGACCGGTAAGATGACACGTACAGCTGCCATCAGCGGTATGCTGGCCGATGCTGCTGCACAGTGGCTGAACGACACAGAGAAGAGCTACCAGCAGGCTGCTGCACGTCGCTCTATGACACGCGCCAGCGGCAGCTCGAACATCAACGAGCTGATGAATGCCAGCGAGACATTCACCTACAACGGTAGTATCTGCTTTACCGACGATGATGCCTCGACAAAGCGGCGCAACAACCGCGTCAACATGAAGGTCAGCTCGTGGGGCGTACACAACATCGATGCCAACAAGGACTACTACTACCTGAAACAGAATGTCACCCTCTGTATGGGTAATCGCAACGGATCAAAGATCTTCTACCCCACACGAGGGGAGGACTATTGGTACAACGCTACCAACTTCGGCGAGTATAACCGCTGGTATGGGGCATTCCTCTCGAAGTACGACACCTCGATGGATCTTACTGGTAGCGGCAGCATACACCTGGAGGCTGCAGCACCTAATACCGACAATAACTCGTCGACCACTACCGTCACCACGGGCACGTCGCACTCTACCACCGAGACGGTGGGTATCACCTGGGGTGCCAGCGGTGGAGCTAATGCCGCGGGGCCTATGGGCAGCTTTAGCGTTGGCGGCAGCTACTCGGTGGGTACTACCAACGGCTCATCGTTCTCGGTGGGCATGTCGCAAACCACCAAGGAGCTGGGTGTGAAGAAGAATACGGTGGGTACGAAGGTGGCGTGGACCTATACGGGGGCACTGCCGCAGTATTACGAGAAAGTAGGCGATCGTATCTCTTACTGTCATCAGATGCCTGCTGCCATCCTGGTGAACGATGCCGATGTGAGTCAGGAGATATGTTGGTCGGTGGATAATCCATCAGGACAGTATACCGTCAACATCACATCATCGCCACAGACAGCTGTGCTGATGCATGTATATAAGAAAGAGGACGGCTATAAGAATGCCCCACGCAAATATGTATACAACAATGATGCCGATGCCACCTATACGCACAACCTGTTGGAGCCTAACCGTGCCATGCAGTCGTGGCGCATGTACATCACCATCGATGAGTGGGTATCTTCGCCTATCGTAGGTGCGCAGGGCGAGTTGGAGTCGAACATCCGCAATGCCTTCCCCGACCTCTATGCCAGCACCTTCAGGATAGCCGACAAGACGGCTACCAGTCTGAATACCATCGGCTATATCGTCAAGGCATCGAAGGAAATCATGACTAAAAATGTCGACATCCTGCAGAGCTACGCCAGGTCGTGGGGCATCAAGAAGTTCACCATCCACTGGCGTTGTGACGATCGTAATGTTACAACCCGTGAGGGTCTTACCATCATTGCTGACTAAGAGTGTATTTCATAAAAAACATCAGCGAGGGTCACGGGGTGGCTCTCGCTGAATGTTTTTGATATGATGGGGGTGATTATTTATTTTGGACATCCCAGCCATTGGTACCGCTGGCATCAGTACCCCACCCTTAAATATTGTTAACAGTAGTATGTTTTTAAGAAAAATCTGTACTTAATAGTCCAGCAAGCACTTGCCAACACTAAGCCTACGGCTCACTCTAAACAAACATTTCCTTCAAAACATTTGTTCATTCCGAATTAAATCCATATCTTTGCAGCAGATAATTGCATCAAGAGTGGCACAATTTGCCCACCAACCGGCCAACTGTCGTAGGCATCGGTGGTAAAATGATGTGAGTGAGATTGTTTAACCCACTAAAAATTTACGATGATGGAAATCAGAAAGATTGAAAAAAGTGATTTAGTATTGTTCCCACGCCTACAGAAGCCTGGGCTAAAGCCTAAGCATGTTGCCTTCGAGTCCTTCAAGGCAGAGTTGAAACACATCGAAGGACATGGTTCCTATTGGCTCCTGTACCAGCAGGACAAGCCGCACCTTGTCGTGCACGTGCAGTTGCCAAAAAGCGAAGCCGAGTTTGATAACATCCTCGGCTGGTGTCTTGGTCAGAACAAATGGTGTGATTACATCGAGGCCGACCTCTCTTTCATCTGTGTCATTGCAGGTTACAATGCAGAAGAGCTAACACCAAAGTATCCAGACTTCTTCAAAGAGCGTGTTTACGCACTCTACAATTCTGTTTACTGGTGGTACAAGTACGGCAAAGCCCTGCTAAAACAGTAGTTCCAGCCGAAAGAGGCAGCGCATAAAGCCCCGCCACATTCGTGCGCACCCCGCCCACAATCCCCTGCGTGCTTTCATATCTTAGATATGCTATTGGGCGTCTTGGCGGCAAAGGTCAAAGCCTTTTAGCATGGCGAAATCATCAATCTGGGCGGTACCGTTTTCCTGGATGGCCATGGCGCGGGCCACGCTTATCCAACGGGCTGGGCGATCGCAGGGGATGCCGATGGGCTCGTCGGGGCCGATACCAGAGAGCTGCGACACTCTCTGGATATAGGCTGCGGGACGTTTTAGAAAAATATTGGGACAGCCGTGAGGCCATTCCCAATATTTTTTGTATCTTTGCGCCATAAAACAATCTAAAGATGAAGAAAGATTTACTACTTGCTATTACGGCAATCTGCAGTATCGTGATGATAACTGCTTGTGCTACGGAAGACAATCCACCTGTTTGGGAAGGTAAAACTACCTCGCTATTTGTCGCGACCGACCGTCATGAGGCGGGCAATGGCAACAATCTGGCAGCAGCTATTCAAAAGGTTGCCAACCGCAATGGTATTGTTACTCCAAGTGTTGTGCTGCTCGGAGGCGACTACGTAGGCAGTGGTCCTGATGCAGGAGATACAGGACAACCAGCCTTCACACTTGCCGACCTCCGATCAGAGATTTTCTCATCACTTAATCCTAACAAGACAGAGATATTCTTTACTTACGGCTCACATGACCGGAACTGCACCGATGACTATTCAGCCTTCTTTAGTGGTCCCCATCGATGCGATGGCTATTATATCTATGGTATCAGCTACGCTCAAATGGCTTATGCTACCGACTCGTTGACACGAGCTGCAGTAGCTCTTTACGATGAGCAAGGTGATAACATTCCAGGCAACAATCCTCCATCTGCTAATAATGATAGTACCATGCCGATGCCACTGCTACCATCTGGCGGCTTGCGCGCCTACAATGGTATCGACATAGCCGACCCTTACGGCATTTCAGCCGAATCGGCCTCCGCCCGCTTCGCGGCATGGGCTGACACCCTAAGCGGTCACGACCCAATCATCGTGATGTCACACGTGCCTATTCACGCTTCTCGTAATGACAACCCCGGCGGGCTACGCTGGTTCAATACCCTTAGCCGTGCCGCCCAAAAACACGACATCGTCCTACTGTTTGGACACAATCACACCCTCGAAGAACGAGGCAACTCGTCCGACTCAGGCATGTACCTTCTCGCCCCTGGCGACAGCATCACCGTACAAGGTGACAGCGTTCAAGGCGCACAGCGCCAACAACTTCCGTTCACCTATGCCAACGCTGGCTACCTCAAGCTTGGCTGGTGCACGCTTATCACCTTCAACGACACCGATGCCGACGGCCATCCTGACTACTTGCAGCTGCGCCGTTTCAGCGCCATCGGTGACAAAGCCACCCTTTTCGGTTCCACCGACAAGCCAAATCCTTGGCTCATCACCTTAAAAGCAAAATAGCCGAAAGAGGCAGCGCATAAAGCCCCGCCACATTCGGCTATCATCAATACTCTCAAACTTTTTAGTCTACTTGGCGTCTTGGCGGCAAAGGTCAAAGCCTTTTAGCATGGCGAAATCATCAATCTGGGCGGTGCCGTTTTCCTGGATGGCCATGGCGCGGGCCACGCTTATCCAACGGGCGGGGCGATCGCTGGGGATGCCGATGGGCTCGTCGGGGCCGATACCAGAGAGCTGCGACACTCTCTGGATATAGGCTGCGGTGTGGTTCTCGATAGGCGGCGCCCACTTGGTGATGATTTTACGGATGGTAAACAATCGGTAGGTGTGGTAATACACGCGGGTAAGCAACCAGAAGGCAGCTCGCCACCCCCACTCCATGCTCTCGAACTGACAGAACGAAGCATCGTTCTGCTGGGCACAAAGCCCCTTCCACTTTGCCGCACTGCGACGGATATTCAGTGGATTACAATTACGTATTCCTCTAGGTGTTGTAGTCATAATGTTTAATGTTTAATGTTTAATCTTTAATGTTTAATGTTTTAATGTACTTGACGCTTTTTTAAAACTGCCATCTGCCATCTGTACCACATAATGACGCTTTTTCCAGGTGCTGACCATATTGCCTGTTTTATCGGTGTCCATACCAAGTTTTATTCGAACCTGCTTGGCATCATCGATGGTAAACGTACTGGGCAACAAATCAAGCAAACTACGAGGGCCGCGCTTTGATGTTGGCATATCATCATCGGCATGGCGTATCAGGTCGCCAAAGATGGCCATCTTAATGTAGAGGTCGTAGAACAGACTCCAGCGACAGAACGACTCGATGCTCCTTTCCCACTTCATACCATTAGCGGCATAGAGCAGACAAGCCTTACGAAAGGCAATCACCAGGGCACGGTGCGAGAGGTTGTCGAAAACACGATCCTGCGACAGACGGGCAAAATCGGCACAATCGTCCTTGAGCTTATGAGCCAACCGTTTGGCCTCCTTGCAATCGATAACACCCGTACTCTTTTTTAGGTTCTCGATAAAAGGCTTCAGGGTTGAGTCGTAATTCTCGTCGTAAGTGCCAAACACCTCTATTTCGGCTCCAATCTCATCCTCAGGGATAGTACCCAGGCAAAGGCGAGAGATAGGACCATCGGTAAGCACATAGCGGAAATACTTGATGGCCTTGGCGATGGTGGTATTGGCATTCCAGTTAAGATGCAAACTACCCGACACTGTTACACTCTGAGTACCAGCGCGATCGGTTCCATAATCGTTACCTTCATCGTCGCACAGCTTCAGGGTGGTAAACTGGTTGCCGCGACCAGTAGCGCCCTCAATCTTATCCCACTGCTCCAACTCGTTTATTCGCACATAGAGCGGTGCACCTTGCGCCTCGTCCATACGCTGCACCAAGGCTGCTTTGGTAATATCGCTCTTGATGGTTTGAATAATCAGATCGTCGGGACGTTGCGGTTTCTGCTTGTTGGCGGCCTTCGAGTTATACTCGTCGTTAAACTCCTTCAGACGACGGCGATTCTCCTCATCACGCTGCTTCATATCGGCAATGATATGAGCGAGCGGCTGCTTGGTACTCGAGTCTTTACCCGAACCCGTACCGGCTACTATCAGACAGTTGGCGCGAAGTTCACGAACCTGATTATCGATATACACAAAGCTTAGCTTTCGAGGATATGACATCAGAGGTGGAAACATGGCCTGTGCCACCGTGGCTTTGTACTTTTGCGGCGTGTTGCAGGTTACTGCCTTTACCAGTTTGGGCAGCACCGAGGGCAGCTGTGGAGGCTGACTGCTGGCAAATATCCGAGAGAGTTCGGAACTGGGTGCATCGGGATCTACATCTTGTGTTGGCTGGGGGCATTCCATGTGGCGCAGTCGTAAACTCTGCGCAAACAGCTGCTCCTGGAACTTCAGCAGTTTCTGGTTAGGATTGGTGTACTTAGCGTAGAAATCAGTTACCAGTTGCTGAATGTTATCGTCGTTCCAATGTTCGGGCATCAGCACAGCCAGTACTCCGTTGGTTTCTGCCTTAGTAAGCAGCTGTGTGGCACCACTCAAAAACACCTTTACCGTAGTGTGTCGGCCACCTGCATCCAGGAAATCGGAATGTTCGAGTCCTTTCTCCTTCATCACGCCATCGGCAATAAACCTAATGCGGTCGTCGATGGGTTTATTTTGCAACGGACCACAGGACTTTAGGATTTTTTCTTTATGCGTTGCTAAAACCTCCAGCCAAGGTTTGTAATGTTTGCGAGCCTTCTTAGCTGATGGAGGAACATCTTCGAGCCCTTGACGCTCACGTTCTTTTAGTTGAGTGTATTCGGCCTCGCATTCCTGGATGCTCATCGGTTCGTCAAACAGTTCGTCATCCAGATAGATCAGATCATCAGGCGAACCACTCGAACTGTACGAAACGCGCTGCAAATCATGGGTATTGGTATCCATCTCCAACTGCAGAATACTGGCTATACGCACCTGATTTTCGAGGATGGTGGTACCTAACTGACGACTGCAAACCAGATGGTAGCCGCCACTGGCACTCATCTCCAGCATCTTTAGCCCTATCTCATCCTTTTTTGCGAGTATTTGCTGAGCCATTTTCTGTGATTCGTCCTGATTGTAGCAGTCGATATCATGGAAAAAGTAGCTACCGATGCTCTTGCAGCCCGCCAACGGGCCCTCTGCATGACCTAAATTGTAGGCAAACTGCGCCAATTTTGCCTTGGCTTTTTCGTCGCCTGCACGCGCCTTTGCGAGGTTTTCAAGGTTTTCGGCACTATTGCGGATGGCAAGGAACTCCTCTCGGTTATTAACGCGAGAGGCAATTTTCTGCCTCTTCGCGTTATAAGTAACATGATAAATCACTTACTCCATCCTTCCTTTTTCAGGTAAGAGATGATTTTATTCACGTCTCTTTGCAATATCTTATGCAGCATATAGCGCATACTGTTAGGCACCTTGAAGATGATATAATCATAGCCGTCGGCTGCAAACGAAAGGCTCGACCACATACCCTTGAATACAGGTTTACCTCGATGTCGCGTCTTTTTTCGCATACTATCAAATATACCGTTACTTAACAGCTGGGCGCGCGCCAAACCCGAGAAAGGCTCAACCTGCCCTACCACAGGATTGTTTGGCAAAAACTGTACGTACTCCTGACCACTCTCGGTTTTGCTGATTACCAGCATACCATTAATCGAAATTGTTCTGTTTACTCTGTCCTTCATTAATCTTAATGTTTAATGTTTAATGTTTAATCTTTAATCTTGCAAATTTCGTTTGCAATTACATCCATAAACGCCTGTCCGTTATACTCACGAGTCTGGAATCGCAGATTAGCTATCACCAGTTCGCCCTCGGCAAACTCGATAGTAGCCAGGTTACCAAGTGTGGTTACCACATAGCTATTCTCGTACTTACCACCAAGCTCCTGAAGCACCAACGTGCGCTTGTTAAGCATGCCGTTTTCCGATTTCTCACTCTGCACGGTAGTCATTACTCCGCACTTTTTCACCCTCAAAATAATTGTTTTCATAATGTAAATAAAATTAATAGTTATTATTATCGGTTTTAGCACCGGGAATTAAATTCGCAAACAGTTCGTCCATCTTCCACAAGTCGCACACATCGCGAGGATTCACCTTATGCTCTTTTTTCGTACAGTAGCGCGTGGCTGTAGCCCTCGTCATATCCTTAAACATGCAACTGGCACAGCATCTTTTCACCCTTACACCGTAGGCATTTCGCTCGTTAGCCGTTACATCCTTCACCTTCAGATTCTGTCGTGAAGCTAATGCCCAGTCGGATGCAGCATCTTTATAAAGCTGTGGATCTTCCTCGTCGAAACTACAGAAGGCCAACGGGCACTCCTGTTTACAGATAACACGCTGAATGGCTTGGATGACATACCGACGGAGCAGGCGGTCGTTGGCACCTTTACGATGTTTATACCTTTCGATAAACTTGTAAACACCCACTACACCCTCGCCTACCAAATCAAGAAAAGTAAGTTTCTTGGTTTTCTGGCTGTACGAATAAGCCACACGGATAATCGCCGGGATGTGATCATTCACAATAATTTCGTCAACACCTGGTTCGTGCAAACGAGTCAGGTAGTACTGACGATCTTTGCAACTCAACCGTTTCTTGTTCTCTACATCTTTTAGGAATGCCAACACGTTTGGATCGGCTGTTTCCTTTAACTCATTAATAATTACTTTATACTTCATACGCTTAAAAAATTAATTTTGCTTTTTGAATGCGATTGCAAAATTAATTCATAATAAAAAGGAGGTTTGTTTCCTGCAGCCAACAAACTACACAATCACTCAACAACTGCAAAAACAATTGTAGGAATCAGTTCAAAGTTAACAAAGCTTTAGCAAACACCCCTTTTTGCAGCCGCCAATAACCATTTTTGCTATCAAGGCTGCAAAAGGGGTATCTTGCTATATGTTACGGTTGCATGCCATTCAAAGCCTGCTTCAAGGTTTCTAGTCGATCAAGAAACTGCTCATTTCCGTTATCAATATAGTTCTTTAAGTCGGGTACATTACTATGTTCCTTATAGAGATAGGCAGCAAAGTTTTCGGTTTGGAGATTACGCCCCAGCACCTTATTTATAATGCTGAGCGAATGCCAATAGAAATCTTGCATTTTATTAAATTCTTCGATAGTATATCCAGATTTTTCCAAATTGCATATATCAAGCGTACCAAAACGAGCGCCAAATAGTTTGCCCGTCCATCGGGAAAGCGTGGTTGCCGAATCAATCTGCTCGCCAAAATGCTTATTTACAAAATGCATAATCTGAACGCTGTTACGCTTATCGGCATGAATCAGTTTCATATCCATCATGGCCATCGCCCAAGCCGCATACTGGTAGCCATGCTTAAAATCCACATAAGTAGCTATTGTTGGCACAAGCAGCTCGGTAAGTTCCTGAGCCGCACGGCACGTAAACAAATCGCCATAAGCGCCAGGCACAGGCTGCTGCAAATCAAAGTGTTCTATCTGCTGCAACAGCAGTTTACGACAGTTACGAAAGGTCATGTGACGTATAATGTCATCGTTAGTAAACTGGTCACGATTTGCAAAAACAAACATCACGTAGTTATCACCATTTAGATAGTGCTCATTAAGCAATCCAAGCAATTTAGGTTGGCGGTTCACAGCTATAACATCAACATAATGCAAAAAGTTTTCTAACGTCTGCTTTGTGTTTCCGTGCATTGCAACGTAGTGATTAATCGCTCGCAAGAACTTCTCTCTGTCGTTCTCCCAGCTTACCTCTTTGTATGTACGCTCCATACACAACCAGCGCTTAACACGTAGCTCACTGTTTTCCTCAAGCATCTTAACATCACGAGCCAAATTACACAACTTTTCAAAAATAGTGTTCAGGCCAAGGCGGATAATGTCGTACATCTTGTACACATAATCACATAAATCGATAAACAGCCCGCTTATCATGCCTCCATCAACCAGCTGTTCTACCCCCTTGTACTTATCTCGCACAGATTGAATATCATCCAACTCAACAGGCGGATACTTCAGATAATCACGATGTTTCAGAATAGGCGAAATGCTCATTACTTGATCCCACATAGAAAGCATACCTTTTACCTCAACCGATAGCAAACTATAATCCATCGGATAAAGATTTAGCATGGTACCATGCATCTCATGTTCAACCTCGTCCATCGTCTTAGCGGCCACACAGGTTAAACTGTAAAATTGGAATACTTTCCCAAAGAGATCACTGCTGCCCCACGACTTTGCAGTAGCACAACAACGCCCTACGTCAAGTGTGTGTTGCAACAAGGGCGCAATTTCTTGTTTCTGTTTCATTTTTATAATTATTGGTTATCAGTTAGAATAATTGGTGTGTCTATATAGACACCCCCCAAAAAGTATAACGCATCTGATAGGCATTTTATTATATCAAGTACCTACTATTTTTCTGTAAAGTGGTACAGATGGCAGATGGCAGTTTTATTTTTGCACCCTTGTCGCTAGCAGACCAGCAATAGTAAAATTTATAATATATAATATTTTAATAATAATATAATATATATATTATATTATTATTAAATTTCAAAAAACGCTAGTAAGGTGCATGCTCGAAATAAAAACTGCCATCTGCCATCTGTACCAAATAGCACTTTTTTTTCGAGCGTGCTTTTTTTTGTGTCTTTTTTGAAGAATAATTTGTAAAACGCTTGAAAATTTCGTATCTTTGCATCGTCAAAACAAAGATAGCGATGATGCTCGCTCACGCGAAAAAAATATCTCCCACGTGCACTAAGGAAATTTTCTACGTGTGGCCGCAAAATCAACATCAGAGTGGAGACATGAGACATTAAACATTAAACATTAAAATTTTATTTACAACACAAACTAAACACTAAAAATTATGGCACTTAAAGTTAAAGCACAGGAAAAGTTGCAGAAGATTGGCAAGTATGAGGGAACTTATCGTTACATCATGATGCCTGAGTTGTACACCTCGCTCAGTCAGGAGAAGGTGATTAAGGAGGCTGCTCTGCGCAGCGGAGTTAGCAAGGGAATTATGCAGGCATGCTGGGATGCAGCTGGCGAGGTGATTAAGGCGTGGGCCACTGAGGGTCACTCGGTTGCGCTGCCAGGTTTGGGAACCATGCGATTCGGCATCCGCGCCAAGAGTGTGGCCAAGGTTGATGAGGTGAAAGCGGGACTGGTAACCAGTCGACGTATAATCTTCACTCCAGCCGTAGATCTGAAGGAGGAGCTGGCAGGTACAGCCATCCAGATTACCTGCTACGACCGCGATGGTAAGGAGGTGAAGCGTGTAACCAGTACCGATCCTGGTACGGTTGAGGATCCCGATCAGCCAAGCAATCCTTCGACAGGCGGCGACAACGGTGGTAATATCGGTGGCAACGGTGGAAACCACAACGAACCGATCGGCGACTAGTTTTTAGGCACGGATTCTTGGACGAGCCAAGCGGCAAAGCCGAGCGACACGGCCTTTTTTAAAAAAAAGGACACGGATGTTATCAATGAAAAAGAACAGCTGTGTTTCTCTAAAAGAGAGCCGTGTAAATCCGTGCCTAAAACATGAAACATTAAACATTAAACATTAAAGATTAAACATTAAACATTAAACATTAAGAGATTATGAGTAAGAAAGAGACATTAAAGTTTATCGTGCAGATGATTGCATCAATCGCAACGGCGATTGTGACGGCGCTGGGAGCTACAAGCTGCGTTGCAGTTTGAGACATGAAACATTAAACATTAAACATTAAATAAAGCCCTGGGTTATTGCTAACTCAGGGCTTTCGCGTTTTAAAAAGACGGCGGCTTCCTACTCTCCCGCATTGCATTGCAGTACCATCGGCGCAGGTGGGCTTAACTTCTCTGTTCGGAATGGGAAGAGGTGGGACCCCACTGCAATAACCACCTAATAGTTCGTTCATTGAACATTGAATATTGACCATTGAACATTATCAACAACCAAATCAATGACAACGTATAAGGTTGACAATTGCACACAAGAAAACTGTGTAGAAGCTCATTTCAGAAACAACTACATCTGATAATATCAGCATGAAGCGAAAGATTTCGGGCAATTAGTAGTGCTCGGCTTTGACGTCACCGTCTTTACACCTGCACCCTATCAACGTCATCGTCTATGACGACCCTCAATGGAGTCCTCATCTTGCGGCTGGCTTCGCACTTAGATGCTTTCAGCGCTTATCCAATCCAGACTCGGATACCCGGCGGTGCACCTGGCGGTACAACCGGTAAACCGGAGGTCTGTCCAACACGGTCCTCTCGTACTAGTGTCAGCACCACGCAAGACTCCTGCGCCCACGATAGATAGAGACCGAACTGTCTCACGACGTTCTGAACCCAGCTCGCGTGCCACTTTAATGGGCGAACAGCCCAACCCTTGGGACCTTCTCCAGCCCCAGGATGTGACGAGCCGACATCGAGGTGCCAAACCACCCCGTCGATATGAGCTCTTGGGGGGGATCAGCCTGTTATCCCCGGAGTACCTTTTATCCTTTGAGCGACGGACCTTCCATACGGATCCGCCGGATCACTATGCCCTAGTTTCCTACCTGCTCGGCATGTCTGCCTCCCAGTCAAGCGCCCTTATGCCATTGCACTCTATTAGGCCGGTTACCAATCGGCCCGAGGGCACCTTTGGAAGCCTCCGTTACGCTTTTGGAGGCGACCACCCCAGTCAAACTACCCACCAAACAGTGTCCTTGCATCGCAAGTTAGACCTCAGGCAGCAGAAGGGCCGTATTTCAAGGATGGCTCCACGAACGCTGGCGCGCCCGCTTCAAAGCCTCCGGCCTATCCTACACATCCGATGACCAAGGTCAGTGCTAAGCTGTAGTAAAGGTTCACGGGGTCTTTTCGTCCCATCGCGGGTAATCGGCATCTTCACCGATACTACAATTTCACTGAGCTCGCGGTTGAGACAGCGTCCGGATCATTACACCATTCGTGCAGGTCGGAACTTACCCGACAAGGAATTTCGCTACCTTAGGACCGTTATAGTTACGGCCGCCGTTTACTGGGGCTTCAATTCAATGCTTCATCTTGCGACTGACATCTCCTCTTAACCTTCCAGCACCGGGCAGGTGTCAGGCTGTATACTTCATCCTTCGAGTTTGCACAGCCCTGTGTTTTTGTTAAACAGTTGCCTGGACCTATTCTCTGCGCCTCCATTACTGGAGGACCCTTTATCCCGAAGTTACAGGGTCAGTTTGCCTAGTTCCTTAACCGCGAATCTCTCAACGCCTTAGTATATTCTACCCGACTACGTGTGTCCGTTTGCGGTACGGGTTCCATAATGGTTAAGCTTAGCGGTTTTTCTCGGGAGTCTGATTACCTGCGCTATCAAGTTCCTCCGAAGAGGATCCTGTACTGTCAGAGTTCAGCTCGGAGTGTGGATTTGCCTGCACTCCTCAACGCCTACATCCTTCAACGCGGACATCCGTCGCCGCGCGGCAGTGTCACTGCTCCGTCACCACAAATCGCCCATTATGGAAGTCACGGAATATTAACCGTGTCAGCCATCGCCCTCGCCGTTCGGCTTATGCTTAGGACCCGACTTACCCCGGGGTGATTGACATCGCCCGGGAAACCTTAGTCTTTCGGCGGGGGGAAATCTCATCCCCCTTATCGTTACTTATTCCTACATTTGCTTTTCTTGAAGCTCCACCACCAGTCATCCGATGGCTTCAGCGCCGCAAGAATGCTCCCCTACCGATACTTTTTAATGCTATCCCGCGCCTTCGGTACCTGTCTTATACCCGATTATTATCCACGCCCGGTCTCTCGACTAGTGAGCTGTTACGCACTCTTTGAATGAATGGCTGCTTCCAAGCCAACATCCTAGCTGTCATCGAGACCAGACTTCGTTAGACTAACTCAGACAGGATTCCGGGACCTTAGACGGCGGTCTGGATTCTTCTCCTCTCGGGCACGGACCTTAGCACCCATGCCCTTACTGCCGGACTGCAGACCGTGAGCATTCGGAGTTCGTCAGGTCTCGATAGGCGGTGAAGCCCTCTTGACCTATCGGTCGCTCTACCTCTCACGGTGACCATCCGACGCGGCACCTAAATGCCTTTCGGGGAGTACGAGCTATCTCCGAGTTTGATTGGCCTTTCACTCCTACACACAGTTCATCCGGAAGCTTTTCAACGCTTATCGGTGCGGACCTCCATCCCGTGTTACCGGGACTTCATCCTGACCATGTGTAGATCACTCGGTTTCGCGTCTACCCCCACCAACTTGACGCCCTGTTCAGGCTCGCTTTCACTGCGGCTTACGTATCTTAAATACTTAACCTTGCTGGTGATGGTAACTCGTAGGATCATTATGCAAAAGGCACGCCGTCACTAGATAAACTAGCTCCGACCGCTTGTAGGCGTCTGGTTTCAGGTACTATTTCACTCCCCTACTCGGGGTGCTTTTCACCTTTCCCTCACGGTACTGGTACGCTATCGGTCTCTCGGGAGTATTTAGCCTTACCGGATGGTCCCGGCAGATTCGCGCAGAATTCCTCGTGCTCCGCGTTACTCAGGATACCACTAAGTCTCGTCTCGCTTCGGTTACGGGCCTTTCACCCTCTTTGGATCAACTTTCCAGAAGATTCTCCTCACGATTCAAGTACTACGGCGTGGTCCTACAACCCCGTATATGCATTGCTACACATGCGGTTTGGGCTATTCCCCGGTCGCTCGCCACTACTGGGGGAATCATTAGTTTATTTTCTCTTCCTACAGGTACTAAGATGTTTCAGTTCCCTGCGTTTGCCTCTACACTTAGGTGTAGATAACTGGCCTTCAGCCAGCTGGGTTGTCCCATTCGGAAATCCTCGGATCAAAGATTATTTGCATCTACCCGAGGCTTATCGCAGCTTATCACGTCCTTCATCGCCTCCGAGAGCCAAGGCATCCACCAGACGCCCTAACTTTCTTTCGCCTATTTACTTACATTAAACATTAAACATTAAAGATTAAATATTAATGTGAAGTAGCTCATACTATCAGCTGTAATTGAGATTTTAGAAAAAATCTACTCAGTTTCTAAAAACAAAGTCTTTTACTTACAGTTTCTTGTGTATCAACATGTCAAAGATCGTTGTACATTAAACATTAAACATGAAACATTAAATTTCAGAGGTTGTCTGTACTTAGTGGAGAATATCGGGGTCGAACCGATGACCTCTTGCATGCCATGCAAGCGCTCTAGCCAACTGAGCTAATCCCCCATAACGAGAATTGATAATTGAAAATTGATAATTGACAATTACCTTGAGTAGTCCCAGGCAGACTTGAACTGCCGACCTCCACATTATCAGTGTGGCGCTCTAACCAACTGAGCTATAGGACTCTATTTTGGTCAGAGGGGGTTCCTCTGCCCAGCCTCATACTTCTCTTATATTAATAAACATTGGTAGTAAAGAAGCACTGGGTTTGAAATCAAACCTTCAGATACTTGTTCTCTCCAGAAAGGAGGTGTTCCAGCCGCACCTTCCGGTACGGCTACCTTGTTACGACTTAGCCCCAATTACCAGTTTCGCTCTAGGCCGATCCTTGCGGTCACGGACTTCAAGCGCCCCCGGCTTTCATGGCTTGACGGGCGGTGTGTACAAGGCCCGGGAACGTATTCACCGCGCCATGGCTGATGCGCGATTACTAGCGAATCCAGCTTCATGGGGTCGGGTTGCAGACCCCAATCCGAACTGAGGAAGGCTTTAAGGATTAGATGCATATTGCCATGCACCGACTCTCTGTACCCCCCATTGTAACACGTGTGTAGCCCCGGACGTAAGGGCCGTGCTGATTTGACGTCATCCCCACCTTCCTCACACCTTACGGTGGCAGTATCTCCAGAGTGCCCAGCATTACCTGATGGCAACTAAAGAAAAGGGTTGCGCTCGTTATGGCACTTAAGCCGACACCTCACGGCACGAGCTGACGACAACCATGCAGCACCTCCACCAGCGTCCCGAAGGACCTCATCATCTCTGAATCGTTCGCTGGCAGTTCAAGCCCGGGTAAGGTTCCTCGCGTATCATCGAATTAAACCACATGTTCCTCCGCTTGTGCGGGCCCCCGTCAATTCCTTTGAGTTTCACCGTTGCCGGCGTACTCCCCAGGTGGGATGCTTAACGATTTCTCTTGGCCGCTCACAGTATATCGCAAACAGCGGGCATCCATCGTTTACCGTGCGGACTACCAGGGTATCTAATCCTGTTCGATACCCGCACCTTCGAGCTTTAGCGTCAGTAAAGGCCTTGTTGGCTGCCTTCGCAATCGGAGTTCTTCGTGATATCTAAGCATTTCACCGCTACACCACGAATTCCGCCAACATCGAACTCACTCAAGATAACCAGTTCGCGACGCAGTTCAGCCGTTGAGCGGCTACATTTCACGTCACGCTTAATCATCAGCCTGCGCTCCCTTTAAACCCAATAAATCCGGATAACGCCTGGACCTTCCGTATTACCGCGGCTGCTGGCACGGAATTAGCCGGTCCTTATTCATATAGTACCTACAAACGGGGACACGTCCCCGACTTTATCCCTATATAAAAGCAGTTTACAACCCATAGGGCCGTCATCCTGCACGCTACTTGGCTGGTTCAGACTTCCGTCCATTGACCAATATTCCTCACTGCTGCCTCCCGTAGGAGTTTGGACCGTGTCTCAGTTCCAATGTGGGGGACCTTCCTCTCAGAACCCCTACTGATCGTCGGCTAGGTGGGCCGTTACCCCGCCTACTACCTAATCAGACGCATCCCCATCCTATAGCGGTAAACCTTTGGTATTCTTCAGATGTCCTCTAAATACAACATAGAGCATTAATCCGACTTTCGCCGGGCTATTCTCTACTATAGGGAAGGTTGGATACGCGTTACTCACCCGTGCGCCGGTCGCCATCAATCAAAGCAAGCTTCGATCATGCTGCCCCTCGACTTGCATGTGTTAAGCCTGTAGCTAGCGTTCATCCTGAGCCAGGATCAAACTCTTCACTGTAAAAAATTGTTTGTTTATTCTATTTAAAATAGAAATGTATCTGTCTCAGAACAACTATCCAAATTCAAGAAATTGAAACGGTTTGTTCATTTACCCAAGTACTTCGAAAAGTACTCGCTTCTTGTACTACTTCTGTTTATGTAAATCTTTCAAAGAACTCATTTTCTGTTAGCTTGTCAGGTGGTGTTCCTGATTTGCGGGTGCAAAGGTACAACAAATTTCAATACCAACCAAACATTTTCCAAAAAAAATTCCCAAAAACGTGAAAGTTTTCGGGAATGTTTACAATCTCTGTATTACACCTTATATATAATATATAGGCAAATACGAAATTCTATATTTTTGAGGTTTTTATTCAAAAATCTCCTCAATGTCGTTTTCGCCACCCAAATCGTCGGTCTCGCCGCCACCCATCGGACAAGGATCGAAACCGGCAGGTACATCAAACACCTCGTCCTGGTGATATCCTAAGCGGGCATTTTTATAAACCTGCTGCATATAGAGTGCGAAAATGGGCAGTGCACCCGAGGCTCCCTGACCCATGGCCATAGAGTTGAAGTGGATATCACGATCGTCGCCACCTACCCAGCAGGCATTAACCAATGTGGGGGTAAGACCTACGAACCAGGCATCGCTATTATTATTGGTGGTACCTGTTTTACCTGCCAGCTGACCGGTAAGGTTATACTTAAAGCGCAGACGACTGGCGGTACCGCCATCAACTACATTGCGCAGCATATATATCATCTTATGTGCACTCTCCTCGCTAATCACCTCGTTAAGGCGGGGCTGGAACTGGGCAATCACATTACCCTCGCTGTCCTCGATCTTAGTAACAAACATGCACGCAGCGCGGATACCATGGTTAACAAATGCGGTATAAGCACTGGCCATCTCGCCTACACTGATGTCGCAAGGACCCAGACAGAGGGCCATCGAAGGATGGATATCGGGGTTGCGGATACCGTACTCGTGAAGCAGATCGACGAAGGCACGGGGATTGAGCTTACTCATGAGGTAGGCCGAAATCCAGTTGTTTGACTGCTGCAAGCCCCACTTCAGGGTTACCATCTCGCCGTAGCGGGCCTTACTACCGTTGCGTGGCGTCCACGACTGACCGGCCACGATGTAGGTCTGCTGTACGTTAGGCGCCTCGTCGCAAGGGGTGAAACCGTTCTCCATGGCGAGCGAGTACAGATAGGGTTTGATGGTAGAACCAACCTGGCGGCGACCCTCCATCACCATATCGTAAGCAAAGTGCTCGTAGTTAAGACCACCCACGTAGGCCTTTACATAACCATTCTGTGGACACATGCTGATGAAGCCGGTACGCAGGAATGATTTGTAATATTTTATCGAATCGAGTGGCGTCATAATGGTATCCACCTCGCCGTGGTAAGTGAAGACCGACATCTTGGTCTTGGTACGGAACGAACGGTAGATCTCGTCGTCGGTTGCCCCACTCTCCTTGAGCACACGATAGCGCTCGCACTGACGGATAGAACGATTCAGAATCTGCTCTACCTGGGCAGCGGTGAGGTTGGCCGAATAAGGGGCATTCTTCTTTGACTGCATCTCCTTATCGAAGGCGGGCTGCAGGAACTTTACCACGTGCTGGTAGGCTGCTTTTTCGGCATACTCCTGCATGCGCGAATCGATGGTGGTGTAAACCTTGAGGCCATCGGTATAGATGTTATAATTCTCGCCATCGCGCTTCTTGTTTTTGTTACACCAACCGAACAAAGGGTCTGTCTCCCAGTTAATTGAGTCGGTAACGAACTTGGCCATATTCCACGAAGGATAGTTGGCACGGACAGGCTTTTTGGCAGTCATGTACTGGCGCAGGTACTCACGGAAATACTGTGCCAGACCTTCCTTATGGTCGGCCACATGGAACTTGAGAGTGAGTGGCTGGGTGCTGAGCGAATCGTAGGCTTCGGGGGTAAGGTAGCCGGCCTTTACCATCTGACCGAGCACCACGTTACGACGGTCGCGACTGCGCTCGGGATTGCGTACGGGATTGAAGTAAGAAGGGTTCTTACACAGGCCCACGAGTGTGGCCGACTCGGTAACGCTCAGGTCTTTTGGCTCTTTGCTAAAGTAGGTGTTGGCAGCTGTCTTGATGCCCACCGCATTGTGCAGAAAGTCAAAATAATTCAAGTACATGGTAATAATCTCGTCCTTGGTGTAGGTACGCTCCAGTTTGACGGCTATCACCCACTCGATGGGTTTCTGCAGCAGGCGCTCGACGGTAGAGTGAGCCTGATCGGAATACAACTGCTTGGCCAGCTGCTGGGTGATGGTGGATCCACCACCGGCACTCTTCTGACCTAAGATACCTCTTTTTACTATCGCGCGCGCGAGGGCAATGAAATCCACACCCGAATGATCGTAGAAGCGCACATCCTCGGTAGCCACCAATGCCTGAATGAGTGATGGAGCGATTTTATTGTAATCTACCATCACACGATTTTCACGATTATAATTCCAGGTGCCCAACAGCTGGCCATCGGCAGAATAAATCTGGGTGGCGAAGCGACTGATGGGGTTCTGAAGGTCTTCGATAGGTGGCATATAACCAATCCAACCCTTATCGATGGCGTAAAAAGCACCGGCCGTGCCCAGGATGGTTAATGTCAATAATGTCCATAGAAAATAGACAAATAGCTTTCTCATATCCTCTTTTTAGTTACTTTTTGGTGCAAAATTACTATTTTCTTTCAAAATACGGCACGGAAATCAGAAATATTGTGTAATTTTGCGCCGAGAAAATTAAATTATTGATGAAAAAGCATAATTTTGTAACAATTGCCGATCTCACTCGAGAGAAGATCCTCTACATGATTGAGATGGCGCAAGAGTTCGAGAAGCACCCCAATCGTGAGTTGCTGAAGGGCAAAGTTGTGGCAACCCTTTTCTTCGAACCCTCAACCCGAACCCGACTTAGTTTTGAAACAGCAGCTAACCGTCTGGGTGCCCGTGTTATCGGATTTGCCGATCCGAAGATTACCAGCGGCACCAAGGGCGAGACACTGAAGGACACCATCCTGATGGTATCGAACTACGCCGACGTGATTGTGATGCGCCATTATATCGAAGGCGCCGCTCAATATGCTTCGGAGGTAGCCCCAGTGCCCATCGTGAATGCCGGCGACGGCGCACATCAGCACCCCTCGCAGTGTATGCTTGACCTCTACTCGATCTACAAGACGCAGGGCACGCTGGAGAATCTGAACATCTATCTGGTGGGCGACCTGAAATACGGACGAACGGTACACTCGCTGATTATGGCCATGAGGCACTTCAACCCCACCTTCCACTTTGTGGCGCCGAAGGAACTGGCCATGCCGAAGGAATACAAGATTTATTGCGACGAACACGGCATTAAGTATCAGGAGCACACGGCGTTTAACGAGAAGGTGATAGCCGATGCCGACATATTATATATGACGCGCGTGCAAAAAGAAAGATTCAGCGACCTGATGGAATACGAACGCGTAAAGAACGTATATGTGCTGAACAACGACCTGCTGAAAAACGCCAAACCTAACATGAAGATATTGCACCCGCTGCCACGCGTAAACGAGATTGCCTACGAGGTGGACGACAACCCACATGCTTACTACATACAACAGGCCGGTAACGGACTGTTTGCCCGCGAGGCCATCTTCTGCGATGTGCTGGGAATTACACTCGACGAAGTTAAAACAGATAAAACTATTATTCATTGAACATTGAACATTGAACATTGAACATTATGAATAAGAAAGAGCGATTGGTTGCCGCGATTGAGAACGGCACTGTGATTGATCATATTCCAACCGACAAGACATACCAGGTGGCCAGCTTGCTGGGACTGTTTACACTGAAAACACCTGTTACCATCGGTTTTAACTATCCCTCGAAAAAGGTGGGCTCGAAAGGTATCATCAAGGTGAGCGATAAGTTCTTTACCGACGACGAGGTGTCGCGCCTCTCGGTAGTTGCACCTAACGTGATACTGAGCATTATACGCGACTACGAGGTGGTTGAGAAGCGCAGTGTGGTTACACCATCGGAGATTAAGGGCATTGTGAAGTGTAATAACCCCAAGTGTATTACCAACAATGAGCCGATGAAGACCCACTTCCACGTTGAGAACGGCATTCTGACTTGCCACTACTGCGAGAAGGAGCAGGATATCAACAAAGTGGAACTTTGTTGATACATTAAACATTAAACATGAAACATTAAATTTTCCCCAATAAACAAAACAATGAACAGAGACAACACAATCTTCGAGTTGATTGAGAAAGAGCATCAGCGCCAGCTGAAAGGCATTGAGCTGATTGCAAGTGAAAACTTCGTAAGCGACCAGGTGATGGAAGCCATGGGATCTTACCTGACTAACAAGTACGCCGAGGGTTATCCTGGACACCGTTACTATGGTGGTTGCCAGGTGGTTGACGAGGTTGAGCAGTTGGCTATCGACCGCGTTTGCAAGCTTTTCGGTGCTGAGTACGCTAACGTACAGCCTCACTCAGGTGCTCAGGCTAACGCTGCCGTACTGCTGGCCGTACTGAAGCCAGGCGACACATTCATGGGATTGAACCTGGATCACGGTGGTCACCTGTCGCACGGATCACGCGTAAACACATCTGGTTTGATCTACAACCCCATCGGTTACAACCTGAACAAGGAGACCGGTCGCGTAGATTACGACGAGATGGAGCAGCTGGCACTGGAGCACAAGCCAAAGCTGATTATCGGTGGTGGTAGTGCCTACAGCCGCGAGTGGGACTACAAGCGCATGCGTGAGATTGCCGACAAGGTTGGCGCACTGCTGATGATCGACATGGCTCACCCTGCAGGACTGATTGCAGCCGGACTGCTGGAGAACCCTGTGAAGTACGCTCACATCGTAACATCAACAACCCACAAGACTCTGCGTGGTCCTCGTGGTGGTATCATCCTGATGGGTAAGGACTTTGAGAATCCTTGGGGTCTGAAGACACCAAAGGGTGTAACCAAGATGATGAGTCAGTTGCTGAACTCAGCCGTATTCCCCGGACAGCAGGGTGGTCCTCTGGAGCACGTTATCGCTGCCAAGGCTGTGGCTTTCGGCGAGGCTCTGCAGCCTGAGTTCAAGGAGTGGGCTAAGCAGGTACAGAAGAACGCTAAGGTACTGGCCGACGAGCTGGTTAAGCGTGGCTTCGGCATCGTTAGCGGTGGTACCGACAACCACTCAATGCTGGTTGACCTGCGCTCTAAGTATCCTGAGCTGACTGGTAAGGTAGCTGAGAACGCTCTGGTTGCTGCCGACATTACCGTTAACAAGAACATGGTTCCATTCGACAGCCGCAGCGCTTTCCAGACTTCTGGTATCCGTCTGGGTACACCTGCCATCACCACACGTGGTGCTAAGGAGGACCTGATGGTTCAGATTGCTGCCTGGATTGAGGAGGTACTGAACGATCCTGAGAACCCAGAGGTTATCGCAAGCGTTCGCGCCCGCGTTAACGAGAAAATGAAGGATTATCCTTTGTTCGCTTATTAATAAATAAAAGCCCCAGCCGATTGGCTGGGGTTTTTATTTGTTTTATTTCAAATTATCATTGAAATGATTGATGGCCTGGCGATACAGGTGGTTGCGGGTGTTACCACCCGAGATGCCGTGATTGCGGTTGGTATATACTAACTGACGGAAATCCTTATCGGCCTGTACCAATGCCTCTACGTATTCGGCGGTGTTCTGATAGTGAACGTTGTCGTCGGCCAAACCATGGCAGATGAGCAGCGCACCATGCAGGTTGTTGGCACGGGCGATGGGGTTAACCTCGTCGTAGCCGCTGGCATTCTCCTTAGGTGTACGCATGTAACGCTCGGTATAGATAGAGTCGTAATAACGCCAGCAGGTAGGAGGCGCGATGGCCACACCGGCACGGAACACAGGGCGACCCTCGGACATCGACATGAGGGTGTTCCAGCCACCATAACTCCAACCCCAGATGCCGATACGATCCTTATCTACATAACTCTGATTACCCAGCCAAAGGGCTGTCTCTACCTGGTCGCGAGCCTCGAGCTCGCCCAGGCGCAGGTAGGTACACTTCTCGAATTCGGCACCACGACCGCCGGTACCACGGTTATCAACGCACACGCAGATATAACCCTGCTGACACAGATACTGCTCGAGGATGGCACCATTGCCAGCCATGCCCAGGCCCCACTGGTTGAGCACCTGCTGCGAGCCAGGACCGCCGTACTGATACATGATGACGGGATACTGCTTGTTGGCATCGAAGTTGGCGGGCTTAACCATATAACCGTTCAGCTGCACGCCCTCGCTGGTGGTAAAAGTAAACATCTGCTTCTGCCCCAGCTCGTAATCGGCCAACTTTGCCTTGAGCTCGTGGTTGTCGATAAGTGTGGTGAGCTTTTTGCCGTTGTTCTGGCAGATGGTGTACTGGGCGGGATTGTTGATATCGCTCCAGATATTGATAAAGTACTTGAAGTTCTTGCTGAAAATGGCGTTGCTGACACCCGACTTAGGAGTGAGCGCCTCTACCTTGCCATTCTGGTGGGCCACCATCACCTGCTGCTCGGTAGCACCAGTGGGGTTAGCGGCAAAATAGGTGTCGCCGGTCTTCTCGTCGTAACCGTAAACGGCTTTTACCACAAAATTCTCGTGGATAATCTGGCGCAGCAGCTGTCCGTTCAGGTTGTACAGATACAGATGGTTGTAGCCATCGCGCTCGCTGGGCAGCAGGATGTGCTGATCGGTGAGCTGGATGTCGTCGAGCACCTCTTCCTTGATGTACTTATCAACCTTATCCTCGATAGCCAGCTTGCAAACGGTTGAGAGCGGGTTGGCCATATAGATACGCAGCACGTCCTGGTGGCGGTTCATGGTCATGATGGCCACCTTGGCAGGATCGCTGGTAGCTTTGATACGGGGGATATAATCCTCGGCACCCAGGGGCACGTCGATCTTGCGGGTCTGATGACTCTTGATATCGTAGCTCCACACGCTAACCTTGGAGTTAACCTGACCGGGCACGGGGTACTTATAGGTGTAGTCGCCAGGGTACTCGGCAAACTCGGTGCGGGTGGGCTTCAGGCCCTTGAACAGCTGCATAGAGTACTGCTTAACGGCGCTCTCGTCGTAACGGATCCACAGAATCTGCTTAGAGTCGGCGGTGAACACCATCGACGAGTTGGTTGAGAACTCCTCCTCGTACACCCAGTCGGGGATACCGTTGATCACCTCGTTGCGCTTGCCGTCCTTGGTAACCTGACTCTCGGCATTATCGTAGAGCAGCTTTACCAGGAAGATGTTGTTGTCGCGTACGAAGGCAATCTGGTTACCATCGGGCGAGAACACGGGCGTTTGCTGAGGACCGCCATCCGACAGGGGCTCCAACTTGTTGTTGCGGATGCTATATATATAATAGGTGGCAGTGAACGAGCGACGATAGATGGCCTTGGTGTTGGTCTGGATGAGCAATCGGGTGCCATCAGGACTCATGATGTAACCATCCACCTCACTGATCTCAGCGCCACGGGCGGTGGCTGCATCGAACAGCACGCCTACCTGTTTGCCGGTTTTAAACGAGTAAGTAACAATCTGCTTACCATCGCTGCTAATCTGCGCGTAGGTCTCGCCATCGGCCAAGGGGTAAACGGCGCTGATGGACTTACTGCGGAACTCGCCCTTGGTAATGTCGGTGAGCGTAATCTGCTTGCCAGCCGAAGCACTCACAGCCAGCGCCAGCGACACGCCAAGCGAGAATAATCTTAATTTCTTCATATTTTTCGAGTTTTTACTGTTTCAGACTGCAAAGATAGCGTTTTTTTCGTTAACTTTGCACACTGATGGATTTAAATAAAGTGAATACACCCTATTATAACGACTACGGCACGTGGATACGGCGCCAGTTTCCGTACCGTGTGCAGAAGATATCGATAGATGCCGGCTTTACCTGTCCGAACCGCGACGGACGGATATCAACGGGCGGCTGCATCTACTGCGACAACCGCACGTTTAACCCCTCGTACTGTCAGCGACGCCTGTCGGTGAGCGCGCAGCTGGCCGAGGGCAAGCAGTTTTTTGCGCATAAGTATCCCGACATGAAGTACCTGGCTTATTTCCAGGCGTTTACGAATACATACGCCCCTATCGAACAGTTGAAAGCGCTGTACGAAGAGGCGCTGGCGGTTGAGGATATCGTGGGCATTGTGATTGGCACACGCCCGGATTGCGTATCGGACGAGCTGCTGGATTACCTGGCCGAGCTGAACCAGCGTACGTTTGTGCTGGTGGAGTACGGACTGGAAAGCTGCAACGCCGCAACGCTGCAACATATCAATCGCGGACATACGTTCGAGCAGTCGGTATCGGCCTTGGAGCGCACCCACCAACGCGGATTGCTCACCGGCGCGCACATCATCCTGGGACTGCCGGGCGAGGATGCGGCCGAGAGTCTGCGCCAGGCCCCTATCCTATCGCAGCTGCCCATCGACATTCTGAAGATTCATCAGATGCAGATTATCCGCGGCACCCGACTGGCCGACGAGTACGAACGCGAGCCGTTCCACATCTACAGCGTGGATGAGTACATCGAACTGATTGCCCAGTACATACAACGCCTGCGACCGGATATGGTGCTGGAGCGTTTTGTGTCGCAATCGCCTAAGGAACTGCTGATAGCGCCGCATTGGGGACTAAAGAACTACGAGTTTACCAACAAACTGGTAAACTACCTGAAGCAGAATGATATACACCAAGGTCAGTTGGTTTTGCGGAACTCAGAATAGTTGTTGTTTCGCAGCATCTGGTCGATGGTAAGGTTGTGGCTCTTCATGTAGCGATCAACCATACGGGTATAAACGGTGTTGAACACGTGCTTGCCGTAAGCCTGATTGATGACCCATTGGATTTTGCCGATATGCATGTCGCGCTCCTGCTGACTGAGGGCGCGGTCGTGCGGCATGGGGTACAGACTGAGCAGGTAGAACCCGGCGCAATCGGGCACAATGTAGCTGCGGGTCATCGTGGCCAGCTGACTCTTGGAATAGCCGTAGAGCGGATTCTTGTAAAGGGGATAATCGCTGCCCAGGTACTTATCCAAGCAGATACCGATAGAGCCGTTGCCCACAATCACACTCTGATCGAGCGAACCAATCTGGGCATACACCTCGGGTACCTCGATGCCAGGGATATGCTCGCGCAGATACTTGAACACCTTGGTAAAATCGGCATTGATATCATCCATGCTGGCATACTGCTGCTCGGCCTCGGAAATGAGCGCCTGCAAGGTAGAATCCTGATAGAATCGCAGGAACTTGGTGTTAATCTGCTGATCATCCACCTTACCGATACGCAGCACATCCTCGATAAGCGTGCGGGTTTGCATGGGATAAGCGGTGTTCATCTGCTGCAAAGCCGAAAAATCGCCGGTGGTAAGGTACAGACTCTGGATACGGTCGTAGCGATCAACCTTAACTATAAGGTCGTCGCCTGCTGTAAATTGCCATTCACAGCTAATGCATCCAAAGAGCACTATCAACAGGAAATAATATACCTTGCGCACGGGCTATTTTTGTGGGGTAATGATATACTTATGTTAAAAAAATCGTTGCAAATATACTAAAAAATATTTTAAAAACCAAATTTTAACCTAAAATATTTAAATAAAAGTATAAAAACCTGCACATTTTTGTTTATTTGTGTAAAAATCGGGGGCCGTTTGATGGTTTTTGTGTACTTTTGCTCTCTGCTAAGACAAATAAAAAAGATGAAGAAGAAAATGATAACGTTGGCACTTGCTGCCATCAGTGTGATGACCGCCCAGGCTCAGCAGCAGCTGACCGTGAGCGTTACTAACCCATCGGCTGCCGCACGCACCGATCAGGCGGTGATAATCCCCCTTAACAGCTACGGCGAAGTGCGCCGCGCGCTGGTTACCTGCGAGGGCAAGGAGATACCCTGTCAGCTAGATGATCTGGACCAGGACGAGGTGTTCGACGAGCTCTGCTTTTTGGCCGATCTGAAGGGCAAACAGCAGTTGAAGTACCAGGTACAGCTGTTTACCGACCTGTGCGACGAGCCTGCCAAATACCCTGCCCGCGTGTTTGCCGAAATGCTGATTCGCAACGACAAGGTGAAGGAGAAAAACAAGCACAACAACTTTATCGAGGCCATCACCGCGCGCGGCGACTGCGCTAACTCGTACAACCTGCAGCACCATCACGGCGTGGATTTTGAGAGCGAGCTGAACGGTATCCGCATCTACTTCGACAAACGTCAGACACTGGACCTGTACGGTAAGTTCCAGAAGCGCCTGGAGCTGGAGGAAACCCAGTTCTACACCCAGCCTGAGCAGAAGGCACAAGGTTACGGCGACGATGTGCTGTGGGTAGGCAACACCTTTGGACTGGGTGCGTTCCGCGGTTGGGACGGCAAGCAACCCACGATGATTGAGCCCGTAGCCTCGCGCACACAGCGCATCATCTCGTACGGTCCGCTGCGCACCATCGTAGAGTTAGTAGATAAAGGTTGGCAGGCACCATCCACCAACACCTACCACCCATCACCCATCAACCTAACGATACGCTACATCCAGTACGCCGGTCATCGCGACACCGATGTAGAAGTATATTTCACCAAGAAGCATACCGACGTGAGCAACTACCGATTCTCTACCGGTGTGATTAACGTAAAGGGTTCGGAGGAGTTTACCGACCATAAGGGTTTGCGCGGCTGTTGGGGCAGCGACTTCCCCACAGGCGACACCATCAACTTTAAGCGCGAAACGGTGGGCTTGGGTATATTGATACCCCAGCAGTACATGGCCAGCGAGGAGCCAGCCAACAAAGATAACTATGCTTTTGTGGTAAAAGCCAACCAGAATATACTGAAGTACAAGATAGCGTATACCTCTGATAACGAGACATTTGGCTATCATACCGCTAAGGATTGGTTCAATTTCCTGAAGCTGTGGCGCAAGGAGGTTGAACAGCCCGTAAAGGTGGTGATTACCCAGCCATAACTAAAGGGGCAAGGCACTAAACAGCTTGCGACCTTTAGCGTAATACTGCCAGAGCAAAGAGAACGATTTTTGCTCTGGTATTTTTATGGTCTGACGCGAAGCCTGAATGGCTTGGCGGTCGGCTTCAAAATCTTTCTTCCAACGTTTAAAAGCGCGACGGGCACGGTAGATGGCCTTGAAGTCGCCCCAGTTACGACCCAGAATCAGGGTTTCCCAGGCGGCCAGGTAATCCAGGAACCAGCGCCAACGCATCACGTGCTGCAGCTCGCCATCGGGCAGGCATTTATACAGCATCGTCAGGTTGTTGCGGAAGTTCAGGAAGGTCTTCATCGGGTTACCCTTAGGCAGCGTGCCACCACCAACGTGGTACACGTAACTATCTGGAATGCAGACGATACGGCGACCACGTATGCGCAATCGCCAGCACATATCAATCTCTTCGTTATGGGCAAAGAACCGGGCATCGAGTCCGTTTACAGCCCAGTAATCGGTGCTGCGGATGAGGAGCGCGGCGCCTGTGGCCCACAGGATATCGGCCACATCGTCGTACTGTCCGTTATCGGCCTCGACGGTATCGAAGATACGACCACGACAGAAAGGATAGCCAAAGCGGTCGAGATAGCCACCGCTGGCACCGGCATACTCAAAGCGGTCCTTATCAAAGATGGAGAGCAGCTTGGGCTGACAGGCAGCCACATCGGCATGGGCATCCAGGTACTCGATCATCGGGGTGAGCCAATGGTGGGTAACCTCGATATCGGAGTTGAGCAGCAGGTAGTACTCGGCCTGGATCTGTGCCAAAGCCCGGTTGTAACCCTCGGCAAAGCCCCAGTTCTGATCCAGCACAACCAGCTTTACCTCGGGGTAATGCTGCTGCAGGAACGCCAACGAATCGTCGGTTGATGCGTTATCGGCTACATAAACCGTGGCCTCGTCCTTTGAGTAATTAAGCACGGAGGGCAGATACTGCTCGAGCATCTGGCGACCGTTCCAATTAAGTATCACTATTGCTACTTTTTCCATTTTTTCGCGCGCGTACATTATATAATACACATTAACGACTCCTTATCGCGGGTCATCTCGCCCAGCTTCACACTGATAAGCTGATTGTCGAAATCGGGGTTAGCATCCTTGGCGGGCAGCTCTACACGGATATAGTTCTTAGTAAAACCGTGCATGGCACGACCGCGGGTAGCCTTCTCGAACAGCACCTCGGCCTGCTGGCCGATATAACGCTCGTAGAAAGCATGGGTTTTCTGATCAGAGAGTTCCAGCAGGCGCTTTACACGCTGCTTCTTCTCCTTCTCGGGAACCACGTATGGGATGCTGAGGGCCGATGTGCCTGGGCGCTCGGAGTATGGGAACACGTGCAGCTGAGTAACATCCAGGCTATCCAGGAACGTGTAGGTCTCCTCGAAGCACTCGGGTGTTTCGCCACGGCAGCCCACCATCACATCCACGCCGATAAAGGCATCGGGCATCAACTCCTTGATACGGTGGATCTTCTCGGCAAACAGCTCGCGATCGTAATGACGATGCATGAGCTTGAGCACCGTGTTGCTACCACTCTGCAGGGGGATGTGGAAGTGCGGCATGAAGGCACGGCTCTTGGCGCAGTACTCGATGAGCTCGTCCGAAATCAGATCGGGTTCGAGCGAGCTGATGCGGTAACGCTGAATGCCCTCTACCCCATCGAGCGCCTTAACCAGGTCGATAAACTTCTCGCCGGTAGTCTTACCAAAGTCGCCGATGTTCACACCGGTGAGCACAATCTCCTTACCACCCTCGGCAGCGGCCTCCTGGGCCTGCGCTACCAGCGAGGCAATCGTTGGGTTACGCGAAAAACCACGGGCGTAGGGAATGGTACAGTAGGTGCAGAAGTAATCGCAACCATCCTGCACCTTCAGGAAATAGCGCGTGCGGTTACCCTTTGAGCAGCTGGGCGCAAAGGATTTGATATCCTTGGTTTTCTCACGATAATACTTAGCTGTGGGGGCGCCTGTCCAGGCATCCGACAAGAACTGAACCAGGTTGGCCTTCTCGTTAGAGCCTAACACCAGACTTACACCCTCGATCTTTGCCACCTCGTCGGCCTCGAGCTGGGCATAGCATCCCGTTACCACCACAAAGGCGCCGGGATTCTCGCGCACCAAGCGGTGAATGGCCTGACGACATTTCTTATCAGCCACCTCGGTTACCGAACAGGTGTTTATCAAACAGATGTCGGCCTGCTCGCCTTTCTGGGCAGTACTTACGCCCAGGTCCTGAAGCATCTTACCAAAAGTAGATGTTTCTGAGAAGTTCAACTTACATCCGAGTGTAAAATAGGCAGCCTTTTTGCCTTGAAATGCTGAGGTATCTATCATATATAAAATAGGTGTATTGTTTGCGGGCACAAAGGTACGACATTTTTTGCAAAAAACACGCATTTTGAGCCATTTTTAAGTTATGTGCGAAAAATACACTAAATTTAACATTTCGTAAGTGGCTGATTTACAGCGGTTTGCAAAAAAGTTACAAAAACCCCTAAAAAAAAATCGAAAAAAATGATACGTTGTATTAAAATAATGCTTACCTTTGCATCGTTTTAATAAACAAATGATTGTTTTACAGATTTTAAAAGCTTAGAAAAAATGAAGAAATTGGTATTCATGTTCGTAGCAGTTGCTGCTATCTCTTTCGCATCATGTGGTAACAAGGCTCAGGCTCCTGTACAGGACACTGACTCTATCGCCGAGGTAGTTGACACTGTAGCTGACAGCCTCGCTGTTGACACAGTTGCTGCTGATTCAGTTGCTCAGTAATTGAACGAACGATTGAGAGAAAGAGCCCGTAGAACTCAGTTCTGCGGGCTTTATTTTTGTTCTGTCCCCCAACCCAATGTTATTATTAGGTTAAGGCGCGCGCATTTCTTGCACAATCAAGATTTGTTGCTTATATTTGCAACGTGAAACTTATAAACCAAAAAAGTTATGAAGAAAACCTTCCTTATCCTGGCCATAGCCTTTACAGCTGTTAGTGCCAACGCTCAGTTCCTGTTCCGCATCAGCGGCAAGAAAATCAAAGAGCCATCTTATATCCTCGGATCAGTACATACATTGCCCGGCTCTCTGCTCGACAGTATCCCCGAATTTGTCGAGGCCGAATCGAAATGCCGTCAGCTTTATGCCGAGTACGATATCAGCAGTCAGCAATCCATGGCCCAGGCACAGGCTGCAGGACAGCAGGCTATCAGTCTGCCCGAAGGGAAAAACATCTTTGACGTACTGAATCAGGACCAGATAGACCTGCTGAACACGCGCTTTAAAGAGACTTTCCAAGTGAACTTTACCGACTCGGTGATGAAAAGCGTATGGAACTATCAGCCCAACGTGCTGATTACCACATTCAGCTTGATATTTACAAGTCAGGAGATGCAGAAACATCCCGAGTTAGGCATGACCGGCACACCGATAGACATGTTCTGCATCAATCGTGCCAAGGAGCGCGGATTAAGCTTCGGACAGCTCGACGAGGTACAGCCCGAGGATAAGCTGAAAAAGATGCGCGACTCGCTGAATGCCAAGATCGACGTGCAGGTTGACTCGCTGGTGGCTTTTCTGAGCGACATGGAGCATCGCAAACAGATGATAGCCGACGAGCTGAACACGGTAGCCAAGACCGGAACCTATTGGAAAGAGGGCGATTACGATAGTTTTGCACAATCTGACTACTGGATTTCGCAGGTTAACAAGCAGCCCGAACTGTTTAAGGCCCGCAACGAACGATGGTTGCCCAAAATCAAAACCGCCATCAGCCAAACACCAACCCTATTTGTATTCGGCGCAGGACATCTGATTGGTCAGTCGGGCATTATCCAACTGCTGCGCAAAGAAGGCTATAAAGTAGAACTAATAAAGAGAAAATAATGAAAGTACTTAAAGTTAACTACTCGAAAAAGTTGCCCGCCATAGGACTGCTGATTCTTGTTCCATTGGTTGGCGTTGTGGCATACTTTTCTATGTGCAACGAAGACGCCTTCAGATTCGTTAGTGCATTCGCTGCTGTCATGTTCGTTAATTTAGCGATCGAACTGATCAGAGGTTGGCGTCGCATCATTGTCAACGACGAATGCGTAGAGATAAAAAGCAGGTATAAGTGGACGGTCTGCTTCCGCGACGTAGAGGATTTCTATCCGCTTACCTACAAGGGGCAGTATCTGATAGGCATACACTACAAGCAGGAACACGAGAATTATCGTACCGATGAGTATCTGGACGAAACCCGCGAAACACGCATGGGCTATAAACTCAGTCCCGGTGCTCCCTACGAAATCCCCACGCGCTACCTGGACATCAAGCCCCAAGAGCTACTGAAGCAACTAAACGAGAGATTACATCTCCAGAAAATAACAAGCCGCACAGAATAGTGCGGCTTATTTTATGATTAATTTGAATCAGAATTACTACCGCCATTAGAACCGCCGCCGCCCTTCACGTCATCGTTAGTGATAGAGCGTTCGGCCTTTTTAACGCTGGCCTTCAGCTCACCTATGCGATAGCTGATGCTGAGCGAGAATGTCTGACTTAGGTTCTTCGACCAGTTAGCAGCCTCGAAGAAACTATCGGTAGTATGATAGTTGAAATACTTATACTTCTTCAGGAAGTTTGAGGCACTCAGCGTAAGATTGAGGCGATTTTTGAGCCACGACTTCTGGATGCTAAGCGAATAGTTACTGTAGCTGCTGCCACGTCCCTGCAAACGTACGTTAGGTGTGATAGCATAGATATTGCACGAGATGCGCCAGTCTTTAGGCAAAGTCTGCTGGGCGCCACCATAGGCAAAGAGTTCCCATCCTGAGTTCGACAGCGTGCCACCATCGTTCATATCGGTATACGACAGGCTGCTGTTCATATAGATACGGGTATTCTTGCTGGCATTCCAGTTTACATACGCATTCAGGTTAACGCCCTCGCGATGACCAATGTTTTCGTAGCTTGTGTAGAGCACATCCTTGCCGGTGGGGTTCTTAAGTCCAGCAATCTTGGTGTCGGGCATCATCTTTACCACATTCTCAATACTATTACGAGTAAAGCCATAGCGCAAGGCGAGATTAATATTGAACTTGGGCGTAAAATTGCTGAAACTGAGGTTGAACGAATGATTTTTCTCGCTGTCGAGATTAGGATTTCCCTGATTGATGTTGGTGGGTGTAGAATCGTCGAGATATGGATTAAGATACCAGATGCCCGGACGGTAGATACGCATATCGTAGCCCAGGCGCAGATTGGTGGCCTGACCGAGTTTATAGCCTATGCTGGCCGATGGCACGAAATCATTGAAATGTTTGGTGAAATCATCGCCACGACCGAGTTTATACTCCACATCCTGTAGGGTATGTTCGTAGCGCAGTCCTAAGCGACCAGAAAACTTCTTGATCTTCAGTCCATACCCCAAATAGGCAGCCATGATATCATTGCGATGCTTATAGTGCGACGAATAATCGCGGTCGAAGACATCACTCTCGTAGCGGTCATCCTCCGAGGTATTGTTGCGCAGGATATACTTTAATCCCATCTCGATATTATGATACTTGGCGAATGGCGTGGTATAATCCACCTGGAACGTGTGCTCCATGGTGTTGTGGCTGCCATCGTTGTGCTGGTTCTTCATTCGCTGCAGGAATGTCTCCCAACCATCAGCGGCCTGCAGGTCGGCATAATCTACGTACGAGTCGTTGTCATCAGGTTCTGCGCTTATCTTATACGACAGCGTAAACAAGCGATCCTCGACGGAAAAAGTGCGTTGATAGTCGATACCTCCATCGATATAGGCATAGCTGCTCTTTGAACGCTGAAACGTGTTGTAGCTGTACAGATGATTGCCCGTGAGCGGCGATGTGGCCAAAAGCGAACTTTCACCTTCGCCATTGCTGCCTCCACCATAGAGATCGAACGAGGCAGTAAGCAGGCGAAGGGTATCAATCTCGTAACTGGCTTCGAGCGAACCATACTTAGAGTTGCCGTGAGAATCCGACCAGCTTGAACTCTCGATGTCGGACGATGAATTGCTGATGTTACCGACGGTCTTACGGGTACTGCCCGAATAGCCACGTGGACGATCGTTGTAGTTGTAGTTAACGTTGGCGCTCATAGTGAGTTTGCCGCTCTTGACTGTGGTATAGGCGCCTGCACCCAAGCCCTGATTATGCACATTTGCTCTAAAGGTAGCGGTATATCCCTCGATATTTTTGCCATGAGTGATGATATTGAGAATACCACCTACACCTTCGGCATCGTACTTGGGACCGGGATTGGTGATTACCTCGATGCGCTTGATGCTGCTGGCGGGCATACTTTTAAGTACCTCCTTAGGGTTGTTCGACATCATTTGGTTAGGTTTACTGTTTACATACACCTTGAACGAACTTGAACCATTTACCTGGATGTTATCTTCGCCGTCGACGGTCACCATCGGTACTTTACGCAGCATATCGAGAGTGGAATTCGACTTGGAGTCAGGGTCATCTTCGATATTATAAGTAATCTTGTCGATATCCGACTTGACCAATGCCTTCTGTTTAACGACCTCAACGCCCTGTAGTTCGAGCGATTTAAAAATGCTGTCGGCTCTGAGCGAGTCGGCCTGAGTCTGAGCCATAGCTCCATGTGCCGAAGCTAATGCCATGAGAGTTAGAAATGTCAGTTTCTTCATTAATATAATGTTTATGTAATTTAGCGGTGCAAATGTAAGCATTCTTTCCGAGAAAACTCTTCTTACTTGCACGTATTTAATATTTTTTGTGATTACCAAACCTGCCAGGCAGCTATCTCTTTAAGCAGTCGACTCATGGCGCGCTCGCATTCTTCGGGATACGTGAGGGTTTGTACAAACCAGAGTTTGCGATGACGCACAAACTTTGCATAAAAGCGGCGCCCGGTAATCTGACCTGTGTCGCTATGCAGCGAGCCTGAAAGAATAAAGAAGTTATTACCCGTGCGCTGGTGCGTGGCATGCAGCTCAGCTGCGTATTTGTTGGCAGCCTGATCGACGCTGAGCGAGTCGGCATTACGTTGCACAAAGGCCGCCAGCACAATCTCGATGCTGTCCTGCCAGAAGCTGAACCTACAGCTACCTTTCTCCATCAGCGAATCGTCGGAAGGTTCAAAAAACATCGGGTATTTAATGGTGTAATCGTAATCATCATCGTGATAAGTCACCAGCCGTGTCTGCGTCATCGCCCGCTCCAGCTTCTCGGCCAACGGACGGTCATTACATCCACCACAGTTCGACATATATACCATAAAAATCACAAACGCACCAAACGCTAAAAATAAGAATCTCCTCATACCTGTAGTTTTTGACTGCAAAGGTATGAAGAGAATATAAAGAGAGAGAATTATTTGGCTGACATTTGTCTGACAATTCACTGACAACGAGCGAACCATCTAATTTTCAGCAGGTTATTTGCCGAGTCGTTCGATGCACATATCGAACAGATTCTGGATAAAATCGTCCTTGGTGGCTTTCTTAAGCTTCGCTATTTCCTTGGCAGCCAACTTCTTTTCGTCAGGCTCAAGTCCATCTGCGTTCTTGCAGAGATTGTAGATCGAGGTGGCGTGGTGGGTAGCAGTATTGCCATCGGGATTCTTTAGGAAGAACTTCTTGTAAGAGTTAAACTCGCTGAGCCAGATGTGAGACGCTTTGGCACCAGCCGGCATGATAGAATCGTAATCCAAACTGGCATCGAAGTTATACCCTATGTTATCCTTAATCATTTCGGCCAAATTACCCACATTGCTAAAAATCGAATCCAGACTGTTCAGATCAAAGTCCTTACTGTTTACCGAAATATGCTTGATTTTAGACTTGCGTTGCTCGTTCTTTGTACCATAGGTAATAGCAAGACGGAACTCGGTCTTGCCGTCGTTCTCGGCCCACTCCATCGCATAGGCATAACGATAGTCCTTATCGGTACGCTCCTTATCAAGGAAACAAGCATAGATATACTTTGAATTGGGCATACTGCCAATAGCTACCGACTGCGATATGCCGTCGCCCACTCTCAGCGCCACTTGATTCAAACCCATCTTGGATCCCATCTGCTCAAAGAAGCCGCGCTGCGATTCGTTGTTAGTACGATTCACTGTGCGCAGAGAATAAGCAGCACTCTTATCTTGCTCGAAAGCTTGCTGGATATTCTTGATATGCTTAAGCGCAGAGGCGTTAGTGATCACAAAATCATAGACATCGGCCTGAGCACTCTTCAGTCCCGTTTCGGGATCATGCTCCAAGATATGCTCGGTCTTGGTTTCTACTATCTTATCCTTCAGCAGGGCATCAAATGCCTTCTGAATGTTCTGCTGCGCCATCAAAGTTGAGGGCAGCGCCATCAGCATGGCCGACAGAATTAAGTTTTTACTCTTCATATGCAATAAAATTTGTTTGTTCGTTAATATATACTATGGTACCATCTTCTTGCATCACGGGAATGTAGCCGTAAGCGGCCATCTTCGCCTCTATCATCTCGTCTTCGGCCTGTGCCTGGGCTTTAACCTGCGCCATCAGGGCGTATGCCTTATCGATATCGTGGATAGTGGGCACTATCTTGCGCTTGCTACGCTTCTTGGCGGGGGCAGGCTGGGCAGCCGCCTTGGGTGCCAACAGCGTATCGGCACGAACCGTCTCGTTTTGAGGCATCACCATCTCGGTTGCCGACTGTACCGTTGTGGTATCGGTCTGAGCGGTGAGCGGTGCTGCGGGCACAAACGCCGACTGATGAGAGGGAACGGCCAGATACACCACACCGGCAACAACGGCTGCAGCAGCCAGGCTCCAAACCATCCAACGGCGACGGCTTTTGGGTTTCTGCTCTGCGGCAGACTGAATATCAGCAGGCTCTGCAACGGGCTGCATGGCCTCGATCTCCTGGAACAGCTGCTGGTAGCAGGTCCACTCCTCGGGGATGTTATCGCCCTTGAAGTAGCTGCTCAGGATATCCTCCTCGTCGAGCGTAGAAGTGCCGTCCATATATTTGGTAAGCAACTCCTGAATGTATTCCTTGGTGTACTGTATCATAACTCGTTTCGCTGTTTGATTTCTTGTAATAATGTTCGTCGGGCTCTGGCCAGCAGGGTACTTACCGATGTGGGCTCGATGCCTAACAGTTGGGCTATCTCTTCGTGACTGCGCCGCTCTACTTGTCGCATGTAAAGTAAGGTGCGCTGTGTTGTGGGCAGCTGGGCCAGTCGGTTATGTAGCCATTGCTCGTTCTCCTTGCTCTCCAGCTCTTCGTGCGGACTGGTTGTTAGCCCCACCACGGTGGCCTCGTTGAGCGCCTCGGTAGGTTTTCGCCTTTGGTGGTTTCGCAGCAGATGTTTCGACATCAGCGACACGATGGCCTCTACCGATTGGTATCGCTCCAGTTCATGGTGCATCTGCCACAGACGAAGCATCACATCCTGTGCGATGTCCTCGGCCTCTTCCCTACCCGCACCATAGTGGAGACTTACACTGATGGCTTTTTCGCGCCACGTGCGGGCTATCTGTTCGAATGCATTTTTTTCCATTTACTTTTGCTTTACACTAATCAGACACATAAACGGTCCGAAACCAAACAAGCATTAACTGTATTTAACAAAAAAGTCTCCCCATACATGGTATGAAGAGATAAGGTATTTATGTGATAACTACTTGATTTTCAATTCGTAAGCTTTTCCGCGGTCGGCCTCGATCTTTAAATCTGAATGGGCCTCGATGATGGGCTTTAAACGACGGATAAGCGTGTAAAGCGTTTCGCTGGCATCATCCTTTTTAGGCCATAACGTGTCGCAGATTTCGGTTTTCGACAGGCTGTGATTGGGTGAACGGAAAAACATCTCCATCAGCTGTTGTTGCATGGGCGTGAGTTTTACCACGTTGCCTTTGGCATCAACAATGCGGCCATCCAGTAAAGCCAACCCGCCATAAAGACCCTCAATCATCTGTCGGCGGTGCTGATACAGGCAGAACATACCCCACAGCATGGCCAAGGTGCACAAAGCCAAAGCCGGGCGCTGCTCCGACATCGAGAAAATGGTAGCAGCTGAACACTGGGCCTCGCAACGGAACGCATGCTGACGGGTATCGACAGCCAGCAGGGCCTGACCGCGCAGAGCATCTAACTGCAGATGACGGTTAAACACTTTAATGGTATCGGCAGTAATCACATCGCTCTGCTGCTCGTCGAGGGCAAAAGCCAAAGCCTGACTCATATCCTTCTGGACCAGACTCTCGGTAGCGCGATAGCTACTGAAACTTGTAACTGCCGATGCGGCAATCAGCATCAGGAACACCAATACGGCGTATTTCTGTTTCATCTTCATCAAGGTTTATTATTCTGGTTGCAAAGATAAGCACTTTCGGGCAGTTAAGCAAGGCTTTTACATTATTTGGCACAAAAAATCCCGAGGGAGAACCCTCGGGACGCTGTGTCATAATAAATAATGATGCCTTACAGCATGTTATTAATTGTTATGATTTAATCTTTTTAAGTTATGCCTCAGCAGGAGCATCGATTGCCTCGAGAGCCTCAGCCTCGTCGGCAGCCTCAGCAGCCTCTGCCTCGTTAGCAGCAGCCTTCTTTGCATCAGCAGCAGCCTTGATGGCAGCCTCAGCATCAGCAGCAGCCTGCAGCTCAGCAGCATTCTCAGCAACTACCTTTACAGGGAGCTCAACGATAACCTCCTTGTGGAAGTGTACCAGAGCTACATAGTCGCCAACCTTCTTGGCATCCTTCATGGTGATGATCTTGCGATCAACCTCCTTACCCAGCTTAGCGAGCTCGTCGGCAACCTGAGCAGCACCAACTGAACCATAGAGCTGGCCAGTTACGCTTACCTTAGCGGCAACCTCTACAACTACACCATTGAGCTGAGCAGCCTTCTCCTCGGCAGCAGCCTTGAGGGCAGCCAGCTTGTGAGCCTGCTGCTTCAGGTTCTCTGCGAGAATCTTCTTAGCTGAAGGGCTAGCAATAACACCCTTTCCCTGAGGGATGAGGTAGTTACGGCCATAGCCAGACTTTACATTCACGATATCGTTCTTGAATCCCAGACCGATAATATCTTCTTTCAGTATAATTTCCATAATCTTGCGTCCTCCTCTTTAATTATTTCATCAAATCGGTTACGTAAGGCAGCAGTGCGATCTGGCGGGCACGCTTAACGGCCTGAGCCACACGACGCTGATACTTCAGAGATGTTCCAGTGATACGGCGGGGAAGAATCTTACCCTGCTCGTTGAGGAACTTCTTCAGGAACTCGGGATCCTTGTAGTCGATGTACTTGATACCGCTCTTCTTGAAACGGCAATACTTCTTCTTCTTTGTGTCGATAGAAGGAGCTGTCAAATAACGGATTTCACTCTGTTCTGCCATAGTTTAAGCCTCCTCTTTTTTACCAAGCTTTGCACGACGCTTCTCGGCGTACTCAACTGCATACTTGTCAAGTTTAACAGTCTGGAAACGAATTACCTTCTCGTCACGACGGAAAGCAGTCTCCAATGTCTTAATCACTTCTGGCTCAGCCTTGAACTCTACCAGGCAGTAGAAACCTGTAGACTTCTTCTGAATAGCATAAGCCATCTTCTTCAATCCCCAGGCCTCTTCGTTGATGATCTCTGCACCCTTATCGGTGAGAACCTTCTTGAATTTTGCGGCCGTTTCCTTCATCTGTTCATCAGACAAAACGGGAGTTAAAATGAAAACGGTTTCGTATTGATTCATACTACTTAATAAAATAAATTAATAATGTTATTGCTTAAAGCGGGTGCAAAGGTACAAAATTTTTATTGAACATTGACCATTGACCATTGAACATCCCTATGATTTAAGAATATTTAATACTTTCCGTCTCTTTTCTGTTGCCGAACGTGCAAAACTGCGCCTAAAACAATGAAAATCAGACCGGTAAGTAACACCAGGTTATAACGGGTGAAGCCGGTAAGATAACTAACCAATAAAAGGAGAGCACCGGCCAAAACCAGTGCTACTCCCAAATATGCTTTTATGATTCCTCTTTTCACCATGCCCGGTTTACTCATCGTCTACCTCAGGAGTAATGAGCTTGTAGCCCTTACCATGAATATTGATAATCTCGATCTGTGGATCGTCCTTCAGGTGCTTGCGCAGCTTAGTGATGTAAACATCCATAGAGCGGGCATTGAAGTAGTTATCATCAATCCAGATAGTTTTCAGAGCGAAGTCGCGCTGCAGAATCTCGTTTGAGTGACTGCAGAGCAGAGCCAGCAGCTCGTTCTCCTTGGTGGTAAGCTTGGTCTGCTTCTCGCCAATCTGCAGCAACTGCTTCTGGGTATCGAAAGTGAACTGACCCAGGCGGTAAACAGTAGATTCGCGGCTCTTCTTACCCTTAGTGCGGCGCAGAATGGCCTCAATACGGAACACGAGCTCCTCCATTGAGAAAGGCTTGGTGATGTAATCGTCGGCACCCAGCTTGAAACCTTCGAGGATATCCTCCTTCAGGGTCTTAGCTGTGAGGAAGATAATGGGCACGTCTGTGTTGGCAGAACGAATCTCCTGAGCGAGTGTGAAGCCATCCTTCTTAGGCATCATCACATCGAGCACACAGATGTCGAATTTTGTCTTGAGGAAAGCCTTGAAGCCTGCCTCACCATCAGCACAGAGTTCTGCAACAAAGCCTTTGGCCTGCAAATACTCACGGAGCAGCATTCCGAGGTTCTCGTCGTCCTCGCAAAGCAAAATCTTAATTTTGTCGTCCATCATCGTTAAATTTTAAAGTGTTATTAATTAAATTATATTTGTATTATCACGTTTATTGTTCGTCCTCCTTCAGGATGGGCAGCGAGATAGTAAAGGTGGTACCCTTGCCCAGCTCGCTCTCGCACTTGATCTCGCCCTCGTGCAGGTTGATAATCTTCTTCACGTAGGCCAAGCCAAGACCGAAGCCTTTCACATCGTGCACGTTTCCTGTATGAACGCGGTAGAACTTCTCGAAGATCTTCTTCACGTTCTCCTTCTTGATGCCCAGACCGGTATCGCGGATTGAGAAGCACAGACGATCCTTCTCGTTCCAGGTCTTGATATAGATATCGATAGGCTCATCGGGCTTGCGGTACTTCACAGCGTTGTCCATCAGGTTGGTGATAGCGTTCTGGAAGTGAACCTCGTCGACAAAGATAGCTGAATCAACAGCCTCGATATCGGTATAGATCTTACCGCCGGTATGCTCTACACGGAGCGTGAACGACTGGGCGATATTCTCAACCATCTCGTTCAGGTCGAGCTCCTTCTTCTTGAATACAATGCTCTTCTTATCGAACATCGACATCTGGAGCACCTTCTCAACCAGGAAACGCAGACGCTTCGACTCGTCGGAAATCACACCTCCCAGGTGCTTGGCCATCTGCTCCGACTTGGCTACGCTGGGGTCGTTCATCATCTGGGCTGCCAGCGAGATTGAGGCGATAGGTGTCTTGAGCTCGTGGGTCATGTTGTTGATGAAGTCGTTCTTAATCTCGGTGAGTCGCTTCTGACGGAAGATGACCACGATGGTGAATAGGAACGTGAGCAGCAGCACGAAGGTAAAGATAACTGCCGGGATCATGAAACGCACACTTGAGAAGATGTACGAACTCATGTCGGGGAAGTGGATTTTTACCACACCCATCTTTGATGAGGGGTCGTGACTGAACAGCGTTTGTGAGTAAACGCTCTCCTCGCCCTCGGATGAGTATTCGGGACAACGGTACACCTCGCGACCATCGGCGGTTTCTACGCGGAAGTGGTATGGGATGTTGATACCGTTGTTGAGCAGTTCGGTACGGATATCCTGCTCGAGCAGCTTGAAGTTGATGCGCTCCTTCAGAGGTTTATCGCTGGCAGTATAGAGGATGTTGTAAACTACCTCGTCGAGCAACGCCTTCTGATATACATAACGGTTGCGCACAATCTCCTGCAGCGACTTAGAGGCCTCGGAGATGCTGTTCTTATCGGTACGCAGAATCATGGCCTTGGGCACGTTGGCGGGACGGATGGCAAACGTTTTGAGCTCGAAGCTTGAGTAAACGGTACCATCGTCGGCAGCTACAGCAAACTGGTGTGAGTGCTTAATGGTGCCGTCGAGACCATCCACCATCACAGAGTCCTGCTTATAGGCCTTGCGCTCGGTTTCCTTCACATCCTTCTCGAGATAACGCAGGGTCTCGTTCATCTCCAGGTTACGCGATGCCTGATAGAGGCTACGCTTAACCGACTCGTCGAGCTGTTCCTTCTTCATCTTCGCCATCTCCTCGATGTACGAGATCTGAAGGTACAGAAGCCCTACAAATGAGAGGCCCATGACTATTGCTATGATCCAAATCGTACTTTTCTTCATATCGATTGCAAAGATAAGCTATTTCTTAAAACGACGTACCGAATTTGTTAATTATTTCGAGCTAATTTCGCAAATTTAACAAGATTATGACATTTTAGTTGCAAATATGCAATTAAAAAAAGAATCCCTGCTAACCAAATAGCAGGGATTCTACCATATTCAATGTACAAATAATAGGGGCGTATTAATCCTCGTCCTTCATCTCCTCCTCGTGCTGCTTGATCAGTGCCTGCTGGATATCGTTTGGCACGAGCTCGTAGCTTGAGAAGCTGGTAGAGAACGATGCACGACCACCGGTGATAGAACTGAGGGCGATAGAGTAGCTTGAGAGCTCCTTGAGAGGAATCTTAGCACTCAGCTTCTGATAGCCAGCCTCAGAATCCATACCCATGATGATGGCACGACGGCCCTGCAGGTCGCTCATTACATCACCCATGTAGTCGCCTGGTACGAGCACCTCGAGATCGTAGATAGGCTCGAGTACCTTTGGACCGGCCTCCTTGAAGGCAGCCGAGAAGGCGTTACGGGCAGCCAGCATGAACGAAAGCTCGTTAGAGTCAACTGGGTGCATCTTACCATCGTAAACAATCACGCGAACGTCGCGAGCATAAGAACCGGTGAGTGGGCCCTGCTCCATGCGCTCCATGATACCCTTAAGGATAGCAGGCATGAATCGCATATCGATAGCACCACCAACAACCGAGTTGATGAATACCAGCTTGCCGCCCCAGTCGAGGGAAACCTCTTCCTTACCCTTGATGTTCATCTTGAACTCCTGACCGTTGATCTTGAACGATGTAGGATCGGGCATGCCCTCGGTGTAAGGCTCTACAATCAGGTGTACCTCACCAAACTGTCCGGCACCACCCGACTGTTTCTTATGACGATAGTCGGCACGAGCCATCTTAGTGATAGTCTCACGATAAGGAATCTTTGGCTCGATATACTCGATCTGGATCTTCTCGTTGTTCTCCATACGCCACTTCAAGGTACGCAGGTGGAACTCACCCTGACCATGAACGATAATCTGGCGCAACTCCTTTGACTGCTCAACTACCCATGTAGGATCCTCCTGACGCATCTTCTGCAGAGCGGTCATCATCTTCTCGGTCTCGCTCTCGTTAACGGCCTTGATGGCACGAGAGAACTTAGAGTTAGGATACTTAATGAAGTTGAACTTATTCTCGACATCCTTACCATTCAGGGTGTTACCAGTCTTTACATCCTTGAGCTTAACGGTACAACCGATATCGCCAGCTACCAGCTGATCAACCTGAATACGGTTGGCACCAGCACAAGCGTAGATAGTACCTATGCGCTCCTTTGAACCACGATCGGCATTGGTAAAGTCGTCGCCGCTCTTAACGCTACCGCTCATTACCTTGAAGTAAGATACCTCGCCGATATGGGGCTCGACACCTGTCTTGAAGAAATAGAGTGATGCAGGTGCGCTGGCATCGGCAGGAACATCCTGACCGGCAGCATTCTGGATAACAGGCATATCGCTTACAAAAGGAACCACGTTACCCAAGAACTCCATCAAGCGGCGAACACCCATGTCCTTACCTGCACAAACGCAGAATACAGGGAAGATGCTGCGTGTTACCATACCCTTACGGATACCCTCACGCATCTCGTCCTCGCTCAGGTCCTCGCTCTCAAAGAACTTCTCCATCAGTGTATCGTCGCCAGCGGCAGCAGCCTCAACCAGCTTAGCCTTCATCTCCTTAGCCTTCTCCAACTGATCGGCTGGGATATCCTCGATGATAGGAGCACCACCCTCGGGTTTCCAAGAGTACTTCTTCATCAGGAGCACGTCGATAACAGCATTGAAGCCAGGACCTGTGGCGATAGGATACTGAACGGGCACACAGTTAGGACCGTAGATCTCCTTGAGCTGGTTGAGAATCTGATCGAAGTCGCAGTTCTCGCGATCCAGCTGGTTTACCAGGAAGATAACGGGTTTCTTGAGTTTCTCGGTATTGCGGAAGGCATTCATCGTTCCTACCTCGGGGCCATACTGACCGTTGATAAGAATAACAGCCTGATCGGTTACGTTCATTGCAGTAATAGAACCACCTACGAAGTCATCAGAACCTGGGCAGTCGATGATGTTAAGCTTCTTGTTGTTCCATTCTACATGAAATACAGTTGAGAACACCGAGTAGCCATATTCCTGCTCAACGGGGAAGTAATCGCTCATGGTGTTCTTACTCTCTACAGAACCGCGGCGCTTGATGATGCCAGCTTCGTAGACCATACTTTCGGCAAGAGTTGTCTTGCCGCTACCCGCACTGCCAATGAGTGCAATGTTTTTGATTTCGTTAGTTTGATATACTTTCATATCGTTTCAGTTTTAGGTGAATACTTATTTTATCGGGGACTAAATTAGTTATTTTTTGAGAAAACACCAAAACTTTCTTCCAAATTTTAAACTAAATTTGTAATTTTGCCGGCAAAATTCGAAAATAATGGCAGGTTTATACGTACATATTCCGTTTTGTAGCAGCCGATGTGTGTACTGCGGCTTCTATTCTACCACGGGGCTGGCGCTTCGCGAGCGCTATGTTGATGCCCTTTGCCAGGAGATAAAAATGAGAAGTCTACCCACAAACCCTCCCCAAAAGGAGGGGAGTTTAGGCACTATTTATCTTGGCGGCGGCACACCCAGTCAGCTTACCATTCCACAGTTGCGCCGGATTTTTGATGCCATCTATATATATAATAAGGTGGAAAACGATGCCGAAGTGACCATCGAGGTGAATCCGGATGACGTAACACCCGAATTGGCTGCTGCCCTGCAGCAGCTGCCCATCAACCGTGTGAGCATGGGCGCACAGACTTTTAACGATGAACGTCTGCATTTTCTGCGTCGCCGTCACTCGTCAGCACAGGTGCATCAGGCTGTAGCAACCTTGCGCCAAGCAGGATTCCAGAATATCAGCATCGACCTGATGTACGGCTTTCCCAACCAGACACTTGAAGAATGGCAGGCGGATATCGACGAGGCGCTACAGCTGAACGTGGAGCATATCTCTACCTACTGCCTGATGTACGAAGAGGGCACCCCACTCTACCGATTGTTAGAGCAAGGCAAGGTGGCCGAGATTGACGAGGAGTTAGAGCGAAAGATGTACTTTACATTAATAAACAGCTTGGAATCAGCCGGTTACGAGCATTACGAGATATCAAACTTTGCCCGTCCGGGCTATCGTTCGCGCCATAACAGCAGCTACTGGAAGGGCATACCGTATATCGGTATCGGCGCCGCTGCCCACTCGTTCGACATCCAGACACGCAGCTGGAACGTGGCCGATATCCAGCAGTACATCACCGCCATGGAGCAAGGCGAGCGATGCTTTGAGGCAGAGACGCTGGACGAGGACACACGCTATAACGATGCCGTGACCGTGGCCCTGCGCACCTGCGAGGGATTAGACCTGAGCACGCTGACCGACCAGCAGCGTGCCTACTGTCTGAAAAACGCCCAGCGCCATCTGGAGGCGGGATTGCTGAAACTCAACGACCAAAAAATATCGCTCACAAAAGAAGGACTCTTTGTAAGCGATATGATTATGAGCGACCTGATGCTGGTTTAAAGCTTCAGACGTTTGATGGCGAAATAGAAGTATGCTATCAGCAACGGATAGCCTACATAATACAAGGTAGTGATGCTGAACACCACATAGATAACAGCACACACGGCTGCCAATCCTACCAGATACATGATGGCCTCGCCCAGGGGCAAACGGTGGTACACATCATCGACGGTTGCCAACGACCAGATGATGAGCGCCCATACCGACGAGATGAATACGCCCAGCCAGAACGGCAGCGCAAACGGATTGAGCGAGGGATGATAATAGAAATGTCGCCAGGTTTCGGGGGCAAACAGCTGGATGCTACTATACAGCACAGCCGACGAGGCTATGAGCAGACAGAGCGCTGTGGGATAGAACGAGGCGATATCATTGAAATGCACAATCTTACAACCCTTACGCATCAGGCGGCGCAAACCATAAGCGGCACCCGTAAGCACGCAGAAGGCCATAAACACCAGCAGGTGCTTATCGGAGAAGTAATCGATGAACTGACTGATTGGGTCATCGGGCGACACCTTTGAGAGAAGCTCGTTTTCGTGTACCCATCCAAAAGTAAGCTGATCGCGCGCCACCTTTACCCACACAGAATCGATGGTATCGGTGGGTACCGTCTTGATATCGGCCACCACCACATGCTCGTTGCGGCGCAGAGTGATAGAATCCTTCTTCATCTCCTCGCCCATCGACTGCAGCTCGAACGTTACCACATCGGGCACCGACATATCCTCGGGCTGCTGCTTAACCACCACCAGCGAATCGCCCGTTACCACAAAATTGTAGTTCTGGGTGTAATGATGGGTGGTGTAGAACGAGATGGAGTCGAGCTGTTTCTCGGTCAGATCCCAGGCATCGGGCGTGATGGGGCCACGGTTATAGCAGCCACATAACAGGATGGAGACGAACAGGAGACTAACGAGTCGACGCATAGACGTTCATCTGACAATGTTGACAATCAAACTCAAGACGGAATCGGCGTCCATCGCCTAATACGAGAGAAAGCGGTTCGTGCCACGTGGGGCGTTTGCCGCCGCGCTTTACGCAGTAGCCCAACGAATAACGGATGCAATGACGGCACTGCATGATAGGTCCGTCGCCACCTTTCAGCTCATAGGCCGAGAGTTTATCGGTACCATAGAAGGCAGCCGACTGGCGGTTGGAGATGTTATTCTGATAACTGAGCTTGTCTACACCTGGATTAGCACCCACCTTGGCCTGCTTTACCTGGCGCTGGGGCTGTACAAGGGCCTCGACCAGTTGGCGGCGCATGTCGGTGAGCTGACTATTGGGGATGAAATAATTAAAATCGTCGGGTACGTTAACCTCCTGGCACTCATAGATGGTATCGCCCAGCTTTGAGAGCTGACGAACCAGATTCTCACGAGGCGACTTCTGGGCTATCTGATGTTCGGCCGCAAAGTGTACCGTTACACCTTCGGCACTTAACTCAAAGCCATCAGCCACAGCACGCAGGGCTATGCTTACAGGAATCTTACGGGTAGCGCTGGGCTTAGAGAGAATACGCTCGAACTCCTGATCGTTGTTACGATAGAGCGACATGCCCGGGCGCAAACCAGCAGGCATCTTAAAAGGATAGATGCGATTACCCACCACGCGGTTGGCACGGAAGCCTTCGAACTGGCGATCCTGATTCAGGAAGCACAAGCCGTCGCCGTTAGCAAAGCTGGCGGTACCGGCCACGTTAAAGCTATCGTGACGAATCTCCTTAACTTTACCCACAAACTCGCCCACCGCCTTTGGTGTATCGAACGAGGCGATATTAGGCTGGCGACCATTCATAAAGTAAGTGGTGTAGCCGCGGTTAAACGTACGATTGAGATTGGGTGTAAACGTGTATTCGCAACGGCCCTTTGACGCACGACAATACTGGTCGGCATGCTTACGGATATAGGCGTTAAGGCGCTCGCTATAAGCAGCGGTTACGTTCTTAACGTAAGTAACATCCTTGAGGCGGCCCTCGATCTTAAACGATACGGCACCCGCCTCGATAAGTTTATCCAGATTATCGCTCTGGTTCATATCCTTGAGCGAGAGCAGGTAACGCTCGTGTTCTATCTCCTCGCCATCGGCATCGACCAACGAGAAACGCATACGACAGAACTGGGCGCACTCACCACGGTTGGCGCTACGCTGGAAACAATGCTGCGAGGCATAGCAGATGCCCGAATAGCTAACGCACAAGGCACCATGCACAAACACCTCGAGTTCGATATCAGGCACCTCGCGATGAATCTCGGCAATCTCCTCGGCCGAGAGCTCACGCGCCAGAACGGCACGCGAAAAACCTACCTGCTTGAGCCAACGTACCTTGTCGGCTGAGCGGTTATCGGTCTGCGTAGAGGCGTGAATCTCGAAAGGCTTACCGTTCATAAACTGCAGCAAGCCCATATCCTGCACCAGAATGGCATCTACGCCTATCCCGGCCAGCTGATCAATCAGTTTCTGCGCCTCGTCGAGCTCATGATCGTAAACGATGGTGTTGAGCGTAACATAGATTTTGGCACCAAACTGATGAGCATAATCACAAAGTTGGCGAATATCGTCGATGCTGTTGCCTACGGCTGCACGGGCGCCAAACTTGGGCGCACCGATATAAACGGCATCGGCACCATGATCGATGGCAGCTATGCCGCAAGCCAAATTCTTGGCTGGAGCTAAAAGTTCTAATGCAGTCACTAAGCTTATTTAATTTCGTCGATATTATACGGTGTTTCCTGGTAAACGTAGTAGTTAATCCAGTTGTTGTACAGCAGGTTGGCATGTGCACGCCAGGTTACTACTGGGGCGTTGTCAGGATTATCATCGCGATAGTAATTCTTTGGCATATCCACATCGTCGCGGATACCACGATCACGCTTATACTCATTGTCGAGTGTGTTTGGCGCATACTCCAGGTGACCGGTAATGTAGAACTCACGACCGCCACGCGCCATCACCATGCTGACACCACTCTCGGGTGACTCGGCCAGCAACGTAAGCTCGGGGTTGGCCAAAATATCCTCGCGATGTATCTCGGTATGACGACTGTGAGGCATCATAAACACATCGTCGAACCCACGGAAGATGGGCAGTTTGGTATCCACGGGTGTTTGTGGGAAGATGCCGAACATCTTCTTTTCCAAGGGGTACTTGGGCACACCATAATGGTAATAAAGGCCAGCCTGAGCTGCCCAACATATATATAAGGTACTGGTGACGTGGGTTTTGGCCCAAGCAAAGATATCGGTAATCTCGTCCCAGTAGGTTACATCTTCAAAGTCCATCGTCTCTACAGGCGCACCTGTAATAATCATACCATCAAACTTCTCGTTGCGCATCGACTCAAAGTCGCGATAGAACATCATCATGTGCTCTATCGGCGTGTTCTTAGGGGTATGACTCTTTAACTTCATAAAGTTAATCTCCATCTGCAATGGTGTGTTTGAAAGCAATCTAACCAGATCGGTCTCTGTGGTTATCTTCAGAGGCATCAGGTTCAGAATCACAATCTTCAGCGGACGGATATCCTGTGTTGTTGCCCGCGAGTTATCCATCACAAAGATATTCTCGTTCTTCAGAATATCAATAGCGGGCAGTCTGTCTGGTAATCTTAGTGGCATTTCTTATTTTTCCTCTCTTTTTTAGAATTGCAACACACAACACGACACGTTGTCCAAGCCTCCAGCGGCCACAGCGGCATCGCAGAGGGTGTTGGCGTCAGAACCTTCGGCAAGAAGTGTGTAGATAATGGAATCGGGCAACATATCAGTGAGTCCGTCGCTGCACAGCATGTAAACATCGCCCTCCTTGATATCATCGGTTATGTTCACAATATCGATAAACGAGCTTGTAGCACCGCCACCGATACAGTTAGTGATAACGTTAGAATGCTGCGAAGAGCCGAGCATGTTGCTGAGCGAGTGATCGGATGTAAGCTGGGTAAGATCGCCATCGCGGAAACGATACAAGCGACTGTCGCCACAATTCAGCGTATAGAACTGGCCCTCGTAGAAGGCCAAGCCTACCAATGTGGTACCCATACCTTTATACTGCTCGTCGGAGCGACCCTTTGAATCGATGATGTTGTTGATGGAGTCTAACCAATCCTCAAACTTATCTTTGATGGATTCGGGTCTAAGACCTGTGGGCAGATCGTGAAAATAGAACTCCAGGTTATGCAGCGCATCACTGCTGGCCACATCACCACGATTATGTCCACCCATACCATCGGCCACAGCCATGATATAACGGTCGCTATTGGTCAGGTCTACGCGTGTGCTAAAAGCATCATTCCTCACGAAATGACTGCCAAGCAGCACCATGTCTTCGTTCTGACTACGCACGCAGCCTACTTTGCTGGCTGCTGTCATGTGTATTGTTATCATTGTTTTTAAATATTACTATCTAATTACTACTTGAAGGTTGACATTGGCAATCGACAGCACGTCGCCATTCTTTAACGGGTTCTCGGTCTCGGGCTGGATAGGAGCCTGATTAATTCTGGTACCGTTTGACGAGTTCATATCGATAACAAACCAACCTGCGCCTGACTTGTACTTGAGCTGGGCATGAATACCCGATACGTACGAATTCTGCTCGAAGAACTGAACGTACGGACCCTTACGGCGACCGATAATGGCACCGTTCATAGCTGTGATACGTATATTGAGACTTTCGTTAACCAACGTCATCATCGGCATGCTTGAACGACCGGCACCTGCCTGAGCAATAGAGATAGCAGGACCTACCGATATGCTGGCTGCAATGTTCTGCGCATTGGATGTGCGTGGTGATACAGGCTGCTGTTGTTGTGCTGGTGGTACATTTGCGGCGCGCGATACTGAGGCACTGGGTGTAACGCTGATGTTTACACCAGGGCGCACAGCAGCCCCTACCCCAGGATTACCAGCAGGACTACCCATTGGGTTACCCATAGGATTAGCCATCGGGTTGCCCATAGGATTAGCCATCGGGTTGCCCATAGGAGCGCCCATGGGATTTGCTCCGGCATTGGCTGCTGCCATGCTACCTGCAGGCAAAGCCATCATGCCGCCGCAACGTGTACAACGACGTCCAAGCCCCACATGACCGCACTGCTTACAGAACAGCAACTGCTGTCCACATTGGTCGCAGTAATGTGAATCGTCTTCTATTTCTTCTTTACAAGCTGGACAAATAATCATATTTCGTTAAATATCTTCTGGTAGTATAATCTGATATGTTTCCTTTGTAACCTGATCGGCCGGCAGCGCTGATACGCGCTCCGACAGGTGCTGGATAGTAGAATCGAGCAGGTTGCGCATCTCGCGGGCATTACCCCACGACTCGGTCTTGGTAAGAACCATCTTATAGATCTTGTCGAGTGCCTTAAGCTCAGCCTCAGGCGTAAACTGGTACTGTTCCTTCTGGGCCATGTGCTTGTAAATAGCCAGCAGCTCATCAGGATCGTAGTCGTCGATGTGCAACTTGTGGGTGAATCGGCTGGCCAGTCCGGCGTTCATCATCATGAACTCCTCCATCTTATCCTTATAGCCTGCAGCGATAACCACAAACTTACCACGATCGTCCTCCATACGTTTCATCAGCGTGTCGATAGCCTCCTTGCCGTACATGTCGCCGCCATCGCTCAAGGTATAAGCCTCGTCGATGAACAGGATACCGCCCATGGCCTTATCGCACATGCTGTTCACAATCTTAGGTGTTTCGCCCATGTACTTACCAACCAACGTAGCACGACTGGCCTCGATGACACGCGATGTAGGCAGAATGTCCATGGCCTGGAGTATCTCACCCATCTTGCGGGCAATAGATGTCTTACCTGTACCCGGATTACCCGTAAGCACAAAGTTCATCGACATCTGCTGAACACTGCCAGCACCCATAGCGGCACGCTGCTTCATGAACATGCTCTGTACGGCCAGACGACGGATAGAATCCTTGACTGAGCGCATACCAATGAACTCTTCGAGCTCGTTGAGCACCACATCGAGCGGACGTGCGGTCTCGCCCTGCGACAGGGGAAGATCGGCGGTGGTGAGCGCAAACATGTCGCTCTCCTTGAAGTCGGGACTGGTCATCTGCTTTACCAGACGCTGACTCTGGCGCTCTACAGCCTCGTTGAAGATGCGGCGTGCCTCACGGGCATTACCGAAGTTCTTATCGCGGCGCAGATAGAGCTGCTCGAACATACGGTGAATAGCCGCCTTGGTCTCCTCGTCGACGGTGAAGTTCTTGCCGGATGCGAGATGCAGGAAGATCTCCGTGAGCTCGTCGGGCGTATAGTCGTCGAAGTGGATGGTTTGTGTAAAGCGACTCTTCAAGCCTGGGTTGGTGTCGATAAAGTCGTGCATCTGGTCGGTATAACCAGCCACGATACAGATAAACTTACCACGATCATCTTCCAAACGTTTCAGCAGCGTGTCGATAGCCTCAGCGCCAAAGCTGTCGCCATCGTTCGACTTCAGCGTGTAAGCCTCGTCGATAAACAGTACACCGCCCATAGCCTGATCAACCAGCTGGTTGGTCTTGATGGCTGTCTGACCCGAGAAGCCTGCCACCAGTTTAGAGCGGTCGGCCTCAACCAGTTGTCCGCGGGCCACAACGCCCAGCGTCTTAAAGATATCGGCCATGATACGGGCTACGGTAGTTTTACCCGTACCAGGGTTACCGGTAAACACATAGTGCTTGCCTTGGAAGGTGTTGGTTTCGCCACGTGCAATCTGCAGGTTCAGGAAGGCTGCCAGGTTGGCAATCTCCTTCTTCACACCCGAGAGACCAACCAAACCGTCGAGTTTCTTCAGACAGTCGTCGACGCTTACGGTCTGTGGTGCATCGTATGGGATATCGTCGCGTACAATGGTCATGAGCTCCTCGTTGCTCATCGCAGAAATATTTGCCCCCTGCAGGCGCTGTGCCTGTTTCTTGCAAATCTGGTCGAAGAGCGTACGCATGGTACGACCGTTGGCAAAGTCCTTGTCGCGCGAATCGTACATCTCCTTGATCATCTTCTGAGTAAGTACCTGGGCATCCGGCGAGAAGATATACTTTTTCTGCTTGGCAAATACCTGCATAATCTCGAACAGCTCGGCTGGCGAGTAGTCCTTGATATCGAGGAAATAATTGAAACGGCTGCGGAAACCAGGGTTCACACGGAACAGGTTCTCCATCTCCGTGCGATAACCAGCGGCAATCACGATAAACTGTCCGCGATCGTCCTCCATACGTTTCATCAGTTTCTCCAAAGCCTGTGCGCCCTGGGCATCACGATCGCCCGACGCACTCACAGGAGCCAAGGTGTAGGCCTCATCCACAAACAGGATACCGCCCTTGGCCTTATCGCAAAGGGCATCAACCACCTTAGGTGTTTCGCCCTGATACTGACTTACCATCTTGGCACGGTCGACCTCAACTACGTGACCGCTATCCAGATAGCCGATGGCTGCCAGGATTTCGCCCAACTTACGGGCAATGGTGGTTTTACCTGTACCTGGGTTACCAGTAAGAATAATGTGCATCGACATTTTCTCCTGCTCGCCCAGTCCACGCTCGGCGCGCTGCATGGCGTTCTGTACCGAGTAGGCCATCTCTTTTACGGCGGCCTTAACCTCGTCCATACCAATGTAGCTGTCCAGATCGCGCAGGATATCCTCAACCGAGCGCTCCTCGGGTACATAACCCGTGATGTCGCTCAACTCTACCCTTGTGGCATTGGCGCCACGACTGATATACTGGGTAAAGATATTCTCGGCTGTTTTATGGGCCAGGTGTCCGTTACCAAAGGTCTCGTCCTTAATCTTAACCTGATATTTAAAGAAACGCAATAACTGTTTATCAGCTTCGGGCGAGAAATCCTGTATGCCATACTTCAACTGCAGGTTCAGCTTACATATCTCGGTAAGCTCCTGGAAGTTTGGCGTGGTCATACGGAAGGTATACTTGAAACGGTTGGCTACGGCTGGGTTGCTCTCCAAGAAGTCCTCCAAACCCTTCGAGAGTCCGGATATAATCACAATGGGGTTATCCTCCCATTTGTCCATCTCAACAAACAGCTTGTCGAGCGGGTTCACCTGGTTAGAGTATTTATCGGGCAAAAGCTTCTGCACATTGTCGAAGAACAATATACCATTCTTTGCTTTCTTGATATTTTCATCCCATTTGTCGACGAATCGCTGGTAATCTACGGCATCTACCATCATCAGCTGGGGTTTCTCGATGATCTTATGCTGATAGAAGTAATCGCGCAGAATCTCGGCCAGCGACGTCTTACCCGTACCTGTATCACCAATCACAATGGCATTGAGCGAGATACGGGCTTTAGAGATATCCTTGCGAGAGCGCAGAAACGTATAGGTATCGACAATGGTTTTCAGCTGGTTCTTCACCTCATCGAGGCCAACCAGCTTATCAAGCAAGTCAGTAGTAACAAGCTGCTGTCCGCACCACTTGCAGAACTTTGCTTTGCTTCTGTTTTCTTTATGACAATTCTGACAAACCATTTTATATTATGCGTCTCTATCTATTTTCTTAATAATACTTTTAGGGGCCTCCTTCATGTGACTGTTAGGATTGGCAATGTTCAGCATCGATGGGCTGAATACCACAAACGATACCACGAATACCAGCATCAGCAGGCTCCACAGCACGTAGTGAAGCACACTCTCGCCCGTGATAGAGCGAACCTGATCGGTAACATCGTTAAGCAAACCGAACTTAGATCCCTTAAACTTGTACGAACGGGCCTTGAAGGTGTAGTACAGCGGTTCTATCAAGTTCGATTTCATATCGTTTTCGAGCACCTCGGATATCAGTCGGCTGTCGGCCTTCTCATTACCACGGAAATCTGTGAGGTGACAAACCAGCATGTAGATAAGCGTGATTACGATAATGGCGATATTAAACAGCATGGGGTGCGATGCGCCAATATACTTTAATATAATAATAGGTATAAAGCACGTAAACGCGCCCACCAGTCCCCACAGGAACGAGAACATAAAGTCGTAGCCCTTGAAGAACGAGCGGGTGGCCACAATCATACCAGTCATTCCACCCAAAGGCAGACCGATACTGATAAAGGTATGCGTGAGGATATACTCAGGATTGGTAACGCCGAATATCAGCACGAATACCAACCAGATACCGCTCAGGGTGTAGAAGGCTGTACGCCAGATCTTCTCCTTGGTCTTGGCGCGCTTCCAACTGTCCTTTACAAAGGCCACACGGCGCTGGGTTTCGTCGCGGGCATCGATAAAGCGCTTATAATAACGCTGCGAAGGATCGATTTTTCCCATTGCCATCAACCAGTCCTCAACGGCATGCTCGTACGAGTACTCTACCGTAAAGTCGGCATTGGGGTCTTCGTGATAGAACACCGACATCCACTGCCCCATCGAGCCGTTGCGGATTTCGTTGCGGAACACCTGCAACTTCTTTGCCTGCAGGTTACGGCCGTCGGCGTACTCAATACCGTCGCCCATCATATAGGTAGGTGTAACGCCTAAGATACGACAGAAGCGGTAAACAGCCGTCTTCACATCATAAGCGCCCATACGTTCGGTATTCTCCTCGCTCTTAAAGTCGAAGCAGCGCTTATGCTCGTTGTACATCTCGGTCCAGCCGTGCAGCTGGGCATAGTAAGCAAAACGACCGTCAAGTTCAGTAAAGTCCTTCATCTCCTCCTCGAACTCCTTCTCAGGAAGGTTCTGCGCCTTATGCAAACGCTCGTTGAGCAGTTCGCCCACTTGTATAGGAGTAAAGGCACCGGCCAGATCATAGGCCGATTCGCGATTCAGGTTATAAAGAACCTTATAAGCCAAGTTTCGTGAGTAAGGCTGATCCAGCGTCATGATGCGCAGACTCTCGCACGCCATCTGGTCCTCGTGACTGTACATCCAGGCCAGCAAGCGTCCGTCGGTCAGACTATGCCACTCGTCTTCGGTTATATCTTCATGACCAAAGGCGCTAACAATATCGTTAATTGCTGCCGATGGATGCTTTACCATAAATGGTATCTCAGGATCAACCTCGAGCACTATCTTCATGATAGCCACACGTACCTGCTCCTTATTGTTATGGTCTACTTCCTTAAAGTAAGAACGCAAACGATCAACATCGCAGCTGGTGTGGGTTTCCACATAAAGGTAGAAATTATCGTTCGGGGCAGCCAACGATATGGCATACTCGTCCTGATTACTCAGCAGCGAGATACATACCGCATGGATATCCTCGCAGTTGGTTCCACGCACATCCTTATACGGATAGGCAGGGTCCATAGCGTACAGCGATGCCATCAAACCGGCACGCTGATCGATAGGATATTTCTTGGAAATGATATCTTTAACAATGGTGCTCAGTTTGTTGTTACCACAAGCGTCCAACCACTGGGTGATACGTCCGTTATACAGATAACCGATAGCCAAGCGCTCGTTGGCCAGCAGCATGGGCACCAGCTCCTGTACGTTCTCGGCCACCAGGTTACGCTCTGGATCGACAACGAAACTCTGGTACTTCAGGAATGGTGACGACAGGTCGACCTTCGGGCTCTCGCCTAAGAACCACTGCTCTACCTGCTCATAACCCCAACGGTTGATGGGGTTAACCACCGTAAGACCCATTACCAGCAGCTTGATACGCTCTGGCAACTCGTTCATGCGTGGTATGCGACCCTCGTTCTTCTGGCGCATCATCACACGCTCGTTGGTACTCATCGGACTCTCGCCTAACCACAGCGTCATCAAGCTGATACCCAAAGAGTAGTAGTCGGCCTTTGGCGAAATCTCTACCACACCATCAATTACGTCGGCATACATTTCGGGTGCCGCATAGATTGGGGTACGGGCCTGGGTGGTTTTATGCGACTTACCGTCTTCCTCCAGCATACTCGAAATACCGAAGTCGCCCAGAACCAGTTGGTTATGGTCCTTATCACGGAAGAAGAAGTTGCCTGGTTTGATATCCTTGTGCAGAATTCTGAGCTGATGACAGTAAGCCAAGGCTGCAGCACTCTGAAGAGCTATACGACGGAACTTGTTTATATCGCCTTCCAGATTGAACTCGGCCATCGAGCCACCCTGCAGGTACTCCATCAACTCGTAGTAACGGTGCTTACCATCCACATAGGTCTTACCAAAGTCGTACACCTTTACTACCATCTCAAAGTCGAAGTTCAGAACCGTCTGCAATATCTTACGGTTCACATCGAAATTGGGATAGTACACTTTCAGTACATATTCCTTGTTGTCTTTTTCAACCAGAAAAACCTCGGCCTCGCCTGTATTCTCGCTCAGTACCGATACACGACGATACTCCTGTCCTTTCAGCGTGTAGATATTCTCATCAATCAGGTTACGTTGCAGGCGCTGTTTCTTGGCACGGTCGGTATTACTGGCCGACGAGATAATCGAGATGTTGACGTTGGGACGAACCTGAGCCTGAGCCTGTGCTTGAGGCTGGGGCTGTGCACCACGAACGGTACTACCCATTGATGGTGCTGCAGGTTTAGGTGCTGCAGGCTGTGGGGTAACGGGCTGTGGTGCAATGGGCTGGTTGATACCAGGGGCACGAACGGTGCCATCCAAAGCCTTGGGAGCAGCTGGACGTGGCGCAGCAGATTGCGGTGTAATCGGCTGATTAAGGCCGGGTGCACGCACAGTTCCATCCAATGCTTTGGGTGCTGCTGGACGTGGAGCTGCAGGACGAGGCGCTGCAGGTCGTGGTGTAATAGGCTGATTAAGGCCAGGTGCACGCACGGTACCGTCAAGTGGTTTAGGAGCAGCTGGCTTGGGGGCTTCCATCTTCGGCATATCAATGCGGATGGTGCCATCAAGCGGTTTGTCGGGCTCCTCACCCTTTGAAGGAGTATTCTGTGGGAAATCAAAGTTGGTTGCACGTACGGTCTTATCTACGTTTACCTCTTCGTTTCCGTTTACTTTATTTTGTGGAGTTCGATCCGTACTCATTAGATATCGTCTTTAATTTCTTTTCTTGTTCCCTTACCAAGTATAATCCATTTTCCGCCCATCTGCGGCTTGGCACATCCGCATGGACTTGAGTGGAGGGCGTGCTTAAAGTTGCACTGCCAAGCCAGACGTACACCCTGAGGCTTGCAGGCCATAGCATAGTTACGCACCTGAGCAGGCTTTTCCTGAGGCAGCTGTGCCATCTGGTCTAACAGTCGCGACAGCATATCCATACGTTCCTGCTTCTTCTTGTCGTATTCGTCTTTACTCATCACCTTATGGTCGGCCAGGTTGGCATCTACACGATCCAAACCACGATCCTGAGCCAACAGCATGAGTACGCGCTGGCGCAGCTCCTGACTCTTACGGTCGCGCTCCTTATCCTGCTCGGTAACATAAGGCATCTGCAAATCCAACTTCTGCAACTCTTCGGCCAGTTTCTGCATCTGCTGGTACTCGGGCATCTCCATCACCTTCTCCTTCATCAGACGGGCCTCTTCGGTAAGAGCTGTACCACACTGTTTGCAGAACGAGAAATCATTATGGGTTCCACAAACAGGACAATCGATACCACCCACCGGATTACCGCACTCAGGGCAGTAGGCCTCGGCGCCATGCAGATAGGCGCCACAGAATGAGCACACGTCCTTGCGGATATAGTGACGGTAACTTTCGCAGAAGTCGGCGTCGGCATCGACAGCTGCCCCACAATAGGGACAGGTGGCCATACCGATAGGCTCGCCGCACGAGGCACAGAAAAGTGCTTCGGCTTCGTTGAGTGCGCCACAATGAGGACATTGGATACCATTAGCCGTATTGGCCTGCATGGCTTGCTGATACTGAGGTTGCTGTGCAGAGTGCTCACGATAAAGCGGCTCGGCACCTCGGCTTATTCGATCTGGGTTTTGTGTAATATCGTTCATCGTTGTTGGAATTTTAACTTAAGTTAGGTGCAAAGTTAAATAAAAAAATGAATCAAACAAAAAAAACCGCCGTAAATTTACATTTACGACGGCAAAATTCTATATTTTTTGATGTATTTTACCACAATTCGAGGCGTTCCTGCTTAGGAATAAACATCTTGTCGCCCTCTTTCACGCCAAAGGCCTCGTACCAAGCGTCGATGTGAGGCAGAGCGCCATTTACACGCCAACGACCCAGTGAGTGAGGATCACTCTTGGTACGGTTGCGGATTTCAGCCTCAGTAATGTTACCAGCCCATACACCTGCGTAAGCGTGGAAGAAACGCTGATCGGCTGTCAGACCGTTCTTCTCGCCAAGAGGATTGCGCTTGGTAGCGTTCTTATAAGCAGTCCATGCTACCTGCAGACCACCGTGGTCGGCCAGGTTCTCACCCAGTGTCAGACGGCCATTACCATTCAGGTCGGGAAGTACCTTGATAGCGCTGAAGAAATCGGCATACTTATCAGTACGCTCTGTAAAGTTCTTTCCATCAGCTTCCTTCCACCAGTCGTGCATATTTCCATCCTTATCAAACTGACGACCCTGATCATCAAATCCGTGAGTCATCTCATGACCGATTACTACACCGATAGCACCATAGTTAAAGGCATCATCAGCAGTCATATCAAAGAAGGGATACTGCAGAATACCTGCGGGGAAGCAAATCTCGTTGGTAGTTGGATTATAGTAAGCATTCACAGTCTGTGGTGTCATGTGCCAATCGTCACGATCCACGGGCTTACCTACTGTATGCTCAATGTTGTGAGCATTCCAGAACTTAGCGCAAGCCTGCATGTTATCGTAAAAAGATTTAGCAGGATCAATCTCCAGCTTAGAGAGGTCGGTCCACTTATCAGGATAACCCACCTTTACATAGAAAGTATTCAACTTCAGCAGGGCATTAACCTTAGTACTGTCGTCCATCCAATCCTGGGCAGCAATACGCTCACCAAGAGCAATCTGCAGGTTCTTAATCAGAGTAAGCATACGCTGCTTAGCAGCCTCGGGGAAGTACTTCTCGGCATAAATCTTACCAAGAGCCTCACCCATCACGCGCTCTACCTGACCAGTGCTACGCTTCCACAGAGGATGATTCTCCTTGCGACCAGCCTTAATCTTACCATAGAAATCAAAGCTCTCAGCTGCAGCAGCATCGTTCAGATAGTTAGCCGAACCCTCAACAAGGCTCCACTCCAGCACGTCGCGATACTCAGCAGGCTTCAGGGCACCTACTACCCTATTAGCGCCTTCCAGGAAGTCGGGCTGACCAACAACCATCTCCTGCAGGAACTTAGTGTCTATGCCCTTAGCGTTCATCACCTTAACCAAAGGCAGGTTAGGATACTTAGCCTCGAACTCCTTCAGAGTCATCTTGTTGTAGTTAGCCTCAGGATCGCGCAGTTCGGTACGACTCTTACTAACCTTAGCAAGTGCAGTCTCAACCTTCATAACGTTCTGCATCTTCTTGGTAGCAGCACTCTTGCTGAAACCAAACAGCTGGAACATTTTTACCACGTGCTTCTTGAAAGCCTCGCGAATACCGGCTGTAGCCTTATCGTTATCCAGGTAGTACTCCTTCTGACCGAGTGTCAGGCCACTCTGATAAATACTCAGAATGTTCTGTGTGGCGTTCTTCTCGTCGGCACCGAAGCCAGCATAGAAGAACTCCTGCTCGCCGTAAGGAGCCAGCTCAAGCTGGATAGCCAGCAACTGCTTAACGGTTTTGGCAGCCTCAAGTTTCTTAATAAGTGGCATAACAGGAGCTACACCTTCCTTATTACGACGTGTAGAGTCCATAGCCAACTTATAAAGATCGCTCAGTTTCTGCTCGATAGTACCCTTAGCATAAGTGTTGCTCTGCAGTTCCTTCAGGATACCGTTAATGCGCTTGTCGTTGTCTTCCTGCAAACGGTCGAAACTACCATAGCGCGAATAAGCTGCTGGCAGTGGGTTGTTCTTCATCCAACCACCACAGGCATACTCATAGAAGTCGTCACCCGGACGCACATTCTTGTTAAAGTCGGCCTCGTTCAAGCCTGATCCCAGCTCAGTCTGAGCCATCATCATCATTGAGACAGATGCCATTGTCATCATTGTTAAAAATCTTTTCATTGTTTTTTAGAGTTTATTGTGTTAATGATTCTAATTCTTCGCTTGCTTTCTCCCAACGCTCCACCTCTTCATCCAAGTCACGCTTAATGCCGGTGTACTCGGTTACCATCGTCATATCCGAAGCGTTTTCAGGCTGCATCAGCAGCTCGTCCAGTTCCTTAAGGCGCTGCTCCAGCTGCTCAATCTTGGCTTCATGCTGCTTAACAGCCTTTTCCAAACGGTTCTTACGTTTCTGAAGTTCCTTGTGCTCGGCATAGCTCAGGGTTTTCTGAAGCACAGCCTCACCCTCAGGGGTAACCGATGGCGATGCACTCGATGTTGTAGTTGCAGCAGCTTTGGTGGCAGCCTTGGGAGCTGCCATCATCTGCGGCTGCGAACCCAACTGATTAAGGTCGTTAATCTTTTTTGTTCTCAGGAAGTCGTAGATACCGCCCAAATGTTCGCGTACCTTACCACCTCCAAACTCATAGACTTTGGTTACCAGTCCATCCAGAAACTCACGGTCGTGGCTCACAATGATAGCTGTACCGTCGAAGGCTTTGATGGCCTCTTTCAGTACATCCTTCGAAGGCATATCCAAGTGGTTGGTAGGCTCGTCGAGAATCAACAGGTTTACAGGCTCCAGCAGCAAACGGATCATTGCCAGTCGACTACGCTCGCCACCACTCAGCACCTTCACCTTCTTATCACTCTCCTCACCGCCAAACATAAAGGCACCCAGGATATCATTAATCTTCAAGCGGACCTCGCCCTTTGCCACATAGTCGATGGTCTGGAACACAGTCAGGTTCTCATCCAGCAACTGCGCCTGATTCTGGGCAAAATAGCCTATCTGGATATTATGACCAACCTTCAGGTTACCTGTAAAGGGGATTTCGCCCATAATACATTTCACAAGTGTTGATTTACCTTCACCGTTCTTACCCACAAAGGCCACTTTCTCACCGCGCTTGATAGTAAGCGACACATGGTCGAATACTGTATGCGCACCATAATCCTTGCGTACCTCGTCGCAGATCACAGGATAATCACCACTTCGCAAACAGGGAGGGAACTTCAGGTGCATGGCCGAATTATCTACCTCGTCAATTTCGATGGGCACAATTTTCTCCAGCTGTTTTACTTTCTGCTGCACCTGTACAGCCTTGGTAGCCTGATAACGGAAGCGCTCTATAAACGCCTTCATCTCAGCCACTTCCTTCTGCTGGTTCTCGTAAGCCCTTAACTGCTGTTCGCGACGTTCCTTACGCAAAACTACGTACTCATCGTACTTCACCTTATAGTCGATTACCTTACCACACGATATCTCGAGCGTACGGTTCGACACATTATTAATAAAGGCACGGTCGTGACTTACTAGCACTACAGCACTCGAGCTCTGCGCCAAGAACTGCTCCAGCCACTGGATTGATTCAATATCCAGATGGTTGGTAGGCTCGTCGAGGAGCAATACATCGGGTTTCTGCAACAAGATTTTGGCCAGCTCGATACGCATACGCCAACCACCCGAGAACTCAGATGTGGGACGCTCGAAATCACTACGCTCAAAGCCCAGACCGGTGAGCGTACGCTCTATCTCGGCTTCATAGTTCTCAGCACCCATCATGATATAGCGCTCGTGCTCGGTAGTATATTTCTCAATCAGCTGCATGTAGCTCTCGCTCTCGTAATCGGTACGTTCAGCAAGTTCCTGATTCATCTTATCCAGACGCTCCTTCATACGAGTGTTATCAGCAAAAGCTTTCTGTGCTTCTTCACGAACGGTGGTATCGTCCTGCAAAATCATGACCTGTGGCAGGTAGCCCACCTTTGTATCGTTAGGCACACTAACAGTGCCTGCGGTAGGTTTCTGCTGTCCACACAGTATTTTGAGCATGGTAGATTTACCAGCTCCATTTTTGCCCACAAGGGCAATGCGGTCCTTGTCGTTAATGACGAAACTGGCGCCATCAAACAAGGGTTTTATGCCAAATTCAACTTTCAGTCCTTCTACTGATATCATCGCTTGTCAACAAATTTATAATCCTTAAACTGCTCTTTGGGGAAACGCAGCATCTCATCGGTTATGCCTCCGCTCTGAAAGTCGCTAATCTTAATGGTAGTCCATATAAAAGCGATTTTAATGCGTACACTTATCGGGTGATAGGTTTTACGCTCCAGCAAGGCGTGTATCTCCTTCATACCTTTGCGTCCCTTTATGAGCTTTAATGTAACCAGCAGTCCATTATCGGCCTCAGCTATACTGTAGTTATAGTTTTCGGGCTCAAACTTAAACTTCTGCGAATACTTATCACTCTTATTGTTCTTGGCTGTGTGCAGCTCTACCTCACGTTTCTTTTTCTTAAAGGTGTACACGTATTTGCCATCATTCCACGAGGTCATTCTCGCTTCATCGAACTTACTCTTCTTGCCTTTGTACCAGATGGTGCCTCGGGTTTTATAAATGCCAGTAATATTCACATCGTAGTGCAACGTAGCGCCCTGTTCACCAAACACCTGCTGGTAGGCATTGTTAAAAATGCGGCGTGCCTGTCGGCTGTTGGCGTTATCTTGTGCTTGCACGCTGCAAATGGTGCCAATCAGCATGATTACCGCTAAAATTATCCCTTTTCTCATTAATCTTTTCATTTTCGAACTGCAAAAATACACATTTCTCACGATTTATCACTATATTTGCACACAAATTAACGTAATTACTACTTATATTTATGCAAAAGAACGTTTTTTCCTGTCAAATTGCCACACAATTAGGCATCAGTCAGAAGTTCGTTGAAGCCACGTTAGCCTTGCTCGACGAGGGCTGCACCATACCCTTTATTGCCCGATACCGCAAAGAGCGTACAGGCGGACTGGATGAGGTACAGATAGCTGCTATCAGCGACCGTTACGAGAAGCTGCTCGATATACAGAAACGCAAGGAAACAGTTATCAAAACCATCACCGACCTTGATAAGATGACACCCGAACTCCAAGAGCGCATTAATCAGTGCTGGGATGCCACCGAAATCGAGGATATCTACCTACCCTACAAGCCTAAACGTCGCACCCGCGCACAAGTGGCCCGTGAACAAGGGCTGGAGCCACTGGCTCTGCTGCTGATGAAACAACGCGAGCGTGATCCAGAAGCAGCTGCAGCCAAGTTTGCAAAGGGCGATGTGGACAGCGTAGAAAGCGCCATCAAAGGGGCTCAGGACATTATTGCCGAGGTGGTAAGCGAAAACGAGAAATCACGCCAACAGCTACGTAATGCCTTTACCCGCCAAGCTGTTATCACCTCTAAAGTGGTAAAAGCCAAGGCCAATAGCGACGAAGCAGCCAAATATAGCGACTATTTTGACTGGAGCGAACCACTAAAACGTTGTTCGTCCCACCGTCTGCTGGCCATGCGCCGAGGCGAATCAGAGGGTATCTTACGCATCAGTATTTCGCCCAACGATGATGAAGCCCTTGAGCGCCTGAAGCACCACTATGTTTATGGTAACACCCCATGCGGCCGCTTGGTAGCCGAGGCTATCGACGATGGTTACAAACGTTTGTTGAAACCAGCTATCGAAACCGAGTTTGCCGCACAAAGTAAAGAAAAGGCCGATGAAGAAGCTATCCACGTATTTGCCGAAAATCTACGCCAACTGTTGTTAGGCGCCCCGTTAGGTCAGAAGCGCGTATTGGGTATCGACCCAGGTTTTCGTACTGGTTGCAAAGTAGTATGCTTAGATGCCCAAGGCAACCTGCTGCACCACGATGTGATTATGCCCCACCCACCTGTAAACAAACGTACTGAGGCCGCTATCACCCTGCAGCGCCTGATTCAGAAATTTCAGATAGAAGCCATCTCTATTGGTAATGGTACCGCCAGTCGCGAAACAGATAGTTTTGTAAAAGATGTACTCGCTGGTAAATACAATGTTGCAGCAGATTCAAAATCTTCCAAAGCGAAAGCTGATGACAAAAATGCTCCCACCCCACAGGTCTTTGTTGTTTCCGAAGCTGGTGCCTCAGTTTATTCTGCCTCGAAAGTGGCTCGCGATGAATTCCCCAATGAGGATGTAACCGTTCGTGGTGCCGTTTCTATTGGTCGACGACTGATGGATCCACTGGCCGAACTGGTAAAAATCGATCCTAAGAGCATTGGTGTAGGACAGTATCAGCACGACGTGGACCAAACCAAACTCAAGCACTCTCTCGACCAAACAGTAGAGAGTTGTGTAAACCTGGTAGGAGTAGATTTGAACACCGCCTCGCAGCACCTGTTGATGTACGTGAGTGGCCTTGGTGCCACACTGGCCAAAAACATTATTGACTATCGCCGCGAACATGGTGCTTTTACCTCGCGTGCCCAGCTTCTTAAAGTTCCCCGATTGGGTCCCTCAGCTTATCAGCAGTGTGCTGGATTCCTGCGTATCCACAACGCCAAGAACCCGCTTGACGGCACCGCTGTACACCCTGAGAGTTATCCTATTGTGCAGCAAATGGCCAAAGATCAGGGCTGCACCGTAGCCGACCTTATTCATAACAAGGAAAAGCGCGAAGCTCTGGAGTTGCACCGCTACGTAACAGCCGATGTGGGTATGCCTACACTTACCGATATTATGGCCGAACTAGAAAAGCCTGGGCGCGACCCACGCCAGCAGCTTGAGGCTTTCGAATTTGACAAGAACGTTAGTACCATCGACGATTTGGTTGAGGGCATGGTGCTACCCGGTATTGTTACCAACATCACCAACTTTGGAGCCTTTGTAGATATTGGTGTGCATCACGACGGTTTGGTACACATCTCGCAAATGGCCAACCGCCGTATTGCTCACCCACTCGACGTGGTTAAGCTTCACCAGCACGTACAAGTACGCGTAACCGAGGTTGATCACCGTCGTCAGCGCATCTCTCTGTCCATGAAAGGCCTATAGCCCATGGCACCAGTATTGAGGCAATGATAGCTACTTACTGGTACGATTGATATAATCCAAGATGATGTCAACGGCATCATCTTCGGTCAGACCGTCCATCGAAATAACGAGCTGATAGTTACGGGTATCATAGCGCGACGTATCCTCGAACTTCTTGATGTAAGTTTCACGACTGGCATCAAGCTGGGCTATAATGTTGCGTGCCTCCTGCTCGTTGACATTCTGGCGACGCATAATGCGCTGGATACGATGGGCGGTCGAGGCTTGAATGAAAACGTTGATACGGTTAGGATGGTCACGGAAGACCATAAAGCCCGTACGACCTGCCACCACGCACGATGTCTGCTCGGCTAACTCAAGCAGAATACGTTTCTCGGTTTCGAAAAGACTGGCATTATCAAGCTTCACCTCAGCTTCCATAGGCAAAGAGGCACTATTTACCAATGTATTATAATAGGTGGTAATCTCATTCCACCATGTTTTCTTCTGTGCCTTAATCTCCTCAATCTTTTCAACAGAGAGACCAAAACGCTGAGTCAGTCCGTTGATAACAGACTTATCACAATATTTCACACCGAGCTTTTCAGCCAGTTTACGGCCTACGGTACGTCCACCACTTCCTACTTCTCGATTAATAGTAATTACAAATTTCTCGTTCTTATTCATATTGGTAATTTTTAATAACTGCGACAAAATTACATGTTTTTGGTGATATATACAAGAAATAATTGTATTTTTTAGTATTTCTGCTCTCAGAATCCGACTATTTTTTTGTAAAAAAACAATAAAAATTTGGCTATTTTCCTAAAAAAACGTACCTTTGTTGCCAACATCGCTCCTAAAACAAAATTGGAATGAATAAAAAGTAAAAGGAAGAATAATGAAGAAAGCATCTGCATACAAACTAAGCTTAATCATCATGGTGGTACTGTTAGTCATGTGGGCCACCATTATGAGCTTTGTATTTGTCATTACACGTAACTCTACCGCACGCGAGGTTGAATCGCGTTACGAGGGTATTATGCTGCACGCCAACGAGAAAATACGTGGTGTGCTGTCCGACGTGTATGTGGCAGCCATCAATAGCACTAGTGTGATTGAGAACGATCTCAACAATCCCGACAAGTTGCAGGCACATTTGGAGCAAATGGTAAAGCTTAACAAATACATGTCGAGCTGTCGCCTGATATTTGAACCCGACTTCTACCCACAGCGTGGACACTACTTCGAGATATATGCCTGGCGCGATTCGGACGGCGTTATCAAGGGTAAGCAGATGAACGAGGATCATCCCGATTTCCTGACGCACCCCTGGTACCAAACAGCTTATGAACGCGATGAAGGCGATTGGACACCGCCTTACTTCGATCAGGCTGCATCGCAACAGCTTACCACCACTTATATGACACACATTCACGATAAGAATGGTAATAAGGTGGCCATGCTGGGTGCCGATGTGTCGCTGGAGTGGCTCCGATTGCGCCACAAGCGTATTGACGCCCAAAACCATGAGCGTTTTGAAAAGGGATTTAAGGAAAAATCGTACAGCTTTGTACTCGATAACGATGGTACCTATCTCATTCATCCCAACGAGGATCTTATTCTGAAAACCACTTTCCAGGAGGTTGCATCCCAAACAGCCGACACTGCAGATGACGAAGTGGCCAACCACATGAGAAACCATGAGAGCGGTAGCTGTAAGATTACCAAAGACGGTGTGAGCTCAGTATTGTTCTACTCGTTTGTGAAATACGCCGAGTGGACAGTAGTGATTGTTGTACCCGAGGCCATCATTAACCATCAGGGCAACGTGCTTGGCGCCATCATTCTGGCTGTTATGCTCTTTGGTCTGATAGTTATCTTCTTCCTGAGTCGCGCCCTGATACGCAACATCGACCAGTTGAGAAAAACCACAGCCCAGAAGGCAGGTATCGAGCAGGAGTTAAAGATTGCCAGTCACATACAGCAGTCGATGCTTCCCAAGAAATATCCTCCCTACCCCGAGCGCCCAGATGTTGACATCTACGGTGAGATAGTAACGGCCAAGGAGGTAGGCGGCGACCTATACGACTACCTGATGCACGACAACAAGCTGTTCTTCTGCATTGGCGACGTGAGCGGCAAGGGCGTACCTGCAGCATTGATGATGGCCGAAACCATATCACTGTTCCGTTGCGAGGCGATGCTGGATACTGATCCCAGTAACATTATCAGTCGCATGAACAAGACTTTATGCGACACCAACGACTCGTACATGTTCGTTACTCTCTTCTTAGGCGTACTCGACCTGAAGACAGGCCAACTGAACTACAGCAATGCCGGTCACGAGCCCCCCATGCTGGTAGGCACACTGGCACGCTTTATTTATGTAGATAATAACATACCATTGGGTTTGCGCCCAGAGTGGGAGTACACCAATCAGACCATACTCATGGATCGCAACGAGATACTGTTTATGTATACCGACGGTTATACCGAGGCCGAGACGGCCAACCACGAACAGTTTGGTCGCGATCGCATCAGTAACAGAGCCAACCGACTGGCCGATTTGCATTTGGATGCGCGTCAATATGCACATCAGCATTTTGAAACAGCACAGAACTTTGTGGGCGACACGCCACAAAACGACGACATTTCACTGATGGCTATCAGATACATCCCCCAACCTGCCTACGGCAGTCTCTATCACCGCTGCCTCACATTAGGCAACGATGTAGAAGAGGTAGTTGAGCTGACAGCATTCGTGAACAGCATCTGCCAAGACCTCGAGATGAACGAGACGGCAACAACCTATACCACCCTGGCTGTTGAAGAGGCTGTGGTGAACGTCATGAAATACGCTTACCCCGACCGCGAACCAAGTCATATTATACTGGAGGCCGAGGCTAACGACTTGATGCTGACATTTATACTCCACGACAAAGGTATGCCCTTTGATGCCACCAAGGCAGCCGAAGTAGATGTTGAGCAGCAAGCCGAGCAGCGCGTTGAGGGCGGATTGGGTATCCATCTGATGCGTCACTATATGGACCATATCAGCTACGAGCGCAAGAATGATGAGAACATACTCACCATGCAGAAAATAATTGAGAAATAAAAATAAAGAGAAGAGATAGAGATGGAAATTAAAATCGAGAAAACAGGCGAGCGCCAGGTAACACTGATACTGATAGGGCGCTTGGACACATCGGTATCAACAGCCGCCGAAAGAGAAGTTAGGCCGCTGTACGACTACTTTGAGCAAGAAATAGTAATTGACTGCACCCAGCTCGAATACATATCGTCGAGCGGTCTGCGAATACTGATGCACATCGCCCAGCAGGGCTGGATCAACCACTGCGAAATATTCATCCATGGCCTGCAGCCTAATGTGTACGACGTGTTCAAAACCACAGGCTTTGTACATCTGTTTAAGTTTAAGGATTAACAAAAGTAAAACCCCCGCCAATTGGCAGGGGTTTTATTTTAAGACTTGGTAAGTCGTTTAATTTACTTTACCTTCTCTACGATGGCCTTGAAAGCCTCGGGATTGTTCATAGCGAGGTCAGCGAGAACCTTACGGTTAATCTCGATACCTGCCTTAGCGAGGTTACCCATCAGAACTGAGTAGCTCATACCCTCCTGGCGAGCGGCAGCGTTGATACGCTGGATCCACAGGCTGCGGAAGTTACGCTTCTTGTTGCGACGATCACGATAGGCGTAGGTCAAACCCTTCTCCCATGTGTTCTTTGCTACTGTCCAAACATTCTTGCGGGCACCGAAGTAACCGCGGGTAAGCTTCAAAATTCTCTTACGCTTTGCTCTTGATGCAACGTGATTTACTGATCTTGGCATAATTCTTACTTCTTTTAAATGTTAGACAATAGGTTTAACGGAGACACAACAGATCACGAACCTGCTTCATGTTGCTAGGATCAACGATAGTTGTACCTACCAAGTTGCGCTTCTGCTTCTTGGTCTTCTTTGTCAGAATGTGACTGTGGAAGGCATGACGTCTCTTTACCTTACCTGTTCCAGTGAAAGAGAATCTCTTCTTTGCACCAGAGTTTGTCTTTACTTTTGGCATTGTTTTAAAAATTTAAATTGTTATTAATATCCAGCGGCCACGCATATACCGGGCGCGCCACCTTCTTTTTCTTCTCTAATTAATCCTCGCTCTCAGTCAGCTTCTTCAGTGCATCGGCACTAATCTTAGCATTACCCAAAAGACCACCGTTTGCTGGAATCTCAGCTGTCTCTTCAGTCTGAGCCTCTTTTTGCTGCTTTGCTGCCTCCTTAGCTTCGAGCTGAGCGGCCTCACGGTCGCGAGCCTGCTGGCTCTTCTTGGCCGAACCAGCCTTCTTAGGAGCCAAGTAGAGGAACATCTTCTTGCCTTCGAGTGATGGCATGCCCTCAACCTTTCCAACCTCTTCAAGGTCGTTAGCAAAACGGAGCAGCAACACCTCGCCCTGCTCTTTGAACAGGATAGAGCGGCCACGGAAGAATACGTATGCACGTACCTTGTTGCCCTCTTCGAGGAACTCACGAGCATGCTTCAGCTTGAACTGATAGTCGTGCTCATCAGTCTGAGGTCCGAATCGAATTTCCTTTACCTCAACCTTTACCTGCTTGGCCTTCATTTCCTTCTGGCGCTTCTTCTGCTGGTAGAGGAACTTGGAGTAGTCGATGAGACGACACACTGGCGGGTTGGCATTAGGAGAAATCTCCACGAGGTCTACTCCCATGTCACGGGCCTGGTTGAGTGCATCACGCGTAGACATAACCGACGATCCCTCGTCGCCTACGATGCGGACTTCACGTACTCGAATCTGTTCATTGATACGGTACTGATTCTTCAATTTGTCATTCTTCATTAACTACTTTTTAAGAAATCGGCTGCAAAATTACTAATTTTCTTTGAACTTTGAGCTCTGGACTATTAATTATCTGAATAATTTTATAAATATTTAACTTTAGAAGTCTTTGGTCATCTCAGCTACACGAGCATTTACCTCGTCGATGAACTCCTGAATGGTCTTAACACTCTGCTCGCCACCACCCTGTGGGCGTACAGCTACAGTACCCTCGGCAGCCTCTTTCTCACCTACGATAACCATGTAAGGAATACGCTTCAACTCGTTGTCGCGAATCTTACGCCCCAGTTTCTCGTTACGCATATCAACGGTAGCACGAACACCACCCATATCAAACTTCTTGGCAACCTCCTGAGCATAGTCGTTGTACTTCTCCGACAGAGGCAGGATAGCTACCTGGTCAGGTGTCAGCCACAAGGGGAAGTGACCGCTGGTGTGCTCGATCAGCACAGCGCAGAAACGCTCCATCGATCCGAATGGTGCACGGTGAATCATGACAGGTGTCTTCTTCTGGTTATCCTCATCGGTATATTCGAGGTTGAAACGCTTAGGCAGGTTATAGTCAACCTGAATAGTACCCAGCTGCCAACGACGACCGATAGCATCCTTAATCATGAAGTCGAGCTTAGGACCATAGAAAGCAGCCTCGCCATATTCAACCTTTGCAGGCAGGCCCTTCTCCTGACAAGCCTCAACAATAGCCTTCTCAGCCAGAGCCCAGTCCTCATCAGTACCTACATACTTATCATGGTCGTTAGGATCGCGCAGAGAAATCTGAGCCTCGAAGTTAAATCCGAAGGCAGTAAGCACGATACCGATAATATCCATCACGTTCAGGAACTCCTGCTTAACCTGGTCGGGACGACAGAACAGGTGCGCATCATCCTGTGTGAACGAACGTACACGAGTCAGTCCGTGCAGCTCACCACTCTGCTCATAGCGATATACAGTACCGAACTCAGCGATACGCAGAGGCAGATCGCGGTATGAACGTGGCTTCCAAGCGAAGATCTCGCAGTGGTGAGGACAGTTCATTGGCTTCAGCATGTACTCCTCATCCTCCTCAGGGGTATGGATAGGCTGGAACGAATCCTTGCCATAGTGTGCATAGTGACCAGAGGTAACGTAAAGGTTCTTAGAACCAATATGTGGAGTGATAACCTCCTGATAGCCGAAACGCTTCTGCACCTTACGCAGGTGATCCTGCAGACGCAGACGGAGCTCAGTACCCTTTGGCAACCAGATAGGCAGACCCTTACCTACCTTCTCTGAGAACATAAAGAGTTCCATCTCCTTACCAATCTTACGGTGGTCGCGCTTCTTAGCCTCCTCCAGCATCTCAAGATACTCGTCGAGCATCTTCTTCTTTGGGAATGAGATACCGTACAAGCGCTGCATCTGCTCGCGGTTAGCATCGCCACGCCAGAAAGCACCTGCTACTGAGGTGAGCTTAACGGCCTTGATCTCGCCTGTATCCACGAGGTGTGGACCACGGCACAGATCGGTGAAATTACCCTGGGTATAGGTAGTGATTGAACCGTCTTCAAGATCCTGCTCGATGTGCTCGCACTTATAGGTCTGTCCCCACTCAGCAAACTGCTTCAGGGCTTCGGCCTTAGGTACCTCACGACGAACAACAGGCTCTTTCTTACCAGCCAGTTCCTTCATCTTAGCCTCAATCTTTGGAAAATCGCTCTCCTTGATGCTCTCGCCGTCCTTCAGCAGTACATCATAGAAGAAACCATTCTCGACAGCAGGTCCGAAACCGAACTGTATGCCAGGATACAACTCCTGCAGTGCCTCGGCCAGCAAGTGGGCCGATGTGTGCCAGAAGGTATGCTTACCCTGCTCATCGTCGAACTTGTAGAGCTCGATGGTAGCGTCCTCATTGATAGGACGGTTCAGCTCTACTGTCTCACCGTTTACTCCACAGCTTACAACGCTGCGTGCGAGAGCCGGAGAGATGCTCTCTGCAATCTGGAAACCAGTTACGCCCTGCTCATACGAGCGAACAGATCCGTCTGGGAATGTAATGTTAATCATCATATCTACAATATATGTTTGAATTTTGAAATTGCGTGCAAAGATAGTGCTTTTATTCCAAATTAATGCAAATTAATCGAAAAATTTACTTTTCGCGATACTTTTTGATGACACTATATGCCTGATAGAGTCCTAATTCGCCAGCTTTCGAAAGATCCTCGATACCTTCATCCACGTGTTTGGCGTAGATTTTTGCCAGTCCGCGATTGAACCAAGCCTCGGCCAGATCCTGATTAAGTTTGAGTGCCTGCGAGTAATCGGCGATGGCACGCTGATAGTCGCGACGCATAGCGTAAAGGTTACCTCTATTATAATATAGGTACGCGTTATGTGGTGCCAACATGATGGCATCCGACAAATCGCCAAGCACATTAGCCGACTTAAGATCTACATTGGTACCCTCAGAGGCATTAAACTCATTAATCTTAGCCTGACAAACGGCTCGCTGCCAATAGGCCAACGACGAGGTTGAGTCGATCTGCAAGCAGATACTCAGGTCGTCGATTGCATTATCAAAGTTCTGGATAGTGGCGTAAGCAATGGCACGCAGCAACAGCAACGGTGCCACTTTCGACGTTACCTTCGTCTGATCGATGACATTACTCAACGAGTCGATATACGCAAAGGTACGCTTCATGTGAACCTCGCTCAGGTTACGCTGCTCGCACGAAAGATAAACAGTATGCGAACCCGACGTCTGATTAAAGGCATCCACACTGTTTTCGTATGGATTCTCAACCTTCACGTCGTTCTGTGGCTGCACAAAAGTAAGTCCGTACATGGGCTGCAAACTTACCGCAGTCTTACGGTTCTGCACTCGTCCACGATAGTCGCTCTTGTACTCATGCTCCACTTCCTGCTCGTCGGCTACAACCAGCTGGTTATACTTATCAGGATCGATATCGCTGCGCTTACGCATCTGCTTTTTCGAGAGTCGTGGCTGCTTACCATATCGTTTATCCAATTGAGCTTTCAGGATACGGAACTCGTCAAGTTCGGCCTGTTTGGTATTACCCAATCGGCGATAACACGAGGCACGATGCTGCAATCCGAACCAGAAGTTAGGATACTCCTCGATTACCTTCGAATAGTCGCGGATGGCCGCACGCAGGTTTCCCGTCTGCTCCAACAACAGGGCACGGTTAAATAGCGCCATCAGGTTGTCGGGCTCCAACTTCAGCACAAAGTCAAAGTCCTCAATACCACGGTTATCGTCACCCACCTGGGCACGCAACAGTCCGCGGTTATAGTGACCTAAGAAGTTGTTTGGATCTAAATCGAGCGCTGTATCATAATCGGCCATTGCACCACGCAGGTTATTCTGATTAAATCGGGCCAATGCACGGTTAATATAGTTACCCGAGTGTTTGGGCAACAAGTGGATACTCTTAGTCAGGAACTCCTCGCCCTCCTTCCACTTCTGGCGAGCCAGACTAATCACGGCTCTCTCGGCCCAGATGCCACCATCGTAAGGATCGAGTTCCAAACTCTTATCAAGCGATTTCACAGCTTTGGCAGTATCCTGCTGCAGCAGATAAATCTCGGCCTGCATCGAGTAAGCACGCGCATATTTCGACCAGCGGGCCGAAATCGTATCAATCTGCGCCAAAGCTAAATCGTATTTCTTATCCTGAATCAAACAGAGCACACGATTATGCCAAAGTCCCTGATTGTCAGGATCGTAACGCAGGGCACGATCGTAATCGCTCACCGCTGCGCTATATTTCTTCTGGTTAATGCGACACAAACCGCGCAATTCGTAAGCGCTCACCACATAAGGGTTGCGCTCGATTGCCTCGGTACAGTCGCTCTCGGCTCCACGGTAGTCGTCCAAATAAAATTTGGCCACCCCACGAAAAAACCAAGGCTCATAGAGCCAAGGTTTCATGCTGATGGCCTGATTAAAATACTGGATCGACAGCACATAATCTTCGTAATAGAGTGCCGAGCGCCCTATCATCACCAAGCGATCGGTATTAAACTGCGCTTGGACCAATAACGGCAGGAATGCCAGAAACAGGAAAATGCGACGCATTTTTATTTTCTGGCCACTTTGGTCTTGTAACCACAACGGAAACGACCCTGTGTCAAAGCACGCAACTTGCTTTTAATGAGCTGCTTGCGGAGTGGCGAGATACGGTCGACAAACATCTTACCGTCGAGGTGGTCGAACTCATGCTGCATAACACGAGCCAGATAACCCTCAACCCACTCGTCGTGGTGCTCAAAGTTCTCGTCATCCCACTCTACGTGGATACGGGTAGGACGTGTAACCTTCTCGTGGATAGCAGGAATTGACAGACAACCCTCTTCCGACACATCGGTATTACTCTCATCGTACTCTACGATATGAGCATTGATAAACACCTGCTTAAAGCCTTTGTACTCAGGCAGATCATCCGAAAGCACATCCAGGTCGATCACAACCAAGCGGATGGGCTTACCAATCTGAGGAGCAGCCAGTCCGATACCTTCCGACTCAGCGAGTGTCTCCCACATATCACCAATCAAATCCTTCAACTGAGGATAATCGGGTGTAATATCTTCGGCCACCTTACGAAGCACAGGCTGACCAAATATATAAATAGGTAATATCATTCTAATTGAAAATTAATAATTGATAATTATTTTTTTGAACGCATAAAATCTTCGAGAATGATGGTAGCCGAGATTTCATCTACCAATCCCTTGTTCTGTCGAGCCTTTTTCTTCAATCCACCATCCAGCATGGCCTGATGGGCCAGCACCGAGGTAAAACGCTCGTCGTAATACTGGATAGGAACTTCGGGCACAGCCTTGCGCCAACGGTTCACAAACTGCTGCACACGTGCCAGGTTCTCACTAGGTTCGCCATTAGGCTGACGTGGTTCGCCAATCACTATCATCTCTACCTGTTCACGGGCAATATAAGCCTTCAGGAAGTCGAAGAGTTCGGATGTAGCAACAGTCGCCAATCCTCCAGCTATAATCTGTAGAGGATCGGTGACTGCCAGTCCGGTACGTTTCTTACCGTAATCTATTGATAATATTCGAGCCAATGTTGCTAATTAACGAGCGTTATACAGCAACCAAGCATCGGGATATGACGCACGAATCTGATCGCGGCTAGCAGCTGCTGCAGCCTTATCAGAGAAGGTAGAGGCGACAACGCGATACATATTCTTATCATCGTTCTTAACCACCTGGGCATCGTAACCAGCATTCTTCAGGCGCTGCATCAAGCCCTCGGCATTGGCGCGAACACCAAACGAGCCAACAACTACGCTGAATGCTTTCAAACCACTACCACTAATCAGCGATACACTCTCCTGGCGTACTGATACGTTGTCGAGATTGTCTACTACCTGAGTCTCAGTAGCTGGCTTAGCCTCTACAGGAGCTACAACGGGGGCTGTTTCAACAACAGGAGCAGCCTGCTGCTGAGCTGTATCGTACTGCTTAGCCTTCTCGTAAGCCTTCTTATAGGCACTCTCGTTAGTCTTACAACTTGTCATTGCCAATGCCATGCACAAACCTGCGCATAATACAGTGTACTTTTTCATTTTTCCTAATTTTTATTTTTTAATTACTTATTTGATTCTATTTTTGTGTGCGAAATTACTAATTATTGCGCAAAAGCGAGCCAAAACACCACATAAAGTTTGTTAAATCGGGCAAAACACAACTTTTTTATTAAAAAATTGGCTGATTTTTGCATAACAACCGAAAACTTTCGTATATTTGCAGACAAATAGTCTAAGTATTAAGTATTAATTTTAAAAGCAGTAAGATTATGAAAAGTTTAGGTTACATTGGCGCATTTCTTGGCGGTGCCATTGCTGGCGCAGCTCTTGGTATTCTGGTAGCCCCCGAAAAGGGACAGGACACTCGCGTTCGTATCACTGATGCTGTAGAGGACTTCCTGAAGAAGCACAACATCAAACTGAGCCGTAAAGAGGTAGTTGATCTCGTTGACGACATTCAGGACGCAGCAACCGAGGAGGAGTAACCCATGCTGTCGAGCGATAAGAACGTTGAGAATATAGCACAGCTGATAGAGGTGCTGAAACACTATCTCGGGCTACAAACGGAATACGTTAAGCTCGATATGATAGACAAGGTGGTACGTCTGGTTACGGCTGCCGCCTTGGCTATCGTGTTTATACTGGTGATAGCGGCTTGCCTTACCTACCTGTCGTTTGCCCTCGCCTTCTGGTTGGCAACATATACTGGTACGGCTCTGGCTTTCCTCATCATATCGCTACTCTATCTGCTGCTGTTCATTCTATTTATCATCTTCCGCAAACCTTGGATCGAGAAACCTCTGGTTAGGTTCTTGGCAGGTTTGCTACTCAGTAAATAAGCACTATGCCGTACAACAAGAAAACAACCACCGATTTTTGCACGCTCGAAGAGATTCGCGAGCGCAAGGATGCTTTGCTTGACGAGATCCAGAAAGATAAGGACAAGGTTTCGTCGCTTTGGAACCAGACATTCCTGAAGCGCGACGAGGTGTCGAAGGGCGACTATATTGCCAGCCTGGTAAGCAATGGTTTTATGGCTGTAGATGCTATTCTACTGGTACGCAAACTCATGAAAGGCTACAGCTCGCTGTTTGGCAAAGATAAGGGCAAACGCAGAAGATGGATATAAAAAAAGGGTCACCGCTGTGACCCTAACCTTTGTTAACCTTAAATCTAATACTATGAAAAACACACGGTGCAAAGATACGACTATTTTCGACACCTGCAAAAAATTCCCCTAAAATATGATTATTAATTAACTTATTTTAAAGAAACCAGCAACATATTTTACATAATTACAGATATATTTCTTGTCCATCATAAGCCAGATCAATACCTTCTGGCAGCAATTTATTTACCTCTTCGTGCAAACCCACATCGTGGCATACGTGGATGATTAGCGTTTGCTTGGCTCCCACCTTACGGGCAAAAGCAATGGCATCGTCCATCAGCTGGTGCGAGTGGTGCGGCTTGTCGAAACGCAGGGCATTAACCACCAGCAACTCAGTACCTTCCAGATATGTCAGCTCGCCATCATCAATGGTCTTCATATCCGTGATATACGTCAGCTTACCAATCTTATATCCAAGGATAGGCAACTTACCATGCATCACCTGGATAGGCAGCACTTCCAGATTGCCAATCTGCAAAGGCACATGAGGTTCGATTTCATGAAGTCCGATGGCGGGCACACCCGGATAGCGGTTCTCTGCAAAGCAATAAGGCAGCATCTCCAGCATCGACTGCTTGGCCAGCTTATTGGCATACACATTGATAGCGCCAAACTGACAATACGGACGGATATCATCCATACCTCCCATATGGTCGTAATGCGAGTGGGTAATCAGTATACCATCAATCTTGCGGAATGGCTGTGGCAATATCTGCGCACGAAAATCAGGTCCGCAATCTATCAATATACGCGTATTATCTGTTTCAACCAATGCCGAACAGCGTGTACGCTTATCCTTAGGATCGGTACTTTTACACACCTTACACTGGCACCCGATAACGGGCACGCCACACGAGGTTCCTGTACCTAAGAAAGTCAGCTTCATATCACGTTCACCTCCGGATAGATATCGATACCAAATTTCTGCTTCACGTCGGCCTGAATCTGCTGGCAAAGTGCCACTACTTCTTGACCTGTTGCGCCACCACGATTTACCAGCACCAAAGCCTGCTTGTCGTGTACGCCTGCCCTACCCATCGATTTGCCTTTCCAACCACACTGGTCAATCATCCAGCCAGCAGGTATCTTTACATGATCGGCATCGATATCGTAATGCGGCATACCTTCGTACTGGGTAGCTAACGCCTCGTATTTCTGGCGCCCCACAATGGGGTTCATAAAAAAGCTGCCTGCATTGCCCAGCACCTTGGGATCGGGCAACTTGGCCTCACGTATGCGGATAATCGTATTGCGTAACTGCTGGGCAGTAGGCAGGCTGATGCCCTCCTTCACCAGCTCGGCACGTATATTACCATAGTCTAATCGGGGCTCGAACGTAGCTGCAAATTCGTACTCTACGCTCAGTATCAGGAACTGATTCTTCCAATCGTGCTTAAACTTGCTCTGACGATAACCATATTCGCACTCAGCATTCTCAATCACGCACACATTTCCTGTGGCAATCTCAACAGCACGAATGCTACGAATCAAGTCCTTAGCCTCAGCACCATAAGCACCGATGTTCTGAACAGCGCTCGCACCCACATCGCCAGGAATCAACGACAGGTTCTCGGCCCCATAAAGTCCCATTTCAATACTCTGGGCCACTACATCGTCGAACACCTCGCCGCTACCACACACCAAGCGGTTGCCATGGCGCTCAATACCCTTGCAGGCAGAGTGAACCACGATACCCTCGTAATCGCGAGTTAACAGCAGATTACTGCCACCACCTATTATAATATAAGGTACGCGCGTGTTACGCAGCAACTCAGCCACCTCTTTGGCTTCAGCCTCGCTGCTATACTCCACAAACTGTGCACACTTAGCCTCAATACCAAATGTGTTATGTTGCTTCAGACTATAATCCTTCTCTATTCTCACTTTCAACTATCAACTTTCAACTCTCAACTAAACTCACGTCATCATTTTCTTCAGCAGCCATTTGCCACCTTCTTTTCTAAAGCGCAACTCCATTTCGAGTCCGTTAGCTACCCCCCGCAGCAGATAAATCTTCTGTTTACCCTCTGGCTGTGGCTTACCATAAATAATGTTGTACAGGGTTTTATGAGGCAGAGTTGGTGCAAAAGCCTCCCATGTATCAGGTGTAATCACACCTTCCATCATGTTAAAGTCGTCGTCGGGATCAGGCCCCACAAAATCCACCGTTTCGCTCAGGCTCTTTACCTGGAAAGCACTATCCGTTACAAATCGGCGATAAAAACTCAAGAACGATGAGTTAGCATCAGCCTGCAGTGGCGTAACTCTGATTTCGAGCAACAGCCATGCGCCTTTGATACGCTGGAACACGTAGTTCTTTACCTGATTCTTCGAAAGCAGAATTTTTTCTACTACAGCCTCGCTCACGGCCGTATCCTTCATCAGCTGCATCTGCTTGTCGTCGTTAAATAATAAGGTATAGTACCCCTGACGCATAAACAGGTGTTCCATCTTCCAGTTAGCTTTCTCAACTGTGGTGGTTTTGCCGTTTTCCGTTACTCTGAGTGGAAAAACAATGCGTTCCTTCTGTAATTTCTTGTTAGCCAGGAAGTTAAACAAGAAATCGTCGAACATGGCATCAGCAGCTCTTGGCATTGGAGTTTCTGTAATCAGCATCTCCATCGAGTCAACATCCGTGGTGTCAATAGAGTCAGCCACACTATCGGCTGGCACCTCTTCTGTCTGATTGGCTTTGTTCCCTGTGCATGAGAACATGATCAGTACCGTTGCGAAAATCGCGATAAAAAACCTTTTCATCTACTTAATGTAGTACCCTAATCTTTCTAATTTCTCTCAAAATTTCGGCAAAGATACACATTTTTTTAGATATAAGTACACAAGAACAAACTTTTTTCTGTTCTTTTGTTCTTTTTATCCCAAAAAATAAGTACCTTTGCACGCAAAATTGCAATTTTTATAGTTTATGATACTTGATAAGATAGACGAACTTCTGAAAGAAGTACAGAATTTGAGCGCCAAAAACGCAGAGGAAGTTGAGCAGCTCCGACTGAAATATCTGAGCAAGAAGGGTGAGATTACAGCCCTGATGAACGACTTCCGCGAGGTTGCTGCCGATCAGAAAAAAACTGTCGGCATGAAGATTAACGAACTGAAAACACTGGCCACCGAGCGCATCAATCAGTTGCGCGAGGAGTGCGAAACCCAGGAGGGAGGCGAAGAGGCTCTCGACCTTACCCGCACACCCTACCCCATTGAGCTGGGTACACGCCATCCACTTACAATCGTAACCAACGAGATTATCGATATTTTCTCGCGTATGGGCTTTGTGCTCGCCGATGGTCCTGAGGTTGAGGATGATAACCACATCTTTACCAAGATGAACTTTGCAGCCGATCACCCCGCACGCGATATGCAGGATACCTTCTTTGTATCGCAGCATCCTAACGATGTTACCAAGAATATCCTGTTGCGTTCGCACACATCAAGTGTTCAGGCTCGTGTGATGGAGCACATGCACGACGAGAACGGCAAGCTTACTGCTCCTATCCGCGTTATCTGTCCAGGTCGTGTATATCGTAACGAGGCCATCACCGCCCGTGCACACTGCTTCTTCCATCAGGTAGAAGGTTTGTATATCGATAAGAACGTATCGTTTACCGACCTGAAGCAGGTTCTGCTTTCGTTCGCTAAGGAGATGTTTGGTGCCGACACCAAGATTCGTCTGCGCCCATCTTACTTCCCATTCACCGAGCCCAGTGCCGAGATGGATATCTCTTGCTTTATCTGTGGTGGCGAGGGCTGCGGCTTCTGTAAGCACACCGGCTGGGTAGAGATTCTGGGTTGCGGTATGGTTGATCCTAACGTGCTCGAGCTCTGCGGCATCGACTCAAAGGAGTACACCGGTTATGCCTTCGGTATGGGTGTTGAGCGTATCACCAACCTCAAGTACCGTGTCAGCGACCTCCGTATGTTCTCTGAGAACGACACCCGATTCCTCGAAGAATTCGAATCAGCAAACTAAAATAATAATTAAAGCCTCACCGCTAAGGTGGGGCTTTTTGTGTTTTTATGAACTATCTAGAACAGAAAATCCTTCAAGAGTGTGAGGTCAGACCTGGTAATATTCTGAAGATTGACAGTTTTCTCAATCATCAGATTCAGATGGACGTGATGCGGTTTATTACCCTGGAGTTCAAGAGAAGGTTTGCAGACACCAAGATTACCAAGATTCTCACCATCGAAGCCAGCGGCATAGCCATTGCCACTATGCTTGGCAACAGTCTTGATGTGCCCGTAGTGTTTGCTAAGAAGAGCCAGACACTCAATAGCAGCGACGACAAATACATGTCGCACGCCTATTCTTTTACCCATAAGAAGCAGAACATGGTGTTTGTTTCAGCCCCCTATCTCTCAGCTTCTGACCATCTGCTGATAGTAGATGATTTCCTTGCCGAAGGCGAAGCTGTTCACGCCCTTATCGACATCGCCCGCCAGGCAGGTGCCACAATAACAGGCATTGGTATCGCCGTAGAAAAGGGCAACCAGAATGGCGGTCGCATACTTCGTGAAGAAGGCTACCACCTGGAATCCCTCGCCATCATCGAAGAGATGAACTACGAAACCCAAACCATCAAGTTTCGAGAATAGACGGTATAGTAAGCGACGTGAGTTAATTCTCACATTTTTCCACAACTTGTGGGAAATTCTCAATGTATCTACCAGTCAACCATTTGGCTTCAAGCAATTCTTTATTTACAGCACTCCCATATACGACGTTATCGATAATTACAATCTTTCCGCCACCAGGTCCAAAGAAAATCCCCTATCAACTTCACCCAACTATAGCCATCTACTAATATCTATACTTTTCACTGCTGTATTGTAGAGAGAATACCATCGCGATTTTTCATAAGGCTTTCTCTGTATTGGAATGCATCAGGTTCGTCTACAAAGTTTGCATCAACTCCTTTCTCTTTCAATGCCGCTTTTATTTCATCTAACGTCACATTGAAATATTCTTTGCGATAGTTTATAGAGTTAACCTTCTTGGCATCGAATCTTCTATGTAAGTCTGCCTCCAATGCTGGTGCATCCTCACTATATATAAAGGTGTGTACGTCAAATGGGAATGGAACGCTAGCGTTACTTAATTCCATAATACGCTCCATCGGGTCTAATCGACGAGTCATTCCAATCTTATAGACATCTTTTCCAAAAGAACCTATATTAGAGATAACATAAACATAGCCTATCTTAGTTTGTTGTGCCATACTCATTGCTCTCTCTCTTAGTTCACGAGCTTCAACAAGAGCATTCTCCAGTCCCTTTATCTGTTCCTGCAATTTCTGTATCTTTTCCTGAGTCTGCGCTTCTGCCATTTCTCTTTTCTTCTTTTCAAGAGCCTCTTGTGCCTTTTCTTCATCTTTTAGAGCCTTTTTTATAGCACGCTCATATTCACGTTGTGCCTCACGTTCTTCTCGCTCCTTTTCTCGTTCAATCTGTTGCTTTTGTATATATAAATACTTTGCTTCCATATAATTGAATAGATTCTTTCCATATGATGGATCTATTCGAAATCCCGTTCCAATCATACGCAATTCTAAAATATTAACAAGAGAACCTATTTTGACTTTAATCGTATCCCAATCTGAGTTTTTCATTTCTTTTATGATTTTAACAATATTGAGTTGTGCAAATTCATTTAACAAATTACACAAATATATTTCAGCAAAAGTCCATTCCTGTGGATTAACTTTATATGGAGGTTTCAACAACATTTTCTTTAAATCCAAAGCAAGTTGTATCTGGTCAATATTAACACCGTCAATAGTTTCTCGCAAATTTCTCAAAGCCTCATCTTCACAAAGATTTGCTCTTTGGTATATTTCATGTATTACCTCTAAGCGAATCTTGTCTTTATGATTTTTCAGATAACTATTAATATCTGCTTTTATGTCATTCAATTCATGAATATATTCACTAGTTTGTTCTTTAATATTGTTTATTTCATAGGCATAATTAATATCACGCTGTTTTACCAATTCCTCTCGAAGATTGGTTAGTTCTTTGTTTGCATCTTCAATTTTCAGCTCTATGGCATGTAATTCATCCTCTCTTTGCTTCTTCTTATCATAATAAGAATGATTTTCTTCTCTAAGATTGTGATATTTACACAATTCTTCATAATCTACTTCATCCAACGCAACCAAATATGGAGATCCAACGTCAAATAACAAGAATTCATCAGAAGATTCCATACAATTTAATTTTCTGGTTGATCTCGTTAACAAAGCATGCAACTTTTCATATCTTTCATGAAGGCTATCAACTTGCTTCTTTGTTTTTTCTTTGTCCTGTTGCAAATCATATAGTTCATTCTTTTGAGCCACAACAAGATTCTTCAATTCAACAATCTGACTTCTTAACTCTTCTTTTTCTTTCTCCTCAGAAGCCACCTCGTCACGTAAAGAAACAACTTGTTGCTGCAAAGCTGCTATTTCTGCTTTTCTCTCGTTTACTTTTTCTTCGTGGGATTTTAGAAAATCAAATATTGCCATAATCAGAATCTTTTAAATGATGCTGCAAATATACGAAAAAAATCTTATCATAGCCATTTTCAAAGAATAATCTGATATCCTTATGTTGTCTTTTGTATCAGAACATCCTTTCCATACTCATACCACCAGCGAGTAGCATCACCAAGAGCATAAACACGTTCGCTGATAAAGTCTGGGTATTTAGGAGTGAGTTCTGCAGCATTGAAGCCTGCTATAACACAGAGGAAAGAGAAATCCCCCTCAATGTACTCGCACCAATGGTTTTGTCCCAAACACCAGCCAAGGATATTATCAAACTCTGCTTCCGTCTTGGGTAATTGGACGTGGGCCACAACATGAGGCTTCGACTGCTGATGAATCAGCCAATAGTCACCATGTTCCTCAACATGGCGCAACTCTGCCTTAAACGCATCACGTTCTACATGCCTGAACTCCAACCCACGATGTTGCATACGTGGATACATTACAAAGTCACTCTTTTCAATCTTCTTGATTTCCATAATCGTTTATCTTTAGTGGATTAAACATTCACTCGCATCCTTTTACCACCGCTGCCAACGATTCTGTGTAGGCCGGTTGGTGTGCATTATGCCACTCTTGATGCTTATTCTGGGCGCAAAAGTACAAAATTGTTTTGAAATTTACAAATATCTATCCAAAAATATCAGCAGATTTTGCAGATTCGATTATTATTCGTATATTTGCAGAAAATACTGGGTTATGCCTAATTAAAGTTTAGAGAAATAACAAGGGATTATTCTGATAATTATTTGATGATGCTATATGAATAAATAATGATCACTGACTAGGTCGATATGAAAAATAGCAATATTCCAGACAACACAAAGTCTCTAGCTCGTTATATTGAGCAGGCTCATGAGATATGGGGGAACCGATATGACTATTCAGAGAGTGTATATGATGGCGGAAAAAAACCGATAATCATATATTGTCCCAAACATGACTATCATTTTCGTGTAGCTATGGCGCAAAACCATATAATGAAGCCACATGGTACATTTACGCCAACAGGCTGTCCTATATGTAGGGCTGAGATAACTCACAAAACAGACTACGGCAAAGATTGGAATAAATATCTCAAGTTATGTGAAAAGAATAGTCGTGTAGGGAGAATACAAGCCATATCATCTAGGAAAGCAAAGACTCCAATGCAAATTGCCGCAGAAAAAGCTGCAAAAGAAGCTAAAAAACGAGAAAAAGAAGCCTACCTACAACATTGGCATGGTAAGAGCTTTGAGGAAGCCCGCTTTATAGAGCGCGTACATAACATGTATGGAGACCAGTTAGATACCTCACTCGTCGACTATCAAGGCAACGATAAAAATGTGACTTTGATTTGTCGAGACCATGGCATTTTTGAGATAAAACCAAGAATACTCCTTGTTGGTATAAGCAAAGGAGACTATAAACGACCTCCTCACGGTTGCTGGAAATGCTGTGGAATACCCGCCCCCAAGGATAATCCAAAACTAACCGCCAAAGAATTCTATCGACGTGTAAACATCATATATCGAAATAATGATTTCTCCTTTGAACGTAAGCGTAAAGTTTCTGTGCATACTAAGATAAGCGTCACTTGTGCCAAGCACGGTAAGATAATACATGATGCAAAATGGTGGCTCGATGGTAAGGGTTGCGACTACTGCAATGGAAAATTCTGGCCTGCCGACTGGATAAAGAATGCGCAAGCAGTTCATGGCGACAAATTCCAATACGTAGGTGTCCCGCCAAGAACGAAGGCAGACTACATACACTATATCTGTAAGGAGCATGGACTACAGAAACAGCGCTATGACGTCCATGTAAGTCAAGGATGTGGATGTCCCAAGTGCGCCAACTATCCCAACAAAAAACCGCCATTACAACGATGCGATGAGTGGATTGCCCAATGCGAAGCAAAGTACGGAAAAAATCGCTATGATTATTGTCGTGCCCATGAGGATTATGTGAACAATGACAGCCTAATTTGGATTCGATGCTGCATACATGACCATTGGTTTCAAACTACTCCTGACAACAATTTACGAACCGTCAATGGTTCATGCCCCCTTTGTGCTGCAGAGTTTAAAGAGTCTATGGGCGAAGCAGAGGTACGTCGTTGGTTGCAGAAACACGACATTATCGAATTCATCCAAGAACAGCCTATCCCCAATAACGACCCCACGCTGCCATTGCAGTATCTCTCTGCCGACTTTTGGTTGCCAAGCTACAATGGCCATAATATTATAATAGAATTTCACGGTGAGCAGCATTATGAAGACATTGACTTTTATTATAAAGGTCGTATCCGTAACTTCACCGTTCAACAACATCGCGACCGTTATCTACGTAAATACAGCAAAGACAACGACATTCGACTTATTGAAATTCCATATTGGGACTTAGACCGAATTGATGAAATTCTGACCAAAGAATTACTATCTAAAGAAGTTTAGTTACATTTTTACTTGTTTTATATTTTGTAAAATAACGCTATTTTCGAATATATATTGTTTTTAATAAAAAAGAGTTTTAAAGTTGATTATCTAGCCTCATCCAAAAATAAAGTGACAGCTTTGCGATAATGATACAGGATAAACGTCTCAAAAAAAACGCAGAAATGATTTGCTAAACCGATTACGGTGCTACTCTACCATTTCGGCGGAAGGAATTTGGTTCCAAAGTTATTTCTTCAACTCATCAATAAAGAACTGGATAGCGGTCTTTAATGGAGCAATCTCATTCTTGATTATCCATAGGATTTGGGATGCATCAACATCGAAATAATGATGAGCAATAATATCCCTCATACCTTTCACGTTTTTCCAAGGAATAGAAGGATATGTAGGAAGAAGTTTACCGTCTGTAGTCTTATCAAGATTCTTAAGACTCTCGCCTATTGCTATCAGCAGCATACATGTAGCATCAAGCAATACCATACCAGAAGACGAACATAGAAAATCATCTATAGTTTGCACATCCTTTGTACGATCTTCAAGCCTCTCGATAGCCGAAAGAATGTCTTCAAGAATATCTAATGCTATTCCCTTGCTTTCAGAAGATAAAGATTCCATCTTTTAAGATACGTTTTTTTAATCGTGGGTTAAGGTTTTGATGATTGCGGATAATATCAACGGAGGTTCCTGTTTCTTTTTCCAAGAACTCTTTAGCATCCTGCAGCAAGAAAGGATTTGGTGTTTGCGTATCTACAAACAGATCTATATCACTCTGCTCCGTTTGCTCTCCACGTGCAGTAGAACCAAACAGAGACAAAGAAGTTATACCATACTTTTCTTTAAGTATAGTCATATACTTCTTCAGCAGTTTGATACATTCATCCTTTCCCATATCAAATATGTATTTCGCTTGCAAAAGTAAATAAAAAAGCCGAAAGTTCCAAACTTTAGACAGAAAACTTGATTTTATGGAGAACATTACAGAAACACACGCACATTTAATGGCAAGATATCAACCTCTCACTCAAATGCGGCGAAAGGTGCATAAACACTGGGATTTTGAGACATGAGAGGTTGGGCAAACCTCTCACCTAACCTCTCACTCAACCTCTCACTCGATTTTAACAATTGGGTAATTTAACAAAAATTTAACACAAAAGACTTGAAACCGCCTTTTAAATTTTGTACCTTTGCCAGCGCAATAGCAAAAACCGTACACAAAGACATACGTGAGTATGAAAAGTGCACATAACAGAAATTATTAATTATAAACTGATAACAACTTATGAATAAAATGACAATTAACGGAGAGTCTCTAGGAGCCTCTCTGCAGAACTCGCTCGCGGTTGAGCAGTTCCTTACTGACAATTACCTGTTCCGTCGAAACATTCTCAACGGTAAGGTAGAGTATCTAATCTTGACTACCAAACAGACTGATAATCAGTCTGTTTGGCGAACGCTAACACCTGAAGCCCTGAACAGCATCGTTCGCAAGGCTAAGCAGGAGCAGATTACCAAAAACAGTCCTAAGACTGATATCCAGGAGGTAATCTACTCGGATGCAACGCCCGTGTACAATCCTATCAGCGAGTTTCTATCGCAACTGCCCAAATGGGACGGGCAGAATCATCTGGCCAAGTTGTTCAGCCGCTTGCCTGGCATTAGCAGCGAGCAGTTGGACTTCCTGATTATCTGGTTCCGCTCGGCTGTGGCGCATTGGTTGCAGAAGGATAAGCTGCACGCCAACGAGAGTGTGCCCACGTTGATTGGTTCACAGGGCTGTGGCAAATCAACCTTCATAGCGCGCTTGCTGCCTCCTGAACTACAGGAGTATTATCTCGACCATCTGAACCTATCAAACAAGTTCGATAAGGAGATGGCCTTGACTAACAACCTGCTGGTGAACCTAGACGAGTTGGATGCCATCCGCCCCAGTCAGCAGGCGGCCTTGAAGCAGACGCTCTCGAAAATCAAGGTTAACGGACGTACTATTTATGGCAGTTCGCAGCAGGATCGCCCTCGTTATGCATCGTTCGTGGCCACTACCAACAATCCCCATCCCTTGTCGGATGTAACAGGTAGTCGTCGATTCATCTGTATTGAGATTCCTGATGGGCAGTATATCGACAATGCTGGTGAGATTGATTACGAGCAGCTATATGCTCAGTTGGTGTATGAGGTGAACGAGTTGAAGGCACCTTACTGGTTTACCAACGAGCAGGTGGCACGTATTCAGGAGCTGAACCAGAACTATACCGACGAAAAGGACATTACAGAGATTATTGAGGCATGTTTCCGCAAACCTAACGAAGGCGAGAAGGTAAAAGCAATGAACTGCACGCAGATGCTGGAGTTGATTAGCAAGGAGTATCCTTCGCTTAAAAAGACCGTTAGCACCAAGGTGCATCTGGGATTGGCGATGAAAGATCTGGGCTTTGAGCATACTGAGCGCGGACATGTAAAATACTACAATGTGGTGCCTGTTGATGCAGCATGACGATGAAAAAAGTGAGAGGTTGAGTGAGAGGTATAGTGAGAGGTTACACAAACCTCTCATAAGCCTCAACTCCTTTACAGATGCGACTTTCAGTGTATTTGAGTGAGAGGTTTAACAAAAATAACAAAACTATTTATGAGCAAGATTAATTACGATGAAGTTCCTGGCTGCTATCTGCATTGCATCAAGGCAGATTGCAAGATGGCTGACCACTGTTTGCGCCAGTTGGCTATGCAGAACTTGCCTAGCAACCTGACAGCAGTAACAATTCTGAATCCACAGCTAACCCAAACTGGCGAAGGTTGCGAATACTATCGCGATGATAAGCCTCAGGTTTATGGAAAAGGCTTTAAGAACATGCAGAAGAAGATGCTACCCGATGAGTACCAGACGTTTATGTATCGACTGCAGGGCAAGTTTGGTCGTAATCCTTACTTCGAACGTCGCAAGGGTGCCCAACTCTGTTCACCCAGCGATATCAAGCAAATTGAAGATGCCCTTAAAGCCATCGGCCACGAAGAGCTAAAGTTTGATGCTTATGTAGAGAAACTGAACTGGAACGATTAATCCCCGCTCCAGTCCTCCTTATTGATGACTCGAGTCCTCCTTAGGAAGGACTCGAGTCATTTAGTATCAGGACTGCAGTCATCTCTTAAGAAGACTGAGACAAGTTCACCGACAAAAGAAAATAAAAAAGTAGGAAGTTCAAAACTTTATGGCGAAAATATTAGGATGATATGGAGATTATTGCTATCTTTGCGACATGAAATTAGGACAAGTAAGACCAGCCACACAGGCCAACCGCTTTTACACGGGCGATGCAGAAGAGCTTGAGAATGAGGTGGATAGCCTACTAAAACAGCACAACAGTCAGGTTTACGATAATCTGGCAGCACTCATTGTACCCCATGCTGGCTACTATTTCTCTGGAAATGTGGCAGCATCGGCCTATATGACGATTGATGCCAAGAAAGAATACAAACGCATTTTCTTGTTAGGTCCCAGCCATCACGAATGGCTTAATGGTGCATCGGTAAACACCGAGGCCGACTATTACGCCACACCACTTGGCAATGTAAAAGTGGACCACGAAACAGCTATCGAACTGACTAAGGCTGATAGCATTTTCGCCTATCACCGTTCGGCTCATGCGCAAGAGCATTGTCTGGAGGTGCAACTGCCATTTCTGCAGCGCAAACTGGGCGAAGTGCCCCCAATAGTACCTATCATCATTTCGACCAACGACTATTACAAACTTAAACGGATGGCCGATGTGCTGAAACCGTATTTTACTGACGAGAATCTGTTTGTAATCAGCAGTGATTTTTCGCATTATCCATCGTACCAAGATGCCTACGAGGTGGATGCAAAAACAGGCAAAGCCATCGAAACAGGCGATGTAGAGGAGTTTATTGCCGCCATCGAAGCCAATGCAAATAGCGGCAAGCGCAATCTGGCAACGAGTGCATGCGGTGAATTTGCCATCGTTACGTTAATGCTGATGATAGATAGTAGATACGACGTTAAGCACCTGATGTATCAGAACTCTGGCGATATCGACAATCGCGACCTTAGTCGTGTGGTGGGCTATCATTCGTTCGCCATCCTGCGTAACAACACAAGTTTCGCTCTTTCTGATGACGACAAGAAAGCGCTGAAGGACATCGCTTTTCAAAGCATTAAAGATACCCTTGACGGTAAGCCTATCGCACAGCAACCAATCCGCTCATCCATTCTCAATTCGAAATGCGGAGCCTTTGTATCGCTGCACAAACATGGACGATTGCGTGGTTGTATAGGGCACTTTGGCGAGGATTTTGCTCTACATGAGATTGTGGCCAAGATGGCTCGTGCTGCAGCATTCGAAGACCCACGATTTATGCCTGTAACCAGTGATGAACTTACTGATATCGACATCGAGATTTCTGTGCTCACACCTATGCGCCGCATACAGAATATCGACGAGTTTGAATTGCATCATCATGGCATCTATATTAAGAAAGGTTATCGTAGCGGCACTTTCCTTCCACAAGTAGCCGATGAGGTGAACTGGACTAAAGAAGAATTCATAGGGCATTGTGCACAAGATAAGGCTGGCATAGGTTGGGATGGATGGCGCGATGCAGAATTGTATGTTTACGAAGCAATAGTTTTCTGATGGAGTGCAGATATTATCATCGATTGGAGGATGGACGAGTGGAATGCGAACTATGTCCGCATCACTGTAAGATAAGCGATGGCCAAACGGGTATCTGCCGCAGTAGACGGAATCATGGCGGCACGCTGGTGAGCGAGGTGTATGCCAAGCCTTGTTCGCTGGCCATCGATCCGATAGAGAAGAAGCCGCTTTACCATTTTCATCCAGGCACTACATGTCTCTCCATAGCTTGTACAGGATGTAACTTCCGTTGCTTAAACTGTCAGAATCACGAGATATCGCAGGTTTCATCACAAGATGTGAACTACTATGAGCTACAACCTAGCGAAGTGGTAGCACTATGCCAAAAGCACCATTGTCCAGGCATCGCCTATACTTACACCGAGCCGCTCACCTATATCGAATACATTACAGATATAGCCCGAAAAGCCCACGAAGCCGGACTCTGGAACATATTGGTTACAGCTGGCTATGTTTGCCAGGAACCACTGAGCCATCTGCTACCTTATCTTGATGCCGCCAACGTAGATTTAAAATCGTTTAGCGAAAGTATATACCAGCGTGTGAGTGGCGGCCATCTGCAACCTGTACTCGACACCATTCTGGCTATGCGTGATGCTGGCGTTTGGTTAGAGATAACCAACCTGGTGATTCCAGGCATCAACGACGATATACAGATGATTAAAGAAATGTGCAAATGGATGAAAGATAATGGCTTATCCGAAGCACCATTGCACTTTAGCCGATTCTTCCCTCGCTATAAAATGCAAGATACCCCACCTACCCCTCGTCAGACACTATATGCTGCCAAGCAGATAGCCGAAGAAGAAGGCATCAAGCATGTGTATTTGGGGAATATTTAGTTATAGAAAGTTAAATTTATCGTTTTTCGATAAGTTTTTATCGTTTTTATTTGGTTGGTATTGATTTAATTTCTACTTTTGCATATCGATAAACGATAAATAAACAAATTAAAACGATAAATGTTATGAAAAAGAAACTGAATTGCTTCTGTATTTTGTTGCTGGTGCTGATGATTGCCAGCTTTGTATTAAGTTGTGTAGCTGGTGCAGACGATTTCCACCGAGGCTGGGAGGAAGGTGCAAACAACCACGAACCTATGGGCGGCTATGGCATATTGTGTATGTTTACAGTACTCATATGCTTTTTGGTTGGTTTATACGCCATCGCCTGCTTTATCCGTTTTATTCTTTGTGTGAATCAAGGCGAAGTGTTTACATGGGATAATGTATCGCTACTACGCATTGCAGGTTGGTGCAGCATTATTGTGCCTACTGTATTAGCTGCAGTGATGACGCCAGAAACAGATAATCTGATTGAAACCTGGGGAAGTTGTATTACTATCGCAGCCGAGGGTATTTTTATCCTTATTATGGCCGAAGCCTTTGCCATCGGATTGAAATTGAAAGAGGAACAGGATTTAACGATTTAAGCCTATGGGACAAATAGTAGTAAACTTAGACGTTGAGATGGCCAAACGAAAAATGTCGCTCAGCGAACTGGCTGAGCGTGTAGGATTGACGCTTGCCAACCTCTCGATACTGAAAACTGGCAAGGCCAAAGCCATCCGCTTCAGCACACTCGAAGCCATCTGCCGTGAGCTGGGCTGTCAGCCAGGCGACATCCTTGAATATAGAGACGAATAATCACAATTTTAATTTAACAAGTATGCTACACCCAATTATCCTCTGGGCCATTCATTTAGCCCTCACCACAATAATCGGCATAGTAACAAGCATCATCAAATGCCTGTAAGGTAAAAAACGTAAAAACGTTTTTGCATGAACTTAGAATACAGTATGTCACCTGAGTTAATTCAAAACCCCTCGTGAATTAATTCAATACCCTTTTTGAATTAATTCAACGCACAAAAGGAGTTTATAAGCGAAGTAGGAATTGTCAACTATTTTTCTTTTCGGTAACAACGGTGACGATGTAGGCACTAATGAGCACCAAGGCGCCAGCTACGGGCTTATCCCAGGTTATGACATCCTGTCCCAGAAGGATGGCCACAAACGAGGCGATAACGGGTTGCAGGTTGGTATAGATACTTACCGTTGTGGCCTGCAGATACTTCATGGCAAAGGGAATGAGGAAGAAACCTAAGGCTGTGGCACCAATCACAATAAAGGCCATCTCGGCTACACCATCCCATCCCCACTCTGGGGTATAGAGGGCATTAGCAGAGAGTTCTGGCCAAGCGATGGGCACGGTAACGATGGCTGAAATAAGGAACACATACTTCAGCTGGGTAACGGGTGAATACTTGGAGGCCACATTGCGGGTGATAATGAGATAGATGGCCCAGGTAAGTACACTCAGAATGGCAAGTACGATACCAATAAGATCGTTCTTACCCGACCCCATCGACTGACTCATTAACACCATCAACACAGCACCTGCTATACCCAACAACACACCTATAGATTTCATAGGCGTAATCTTCTCGCCAATGGTGAGGGCCGCACAAAGCATTACCGCAACAGGGGTAAGTGTGGCTATAAGCGAGAAGTAAACCGGGCTGGTATAATCGAGCGACCAGGCAGTAAGGGTTTGTGAAACTACAAATCCAAGCAAGCCACCTAACAATATGGTTATCAAGTCCTTACGTTCAACTTTCTCCTTCGGTAAAAAAGCCGCAATCGCCCAAAACACGATACAAGCTCCCAAAGAACGAGAGGCCATATAGCCCATAGGGGTAACCCACTCATCGAGCAACAGTTTGGTTACAGGAACACCTAATCCGAAGATGGTGTTGGCTAAAAAGATAGCGCTATGCGCTTGTAACTTGGAGTTTTGAACTTTGAACATTGAACTTTATTTTTGTCGATTATATAATTCTATTCGCTCTTTGATTGACATTTTGGCGTATTGGCGCCATTCAGTGGCCTTGCCATTCGCCAGATAAGTAAGATCGTTCATGTGGCGATAGGCCTCCAGCTCGAAGGGATTCACCAGGTAAGCGCCATGCTTTAGCTGCCGATTGGCAGGCAAGGCCTTGAGCCAGTACCATATATATAATAGGTAGAAGCGCCACCACGAATCGCCACACGACTGGGCTTGGCGCAGATGAATCATCTCGTGGTTCTTCATCTCTTGATGATGACCAAATAGATCGGCCTCAGCTTGCGACGGGGTAAGGATATTCCCAAAGAACGTGAGCCCCTCGAACCCTTTCCGCATCCAGAAAGAGTTTACCACAGCAGGCATATCAACCACCCTACTGGGACGAACAGCATGCCACATGATGGGCACCACACGAAACATCATCCACATAATGGCTACAAAGGTAGCAAATTAATTGAAAATTGAAAATTGATAATTGAAAATTTTTCCGATTTCGAGTTTTTTTGTATTTTTGCAAACAAAAATAGATGAATAATGGACGAAATTAAGCGTATTGAGCAGCTACGCAAGGAGTTGCACGAGCATAATTACAAATACTACGTGCTGAACCAGCCTACCATCGGCGACCAGGAGTTCGACTTTATGATGCACGAGCTGCAGGACCTGGAGGCTAAGCACCCTGAGATGGCGGACCCTAATTCGCCCACACAGCGTGTGGGTAGCGACCTGAACGAGGAGTTCCGTCAGGTGGAACATAAATACCCCATGCTATCGCTGGCCAACACCTACAACGAGCAGGATGTGGCCGACTGGTACGAGAGCGTGAAGAAAGGCCTGGCGGGCGAGGATTTTGAGGTGTGCTGCGAAATGAAATACGACGGTCTGTCGATTTCGCTCACCTACGTGGATGGCAAGCTGACACAGGCTGTGACACGAGGCGATGGTGTGCATGGCGATGATGTGACCACGAATGTAAAAACCATACGAAGCATACCTTTGGTATTGACACCACCAGCTGCCGGCGACCTGTTTGCCGCCCCAGCCTACCCTCGCGAATTTGAGATTCGTGGCGAGATTCTGATGCCTTGGAGCGTGTTTGAACGCCTTAACAAGGAGCGCGAAGAGGCCGAAGAGCCCCTGTTTGCCAATCCACGAAACGCTGCCAGCGGTACGCTGAAAAGTCAGAAATCGAGCTTGGTGGCCAGTCGTCAGTTGGACGCCTACCTCTATTATCTGTTAGGCGAAGAGTTGCCTGCCGAGGGTCACTATGAGAATCTGGAAGTGGCCCGCAGCTGGGGGTTCAAGATATCAGAGGGCATGAAGAAGGTGAAGACACTGCAGCAGATTTACGACTTCATCAACTACTGGGACACCGAGCGCAAAAAACTGCCTGTGGCTACGGATGGCATCGTGCTGAAGGTGAACTCCATCCGACAGCAGCGTGCCTTAGGCTTTACAGCCAAGAGTCCACGTTGGGCCATCGCTTATAAGTTCAAGGCCGAGCGTGTTTGCACCCGCCTGAACGAGGTTACCTATCAGGTGGGTCGTACTGGTGCCATCACCCCTGTGGCCAACATGGATCCTGTACAATTGGCAGGCACAACAGTTAAGCGCGCCACCCTTAACAACGAGGATTTTATCAAGAGTTTCGACCTGCATATTGGCGACTACGTATATGTAGAGAAAGGTGGCGAGATTATCCCCAAAATTGTTGGTGTAGATATCGATCAGCGCCCCATCATCGCCCAGCCCGTTGAGTTTATTAAGCGTTGTCCTGAATGCGGCACCCCATTGGTCCGCTACGAGGGCGAGGCTGCGTGGTATTGTCCAAATGATAGCGGTTGTCCGCCACAAATCAAGGGTCGTATCGAGCACTTTATTGCCCGCAAGGCCATGAATATCGATTCACTGGGTCCCGAGACGGTGGATGATTACTACCGCCACGGACTGATACATAACATTGCCGACCTATACGACATTGATGTACAGCAGATTAATGGCGACGGTAGCAGAACCAAGTCGGCCCAGCGCATTGTAAACGGCATTGCCGCCTCGAAAGAAGTACCTTTCGAGCGCGTGGTATTCGCTCTTGGCATCCGTTTTGTGGGTGAAACATCAGCCAAGCTGTTGGCACGCCATTTTAAGAATATAGATGCGCTGATGAATGCCGGCATCGAGGAGTTGCAAGAGATTGAAGGTATCGGCGAGGTGATGGCCAAGAGTATCATCACCTACTTCCATACCGAGGAAAACCTGAAGATTATCGAACGCCTCAGAAATTACGGTTTGCAGATGGAACTATCTGAGGCTCAGACGGCTAACATATCTGATAAGCTTGCAGGCCAAAGCATTGTGATTAGTGGTGTGTTTGCCCATCATAGTCGCGACGAATATAAGGCCATTATCGAACAGAATGGTGGAAAGAATGTGGGCAGCATCAGCAGCAAGACATCGTTTATCCTGGCCGGCGAGAACATGGGACCATCAAAACTGCAGAAAGCAGAGAAGCTGGGAATTAAGATTATGAGCGAAGAGGAATTCCTAGAGATGATAGGTTAATCTTCATCCCAATAAGAGATTGTGCGTGTCTGGACGACTTCCATCGTCTGGGCACGCTGTCCTTTTAGCCAGTTGGTAATGTGCAGCTGGTTGCGAGTCCAGTTATCGTTGTCGTCGCGTTCCTGTATGTCGTATTTCATCGTTACGCTCATAATGCACTCGTTGGTCTTGTCAAAAGCTTTCTGACTCTGTTGCACCATCTCGCCATCATCGTTCCACTTGTATTCGGTAACCAGTTTCAAACCTGAAACTGTGTTTGTCTGAATTGTGCGCTTCAGATTACCCTCGTCGTTATACTCGTAGGTAATCAGCTTTTTCTCTCCACCCTCGGTAGTGGTAGCCGAGATAAGATAGCCCACCTGATTATACTTACGCTCAGTGAGTTCAGTTGACTCAATCTTACCCATCTCATCGAAATGTTCGATGGGGTTCTCCGCCACAGGATTCTCAGTAATTACCTCCTGCACAAAGCCCTTCAATCCCATGTTCGACACATCTTTATAATAAGGTGCCATATTCAGATAATAGTAGCTGATGGAGTGCGCCCCATTCTCGTGGAGCGTCACACTCTGACGGATATAGCCGTATTCAGTCAGGATATAGAGCGAGCCATCGCCCTTGGCCTTAAAGTTACCCCACTCGCGCTGCAGCTTACCCAGCAAATACTTCTGATTACGCTCGTAAAGTTCGCGGGTGCGATAAGGACCACATGTAACAGTCGCCTCGCTGAGCAGTTTGGTCTTATCGTTTACCGTTACCTCAAGACGGGCATCCTTAATACCATAAAAGTCGCCCTTTAAGTGATAGGTACCCTCTTCTTCGTCGTCGTTCTCAACAGGTACAAATCCCACGCTTTTAAGTGCAGGTATAAACGCCGAATCGGTACCCTCCAAAGGTGCATCCATCATGGTGATACACTTAGGATCATAGATGGCTTGAGCACAAACCATCAGCGACGTCATAAACGATACAACCAATAATGCTATCCTATTCATAACTGCTGCAAAAATAAGTAGAAAAAGCGAAATCGCCAAATAATCAACATAATTTTTGTTATTTCTTAATTCTTATTTCTTAATTCTTAATTAAAATAATTATCTTTGCACCCATGAAAAAGGGACTGGTATTAGAAGGAGGCGCTATGCGCGGGCTGTTTACGGCAGGCATCATCGATGTGATGATGGAAGCCAGGATTGAGCCCGATGGTCTGATTGGCGTTTCGGCTGGTGCTGCCTTTGGCTGCAATTACAAGAGTCGTCAGATAGGGCGCGCCATACGCTACAACAAGGCATTTGCCCACGACAGCCGGTTCTGTTCGTGGCAGTCATTGTTGAAATCGGGCGATCTCTACAATGCCGAGTTCGGCTACCATGTGATCCCTACCAAATATGACGTGTTTGACAATGCGGCCTACGATGCCAACCCCATGGAGTTCATCGCCGTTTGTACGGATGTCGAGACGGGTAAGGCGGTATATAAGAGTCTGCCGAAGGTGACACCCACCACCTACGACTGGATTCGCGCCTCGGCCTCGATGCCACTGGTGTCGAAGGTGGTTGAGTTGGAAGGCATGAAGGTGCTGGATGGCGGTGTGGCCGACTCGATACCACTAGAGTATTTTGAAAGCATCGGCTACGAAAAGAATCTGGTGATACTCACCCAGCCCGATGGCTACGTGAAGGAGCACAACAAGCTGATGCCGCTGATGCGCATAGCGCTGAGAAAATATCCGAAGATGATAGAGGCGATGGACCAGCGCCACCTGATGTACAACCAGCAGTTGGCATATGTTTATCAAGCAGAAAGTACGGGGCGTGCACTGGTGATCCGTCCCGACGAAAAACTACCCATCGGACATATATCTCACAATCCCGACGAGATGCAGCGTGTGTATGATATTGGCCGACAAACAGGTATGAAATATATAGAACGAATTAAAGCATTTTTTAGATGAGAATAGATATTATAACCGTACTGCCAGAGATGTTGGAAGGCTTTGTTCACGAGTCGATTCTGGCAAGAGCAGAGAAGAAGGGACTGGCTGAAATCCGTTTGCACAACCTGAGAGACTACACATTGGACAAATGGCGCCGCGTGGATGATTACCCATACGGCGGCAGCGCAGGCATGGTGATGCAGTGCGAGCCTATCGACCGTTGTATCACAGCCTTGAAAGCCGAGCGTGACTATGATGAAGTGATATTCACCTCGCCCGACGGTGAGCGTTTCGACCAGCACATGGCCAACGACCTCTCCATGAAGGGCAACCTGATCATATTGGCCGGCCACTATAAAGGTATCGACCAGCGTATTCGTGAACACCTGATTACCAAGGAGATTTCGATTGGCGACTTTGTGCTGACTGGGGGTGAGCTGGTGGCAGCCATGATTGCTGATGCCATCGTGAGAGTGGTGCCTGGCGTGATTGGCGACGAGCAGAGTGCACTCTCCGACTGCTTCCAGGATGATATTCTGGCAGCACCTATCTACACCCGTCCGGCTGACTACAAGGGTTGGAAAGTGCCCGAGATACTGCTGAGCGGTAACGAAGCAAAAATACGCGAATGGGAATTTGAACAGGCCATGGAGCGTACACGCCGTCTCCGTCCCGACTTGCTTGACAGCGATTAACTTATGTTAATTAACGCAAAAATCGAGATGAATCATAAAAATATTCGTATCTTTGCCCAAATAATTAAAGCACAAGCTTTTGAATATTATTATTTAACTTAAACATTTGAAGAATATGGAAAAGAAAAACAACCCATTTGCAATCAGAAAATCACCTGTTAGTATTATTACCGCTCAGGCGCTGAATCTCGACGACTATGTGCAGAGAACGTTAGATGATGGAGATCGTGTAAGTTTTTGTGCAACAACGAATAAGAAATAGGTATTATTTATATAGTCAAGAACAACGAATTCTCTATCTGAAGAAGGAATAGCGAAGATTAACACCATATCCAAATTGGTGTTAAGGAAAAGAGGCGATTCGGCGGTGGAGTTTTACAATGCCGCGAGTCGTCTTTATGTGCTTCATTTTATTGAGGTGGCAGAGATTGGCAGTCATCGCGTGCTCTACTTTGTGCTCAGGCTTGCCGACGGGATGCGTGGCGGTGCGCCTGACAAGGAAGTGGGGCGCATGATTGTGGCGGTGATTACACAATATCTGGAAGAGCATCCAGGCGAACTGGTTTGCTATTGCCATTCCGACAATCCGCTGACGAACGCGATTAACAGGATATTCCACTTGTGGGCACGCTCTAACTCAGATATTACTGACGGCAGAGTAACCTTTTTCGACGGTGCCGGTCATCATGCCGAGGGGTGTGGGTTGCATTTCATGGTGATACACCATCTGAAATGTCAGGACATCGCCGAACTGAAGGCCTACATTCTGGAAAACAGTGATGCGTTTGCTGCCAGTGTCAGAGAACAGATCATTCTTCTTCATGAGATAGAAGAAAAAATACATAAATCGGACCATGCGGTATGTTAAACTACATCATGACAGGTTGCAGGGGCTGAAGGGCAAACAGGTGCCTGAAGGCGTAAAAGTCTGCCTGGTGTTAGGTGCCAAACTGCGTCCCGACAACTCGCTGTCGCCTATCCTGCAGTTGCGGGTGAGGCTGGTGAGCATCCTGGCCAATACCTATCCCGACTGGCTGTTCTACATCTCCGGTTGTCGTGCTGACACTACCGTCATCTACCGCACGCTGGTAGAGGAATATCATATTCCTGAAGAGCGCTTTGTGCTCGACTCCTGTGGCTATAACACCTTCCGCTCATTATGGGATATGAATTTGTTTTTCAAGCAAACCCGATTCTACATCCTGACCAGCAGCTTTCATATCGCCCGTTCGGTGCGCATTGCCCGATGGCTGGGTTATGATGCCTGGGGCATTGACATCAGCGACTATGAGAAGGTGAAGAGCAACCCCTATTACTGGCGCGAACAGTTGGCAGCGCTGCGCTCGTTATGGTTGGTGTTCTGTATCAGGACGCCTCTCAGCCGTATCTCAACAAGTTTTTTCCATAACAGACTACTCCGCCGCCTGCGACGCAACGAGCAGCAGTTTGACGCGCAAAACGAGCAGATACTGCAACGTGCGATGAAAAACGTGGATCAATCGTTGCCGCCGACTGAATACTTCTTCCAACAACTGATGGAGGGCGTTGCAACAGAATTCACTCAGCCGATGGAAGAAGAACATCTGATGGTGAGCCTTAGTCATGTGGATTGTACCACCGTGATAGAAGATGTACTGGCACTGGCACTGTGCTACAGAGACGGGCGCACCACGCTGGCAGACCTGAAGGATTACTACCGGCGCATGCATTATCAGGACGGCGTCGTATCGTTTGCCACCCGCAATCATTACTTTACCTGGATCATGCAGTCGGCCATCAAAGAGGGATTCGTGGAACGTATCAGCCCCGACGAGCCCGCCTTTCCTTTTACGGGACTGATGGACCTGCAACTGAATTATATGACCAGAAACAAATACCTGTTCCGCCCACAGATGGACGACGAAGACAACTACAAGGCCATCGCCCTTCGCCAGCAGCAGCGCGTGCGCTTTACCTATATCCCCCGTGAACTGCTGAACATGCCGCAGGATTCGGAGCTCGGCGTGATTCGCGATGGCGACATCATGGCAGTGGTGTGTGATCAGCATACCTGGGCAAGAGGTGTGGAGATTAAGCATCTGCTGATAGCCAAATGGATCAGCGGCAGGCTGCACTTCTACCATGCCACAGGAAATAGATTAGAACTTTCAAACACGGATGCCTACACTTTTATGAAGGACAAGTTCACGATGATAGGTGTGGCAGTTTATAGATTAAAATATGATGCAGCGTAATGAATATGTATTGAAGAACATGTTCGGTTCGTTTTTCCTGGCGACCGTCATGTCGTCCCTGATACTACAACTTGGCGGACTTACCGACTCTGTTGTCGTATCTCATCTCGTTTCACCTGATGCGCTGTCAATTGTACGTATCTGGCAACCCATTGCGAGTTGTATGTTCATCATTATAGGAATGATGAGTGCCGGGGCCAGATTTCTGAGCGCTCGAGGCATTGGTGCCCAAAACTACGACCAGGTGAACCGTGTGTTCAATAATCATCTGTACTATGTTATCGCCTCCGCGCTTTTGGTGATTGTTCTCATGTTGCCTTTCCTCGATATCGTGGCAGGCTTGATTACCGACGACCAGCGTCTGCTACCCATGCTGCGGCCATATATTCATGCCGACATGTTTGCCATCTTCGTAGCAGCTGTATTCGGTGTACCTTTATCCTATGTCATCACAAACGGTAGTCCGCGACTCATCACCCGACGCATCATCATCTCACAGATACTCAATGTAGGGTTTGACATACTGCTGTGCGGTGTGTTTGATATGGGGATGGCAGGTGCTTCGTTGGCCACAGGTATCAGTAACTTGCTCGCATTCACCTCGCTGTTAGGCTATCTGCGCAAAAACAGTAAGATATTCCGCCTCAGGCATCCTGCGAAGATATGTAGCATCAAGCAGTATCGTGAGTGCTTTTCTATTGGACTGCCCATGCTGATATCAGCACTCTTTATGCCTGCCATGTCTTTTACCATGAACTCACTGGTAGTGAACAAACTTGGTGCCGACGGCATGTATATCTTTACCATCTACTTCCAGATTAATGCCATCTGTATGCTGGCATTGTCTGGCTCGAATACAGCCATCAGCAATATCGGCGGCATCCTGCTGGGCGAAGAGGACTTCGACAGCTTCCGCATGCTCACACGGCGCATATTCCGCCTGTTGACAGGAGTCATGCTGACGGTTAGCCTGCTGATATTCCTTTTCCCTGATTTGCTGGCCAGGATATTTGGAGCCGACGACACGCTGATAGAAGAATGTCGCACCCCGTTCCGACTTCTGAGTCTGGCATTTCTACCTAATGCCATATCCGAGACGCTCAGCGTGCTTTATTTTGTACAGGGACATCATAAACTATGCAGATGGATAGAAATAGTGACCAACCTGGGCACCATCGGCATTATTGCCCTGATGGCCTTCTATACCCCTCAGCTCCTATGGTATACCCTGCCCACCACCTCCTGGCTCCTGCTGCTGGTAATCCTGGGCATGGCTTATGTGGTTCATCGCAAGAACTCCTTGTATAGTTGGCCTACATTGCAAAACACAGTACCATCCAACCCGGCTGTAACCTTCTCTATACCTTATACCAACGAGGGGGTAGCGACATTTCTGGGCAAGATACGTCCATTTATTGAGGCTTGCGAACTGCCCGACGGTATGGCTGTGGATATTGCCCTGGAGGAGTTGCTTTACGAGATTGTGGAGACCCATGAGCCCCAGAATTCCAAGACGAATGAGACCTTTGATGTGCGCATCATCGACAAGGAAAAGGAATTCACAGCGGTAGTCAAGAGCAAAGGTCCTCTGCGAAATCCGATTTATAAATATAGTGATGAAGAAGTTGCAGATATAGATGAGAATAACCTGCGACGAGCCATTCTGTCGCGCTTGTGCAAGAATCTCAATCACAAGTACATGAACGGTATCAACTGTATCTATCTGAATTATCAACGAAACAAGGTATGACCTTTATCCGACCGCTATATACCTGTGGCGCATTCAATCGCCATGCACAGAGAGCAGTGATGTATAACACGGCCCGCGGCACTTGCTATACATTCGATGACGTGTCGGCCCTGCTGATCAAAGAGGTGCTGGCGGGCGAGAGAGAAAGTCCCATCAACACAGCACATATCGCTTGGGTGACAGGCACTGAAGAGGAACAAGTAGAGGAGTTCTGCTGCCAACAGCTGTTACCTATCGGACTGGTGCACGACCATGTGTGGAGCGACGATGAGTGGCAGCAATACCGCAAGGACTTTCCACCATGTATCAGTAATAACGGCAGTGAGCCAGCAGCCGACTATTGGGACACACTACCCCAGGAACAACGGGTTTCGATAAACTTTGAACTGACCTATGCCTGCAGTGAGCGATGCCTGCACTGCTTCAACGAAGGGGCTGCACGCAGCGACTTACATGAGGAGCACCGCTTGCGCCCTGATATGCTGACAATGGACGACTACAAACGTATCATTGATGAAGCCGTAGATTTAGGGATACCTGAAGTAACTGTTACTGGCGGCGACCCGTTCAGCTACCCACACTGCTGGGATATTCTCGACTATATGCACAAGTGTAACCTGGCGGTAAACCTGTTTACCAACGCCCAAGCCATAAACACCAAAGAGAAGATACGCCGAATAGCCCGCATGGGGCTGCTACAACTCAGCGTGTCGATCTATAGCACTGATGCTGAGGTACACGACCAGATTACGCGTAGGCGAGGCTCATGGGAACAGTCGATGAATGTGCTTCGCGAACTCTCAGCGTGGCCTGTACCCCTGAACATTAAAACGCCCGTTTTCCGTCTGAACACCCGCAGTTATTACGGGGTACGCAAGATAGCTTATGAACTGGGGGCTGAGATAGAGGTTTCATGTACGCTAAATCCTGGTGCCGATGGTGATGTGTCGATGATTGAGCATCTGCAGACACGGCCTGAGGCCCTGCGCATCATCCTGATGGACCCGCTGGCCAAAAATCATATCCCTAAAGATGGGAAGGCCGACGGTTATGCATTTGGCAGCGCTAGCGGATTCCCCTGTAATGCCAACAGACTAATAACTATTTCGCCTAGTGGAGTGGTAAGAGGATGCAGTAATATTCCTATCACGTATGGCAATTTGCATCACTCATCACTCAAGGAGACCATCCTGAGTGCCCAGCGCATGCAGATGCTTCAAACTGACCAAAAACGGACGTTTACGGCATGTGGCAGGCACGACTATTGCCAGTACTGCAATACACCTTGTTATGCAGGCGAGTTTTTGGAAAAGAAGCCCGACGGCACCTTCACGCTGAAAGAGATACAAGGCGACGTATGCCAGACAGCCAAAATCCGAATGGAGCTATGCCGACAAATGGAACAAGGCATCGATCCACTCGGTGGAAAAAGCATCAAAGAATGCCTGCTGATGATGCCCACAGAGCAAGTGCCGGAGTTTCGTAAGAAGATTAGAAAATAAGCTATCCCCGCTGGTTGGCGGGGATAGCTTATTGGGGTTATTTTGCGAACTTCTCAGCCTGTTGGCGGATAAGTTCTGCATCGTTGAAGTAGTCGATACGCATGGCCTTGCGAACCTCGTCCATCGTCTGGGCGCCTACCTCGCGGGCCTGCTCGGTACCTTTCTTCAGAATATTGTAAATCTCTGGGATATCCTTCTCAAACTCTGCACGACGCAGGCGCATTGGCTCCAGGAACTGGTTGAGCACCTGATTCAGGAACTTCTTGCACTTCATATCGCCCAGACCGCCACGACGGTAGTGATCCTTCAGCTCGTCGAGATTCTGATACTCAGGCAGGAAGTTGGCAAAATCCTCATCGGTAGAGAAAGCGTCGAGATAAGTAAACACAGCGTTGCCCTCTACGTGACCAGGATCGTTCAGGTTCACGTGCTCAGGGTCGGTGTACATAGAGCGCACCTTCTGCCATACATCCTCAGCTGTATCAGAGAGGTAGATGCAGTTGCCAAGGCTCTTCGACATCTTCTCCTTACCATCAGTACCAGGCAAGCGGCGTGCAGTCAGGTTCTCAGGCAGCATGATGTTAGGTTCAACCAATACAGGTGCATAAATCTGATTGAAACGGCGAACCAACTCGCGAGTTACCTCGAGCATAGGCTCCTGGTCCTCACCAGCAGGAACGGTGGTAGCCTTGAACAGTGTGATATCGGCAGCCTGTGATACAGGGTAGCAGAAGAATCCGAGAGGAATACTCTCGCCCTCGAAACCACGCATTTTTACCTCGGTCTTAACAGTTGGGTTGCGCTGTACACGACTAACCGAAACCAGGTTCATCAGATAGGTGGTAAGCTCGGCCAGCTCAGGAATCTGACTCTGGATAAAGAGCGTACACTTCTCAGGATCGAGACCTGCAGCCAGGTAGTCGAGTGCTACCTCGATGATATTCTGACGAATTTTCTCAGGATTATCAGCATTATCAGTCAGAGCCTGCACATCGGCCATAAACACAAACATGCGATCAAAATCGCCCTGATTCTGCAATTGAACACGTCGGCGCAGCGAACCGACATAGTGTCCAAGGTGAAGTTTACCAGTGGGACGGTCGCCCGTCAAAATTACTTTTCCCATATGTCTTTTAGTCTTATTTTTCGATTTTTGCGTGCAAAGGTACGAAATAAATTCTACTAATCTGCATAATTATTGTAAAAAATAGGAGTAAAGGGATGGCTTTTTGATAAATAATGTGTATCTTTGCCGACAAATTGATAAAATTAAACGTATTTTCCACAAATGTTTAGTATAGATACTTATATTAAGAGACGCGAAGAACTGAAGAAACTCGTAGGCGAAGGAGTTGTTATTCTGTTTGGAAACAACGATGCACCGGTTAATTATCCGGCCAACGCTTATGCTCCTATGCGACAGGATTCTTCATTTCTTTACTACTTCGGACAGCACCGCGACGGACTGGTAGGTGTGATTGATATCGACAACAACGAAGAGATGATTTTTGGCGACGATATCGACGTAGAGGATATCGTATGGATGGGCTTTACACCATCGGTAGCCGATCTGGCTGCTGAGGTTGGTGTAAAGAAGACCGCTCCTATGAAGGAACTGGCTACATATATCCATCACCTCTCACCAAATACCAAATATCACTTCCTGCCCCCATACCGTTTCGATACCAAGATACAGATTATGGACCTGCTGGGCATTCATCCCAACCAGCAAAAGGAGCAGGCCTCGCAGCAGCTGATTAAGGCTGTAGTAAAAATGCGCGCCACCAAGGAGCCACAGGAGATTGAGGCTATTGAGCGTGCCTGCGAGGTGGGCTATATGATGCATACCACAGCCCAGAAGCTGATTCGTCCAGGTGTAACCGAGCGTTATATCGGCGGACAGGTGGACGGTATCGCCCGCAGTCTGGCTCAGGGTACCAGCTTTGCAACTATCTTCAGCCAGCATGGCGAGATTATGCACGGCAACCCATCGGATGCTAAACTGGAAGCTGGCCGACTGGCTCTTTGCGATGCAGGATGCGAACTGGACGACTATTGCTCGGACCACACCCGCACCATGCCTGTTAACGGTAAGTTCAATCAGCGCCAGCTGGAAATCTACTCGATTGTAGAGGCTTGTCACGATTATGCAATCGAGGTGGCTAAACCAGGCGTAAAATATATGGATGTACACTTTGCAGTATGCCGACTGATGACTGAGCGCCTGAAGGAGCTCGGCCTGATGAAGGGTGATACCGACGAGGCTGTTCGTGCCGGCGCCCATGCCATGTTCCTACCTCACGGACTGGGACACATGATGGGTATGGATGTACACGATATGGAAGGACTGGGCCAGATTTACGTAGGCTTTGACGAAGAGACACGTCCTAACCTGGAGCAGTTTGGTACCAACTGTCTGCGTATGGGGCGCAAGCTTGAAGAGGGCTTTGTGATTACCGACGAGCCTGGCATCTACTTTATTCCGCAGCTCATCGACGAGTGGAAAGCCAGCGGACACTGCAAGGAGTTCCTGAACTTCGACAAGCTCGAGACCTACAAGGACTTTGGTGGTATCCGTATCGAGGACGACATCCTGATTACCAAGGACGGTTGCCGATTCCTGGGCAAAAACAGAATTCCTTATCACCCCAAGGATGTTGAGGAGTTTATGGCAATGAATAATCAATAAATTAAAAATAAAAAACAAAATGAAGAAAATGACAACACTCGCACTCGTGGCTATCATGGCCTTGAGTGCTTCGGCAGCCAAGAAAAAGGCGCCCGCAAAGGATGCGAACAAACCCGTGTTCACAACCATCAAGGAGAACCCTATCACTAGCATTAAGGACCAGAACCGTTCGGGTACGTGCTGGGACTACTCTACCCTCTCTTTCTTTGAGGCTGAGATTCTGAAGGCAACAGGTAAGAGCTACGACCTCGACGAGTCGTTCGTAGCCAACAAGACCTACATGGATCGTGCCATTCAGGTGGTTCGTTTCCATGGCGATTGCCAGTTCTCTCAGGGTGGAAGTGCTGAGGACGTGCTCCACACACTGAAGACCCACGGTATCGTGCCACAGGGCATCATGCCTTTCCCAGGCTCACTCTATGGCGACTCACTCAACAACTTCAACGAGTTCTTTGGTCAGATGGAGCCATACGTTGCAGCTATTGCAAAGAGCAGCGCTCGCAAGATTTCTAACCAGTGGAAGGTTGGATTGCAGGGTATCCTGGATGCTTATCTGGGTAAGTGTCCTGAGAAGTTCACCTTCGAGGGTAAGGAGTACACTCCAAAGAGCTTCATGGCTTCGTTAGGTATCAACCTCGACGATTATGTTAGCATTACCAGCTATACTCACCACCCCTTCTACTCTACTTTCGCTGTAGAGGTACAGGACAACTGGCGTTTCCCACAGAGCTACAACCTGCCTATGGACGAGATGATGCGCGTAATCGACAACGCTGTTGAGAACGGTTACACCATCGCATGGGGCGGCGACGTATCAGAAGAGGGATTCACACGTAACGGTCTGGCTTATGCCGTTGACGGTAAGGCTGCTCAGAGCCTCGCTGGTAGCGATATGGCTCGCTGGCTGAACCTGGCTCAGGACAAGAAGCGTAACATCATCGACTCACTGGGTTGCAAGGTGCCTGAGGTTAAGCCTACACAGGAGATGCGCCAGGAGCGTTTCGACAACTGGGAGCTGACCGACGACCACGGTATGCTGATTTACGGTGTTGCCAAGGATCAGTATGGTAAGGAGTATTATCTGGTGAAGAACTCTTGGGGCGAGACTGGTGCCTACAAGGGAATCTGGTATATGACAAAGGATTACATCGCTCTGAACACGATGGACTTCCTGATTAATAAGAATGCTATTCCTGCCGACATACGTAAAAAGTTAGGTATCTAATGCATTTTAAGTGGAATTACCAACCACCTACATCAGAACAACAGACGGCGGCTAAGGAGCTTGGTGAGAAAATCGGCATGAGTCCGATACTCGCCAATCTCCTTATCCAGCGAGGCATCAAAACGGAGAGCGCTGCCAAGCGCTTCTTCCGTCCGATGCTCAACGAGCTGATAGATCCGTTCCTGATGAACGACATGGATGTAGCGGTAGACAGGCTCAACGATGCGATGGGGCGCAAAGAGCGTATCATGGTCTACGGCGACTACGATGTCGATGGATGTACGGCGGTAGCCTTGGTGTACAAATTCCTGCAGCAGTTCTATTCTAACATCGAATATTATATCCCCGACCGCTATGAAGAGGGATACGGTATCAGCAAGAAAGGACTACATTATGCTGCAGAAAAAGGCATCAAGCTCATTATTGTACTGGATTGCGGTATCAAGGCCATCGAAGAGATTGCCTATGCCAAGAGTCTGGGCATAGATTTCATCATTTGCGACCACCACGTACCCGATGATGAGTTGCCCAATGCTGTCGCGATACTCAACCCCAAGCGCGAAGATTCCACCTACCCATTCAAAGACCTGTGTGGATGCGGTGTAGGTTTTAAATTTATGCAGGCATTTGCCAAAAACAATGGCATCCCATTCTCGCGACTGATACCTCTGCTCGATTTCTGTGCTGTAAGTATTGCAGCTGATATCGTGCCTATCATGGGCGAGAACCGTATTCTGGCCTACCACGGACTGAAACAGCTGAACCAGAGTCCGTCGGTGGGCTTAAAGGCTATTATTGATATCTGTGGCTTGACCGGTCGCGAAATCACCATGAGTGATATCGTATTCAAGATTGGACCACGTATCAATGCATCAGGACGTATGCAGAATGGTACCGAGGCTGTCGACCTGCTGGTTGAGAAAGACCTGAACAAGGCGCTGGCCGAGGCTAACCATATCAATGAGTATAATGAGCAGCGTAAGGATGTTGACAAGCAGATGACCGAAGAGGCCAACCAGATTGTAGAAAAGCTGGAGAGCCAGAAGCACCACGCCAGTATCGTGCTTTACGACGAGAACTGGAAAAAGGGTGTTATCGGCATTGTGGCTTCGCGACTCACTGAGCTTTACTACCGCCCCACGGTAGTACTCACTAAGTTCAACGGCATTGCTACAGGTTCGGCCCGCAGTGTGGCTGGCTACGATGTGTACGATGCCATCAAGAGCTGTCGCGACTTGCTCGAGAACTTTGGCGGTCACACCTATGCTGTTGGTCTTTCGCTCAAGATCGAGAACATCCCTGAGTTCCGCAGCCGCTTCCAGAAATACGTCATGGAGCACATTCAGCCTGAACAGACTGAGGCTACACTCGATATCGATGCGGTTATCGACTTTAAGGATGTTACCAAGCGTCTGCACAACGATCTGAAGAAGTTTGCACCTCACGGTCCCGATAATCCCAAACCATTGTTCTGTACACGCAATGTTTACGATTACGGCACCTCGAAGGTAGTGGGTCGCCAGCAGGAGC